>DASXMP010000081.1:0-32336 GCA_036495585.1 Streptosporangiaceae bacterium
GCGCTCGATGGCCAGGCGTCTGGTCGGGGTGTCGTCGGCGGCCAGAACCGCGATGTGGTTGTCCACGTCTGCCCGCCAGGCTGCCTCGGCCGTGCCCGGCGCGGTGTGCGAGGAGTACGCGAGCTTTGCGTAGTGCGGGTCGTCGTCATGGTCGCTGCCGTGATTGAGCAGCCGCATGATGCCGTCCTGCCGGGTGCTGTGCAGCAGGAAGCCCGGGGCCGGCATGGCGGCCACCTGGTCAGCGACGTCATTCGGGCCGGGCCGCTCGGGCTGACTCCACGCGGGATGCTCGGCCGGCAGCAGCAAGCCTACGAACGCCTTGCTCGCCCAGTAGGGCGAACCCGGACCGGAATAGGTCTGGGTGACCGGCAGGAATGGCTCATACCAGCCCAGGCTCAGCAGGCCATCCTCGCCCGGCACGCCGCGCTCGGTGAAGTGCCGGACTGCCCCGGAGGCGATCCGGCGGGCCTGGCCATGCTCCAGCGGGCTGGCGTCGAACAGCTCGCCGAGCCACAGCGGCGCCGTGCAGGCGTAGCGGTAGGTCAGCGACCTGCCCTGGTGCACCGGCGCCCCGTCAGCGCCGAAGAAGTACTGGTACTGGGCCAGGAACTCGCGCAGCCGCTGCCGGTAGACGCTGGTGCGGCCGCCGTCTCCGGCGGCGGCGATCCGGGACCACAGCAGCGGGTACAGGTGCATGGCCCAGCCGATGTAGTAGTCGAAGTGGTGTCCAGCGCCGTCGGAGTACCAGCCGTCGCCGACATACCACTGCTCAATCGCGTCCAGGCCCCGCTCGATCTCAGCGGGGTCGTGCGGCCCCCCGACCTCGGCCAGGAACTGCTCGGTCACCACCTGGAACAGCACCCAGTTGTTGGGATGGGTGCGCTTGCCGACAAAACTGCCGAGCCAGGCCCGGACGTCGTCCTGCGCCGCGCCGCTGAGCTGATCCCAGATCCACGGGCGCGTCTCGTGCAGTCCGATCGCGACCGCCGCTGCCTCCACCATCTGCTGCGAGCAGTCGGTGATGTCGGGCCAGGAGGAGGCGGTGCCGCGCCGGGTACCCGCAGCCACGCCCTCGGCGTATCGAGCCACCAGATGACTCACCTCGGCCGAGCCGCCCGCGCCCGCGATGCGGAAGGCTGCCAGCAGGAACGACCTGGCGAACCCCTCGATGCCGTCGGAGACCAGGCCGGAGCGGCTGAGCCGGCCGGGCAGGCGGAACTGGGCGGAGTCGGGCGTCGCGTGCCGCGCGGCGGCTTCTAGCAACTGATCGGCGAGCATCTCCCAGTGTGCGCGAGTCCAGCCGGTGAACGGCGAGAGCACGCGGTCCGGCGCAGGCAGGCGCACGTAGGGCGGGTATGACTCGCTCATCTTTCAGGCAATCCTCTCCAGGTCAGCGGCCACGACCGGATGGGCCAGTGGCTGCCCTGCGGCCAGGCGCTCGATCTCTGCGACCGCCTGCTCGAGCAGGCGCGGCACTTCGTTCCCGAGCGCTCCGGCGATATGCGGGGTGAGCTGGACGTTCGGGAGGTCAAACAGCGGGGAGTCCGGCGGCAGCGGCTCTGGCTCGGTGACGTCCAGCACGGCCTCAATGCGGCCGCTGGCCAGCTCAGCTATCAGCGCGCCGGTGTCCACGAGGGCGCCCCGGGAGGTGTTGATGAGGACCGCGCCGTCGCGCATGGCGGTGAGCTGAGCGCGGCCGATCATGTTGCGGGTTTCCGGCAGCGCCGGCGCGTGCAGGGTGACGATGTCACTGTCGCGCACGAGCCGGTCCAGGCCAGCCAGCTCCGCACCGAGCGCGGCCGCGTCCGCGTCGGCCAGATACGGGTCGTACACCAGCACGCGGGCATCCAGGCTGCGCAACCGGTCCAGGACGAGCCTGCCTACCCGGGAGGCGCCGACCACCCCGACGACGATGCCGTTCGCGCCGACCTGGCCCGCGCCCGGCGGCATGCGGCGGACGCCGAGATCCCGCCGGGTCCGGTATTCGCGTGCGAACCAGGTGGCGCGTTTCGCGGCCAGCACGATCGCGGCGAACGTGAACTCGGCGACCGGGATGGCGTTGGCCTCCACGGCCGCGGCTACCTGGATACCGCGCGTGAACACGTCGGTGGTCAGGTGGTGCTTCACCGTGCCGGCGGCGTGCACTATCGCGCGGAGGTCTGGCATCAGGTCGAGCGCCGCGACATCCACTCGCGGGGCGCCCCAGCCCGTCAGCAGGACCTCGCATCCCTGGACGGCGGCCGCAGCGCCGGGCCCGGAGAAATCGTCGATCACGATGTCCAGGTCGACGCTGGCCACGGCGCGCAGCCGGGCGACCAGCGCGGGTGTCATCAGCTCTGCCCAGGTTGTCCGGCTCATTGCGACGACCAAGCGGGGCATGAGGTTGATCGTACAGGCGGAAGCCTGGCTGGTCATTTGCGGTCAGATCGTGATGAAGGCACGTAGAATCCGTCGGTGCGCGAATTGCAACGGCTGCAGGCCAGCCACGGCCCCGTCCTGCTGGCCTTCGAGCTGGCGAATCGTGAGTTCTTCGCTGCGTCGATCTCCGACCGCGGCGACGAGTTCTTCGACCACTTCAGCGAGCAGCTCAGCGAGTGGATAGCCGAGCAGGAGGCCGGCATCGGCGCGTACTACGTGGTCGTCGCTGAGGACGGCTCGGTCCTTGGCCGGTTCAACCTGTGGTTCGCCGAGGGCGGCACCGCCAGGCTTGGCTACCGCGTCGCGCAGCACGCCGCCGGCCAGGGTATGGCCACTGCCATCGTGCGTGAGCTGTGCCAGGTAGCAGCCGCACGCCACGGGCTGCGCACGCTCCGGGCGGCCACCTCAACGGCGAACATCGCCTCCCAGCGAGTGCTGACCAAGGCCGGGTTCGTCCCGGTCGGGCCGGCCGATCCAGCCGATCTCGGCGGCAAGGCAGGCACCTGGTATCAGCGCGACCTGACCGAGGTCGCCTGAAAACCGGTTGGCCGCAGCCGCTCCCGCGGACAGCATTGACCCCGTGCTCACGACGTTCCCGGCGCACGGCTATGTGGTCGTCGAAGGCGCGCTGACCCAGCAGGTGATCTACTACCGGTTGCAGGCCTCCGGCCATCGCGACCGGTGGCGCGAGGTCGTGACCAATCCGCTGGCCGAATTCCGCGCTGGCTGAGTTCTGGCTAGAGGTGGAAGGCCGTGCCGACCGAGTTCGGCACGAACGTCTCGCCGAATCTGGCTGCCATCGCGTGCTGCGCGGGCCAGCCGGTGCAGTGGGCTGGCACCAGCCAGGACGGACTCATGGCAGCGAGGTCGTCCAGCACCCGGGGGATCAGGGGCTCGAAGGCCGGCCCGTTCAGGTGGAAGCCACCCAGCAACGCATACAGCGGCGTGCCGCCGGTCAGGCGCTGGGCATACCGGGCTATGTTGACCACGCCCGCGTGGCCGCAGCCGGTGAGCACGACGAGACCCTTACCCGCCACGTTGACGATCATGGCCTGGTCGTCCAGGACCAGCGGATCGGGCTCCCAGTTGTCGTGCAGGTGGGCCTGCTGTGGCGGGAATCCGGGTTCGTAGCCCGTGGTGCGTGCGACCTCGCCTGTGATCAGCACTGTGTTGTCGAACAGGAAGCTCGGCTGACGTTCCTCGATGATGTCGAAGCCGGTCTCGGTGAGTGCCCGCTTGCTCGTTGTCGGCAATTCGATGGGGTCGCGGCCAGGAAGCACCATCCGGCGCCGACGCCAGAAGTGGGGGTGGATGAGGACCGGCAGGCCGGTGCGGCCCAGTGTGCGCACGAGGCCGTCCAGTCCGGCCGTGTGGTCGAAGTGGCCGTGGCTGCAGACGATCGTCTCGATCGACTGCGGGTCGACCGACAGGCGGCGCATGTTCTCGGTCACGCCGTCGGGGCTGGTCCCCGTATCGAAGAGGAACGTGTGCGCCGAGCCTGACTTGGTAACCGTCACGAGCGCGGCAAAGCCATGCTCGGCCACCAGGGTGTCGGGTATCCGGCCATCGGTCATCAAACGTGCAGACCGGGTCGGCGCGTGTCCGAAGGCGACCCGGCGGGCGGGGCCCTGATCCGGCATCAGGGCATCGAAAACGTTGTCGATGAGAGTGGTGACGACGACCGAGTCGACCGGCTCGAGCGGAATGGTGACGGCCGGCTCGACGTCGTGCAGTACCGGATCTGGCAGCGCTGAAGGGCCGTTGTCGGTGCACACCAGTCCATCGTAAGAAGCGGAAGATCCCCGCCGCGGGCGGCGGTTGCTTTCGGTCCTGCCGACGCCGACTCATGGGTGGAGCACTGCCTGGCTCGCCGCGCGCGGCGTGCAAGGAGCCGCCCGGGCGTGCCGCCGTTCCCGCGGCGACGTTCCGGCTTTAGCCTGAGATGAGGCGCTACGGGCGGAGTCGCGATGCCAGAGATCAATCTCGTCGATCCGGATGTCTACCAGCGTGACGGCGCTCCCCATGAGGTGTTCGCCTGGCTCCGCGAGCACGACCCGATGTACTGGCATGCGGGCAACCCGATGCCCGGCTGGCCCGGCTTCTGGGCCGTCACCAGGCACGCCGATATCGAGCATGTGTCACGGCATCCTGAGCTCTTCTCCTCCGCCCGGCGGCTGTCGCTCTTCAACGAGGTGCCGGAAGAGCACATCCAGCTGCAGCGGCTGATGATGCTGAACATGGATCCGCCCCAGCACACCCGGCAGCGCGCGTTCGTCAACCGTGGCTTCACGCCCCGGATGATCGGCCGGCTGGAGCAGCACATCACGGCCATCTGTCACTCGCTACTCGATGACATCCAGCAACGCGGCCGCGCGGACTTCGTGACCGAGATCGCCGCGCCGCTGCCACTGTGGGTGATCTGCGAACTGGTCGGCGCGCCCGTGGCAGACCGCGGCCGGATCTTCGAGCTGTCCAACCGGCTCGTTGGCTCGGCTGACCCGGAGTACCAGGTAGAAGACCGCGCCCAGCGGAATGCTGCCGCCGAGGTGTACGCATACGGCCAGGCGCTGGCCGAGCAGCGTCGGGCCGAGCCAGCCGACGACATCGTCACCAGGCTGCTGCAACCCAACGAGAGCGGCGAGGCGCTGACCACGGAAGAGTTTGACCTTTTCTTCCTGCTGCTGACCGTGGCGGGGAACGAGACCACGCGGAACGCGGCAGCCGGCGGCATGCTCGCGCTGTTCGAACATCCCGACCAGTGGGAGCGGCTACTGGACAAGCCCGAGCTGATTCCGCTGGCGGCTGAGGAGATCGTGCGCTGGGTCAGCCCGGTGAACATGTTCCGCCGGACCGCGATGTGCGATACGGAGCTGGGCGGCCGCGAGATTGCCGAGGGCGACAAGGTCGTCGTCTTCTATACGTCAGCGAACCGGGACGACAGCGTATTCGGCGCCCCGCAGGAGTTCGATGTGGGCCGCGACCCCAATCCGCACATCGGCTTCGGTGGCGGTGGACCGCACTTCTGCCTGGGCCGTCACCTCGCGGCCATGGAGTTGCGGATCCTGCTGCAGGCGCTCGCCCAGCGGATGCCGGGTATCCGCCTTTCCGGCGAGGTCAGTCGGCTGCGGTCCAACTTCATCAACGGCATCAAGCACATGCCGGTGCGCTTCTGACCGGCAGCGCGGAAAGCTAGCCTGGACTCATGGATTTCGATCATTTCGAGAATGTGCTGGTGGACCGGTCTGGTGACCTCGTCACGATCACCATGAACCGGCCGAAGCGGCGCAATGCCCTGTCGGCGGAGCACATGCGGGAGCTGATCGAGGCCTTCACGAAGGCGGGGGAGAGCGACGCCCTCGGCATCGTGCTGGCCGGCAACGGGCCGGTCTTCAGCGCGGGTCACGACTTTGCCGACGTCGCCGACGGTGACCTGCTGGCCGTCCGGTCCCTGCTGCGCACCTGCACGGAGCTGATGACCTTGATGCAGCAGGTGCCTCAGCCGGTCGTCGCCAAGGTGCACGGACTGGCGACGGCGGCCGGCTGCCAGCTGGTCGCGAGCGCCGACCTCGCCGTAGCCAGCGAGGATGCCGGGTTCGCCGCACCGGGCGGGAAGGGTGGCTGGTTCTGCCACACGCCGATGGTCGCCATCGCCCGAAATGTCGGCCGCAAGCGCGCTGCCGAGCTTGCGCTGTCCGGAGACATCATCGACGCGCGCACGGCGCTGGACTGGGGCCTGGTCAACCAGGTGGTGCCAGCCACCGAGCTCGCCGCCGCGACCCACGCGCTGCTGGACCGGGTGACCAGGGGCTCGGCCGAGAGCAAGGGCATCGGCAAGCAGGCCCTGTACGCGCAGATCGACCTGGACCAGGCCAGGGCCTATGCCTACGCCGCCGAGGTGATGGCGGCCACCAGCCAGCTGCCGGATGCGCGCGAGGGCATGCACGCCTTCCTGGAGAAGCGGCCGCCCAAGTGGCAGCGCGGGCGCTGACCGGCGGCTTGCCCGGCGCTTACGGGTAGCTGGTCACGTCGATGGGCTCCACTGTCCCGGGGTTGGTGGACGTAACCGGGCCGCCTACTCCGTTGATGACCGAGTCGTCGCCGCCAGAACCACTGATCCACACCGCGAAGACGTCGTGGAACTGCACCCCCGGCCGGTCCGGCGCCTCGAAGGCCGCCGTGGCGAACAAGGTGGCTGGCGTTTCGGTGAATACCACGTAGCTGCCGAGGCCGTAGCCCTGGAACGTCTGAACGTTGCTGGTCACCAGGAACGACGGGTAGCCCAGCTGGGTGGGCGTCTGCCGCCAGGCGGCCTGGCTCGGCGGATCGTAAGGCATCTCGTTCTGGAAGAACACGTCCGTGCCGCCCTGGCCAGACCAGATGACCTCGTTCTTCTGATAGTGCTCGACGGCTAGCCCGTACGCCGTGACGTCGTTACCCGTGACGATCAGGCCGGTGGCGCCGACATTGTCGGTCCAGCCGACGTCATTGCCGTGATCAGCTCGCCATGCCCAGACGTCGTCGATGATCGAGTTGTCCGCGTTGTCGAGGAGACTGACGGTCGCCGAGGTGGCGGTGGTCTCCGCGCCGCCGATGCGGAAGAACACATCCTGGATGGTGTCCGGGTCTTGCGCAGAGTTCGCGGAGTGCCCGGCGGTGCCGACGGAGACCAGCACGGGGGAGTTGACAGGCCCCGCATCGATCAGCAGACCGGCGACCTTGACCCCGCTGTCAGGGGTTGCTACCAGGGCAGCGTTGCCGTCTTGCGGGACCAGCGTCGCGAACCCCAGCCCGAGCACGACCGTGCCGGCCCTGCTCACCACGATGGGCTGGCGCAGGTCGTACACGCCGGGCGTGAGGATGAGGTTCTTGCCATGAGCCAGCGCCTGGTTGATGCTGGCCACCGACGTGGCAGGAGTGGCGATCAGGAACGAGGAGAGGGGAACGGGGCGGCCCGCGTCCTGGCCGCTCGCCCAGGCCGGTCCCGACGTATTGTGCTGGACCGCCGGGACGAACACGCTGTCCTTGCCGCTCGCGCCCCGGTACAAGAACGGCGCCTCCTCCGTCACCGGGCTCGTCGCCAGTACTGTGTTCTGCTGGCACTGGCCGGTGAATACCTGCGCTGGTGCGCCCTGGACGCCGGAGTAGACCATGTTCCACAGGCCGTTCGGGCACGCGTCGGCGCCGCCGATGTCGCTGTTGCGGACCATGAACTGCTGGTTGCCGAAGAAGTTGAGGTCACCGCTGACCTGGCTGTCGGCGATGAAGCCGCCGCTGGCGAAGTCATTACCGGCGCAGTAGTCCTGGAAGACGACGCTGCCGTTGATGATCGCCCGCCGGATCGGGGCGGCCTGCGACACTGACCACATCTCCGCTGAGTTCGCACAGCCCGGCCCGGCGGCCTCCGGGATTGGCGGCGCGTAATCGGGCGGGGTCGCAGGCAGGTCGACGTTGAGCTTCAGATTCGACAGCGACCGCCAGAAGTTGGTGTCCGAGTCACAGTTGCCCGAACCCGGCGAGCAGTCCTCGTTGAAGACGTCGATCGCGCCGTTGACGACAGTGTCCTGCGGAAGGTACCCGAGGCCCGCGACCTGCGTGTAGTAGCCGACCTGGAACACCAGCGGATCCGCGGCCGAGCCGTACGTGCCAGGCTCGAAGAAGATCGCGTACCGCTGGCTGTCGAACTGGCTCGTTACCGGCACTTGCTGGGTGGCGATCGCGTTCAGATCCGCCTGGATTGTCGCCTGGCTCATAGTGTCGCTGAAGACGCACACGTCGGGCCCGAACGACGCGACGTTAGCGTCTGGGCACAGCGACTGGCTGCTGCCTGCCACCGCGCTTGCGGCCGGACCGCCGGTTCCAGTGGCCGCCGCGGCGACACCTGCGGGAGCTAAGGCGAGCGTTAGGCCGGCGGCGAGAACAAGGGCGGCGAATCTGCGCATGGTGCCTCACCAGGTTGCGGAGATAACGGGCACCTGCGATCGTCTGCCGTCCGCGGATGCTCGTCAAGCGAATGCGGCGATGCAGTGGATTCCGTAGGGTCGGACCATGACTGGCGAACCAGTGATCATCGAGCGGCCGGCGCAGCCCTACGTCGCCATCAGAACGCTGTCCACGATGCAGACCCTCGGCCTGGACGTGCCGCCGCTCAACGGCGAGGTGATGGGCTGGCTTGGGCAGCGCAGTGTCGCTCCAGCCGGTCCACCGTTCTGGAAGTACAACGTCATCGACATGGAGCGCCAGCTCGAGATCGAGGCGGGATCGCCGATCGCGGCCGCGCTGCCGGGTGACGACCGTGTCCTGGCTGGCGTACTCCCGGCCGGCCGCTACGCGAGCGTCCGCCATGTCGGCCATCCGGACACGCTGGTGGGAGCGGTTGCCGCGTTGCTGGACTGGGCGAAAGCGCAGGACCTGCGGTGGGATGCGGAGGAAGCCCCCGATGGCGAACGCTGGGGCTGCCGCCTGGAGATCTACCACACCGACCCGGCGGTCGAGCCGGACATGACCAAGTGGGAGACCGAGCTCTGCTTCCGGCTCTCGGACGCCTAGCGCCCTAGCCCGGCATCCGTTCCGGCCGCGGGGACGCGTCACCACCGGTCATGTACGGGGTATGGAGCTGTCATGTCATCCGTGACGCCTCCTGCCCGGCCAGCGCGCCCGGCGGTGCCACCTGACCGCCGCTGGCTGGTCTTGGTTGTCGTAGCTATCGCCCAGCTGATGGTGGTACTCGACGCCACCATCGTGAATATTGCGCTGCCTTCGGCCCAGCGAGCGCTCGGATTCCCCAACAGCGACCGGCAGTGGGTCGTCACGGCTTATGCCCTGGCCTTCGGCAGCCTGCTGCTGGTCGGCGGCCGCCTCGGCGACATGTTCAACCGGAAATGGGTGTTCATCACCGGCCTTATCGGATTCGCGCTCGCTTCTGCTATCGGGGGCGCCGCCGGTTCGTTTGTCATCCTTGTCACGGCCCGGGCCCTGCAGGGCGTATTCGGCGCGCTGCTCGCGCCATCGGCCCTGGGCACCCTCGTCAGCACGTTTCAGGATCCCCGCGAACGGGGCAGGGCCTTCGGTGTCTTTGGCTCGGTCGCGGCCGGCGGCGGCGGGATCGGACTGATCTTGGGCGGCCTGCTGACCCAGTACCTGTCGTGGCGCTATTGCCTTTACGTCAACCTGATATTCGCCGCTATCGCGGTGGCCGGCGCCTTGGCCTTCATCCACACCGGCCGCCCGGCCGTGCGCCCGCGGATGGACTGGCCGGGCACCGTGCTGGCGTGTGCCGGGCTGTTCCTCATCGTCTTCGGCTTCTCCCACGCCGAGACCGTCAGCTGGAGCTCCGCGGTGACAATTGGCTCCCTGGTCCTGGGCGTGGTGCTGGTTGCCGTATTCGCAGCGGCCGAGCAGCGGTCCGCGCACCCCCTGCTGCCCCTGCGCGTCATACTGGACCGGACCAGGGGCGGCTCCTATGTTGCCGTCTTCATCTCTGGGATCGCGATCTTCGGCACGTTCCTGTTCCTGACTTTCTACCTGCAGCTCATCAAGGGCGAGAGCCCGCTGAGTACGGGACTGCTCTTCCTGCCGATGATCGCGTGCATCCTGATCACGTCCAACTTGGCCAGCATTGTCCTCCTGCTGCGGGTTGGTCCGCGTGTGCTCATCGCGGCCGGCATGCTGCTGGGCACCGGCGGGATGGTGTACCTGACCCAGGTCAGCGTCAGCTCCAGCTACGTCGGCGGGGTGCTGCCGGCCCTGCTGCTCCTCGGTCTCGGCTTCGGCCTGATCTTCGCTCCGGCCATCAACACCGCCACGGCCGGGGTCCGCCGCGCCGACTCCGGCGTGGCTTCCGCCCTGGTCAACACGATGCAGCAGGTGGGCGGCTCGATCGGGACGTCTGCCCTCAGCACCTTCGCGCTGACCGCCACAGCGAGCTACCTGGCCGCCCACCACACCAGCCCGCTGGCCCCGCAGATCGCGGCCACCCGCGGCTATACCCTGGCCTTCGGCATCTCGGCGGCGCTGCTTGGCCTCGGGTTCGTGCTGGCGGTCGTCCTGCTGCCTGGCAAGCACCGGCTTGACGAGCTCAGGAGTGCAGCCGAACGGCCGGCCGCGGCACCGGCGGCCGCGCCGGCTGTCGCCCTGGCCCATAGTGCGTCGGCGCAGCCAGCCGTGCTGCAGCATGGGTTCGAGGCGATCCCGGTCGCGCTGTGCAGTTGCTCACCGGTGGTGAACCCGGCTGATGAGCCGGCCGCTATCCTTCGTCAGTGAGCACTGGCCTGCCGCCCACCACAGACTTGCGCCTCGTGGTCGGCTACGACGGATCTCCTCCGGCCACCCGGGCGCTGGACGCGGCGGTCAACCTGCTGCAGGGCCGGGCCGGCCGTATCGATGTCGTGTATGTGGCTCACTTGCCCAGCATGGCCTCGCTCTCGGCGGGTGCCGTAGCCGAGATGGAGACCGGCTTCGACGAGATCGAGAACGAGTTGCGCGGCACGGCAGGCGGGCAGCTTGATAGCCGCGAGACGCGATGGGGCTTCGAGCGTCGCCAGGGCCCGATCGCCGAGGAGCTACTGGCCGCAGCCAAAGACGCCCATGCCGCCAACCCCGATTCCACCGTGGTGCTGGTGGTCGGCAGTTCTTCCCAGGGCACCCACCGCGTCGTCGGCTCGGTGGCGGTGAGCCTGGCCCGGCACTCGCCGGTGCCGCTCGTGGTCGTGCCCTAGAGCAGGCAGCGGCGCCGCCGCAGTGGCGGTTCCTGTCTGGGTTTGCGGTCAGGCCGGCGTGATCGAGCCGGGTGGCGGGATCGTGCCGGGGCCCTCGATGTTGCAGGCGAGCGCGCTGGAGTCCACGTCCAGGAGCGGCTTAGCCAGCTTGGGCACGCTGGCGAACGACGCCTTGCCAAAGTCGAGCATGTCGAGCATGTTGTGGGCGTTGGCGTCCCGGTGCGTCATTGCAGGCAGGTTCCATTTGGCCTCGACGAGCGCGCAGATGCTCGTGTGGTCGTACACGTTGTGCGAGACGTAATCGCGCTTGGCGTAGGGCGAGACGATGGCGGCGGGTACCCGGAAGCCGTACTGCTTGAACCCGGTGTAGGCGGGGCCGCTGCCCACATCGGGCGCGATGTTGTCGGGCGCGATCGCTGCGGGCGGCACTACGTGGTCGTAATAGCCGCCGTGCTCGTCAAAGGTCCAGATCAGCACGGTGTTCTTCCAGCCCGGCCCGCTCATCACCGCGTCGATCACCTGGGCGGCGAACTGCTCGCCATAGGCGATGTTCTGCGGATCCTCTTCCGAGCTCTTGCCGTAGTTGGGCTCGACCAGGCAGAAGCCGGGCAGGGTGCCCGCCTTGGCTGCGGCGAAGAAATGGTCGACGGTGTGCAGGCTGCCCGGATACCGGACCAGCAGTTCCGGATAGAGCCCCATGGTCGCCGCTGGCAGGAAGTCGTCCAGCAGGGAGTAGTAGTCGGCGAAGGACACGCCGGCCGCGTGCAGGTGGTCAAAGATCGTCCCGCCAGCGGGATACCGCAGCGGGTTCGGCACGCCGTCGTTCACCATGCCCATCGAGGTCGCGGCGAGCAGGTAGCGGCGGTTCGGGAAGGTCTGGCCGAGCACGGAGCAGAAGTAGCGGTCGGCCAGCGGGAAGGTCGAGGCCATCGAGTAGTAGAACGGGAGGTCCGGCTGCTGCCAGTAACCCATGGCGATCGGCCCGCTGCCGGACTTGACGAACCCGGTCAGCTTCCCGCCCGCCAGCTGGGTGTGCGCGTCAGTCCAGGTCTGGCTCGGCTTTCCGAACGGCTGGCAGGTCGTCGGCAGATGGAATGCATGCTGGATGCGTCCGTCCGCGTACGGGTTCGCCGCGGTGGGCTTGCCATTCGCGCCCAGCGTGAAGCCGTCCGCGCCGGCCCGGTGCAGCATCCCGAGGTGATTGTCGTAGGAGTGGTTTTCCATCATCAGCACGACGATGTGCTGGAGCTCCGGGATCATGTCGGTTCCGGACTTCACCCCCGGGTGCGGCAGCGAGCCGGGCTGGCGCAGTGCGGCGGCGGCGCGAGCGGCCGGGGCCGGGCCGGCGCCGAGCGCACCGGCTCCGGCCGCGACGGCGCCGGCTGCTAGTCCTGCGCGCAGGACCGTGCGCCGGCCCGGGTGGACGAGGGTGGGCTCCGTCTGGTCAGTCACGAGGTACATCGTGACCGATTGCTGCCTAGTGGTCTAGGCCGCCGCGGGCGACGAGTTGCTGAACAATCACGTTCCGCTGGATTTCGTTGGTGCCTTCGCCGACGATCATCAGCGGGGCGTCGCGGAAGTAGCGCTCGACGTCGAACTCGGTGGAGTATCCGTACCCGCCATGGATCCGGACTGCGCTGAGCGCGATCTCCATGGCCGCCTCGGACGCGAACAGCTTGGCCATCCCGGCCTCCATGTCGCATCGCTCGTCCGCGTCGTAGCGGACCGCCGCGTACTGGACGAGCTGCCGGGCCGCGGTCAGCTTCGTCGCCATATCGGCGAGATACGCGCCAACCTGCTGGTGCCGCCAGATCGGCTGGCCGAAGCTTTCCCGTTGCTGCGCATAGGCCAGCGCGTCATCGAATGCCGCCTGCGCCACGCCGACGGCCCGGGAAGCTACCTGGATCCGGCCTATCTCCAGGCCCTTCATCATCTGCGCGAACCCGTGCCCCGGCTCTCCGCCGAGCACCGCGTCAGCCGGAGCGTGGTAGTCATCGAATGACAGCTCGCAGCTCTCCACTCCCTTGTACCCGAGCTTGGGCAGATCACGGGAGACGATCAGGCCAGGGCCGTGCTCCACCAGCAGGATGCTGATGCCGCGGTGGCGGGGCACCGCGGCCGGATCGGTCTTGCACAGCAGGGCGATCAGTTGCGAGCGCCTGGCGTTGGTGATCCACGTCTTCGACCCGTTCAGCACCCACCCGTCTTCAGCTGGCCGCGCGATCGTGGTCATGGCCTGCAAATCCGACCCCCCGCCCGGCTCGGTGAGGGCCATCGTCGCCCGCACCTCGCCCGTGGCCATCCGCGGCAGGTACCGGGCCTTCTGCTCGCCGGTCCCGAACGCGACTAGCAGCTTGGCCACCACCGTGTGCCCGCCCATGGCGCCTGCCAGGCTCATCCAGCCGCGGGCCAGCTCGGCCGTCACCTCGGCGTAGCACGGTGTCGACACCGGCGCCTCGCCATAGGGCTCGCCGATCGCCAGCCCGAAGATCCCCAGCGCCTTCATCTGCTCGATCAGCTTCTCCGGATAGGAGTTCGCGTGCTCCAGGTCCCGGACCACCGGCCTGACCTCCCGGTCCACGAACTGAGCCACTGTGGCCACCACGGCCCGTTCCTCCGCCGAAAGACCGCTCACTATCGTGCTCCCTAGCGCCGAAATCACCCACGTTCCCGTCAATGTAGTGCCGGGATGGCGTGCCACCGGGCAGAGAGGGGACCGATGCCGCCACTGACCGCGGAGGGACCGTACTTCGACGAACTGACGGTAGGCCAGCAGTTCAGCGGGGCACCAGGGGTTACGCTCACCGCCGGCCTTGCAGCGGCGCGGCAGGCAATCGTCGGCGACCGGCTGGCGCTGGCGCTCGACCACGCCCTCGGCCGGCAAGTGACCGGCGCCGGGCCGCTGGCGCCGCCTGGCCTGGTCTGGGACGTGGCGATCGGCCAGTCCACCATCGTGACGCAGCACGTCAAGGCGAACTTGTTCTATCGCGGGCTGGCCTTCCGCCGCCTGCCGCTGCTCGGCGACACACTCCGCACGACCACCGAGGTCGTCGCGCTACGCCAGAACCGTCCGCGCGAAGGCCGCGCCCCGACCGGTCTGGTGGCACTGCGCATCACCACCACCGACCAGACGGGCCGGCTGGTGCTGGATTTCTGGCGCTGCGCGATGCTGCCGCTGCGCGACCCGGCGGCGGGGACCGCGCATGCCGACGACCTCGACGGCATCGGCGGGCAGGCCGCGGCGGCCGACTATGCGTCGCTGATCACCGGCTGGCGGCTGGACGCCTTCGCCGCCCGCCGCGACGGCCGCGGCCCGGCCGACCTTCAACCTGGCCTGAGCTTCGAGGTGGCCGGGGCAGACGTGGTTACCAGCGCACCGGAACTTGCCCGGCTGACCGTGAACATCGCAGCTGTACATCATGACGCGGCCGCGGCGGGCGGACGGCGCCTGGTGTACGGCGGCCACACGATCGGACTTGCCCTCGCGCAGGCGGCCAGGGCCGTGCCCGCACTCGTCACGGTGGCAGGCTGGCACGGCTGCGACCACCTCGGTCCTGTGCATGAGGGCGACACGCTGCGCAGCACGGTCTCGGTCGAGCGGGTGGAGTACCTGCCGGCCGGCGGGGGCCTGGCCCACCTGCGCTCGGTCGTCAGGGCAGACGGTGATCCGCCGCGCGACGTACTGGACTGGCGTTTCGTCGCGGTCGTTGCCTGACGTGGAGATTGAGTAAGGGAACGGGCCCGTCTCGAATCTCGGCCGTCAGAACCGGGTGCCGGTCAGGCGTGCCCGGAGGGCCGCGCGCATCTCGGCCGGATCCGACGTGACCACTGCGTAGGGGTGGACCGCCAGGCTCCGGGCGATGGCAACGTACCTGGGCTTGCGGTTTGGATCGACGCCCTCGACCGTGATGTCGTAACGGTCGGACAAGTCTCGGGTAAGCGCAGCTAACGCCTGAAGCCAAATCTGACCATTATGAGACTCAGCACCAGCCATTGCCCCGACCCTTCTGGATGCCTGAACCCCGTCTGATTTACTAGAGTGACACTGCGATCAGTCGCGTGCAAGTTTGCACGCAGAATTTCGGAATGGATCATGCAGGTGCTTGCCTTACGCAGTGATGACAATGCCTGAGCGGCGTGCCCCGTCGGTGCGGGCGCGCCAGCTCGCGGCGGAGCTGCGCCGCTTGCGGGATGCCGCCCTGCTTACCGGCGAAGAAGCGGCCGCCAAGCTGAGCTGGTCGCCCTCGAAGATCTCCCGCATCGAGACGGCCCAGACGAGCACATCCCTTGCTGACCTTCGGCGGCTGCTGGACGCCTACGAGGTGACGGGCACCCAGCGGGAGCGCCTGGAGATACTTGGCCAGAGCGCGGGGCAGCGCGGCTGGTGGGATGCCTATGCAGACACGCTCGGGCCCGAGTATGCGGCGCTGATCGCGCTGGAGGCCGAGGCCGCGGTCATCCGGTGGTACGCGCCAATGCTCGTGCCGGGCCTGCTGCAGACCGAACGCTATGCCCGCCAGGTCATCCAGTCCGGCCTCGTCGTCGCGCCGCCCGGCGAGGTCGAACGGCGCGTGCAGGTCAAGCTGGCCCGGCAGCGGATCCTGACCAGAGACGACCCGCCGCGGCTGCAGGTCATACTCGATGAAGCGACGCTGCTGCGAGACGTCGGGAGCACCGAGCTCATGCGCGAGCAGCTCGAGCGGCTGCTGTCAGCTGCCACCCTGCCAAGCGTGCAGTTGCACCTGCTGCCGTTCGCTGCCGGGGCGCACCCGGCGACGGCGGGCGAGTTCACGATTCTGAGCTTCCCCGAGCTGGTCGCGCCGGACGTGGTGTACCTGGAGAACATGACGAGCGATCTCTACGTCGAGCGCGAGGGCGAGGTCTATCGGTACAACCTCGCGTTCGACCGGCTACTGACGTTGGCATTGAACCCGGACGAAAGTGCCGCCGCAATTGCACTGAGAGCCGCTAACATCAAGTGATCAAGTTCTGATTCGCGAGGCAGGCAAGGAAGGAGGCCCGGAATGGAGCGACAAGACCTCCGCCACGCGCAGTGGTTCAAGAGCAGCTACAGCGCCAATGGCTCGACTTGCGTTGAGGTCGCGACGAACCTGCCGGGCATCGTGGCGGTGCGTGACTCCAAGGATCGTGACGGTGCGGTACTGACGTTCACGCCGGACGAGTGGATCGCGTTCGTCAACGGCGCCAGGTCAGGCGAGTTCGACCTCGCCTGACTGCTACCAGCGGAGCCCCCGCCGGAGATCACTCTCCGGCGGGGGCTCCTGTATTGGGGCACGGCCCGCTGTCTCGCGGGTTGACTCGCCCGAGACCGCCAGCGTAGATTGACGGTCAATGGTCGCTGACATAGATACGGCGCTGGATGCGCTCGGGGATCCCACCCGGCGCGGCATCCTCGGGCGCCTCGCGGCCGGGCCGCTGGATGTCGGGGCGATCGCCGCCGGCATGCCGGTCGGCCGCCCAGCGGTGTCGATGCACCTGCGAGTGCTGAAGGACGCCGGGCTCGTAGGTGATGAGGCGATCGGCAACCGCCGCGTGTACCACCTCGAGCCAGGCGCGCTGCGGCAGTTGCGCGACCACCTCGACTGGTACTGGGAACACTCACTCGCCGCATATAAGCGCGCCGCAGATGCGCGGGCCGGGAGGGAAACAATGACAGCGCAGCAGGTCGCGGCCCAGGAGATCCTGGTGGCGAAGACAGTGCGGGTCGAAGCGCCGCTGGCGCAGGCGTTCGAGGTCTTCGCCGGCCAGCAGTGGTGGCCGGTGGCCACCCACCACCTGGCCGAGGCGCCCGGCACCGAGGCCATCCTGGAACCGTTCCAGGGCGGGCGCTGGTACGAGCGAGCCGCCGACGGCGCGCAGACCGACTGGGGCGTCGTGCTGGCCTGGCAGCCGCCCTATCGCCTCCTGCTGACCTGGCAAGTCAGCCCGGAGTGGACCTATGAGCCCGATCCAGCCCGCGGCTCCGAGATCGAGGTGACGTTCACACCGGAGAGCGCGGATGTCACTCGGGTCGACTTCCTGCACCGGCGCCTGGAGCGCTATGGCCGGGACGCCGAGCGCATGCGCACGGTCCTGGACGGCAAGGGCGGTGAACCGCTGGCGGCCTTTGCCCGGCATATCGCCAGTCAGCCTGGTGAGATTCAGCCCCGTCACAGTCAGCACCGCGGCAGTCAGCCCCGTGACCGTCAGCACCGCGACAGCAAGCACGGTGAGAAGGAGTAAGAGCAGTGGCGTTCACCTCCATCATGCCCAACCTGTATTCGGCCGACGTCGAACGGGCAGCAGCGTTCTACCGCAACCAGCTCGGCGGCGCGCAAACCTTCCAGTACCCGGCGGATGGCCCGGCCGAGCACGTTGAACTGCGGCTCGGCGACGTGACCATCGCGCTCAGCAGCCGCGACGCCCTGACCGGCAGCGGGCTGCCCAAGCCGGCCCCGGGGCAGCCGCTCGAGCTGGTCGTCTGGTGCGACTCCGCCGACGAGGCGGTCGCGGCGCTGCGCGCCGCGGGCACCCGCGTTCTCGTCGAGCCCTACGACCACATCGCCGGGCACCGCCGTGCCTACGTCACTGACCCGGACGGCAACTGGATAGCGCTGGTCAGCGGCTGAAGACCCTTTATCGACAAATCGATAATCAGGCCGCCCCTGTGGCCCGCTGACGTTCCGCTCGAACTAACCGAAGATGGACTTGTTAGCCTGAGCCGCTGCAGGCTGGAAGGAGAACTCGATGAGCATCCGTCGCGCCGCCATCGTTGCGCCCCTGCGAACCGCCGTGGGCACGTTCGGGGGGAGCCTGCGGACTGTGCCGGTCGAGGACCTCGGCGCGACCGTTGCCAAGGCGGTGCTGGCGCAGTCCGGGATCGATCCTGAGCGGATCGACGATGTGTCGTTCGCGCAGTCGTATGGCAGCGGCGAGACACCGTGCGTGGGCCGGTGGATCGCGCTCCACGCGGGCCTTCCGGTGGCTGTGCCAGGCCTCCAGATCGACCGGCGGTGCGGCGGCGGCCTGCAGGCGGTCATCACGGCGGCGATGATGGTGCAGACCGGTGCCGCCGATGTGGTGCTAGCCGGCGGCGTGGAGAGCATGAGCAGCGTCGAGCACTACACCACCTCGGTCCGATGGGGCGCCCGCCAGGGGAACCAGTTCCTCTACGACCGGCTGGACCGTGGCCGCGAGCGGTCGCAGCCGGAATGGCGGTTCGGCAAGATCTCCTGGATGATCGAGACGGCCGAGAACCTCGCCGAGCAGTTCGGCATCACCCGCGAAGAGGCCGACGTCTACGCGGCGCGCAGCCAGCAGCGCGCTGCGGCCGCCTGGACGGCAGGCGTGTTCGACGAAGAGGTCGTGCCGGTCACCGTGCCGCAGCGACGCGGCGACCCGGTCACCGTGACCCGGGATGAGGGAGTGCGCCCGGACACCACGGCGGAGACGCTCGCCAAGCTGCGCACCATCACGCCAGGCGGGACAGTCACGGCAGGTAATTCCTCCCAGCAGAACGACGCTGCGGCGGCGTGCCTGGTGGTGGCCGAGGACCAGCTCGAGCCGCTCGGCCTGGAGCCCCTGGCCTACCTGGCCGGCTGGTCGGCCGTCGGCTGCGAGCCCGCGACCATGGGGATCGGCCCGGTGCCCGCGGTGGCCAAGCTGTTCGCCCGTACTGGCCTTGGGTTCGAGCAGATGGATCTGGTGGAGCTGAACGAGGCGTTCGCGGTCCAGGTGCTGGCGGTGCTGGCTGGCTGGGGGTGGAACGACCCGGACAAGCTCAACGTCAACGGCTCGGGCATCTCTCTCGGCCACCCGATCGGCGCCACCGGCGCCCGCATCCTGGCCACCGGGCTGCGGGAACTGCACCGCCGCGAGGGCCGCTACCTGCTGGAGACCATGTGCGTTGGCGGCGGCCAGGGAGTCGCGGCGGTCTTCGAGGCAGCCTGACGGTCGGCACCAACGGTGCCAGAATCATCGCAATCTGACCGATTCGGCGTCACGACAACTGCGGGTCTCCGACCAGCCAGCGGACCGCCCGGGCGAGGATCTCGCGGTGCACGGGGGAGTCGTAGGAGCGGCCATCGTGGCCGAGCGCGTTATAGACCACCCTGGCCGGAGCGGTATCTGAAGACGGACCGTTGGCCGGTGCCGCATAGGTCCTCGCCCACAGCAGCGGATGCTCGATCCCGTCGTGCCAGTGCGTGGCAAGCGGTACGAGATCGGCGGCAACACGCAGATAGCTGTAGCGCTCGTCGTATAGGTCAAAGTCCCCGACCCTGGCCACGATGGGATGCCGCTGCGGGTAGACGCAGATGCGGCTGAGACCGTAGTCGGGGTGCATCGTCGTTCCGCGCACCCAGAGCCCGCCGAGAATGTCTTCCCATTCCGGCATCGTCGGCAGGCTCGTGCTGGACACGTGCATGACGAGCAGCGGTGCGCCGCGCCGCAGGTAACCGAGCAATCCGCGACGTGCCGCGGCATCCCGTTCCGGATCACCGGCCGACGGCGCGCCAATGTTCACCACCACCAGCCGAGCGTCATCCAGGTCGGCCATCCGGTCGTCTGGCCCCGCGATCTCTACGTCGAAACCAGCGGCCTGCACGATCTCCGAAAGCCGGGCGGACGTGTCGGCGAACGGGTGCCACGGATCTGCGAAACGGCCCTCGCCGGACAGCACCACGGCATGTCCGTCGGCCCGCGGCTCAGTCGGGACGGGAGCGCTCGCTGTAGTCAAGTCCCTGTCCTTTGCTCCGACGGCAACCCGTCATCGAACCAGCGTGCCGCCCGAGGTTACCGGGGTGTCGCGGCAACCTGCGCGACGGCATCGAGGAAGGAGTCAAGATAGGGCGGGAAGTCGGGATGCGGCGGCTCCGGGCAGCCCGCCAATTCTTTAGCGCGCGACAGCATCCGTAGCAGCGCGTCCACCTTCGGCGCTGCTAGCGTCCGGATCGCTGATGGGTGTCACAGATCCTGGCCCTTGATGCACCTTCATAGTGTCGGGCAATCGTCAGGAGGTGAGCCGGTGGACGAGGAAGAGTTCGCCACGCTCTACCGGCGGCACCGGTCGGCCCTGGTGTGGTACCTGCGCTGCCAGGGGGCCAGCCAGGCCGAGGCCGCCGACGCAGTTCAGGACGCGTTTGCCGAAGCGCTGCGCGCCGCCGACGAGATCCGCGATGCGCGTGCCTGGGGTGCCTGGCTGCGAACGGTGGCGGTGCGCTGCTACCGGCGGGGGACCTCAGCCATTGCCACGGTCGCTGAGCCGCCCGACCTTGCCGGTCCGGACGCGGCGGCTGCGCACGCCGAGCGGCGGCAGCAAGAACAGCGTGTCCTCGCGCTGATCGCCGGGCTGCCTCAGCAGCAGCGACGCGTCTTTGCCTTGCATTACGAGGGCTGGAGCACCGCGGAGATCAGCACTCAGCTCGGCATGGAGCAGGCGGCCGTGCGGCAGAACGTCGCCCGGGCCCGTGCCGCGCTCCGCCAGTGGATCCTGCAGAACCCGGTCAGCCTGGGGGAGTTGTCATGACATTCGACGACCCAAAGTTCGACGACACCGAACTGGATGAAATCCTGCGCGTGACGCGGGCCCGGTTCATCGCGCGCACTGACGCGGACTTCGACTTCGAGGTTGGCCTCGACGATGTGCAGGAGCGAGCCGGCCTGCCGTTCGCTCGCGTGCCGGCGCGCCCGCACGGCAGCGGACCCGGAGCGCTGTCGGCCGGCGCGGCACTCGCGTGCGCCGATATCGAGGAGTTCGTTCTCGTGCTCAGCTCCGACTTGATTTCCAGCGGACCGCTGCCGGATCTGGTCGGCAGCCACCTGCAGCGCGCCGCGGACGTCCTGCTCGGCCTGCGCCAGCAGCTCACGGCCGGGACGGCGTCCGAGGCGGGCGCGAAGGCAGCCATCGCCAGCGTCCGGGACACGCTGATCCAAGCCGACCTGATCCTGCGGGTTGAGGTTGGCGCTTCCCTCGACGGCGCCGATACGGACGCATGGCTGCGGCGGATCGCCGAGCACGTCACCAGTGCCGGGCCAGCGCAGGAGTCACAGCCAGCGCAGGAGTCACTGAGGGAAGCGCGGCGGCGTCAGGCCTCGAACCGGCGGCGCAAAGAGGGCGGCCAGTCTGGCGGGCGCTAGCAGCGGCGAGCGAGCGCAACGGCCGCGATATGAAACGGGCTCGTTCCGTAAATAATTATGCTTTTAAGCTACCTGAGCCTGGTACGACCAGACCCGACTCGTAGGCGGCGATCACGGCCTGGGTCCGGTCGCGCAGGCCGAGCTTGTGCAGGACGCGGCTGACGTGTGTCTTGACCGTCTCCTCCGTGACGACCAGGCGGGCTGCGACCTGCTGGTTCGACAGCCCCTCCGCGACGAGGCGCAGCACCTCGGTTTCCCGCGGCGTGAGCACATCGAGGGCCGGACGGCCAGGGGTAGCATGCGCTGGACTTAGCCGGGCGAACTCGCTGATCAGCCGGCGGGTGACCGCCGGGGCGAGCAGCGCGTCGCCGGCTGCCACGATCCGGACTGCGTCGAAGAGCCGCTCGGCGGTGACGTCCTTGAGCAGGAAGCCACTGGCCCCCGCGCGCAGTGCGTCGTACACGTAGTCGTCTAGGTCGAACGTTGTCAGGATCAGGACCCGCGGCGGGTCAGGCTGCCCGGCCCTGGCCGGCTGGCCGGACAGGAGCTGCCGCGTCGCCTCGATGCCATCAGTCCCCGGCATCCGCACGTCCATGAGCACTACGTCCGGCCACAGCTCGCGGCCGAGCCGAACCGCCTCGGCGCCGTCGCAGGCGGTGCCCACCACGGTGAAGTCGGGCTGGGTGTCCAGCAGCGCCGCGAACCCGGCCCGGACAACCTGGTGGTCGTCGGCGACGATGACGCGGACCTGAGGTGCCGCACTCAAGCCGCATCCTCCTCGGCCTCCGCGGGCAGGCTGACCTCGATCATGAAGCCGCCACCCGGTGCTGGCCCGGCCTGCAAGCGGCCGCCGACCGCAGTTGCCCGCTCGCGCATGCCCAGCAGCCCGTGCCCCTCCGCGCCCGTCTCCGCCGGGGATGCGGCAGCCGCCAGGCCCGGGCCGTTATCGCGGACCCGCAGGTACAGGCCGCTGCCGTGGTAACGAAGCTCGACGTCCACGGCGGCTCCCGGCGCGTGCCGCCGGGCATTGGTCAGCGCTTCCTGCACGATCCGGTACGCCGCCAGCTCCACACCCGGATCTAGTCGCGTGGGACTGCCGCTGATGATCAGTCTGGCGCCGACGCCAGCCGCATCCCGGGCCTGGTCGACCAGTTCGGCGAGCTGATCCAGGCCGGGTTGTGGCTGCCGGACTGGCGACGCGATCTCGGTGTCCTCACGCAGGACCCCGAGCAGCCGCCGCATCTCGGTCAGGGCCGCGCGCGCCGTATCACCGATCGCCGACAGCCGCTCAGCGCCCGCCTCCGGCATGCCGGGGGTAGCCAGCCTGGCCGTCTCGGCCTGCACTGCGATCATCGAGATGTGGTGGGCCACCACGTCGTGCAGCTCCCGGGAGATCCTGGCCCGCTCGCCGCGCGCCGTGTGCTCGAGCAGTGATCCGGCAATGGCCTCGGTGGCCTCGTCCCGGGCCTGCGACTCAGCGTGCGTCCGGCGGGCGTAACCGGCCCAACCCGCCAGCGGCACGGCGACGGCGAGCACGATAACGGCCTGCCTGTTCTGGCCGGCTGCGGCGGAGGAAAGCAGCGCCACCAGGCCGAAAACGGCGGCGATGCACCCGGCTAGAGCCTGGAAGCCCCGGTTGCCCAGGCGCCAGGCCATGAGCAGCATGGCCGCAGCGCCCGCCAGGCTGAACCCGCCAGGGACCTTCAGCGACAGCAGGCAGGCCACGCCCGTCACGATTCCCGCCATCCGCGGCTGTGACCACAGCAGCCCCAGCGGTACCGTGCAGGCCAGCGCGATCATGGCGAGCAGCGGCGACGGCTCCTGGATGGCCGTCCGGGATTGGATGAGGACCTGGACGACCGCGAGTACCGCCAGAACCAGGCAGGCCGCGATAGGCGCGCGCGGATCCAGAGCCGTGCGGCGGGCTGCCTCTCCGGAGTGGCTGGCCATGTCCATGCCCACCATTGTTCCTGCTGGCTACGGGTGCAGCGTCCCCTCGGCAGGTAGTAAGCAGGCCGGCCCGTCCCTCGCAGGGGGGAGACGGCAGTCATGCCATCCCCCGGCGACCCAGCCACCAGACGGTCCCAGCGCGTGACGACGACACCTTCCATGCCTGTCTAGCCTGACGGGCATGGAAGCAACCATTGAAGTGGCTGGCCTGCGCAAGCGCTACGGCCAGACGCTGGCGCTGGACGGCCTGTCGTTCCGGGTCGAACCCGGGATGATCACCGGGTTCGTCGGGCCCAATGGAGCCGGCAAGTCGACCACGATGCGCGTCATCCTCGGCCTGGACGGAGCCGATGAGGGCACTGCGCTCGTCGGCGGCAGCCGGTATGTGCAGCTCCGGCATCCGCTCAGCCAGATCGGCGCGTTGCTGGATGCGGGCGCGCTGCAGCCAAGCCGCAAGGCCCGGCACCACCTGCTCTGGCTGGCGCACTCGCAGGGCCTGCCCGCGCGGCGGGTGGACGAGGTCCTGGAGCGGACCGGCCTGCAGTCAGCGGCCGGCCGTAAGGCGGGCGGCTACTCGCTCGGCATGCGGCAGCGGCTCGGCATCGCAGCAGCACTGCTCGGCGACCCGCCCGTGCTGATGTTCGACGAGCCGTTCAACGGTCTCGACCCGGAGGGCATGGCCTGGATGCGGAGCTTCCTGCGCGGGCTGGCAGCCGAAGGCCGGGCCGTGCTCGTCTCCAGTCACCTGATGAGCGAGCTCCAAGACAACGCCGACCATCTCCTCGTCATCGGCCGCGGACGCCTGCTCGCCGATACCAGCGTGGCCGAGATGCTCGCGTCCGCGTCGAAAGACCGTGTCATGGTGCGGACCGCGGCGCGGGCGGAGGCGGTCACTGCGCTGGCGAAGGCCGGCGCGACAGTGGCAGTGACCAGCCACGACACCCTGGCCGTCGCCGGGCTGAACGCCGACCGGATCGCTGCGGTGCTCGGCCAGCAGCAGGTGCCGTTCTCGGGCCTAGCCGCCCATCGGGCCACGCTGGAAGAGGCGTACATGGAGCTGACCCGGTCGGCGGTGGAGTTTCGCGGGTCTCACCAGGCCCAGCCCGCCGCAGCCAAGGAGCTGGCCGGATGACGCAGCTCGGCACGCCGTACCGGTCCGACCTGCGGGCCGGCCGCGATGGCTTCTGGCAGGTGCTGCGCGCGGAGTGGACCAAGTTCCGGACCGTGCGCGGCTGGGCTATCGCCCTGGTGGCGGTGGCTGTGCTGACGGCAGTGATGCCGATCCTGCTTTCCACGCCGGCCAAGTCGAACGACAACGTGACCTGCGTTCGTCGGCCGGGAGGGTGCTTCGTCGGCGGCCAGACAATCGCGACCGGCCCCGCTGGCGACGCGGTGACCGACACCTTCTATTTCGTGCACCAGCCGATGGCTGTCAGTGGCAGCATTACCGCGCGCGTTTCCGCGCTGCGAGCCTCTGGCAACGCCACAGGGGTGCCGCCCGGTTACCCAGAGGCGCTGGCCACCCAGCCCTGGGCGAAGGCCGGCCTGATCATCAAGGCGAGCACCCGGCCCGGTTCGGCGTACGCCGCGGTCATGCTCACCGGCCGCCATGGCATCCGCATGCAGTACAACTTCACGCAGGACATTGCCGGGAACGAGCCCGTGGCATCCGCGGCAACTCCCCGCTGGCTGCGGCTCACCCGCGCTGGGGACCTGATCACTGGCTACGAGTCGCCTGACGGCACGCGCTGGACCCGCCTCGGCACCGCCAGGCTGGCCGGGCTGTCCGGTACCGTCCAAGCCGGCTTGTTCGTTACCTCGCCCGACTTCATCGAGTCGCAAGGATCCGGTGACGACCGGGTCGATCTGCCGACGCACGCAACCGCTGCCTTTGACGGGATCCTGCTGCACGGCGGCCTGGCTGACCAGTCGTGGGCAGGCACTTCGGTCGGGTCCCCGCCGGCCGGGGTGCGACCCACGCTGAAGTGCGCATCCGGCGGGCGGTGCAAGGGGCTGTCGGCCGGCGGCGGGTTCACCAGCGCCGACGGCCGGTACGTGGTGGGCGGCTCGGGCGACATCGCGCCCTACGAACCGGACGTCGACCCGATCGACGTCGCGTTTCTGGCCACGCTCTTCGGGCTGATTACCGTCATCGCGCTGGGCGCCGTCTTCGTCACGGCCGAGTACCGCCGTGGCCTGATCCGCACCAGCCTGACCGCCAGCCCACGGCGGGGCCGGGTCCTCCTGGCGAAGTCGATCGTCATTGCCGGCGTCACGTTCGTGGCCGCCCTGATCGGCGCAGCGATCGCCTTCCATGTCAGCGAGCAGAAGCTGATAGCCAACGGATGGGCCCCGCCGGTGTGGCCGGATATCTCCCTGACTAGCGGCGCCGGGCTGCAGATCGTGCTCGGCACGGCGGCCATCGCGGCCGGCGCCAGCGTCCTCGGCCTGGCCGCCGGTACCATCTTCCGGCGCAGCGCCGGTGCCGTCCTGGCGGTGGCCGGGCTGCTCGTCATCCCGTTCATCCTGGCCCACGTTCTGCCGCTGGCCTGGGCGGACTGGCTGCTGCGGCTGACGCCGGCGGCCGCTTTCAGCCTCCAGGCCGGGGTTCGCCACTACCCGCAGGTGAACACCGTGTGCGCGCCGTACCACGGCTGCTTCCCGCTGGCCGGCTGGGATGGCTCCGTGGTGCTGGCAGCGTGGGTGCTGGTTGCGCTCGCCGGCGGGTTCTGCCTGCTCCGGCGGCGAGACGCATGAGCCGCGCGCTGCACGCCGAGTGGACCAAGTTGCGCACGGTTGCCGCAC
This sequence comes from Streptosporangiaceae bacterium, assembly GCA_036495585.1. Taxonomy (GTDB): domain Bacteria; phylum Actinomycetota; class Actinomycetes; order Streptosporangiales; family Streptosporangiaceae; genus JAJYUU01. Next base: position 26,025 of record DASXMP010000081.1, read on the forward strand.
CCGCCTGGCTGCTGCTCGGCCTGGTCGCGCTGACCGTGGCAGCCAGCACCCTGATCGCCTCGGTCACCAAGTGCCCAGGGTCGTGCGGGGACGACACCACCAAGATCAGCCTGACCGGCGTGATGCTCGGCCAGGCCGCTGTCGCCGGGCTGGCCGTGCTCGTGGTCACGGCCGAGTACAGCACCGGGATGATCCGCGTGTCCCTGGCCGCCACGCCGCGGCGCAGCGTCCTGCTCGGCGCCAAGGCGGCCATAGTCACCGGCACGGTGCTGGTGGCTGGCGCCGTTGCTGTGCTGGGCTCGCTGGTGGCGGGCCGGGAGCTGCTGCCCGGCAACGGCTTCACCGCCGCCCATGGCTTCGCGGCACTGTCACTGCTGCACGGACCGACGCTGCGCGCGGCCGCCGGGTCGGTCCTGTACCTGGCGCTCATCGGGCTGTTCAGCCTGGGAGTGGGCGTGGCCGTACGGGATCCTGCTGCGGCCATCGCGGTCGTCCTGGGTCTCGTCTACGTCATCCCGGTGATCGGTGATGTGATGCTGAGCGGAGTGTGGCAGCGGCGGATCGAGCGGTGGTCACCGATGGACGCCGGGCTGGCCGTGCAGGTGACCAGGAACGTAGCCAAGCAGCCCATCGGCCCCTGGTTGGGACTCGGCGTCCTTGGCCTGTGGGCGGCAGGTGCCCTGCTCATCGGCTGGCTGGTGCTCCGGCTCCGCGACGCCTAGCTGCCGGGGCCACTCGGATTCGCCGTGGGAGTCGAGGTCGGCGGCGGCGTGCTGCTACCCACCGGCGGAGACGAGGACGATGGTGACGCAGACGACGACGGCGCCACCGACGACGACGACGCCACCGACGACGAGGATGATGACGGGCTCGGCGCGGCAGCATGCGTGGGCGCGGCGTTGACCGGCACGATGTAGCTGACGGGTGACGACCGGCGCACGGATATGGCCGAGGCACGGGGTCTCACGGCGAAGGCCGGAGACGGCGCCGCGGTGGTGCTCGCGCTGGCCGACGCGGCGGCCCGCCCGAGCTTCGCTGCTGAGGACGCCGGGTGCGGCTGGCCAGTCAGGTACAGCGCGGCCACTACGGCCGCGGCCGCTGGCACCAGGACCGCGGCGGCAAGCCCGGCCTGCTTGCGGGTCGGGACCGACCGGGAGCGACCAGGCCTCTGGCGAGAATCGGGCTGCGATTCCGGTGCTTCCTGGCTGAGGTGCAGCACGGTCTCGGCGGACCGCAGCCAGACGGAGGCGGGGACCACTGCCAGCGGCTCGTCCGGCCGCATCGCTGCCATCTCTGCTGTGTCTGCTTCTGCTGTGTCTGCTTCTGCTGGGTCCGCCCCCGCTTCCGCCAGGACGGCGTGTGCCTGCCCGGGAGCCATCCCCAGCACCGTCGGCACATCCTCGGGCCGGATGCCATGCCGGCTGACGAGTTCCCGCGCCTCGGCCACCCCGGCATCGGCAACCTGACACTCTCGCCGGGCTAGGGCGAAGAGCCAGGCGCGCATCCGGTCGCGGTCTTGCAGCAGCGATTGCGCGGTGATCAGCGCGACCTCAGTCGCATACGCGGCCGACGTTGCATCACCGGTCAGGGTCCGGCAGTAATCGAAAAGGTGTGCCGCGTGCGATCGGTACAGGTCCGCGAAAGCAGCCAGGTCGACAGCGTTGCCATTCGGCTCAGGCGGGCCCGGGTCCCGCGATTCGACGCCGGATCCCTCCGACATACTGCCCCCTCAAACTGGCGTCCCCCGCAACCTGACCAGGCCACTGAGTAGACGGTAGTCGAATTTCGCGGACATTACAGAGCCATCAGGGACGTAACCGGCGGTTACTCTGCTGACATGGATGCCCGATGAGCGAGGCGCCGACCGCCCGGCGCTACGACCTGATCGCCGCCAACCTTGCTCGCTTTCGCCGCATCGAGGCGGTGCGGCCAGAACTGCGGCAGGCATCGGTCGCGGTCTGCGTAGTCGCCACTCCCGAGACCGACGTCCTGGTGATCACCCGGCGGGCCAGCAGTCTGCGCAGCCACGCCGGGCAGTGGGCGCTGCCGGGCGGGCGCCGCGAGCCCGGCGAGTCTGCCGAGACAGCCGCGCTGCGCGAGCTGGCCGAAGAGACCGGATTGCGCCTGCCGGCCAGCGCGGTGCTCGGCCTGCTCGATGACTACGTGACCAGGTCCGGGTACGTGATGACGCCGGTCGTCACCTGGGGCGGCACGCCCGGTGAGCTGGCCGGTCCCGCGAGCGAGGTAGCGCGCATCTACCAGGTGCCGCTCGCCGACCTGGACGTCGAGCCGGAGACGTTCAGTATCCCGGAGTCGGACGCGCCGGTGATCCGGCTGCCGCTGTTCGACCGCTATGTGCACGCACCGACGGCGGCCATCATCTACCAGTTCTGCCAGGTCGCGCTGCACGGCCGCGAGCGGCGGGTGGCGCACTTCGAGCAGCCGGTGTTTGCCTGGCGCTAGCGGCTGCCGCCGAGACCGGCCTGCCGATAACACAGCGCCCGGATCGGCTGCATTAGGCTTTCCACGTCATGGAAGATCGCGTTCGGGCTGACCAGGGGATGCTGCGGCTCGGCCCGCACGAGTACCCGCCCGGCCAGCCGCTGATCATGGCAATCGTGAACCGCACGCCGGACTCCTTCTACCGGCCCGGGATCACCTGGGATCGGGCCGCCGCGTTCGACCGGGTGCATGAGGTGGTGGCCGAGGGCGCGGACATTGTGGACGTCGGCGGCGTGCCGGCGGCTCCGGGCGTCGAGGTAGACGCCACCGAGGAGGTCGGCCGCACCGCTGAGTTCATCGCCGCCGTCCGTGGTGCCTACCCGGAGATCGTTATCAGCATCGACACGTGGCGGCACGAGACAGCGCGGGCGGCCTGCGCGGCCGGCGCCGACCTGATCAACGACAGCTGGGGCGGTGTCGACCCGCTCGTTCCGGAGGTGGCCGCGGAATTCGGCGCTGCCCTGGTGTGCGCGCATGCCGGCCAGCAGCGGCCGCGCACGCGGCCGCACCGGGTCGCCTACGCGGACGTCATGGCTGACGTGCTGGAGCAGACCGGGCGCCTGGCGGAACGTGCCATGAAGCTTGGCGTCGACCCGGAGCGGATCGTCATTGATCCCGCGCACGACTTCGGCAAGAACACCTGGCACTCCCTGGAAGTGACCCGCCGCCTGGGGGAGATGACCGCCACCGGCTGGCCGGTCCTGGTTTCGCTATCGAACAAGGACTTCGTCGGCGAGTCACTCAGCGTGCCGATTGACTCCCGGCTGCCGGGGACGCTGGCGACCACCGCGGTGTCCGCGTGGCATGGCGCCCGGATCTTCCGCGTGCACCAGGTTGCCGAGTCCCGCCAGGTGGTCGATATGGTCGCGACGATCCGCGGCGACCGGCCGCCGGCCCGTGCCGTGCGGGCGCTGGCCTGATCATGCTGACCGCTGCCGCCCTCTGCCCGGCGCCGCCGCTGCTCGCCCGCGAGCTCACCGGTGCCGCGGATGTACTGCCCGAACTGCGGGAGGCGTGCGCAGCCGCGGTGTCCGCGCTGGTGGCGGCCGAGCCCGACCGGATCACGGTGGTGGGCGCCGCGGCTGCCAGCCGGCGATGGCCAGCGGACGGCTGGCTAGACCTGTCCGCCTACGCGCCGGGCTTGGGCCCGGCGCCGCTAGGGCTCGGCGAACGGCTGCCGTTGCCGCTCGGACTTGGCGCCCGGCTGCTCGACGAAGCCGGCTACGGCGGGTCACGGGAGCTGTTCTCCGTGGCTGATGGCCTCGCACCGAGCATGTGCCGGGCGCACGGCGCGCGGCTGGCCGGCGAGGCTAACCGGGTGGCACTGCTCGTGCTGGCCGACGGCAGCGCGCGGCGCGGGCTAAAGGCGCCCGGCTACCTCGACGAGCGGAGCGCGCCGTTCGACGCGGCAGTCGAGCGCGCGATCGGCTCGGGCGATCTGGCGCAGCTGCTGGACATCGACCCCGGCCTCGCGGCTGAGTTGATGGCGGCCGGGCGGCCCGCCTGGCAGGTGCTGGCCGGCGCGGCACGCGAGCTGCGGCCGACCAGCGAGATACGGTACTGCGACGCTCCGTTCGGCGTCGCTTACCTGGTCGCATCGCTAGCGATGGCCGCCTGAGCCTTGCTTGTGCCCGAACATATTCAGGGAGGGAACGTGGCCGACATCGGCCTGTCGGGTCTTGAGGTGCTCGTGTTCGGCGGAGCGGGTGCACTGGGTGCCGGAGTGGCGGCCGCATTCGCCGCCGAGGGAGCGGTGGTGCACGCCGTCGACCGGGTCGCGCCCGCTGCGGGCAGGCGGCTCGAAGGGGTGACTTACGACAGCGCCGATGTGCTGGACGACGCAGCGCTCGGAGAGCTGTTCGATGCGCATCCAGCATTGTGGGCGGTGGTGAACACGATTGGCGGGTTCGCACCGCGCCGCCCGCTCGCCGAGCTGGATCAGGCGGAGCTGGCTCACCAGCTTCAGCTCAACCTGGTGAGCGCGGCGCTGATCACCAGACACGCACTGCGGGTCATGCAGCCCGCCGGCCGGGGCCGGATCGTGCACACCGCCAGCCGAGCCGCGGTCGTTACCGGCGGGGCGGGGTTTGCCTATTCAGTCAGCAAGCTCGGCGTGCTGCACTTGGTGTCGATGGCCGCGGACGAGGTGCGCGGATCCGGCATTACCGTCAACTGCGTGGTGCCATCGATCATCGACACGCCGGCCAACCGCGCGGCAATGCCTTCGGCCAACCACCAGGCCTGGCCGAAGGCACCGGACATCGCGCACAGCTATGTGTACCTAGCCAGCCCGGCCGCCAGCCTTGTGAACGGCGCATCCGTGCCGGTGTAGCGGCTTGCCTGCCGCGCGGCAGGACCTAGCCATGGCTAGCTGCCGGTGGTGCCTCAGCTGTCACGATCCCTGCACAGAGCTCGCGGCGGTGCGGATCACATCGGTCACCAGGTCGGGATTCGACAGCATGACGACGTGGCTGCTATCCGCCTCATACGTCTGCGCACCCATGCGCTGCGCCACGAAGCGTTCCAGGTCGGGATGGACGGTCTGGTCCTGGTTGGCAACGATGTACCAGCTCGGCTTTGACTTCCAGGCGGCCTGCTCCGTCTTGGCGGCGAACAGGTCCGCGGCTGGGACGCCCTGGGTTGCCCAGACCTCCTTCTGCTCCTTAACAGGCAGGTCCCCGGCGAAGTACTCGATGCCGTCCGGGCGAAGCCAGATTCGCCCGTCGGCGACTTGGAGGTGGTCGAAGATTTCTGTCGTCGGGAACTTGGCCTGCAGGCTCTGTGCCGTCTCGTCGTAATCCGGGGCAAGCGCCGCAATATAGACCAGCCCGGCAACACGGTCGTCGGCTCCCGCACCGCTGATAATGGTGCCGCCCTGCGAATGGCCGACGAGGATGGCGGGGCTGCTGACCTGCTGCAGCGCGCGAGTCACCGCGGCAACGTCCCCTTGGAGAGTATCGAGGCTATTCTGGGTGGATATCACCTCGTGCCCCTCCGCCTGGAGCGTGGGGATCACCTTGCTGAAACACGAACCGTCGGCCCACAGCCCGTGGGCGAACACGATGCTCGGCTTGGTCGGCGTCGACATATTTGTCCGCTCCTTCGCTCCGTGACCTCTTCGATCTGCGCCTTCGGCGCCCTACCTGAGCGTTATAGCCACTGCACGCCTGGCTACGCGCCGCGGCCGCCGACCGGTTCGCGCCGTATCAGCGTGACGCGGCGGCCGCGGAAGAGATCACCGAGGCGCTCGGCGCGCTGGCCTGCCCGGCGCCGGTGGACTCCATCTTCGGCGTCGCTCGGACGCCGAAGATGGAGTTCTCGCCGCTCGGAAGTTCGTAGAAAAGGACCGGCGTCCACGTTTGCGTTTCCGGCGCCCGGACGGCGAACAGGTCCCGGTCAACGGCGGTCAGCGCGTATTCGGTGACCGGGTCGGCCATCAGCTTTGCGAGGGGGCCGGTCGCGGTAGTGCGAAGGACGGGGCTATCAGCCGAGGTCAGCACATCGATCCGGGTACCGGACCGCTCGTAGCGGCCGACGTGGGGCTGGATGTCCACCTGCAGGGGCTCGGCGGGAGGGGCTAGCGGTTGCGGCATCGTCACGTCTGCCAGCTCCGTGAAGATCTCCCGGTAGAGCTCTTCGTATAGATCCCGCGCATTGCCGCCATTGGTCAGCAGCGTCACGGCCAGGCCCTCGTCCGGCAGCAGCCGGAGGAACGCGGACTGACCGATGGTGTTCCCATCGTGGCCGATGAGCCGGCGGCCGCCCCAGCCGAACCGGATCCAGCCCAGGCCCCATGAGTCGCCAAGGGTG
>DASXMP010000082.1:0-3530 GCA_036495585.1 Streptosporangiaceae bacterium
CTGGCCTCGGCCTGCGACCAGAGGGCGCGCATCGCCTCCAGATGCTCGCGCAGCACCGTCCGCCGGCGCCCGGGCGGGACCCCGTGGTCGGCCAGCTCGTCGGTGTTCCAGCCGAATCCGACTCCCAGCTCCACCCGGCCACCGGACAGGTGGTCGAGCGTCGCGATGGTCTTGGCCAGCGAGATCGGGTCATGCTCGGCCGGCAATGCGACGGCGGTGCAGAGGCGGATGGTCGAGGTGACCGCGGCGGCCATGGCCAGCGAGATCCAGGGGTCGAGCGTGCGCAGGTACCGGTCGTCGGGCAGTTCGCTCGTACCGGTGCGCGGGTGCGCGGCTTCCCGGCGGACCGGGATGTGCGTGTGCTCGGGCACGCAGAAGAAGTCGAAGCCCGCCGCCTCAGCCGCCCGGGCCGGGGTGATGCCGCGATCGCTGCTGAAAAGCACGACGCCGTGGCGCATTCCGCACTCCGTCCGAGCTACTCATCTTGGTCATCGAGCGCTCGTAGCTCGTCGAGCAGCTCGAGCAACTTCCGCGCGCGTTTGGTATCCACTTTGAGAACCTCTAGGTTCCACATCGTCCCATCGGTCAAAGTGATCGTCAGCGGGGGCGCAAGCAGGGTGCTCTTGCCGAGTTCGGCCGACGCGATCGATGAATGCGGGACGCGTGCCACGACATCCCTGGCCACTTTGAAGCCGGGGAACCCTTGCCGCACCCTCACCAGCGCGAGGTCGTTCTCCGTCAGCGCGAGCAGCCCTACCCGGCCGATGTTCGGCGTATCAGCCTTGTTGAAGTCCATGTTCCTGAGCATCGCGGTACCCGCAAAAACCCCGAGGCTCCCGCCAATGGTCATCCTCGCTGTATTAAGCGGGTTAACGATCGCGCCGATGAGCTGGGGCGCTCCTAAAGCCTTCGACGCGTCAAGTGCCATTACTAGCCCCGGAGAACAGCGCTAACGAAGGATCCCGCCTCATGTTGTTCCTCCCGGTCGATCCGGCGATCCGGCGCTCTGGCCAAAACTGAAACGTGTTCTAGTATAAGGGCGCCGGGCTCGCGGCGGCGGGTGCCACCAGCGGTCGGAAGAACGGCGGCGCGCGGCCGGGACGGCGCCGGCTAGAGGACGTCGGAGGCCTGATGACAGCCGAGGAGCCCGAGTTCGACCTCGTCGTGGTCGGCAGCGGCGCGGCGGGCATGACCGCGGCGCTCACTGCGGCGGTGCGCGGGCTGCGTGCGGTCGTCATCGAGAAGACCGAGTACTTCGGCGGCTCCACCGCTCGCTCGGGCGGCGGGGTCTGGCTGCCCGGCAACGCCGTGCTGCGCAAGGCTGGCGTCAAAGACACAGCGGAACAGGCGGCTGCCTACCTCGCCTATGTGTCCGGGCCGGCCGTGCCGCGGCGCCTGCGCGAGGCGCTGCTCGAACACGGCCCGTCGATGCTCGACCTGGTCCGCGCTCACTCGGCCGCCGACTTCGACTGGGTACCGAACTACTGCGACTACTACCCCGAAGCGCGGGGCGGCACGACGCACGGCAGGTCGATCGAGCCGGTGCTGCTCGATGCGCGCGTGCTGGGCGACGAGCTGGCCCGGTTGCGGCCGCCGTATCTCCCCGCCCCGGCCGGCATCACGGTGACGCAGGCGAACTACCGGTGGATGAGCCTTGGCACCAGCCACCCGCGCGCCCTCACCACGACGGCGCGCGTGACGGCGCGGATGGTCGTCAGCAAGGTGCGGCGGCGGCAACTGCTCAGCATGGGCCAGTCGCTCGCCGCGGGCTTGCGCGCTGGGCTGGCCCGGGCTGGCGTTCCGGTCTGGCTGAACACGCCGATGACGGGCCTGCTGATCGAGCATGGCCGGGTGGCCGGCGTGCACGTAGAGCGGGACGGCACGGCCGGCGTGATCCTGGCCCGTCATGGCGTCGTGCTGGCGTCCGGCGGCTTCGAGCGGAACGCGGCGCTGCGCCAGCGCTACCAGCGCGCGCCGATCGGCACCGAGTGGACGGTCGGCTCGCCCGGCAACACGGGCGACGGGATCCTGGCCGGGGAGGCCGCCGGGGGAGTGCTCGACCTGATGGACGATGCCTGGTGGGGCCCGTCCATCCCGCTGCCCAGCGGGCCGGTGTTCTGCCTGGCCGAGCGCAGCCTGCCAGGAAGCCTGTTCGTCAACGGAGCCGGCGAGCGCTTCGTGAACGAGGCAGCCCCGTACGTCGACGCCGTGCACGCCATGTATGAGCGCCATACGCCGCACACGCCGCACATCCCCTGCTGGATGATTACCGACCAGCGCTACCGCAACCGGTACGTGTTCACCGGCATCCCGCCGCGCAAGTCGCTGCCGAGGCGGTGGCTTCGGTCCGGGGTCATCGTAAAGGCCGACACGCTCGATGCGCTCGCCGCGGAGATCGGCGTGCCAGCCGAAGGGCTGGCCAAGACGGTGGCGAAGTTCAACGAGTTCGCCCGGGCGGGCAAGGACGCGGACTTCGGCCGGGGCGACTCGGCTTACGACCGGTACTATGGCGACCCACGCTGCAAGCCGAACCCGAACCTGGCGCCGCTGGCCCAGCCGCCCTATTACGCGATCAAGATCGTGCCCGGCGACCTCGGCACCAAGGGCGGCCTGCGCACCGATGAGCGGGCGCGCGTGCTCCGCGCCGACGGCAGCGTGATCGAGGGCCTGTACGCGGCGGGCAACACCAGCGCCCTGGTCATGGGCCGCAGCTATGCCGGCCCGGGTGCCACCATCGGCCCGGCGATGACCTTCGGTTACCTCGCTGCACTCGACGCGGCCGGAGTCTCGAGAGAAAACTCTTGACAGATATCTCTCGAGACTCTACGTTCGAGAGGTGACTCTCGAAGACTCCAACAGCTCGGACGCTGCCGTGCAGGCCGATGAGCTGCGGCGGGTCGACGACGTCCGGACGCTCCGGGCGCTGGCGCACCCGGTGCGCATCGCGCTGATCGAGGCGCTGAGCATCGGCGGGCCGATGACGGCAACGCAGGTCGGCGAGCAGATCGGCGAGTCGCCGACGACGTGCTCTTTTCATCTGCGCCAGCTGGCCAAGTACGGCTTCGTCGAGGAGGCCGGCGGTGGCAAGGGCCGGGCCCGGCCCTGGCGGATGACCTCCATCGGCTTCAACATCGTCACGTCGGCCGCGGACACCGAGAGCGACATCGCTGCGCGCACCCTCCTCCGCCTGGTGCGGGAGCGACAGCTTGACCGGTACCGGACCTGGCTGGACAGCCGGGCCAGCTACCCGGCGAGCTGGCAGGATGCGGCGACCGAGAGCGAGTACGTCTTCTATCTCACGCCGGCGGAACTAACCGACCTGAAGCGGGAGCTCAACGACGTGCTGATGCCATGGCTCCGGGACAGGCTGATCGATCAGACGCGGCGCCCGGCCGGATCTCTGCCGGTCGAGTTGCTGCTCTGGGCGTTCCCGATCGCCCCGGCCGGGAGCGGCACCGAAGCAGACTGATCTCGCGATAGTGCTTGACTCGAATTCGCGATAGTACTTATCTTCCAAGTGCGGCTGAACA
>DASXMP010000083.1:0-1722 GCA_036495585.1 Streptosporangiaceae bacterium
CCCGGTGAACGTGGCGGGCCGGCCGATCAGCGCGATCGCGGCCACGCAGGCCACCACCATCCACAGCGTGCCCTCGATGGTCCGGGTAGCGCGCTTGCGGATCAGGCCCTGCCAGGCCAGCCAGACCGCGCCGAGGATGACCACCGGTGCCAGGAACGGGAAGTAGATCGCCTTGCCCAGCGCGGTGATCAGCCGGTCCACCGCGTCCTGCAGCCAGGTGAGGATGTTGTTGCCCGCCGCCGACTGGTACACGGTGATCGTCACCCGGTCGATGGATTTCGCCGCGTCGAAGACCATCCCGGCCACGTTGTTCCCGATCAGCGACGTCATGTCGGAACACTGCAGGCCGTGCGCGGCCCAGAACTGCCCGGCCACCCCGTAGTTGTCGTACAGCGTCTTCCCGCCGACCGCCGCGCCCGGCGGCTGGACCATCGCGTTGATGCCGCCGGTGGCCTGCTCAGGCTGCGGCAGCGACGGCTGGCAGATGTTGTTCAGGTCGCCGACGATCCCGCTCGAGCCCTGGTTGCACAGTCCGACCAGTCCGCCGATGTCGCCGATGCCGGGCACCTGGCAGACCCCGCCGGGCTGCTGGGGCGCGGCCGGGGTCAGGCTGGCGGTGAGGGTGGCCGGGGCGGCAGCGACCTGGTCCGTTCGGTAGTTATGGGCCGAACGGTCATGGTTCGCCGCGTGACCGGCGGCGAGAGCCGGCGTGGCTACGGCGAGCATCGCCGCCGCGAGCAGCAGCACCCGGAGAACCCAGCGGGTGAGGCGGCGCCCTCGGGCGGCGGGTGGGATAGCCATCGTTAGGGAGCTCCTGGTTCTGCGTTTACGAGGACGCTTCCGCCACTCGCGAGCTGGTCGCGGACGGCTCGTCCGCGCTGGGTTCCCTGCGTGCGAACGGGTCAGCCTGGCTGCGCTTGACCCGGGTTGGGTTGGTATCGATCCATTCCTGCAGTTCGGAGGAGACCAGATCGACCCCGATCCGGCCGGCCCTGTCGTCCAGGTCGCGGAAAATGCACTCGCCGTTGCCGAGCGAGCGGAGCACGGCCTTGTGCTCGTCCGACGGCGCGACCCCGAGCAGCGACATGACGTTGGCCACCTCGCCGCGTTCGGTCGAACGGAACGCGAACACCCCGGACAGGCAGTTGGTCACCTGCTCGCTCAGCAGGTCACCGGCATTCTGCGAGACCAGGATCAGCGCGGTGTTCCGCGACCGGCCCATCCGTGACACCTCGGGCACCAGCTTGGCGCCCTCGGGAGTAGACGTGATCGCCCAGGCCTCGTCGAGGAAGATCGCCTTCGGCAGCCTGCGGTCGATGCCGTTCAGCAGCTTGCGGGCGAACTGGGAGACCAGGTAGAGCAGGGCCACCGAGAGCCGCTGCTCGTAGGAGTAGTCGTCCCGGCCGGTCTTGGTGTCCGGCAGCGTCAGCCCGGCCAGCGTGAACACCGTGGTCCAGCCCTCGGCGTCGATCTGCTCGTCCACCGACGGGGCGAAGCACAGCTTGGCCAGCCGCATCTCCGAGACCGCCCGCATCACCGCGCCGGTGTTCTTCCAGGCCGGGTCGTCGGACTGCTCCAGGTAGCCGATGACCTTGCCCAGGCTGGGCCGGTCGGTCCCGGCCACCGCGCCGACCGCCTGGATCATCGCGGATTCCCGCTCCTCGCTCATCCGCGGCAGCAGCAGCCGCAGCGTCTCGGTGGCCATCGTCCGCTTCTCGGACA
>DASXMP010000084.1:0-30991 GCA_036495585.1 Streptosporangiaceae bacterium
GACCGAGAAGCAGGCGATCGTGGGCCTCGGCGGCCAGGCCTACCTCGCGCGGAACTCGCAGGACGCTAAGCGGGAGTTCCGCCCCTACTTCGACGAGGCGCCGGTCTACGGCCACGGCCCGTCGATGGAGGACTTCATGGAGATGACGCCGCTGTCAGTGGGCAGCCCGGCGGAGGTCATCGACAAGACGCTGACCTTCCGCGAGCACTTCGGCGACTACCAGCGCCAGCTGTTCCTGATGGATCACGCCGGCCTGCCGCTGAAGACCGTGCTGACCCAGCTTGACCTGCTCGGCGAGGAGGTCGTGCCGGTCCTCCGCAAGGAGATCGCGGCCCGGCAGGACCCGGAGACGCGGGCGGCGCCGACGCATGCGGGCCTGGTGCTGGCGAAGTACGGCGAGGCCGCGCCGCGGCAGCCGCGGCCGAACGCCAACCGCGGGGACAACGTGACCGGTTCCTCGCCATACCAGGACAGCGCTGCGGAGTACCGCGCCGCCTATCCGGCGATCTGATGGCGGAGCGAACTGTGAGTGGCGGTGCGACATCCGGTGGCGGTGCCGATCTGATGGCGGCGGGGGACACTGGGCGGCGGCCACTGGCCAACGACGCCTGGGAGGCGCTGCTGTCCGCGCACGCGGTGCTGCTCCGGGAGTTCGCCGCGCAGGGTATCTGGCGCGACATCTCGATGCGGGAGTACGACGTGCTCTACACATTGTCCAAGTGCCCGGAGCCGATCCGGCTGAGCGAGCTGAACCGGCACGTCCTGCTGAGCCAGCCAGCCCTCTCGCGGATGGTGGACCGCCTTGCTGGCCGCGGGCTTATCGAGCGGGCCGTCGACTTCGCCGACCGGCGCGGTGTCCGGCTGGCCCTGACCGAGACAGGCCAGGCTGCTCAGCGCGAGATCGGCCGCCGGCACGCTCGCGGTGTGGCGCGGGCCATGAGCAGCCGGCTGAGCGCTGCGGAACTTTGGCAGCTGGAGCGACTGTGCGGCAAGCTCGCGCAGGCCGACAGCGATGGTCTGCTGGCGCCGCCGCCGGACCGACCGGCGCCGCGCGCGGAAATATCAGCGATGAGCAAGGACGAGGACGTATCAGCATGAGCAGCGCACAGGAGCACCGGACCTTCCGGCTCGTCGTGGTCAACGGCGGGACCAGCGATCCGTCGTCCAGCCGGTTGCTGGCCAATCGCATCGCCGAGCGGGCCGGTGCGCTGGCGGCTCGGGACGGGCACGCGGTCACGGTCAGCGTGATCGAACTGCGCGAGCTGGCCACCGAGATCTCGACCGCGCTGGTATCGCAGCTCATCGGGCCGAGGCTGCAGCGCGCGGTCGCCACCCTAGCCGACGCGGACGGCGTTGTCGCGAGCACACCGGTGTATAAGGCTGGCGCGAGCGGCCTGTTCACGTCCTTCTTCCACGTCCTGGACAACGACCTGCTGATCGCCAAGCCGGTCGTGCTCGCTGCGACGGCTGGCACGGCCCGGCACGCACTGGTGGTGGACGACCAGATGCGCGCGATGTTCGCCTACCTGCGGGCTATGACCATGCCCACGGCGGTGTTTGCCGCGCCGGAGGACTGGAGCGACACGGCGCTCAGCACCCGGGTGGACCGGGCCGCACTGGAACTGGTGCTGCTGATGGAGAGCGGGTTCGCCGAGAAGGTCAGGGACGAGTCCTGGGCGAGCTACCAGCACGAGTTCGGCAGCGCCGGCGGCACCGAGGTCAGCATCGACACCGGCACCGACCTGATGCGCCTGGCCACTGGCGGCTCGGCCGCGTAGCAGGCAGCCCTGCGCCTGATCCCGAGCCCCGCCTGATCCCGAGCCCCGCCTGCCCCGAGGCCCGCGCCTGATAGCGAGGCCGCGCCCGATCCCGAGCCCGTGGCGGGTCGCGGCAGCCTGGGCTGTCGCCGTCATCGGCGAGCGCTCGCCATCGCTTCGAGCGGCCGCCGCCAGATATAACGGAACCAGGCGTGCCGAAAGGCCAGGAGGACGTGTGGGCCGCATGCTGCGCATCGCAGTCATCGGAGGAGGCATCGGCGGGCTGACGGCTGCGCGCGCGTTACTGCGCCGGGGCTTCGACGTTCATGTCTATGAGTCGTCGCCGGAGCTGAAGGAGATCGGCGCCGGGGTCGCGCTGCACTCCAATGCGATGAAGGCGCTCCGGTCGCTCGACCTGGAGGATCCCGTCCGCGCCGCTGGTTATCAGGCCGAGTCGCTGAAGCTGCGCACCTGGAAGGGGCGCATCATCTCCAGGACCGACGCGACCGCCGCGGCCCGGCGATTTGGCGCCAGCGGCTGCACGGTTCATCGGGCGGATCTGCTCGACGTCCTGGCCGCGTCGATTCCATCGGACCGGGTGAGCCTTAGCGCCCGCTGCGAGACGGTTGCGACCGACGGCGTCGGAGCGGTGGCGCGCTTCACCGATGGCCAGCAGGTCGAGGCTGACGTCGTGGTCGGTGCGGACGGCATCCACTCCGCGGTCCGCGCGAGCCTGTTCGGGCCGGACGCGCCGACTTTTACCGGGAAGATCTGCTATCGCAGCGTCATCCCGGTGGCAGACCTGCCGGCCGGAGAGGTCGAGCCTTACGAGGGCACCTGGCTAGGCCCCCACGGTGCACTTGTCGTCTACGGTGTTCGCCGCGGCCAGCTCATCAATGTGGTGGCCCACCACGAGGACGCCGGATACAAGCACGAGTCGTGGATCGAGGAGTGTGACCGCGCCGAGATCCTCGACCGCTATCGCCGGTGGCACCCCTCGTTGCGCCAGGTCTTCACGGCCGGCGATACCTGGTACAAGTGGGCGCTGTATGACCGCGATCCGATGCCGGCCTGGACCGTGGGCCGCGCCACGATCCTCGGTGATGCGGCCCATCCGATGCTGCCCTACCTCGGCCAGGGCGCTGGCCAGGCCATCGAGGATGGCTGCGTGCTGGCCGCGGCGCTGGACGCATTGCGCGACGACCCGGCTGCGGCGCTTCAGCTTTACGAGCGGTCACGGCGGCCTCGCACCAGCCGCGTGGTCGTCGCCGCGCGGGGGCGCGGAGCCGACAACCACCTGGTCTCGCCGGCGGCCGCGCTGGTGCGGGATGCCCGCATCGCATTCCGCCGAAGGCTCGGATCCGACCTGACCGGGCGCGGCGAGGGCTGGATCGCAGAGTACGACGCCGGGTCGCCGGGAGCGCTGGTGCCGTAACCGGCCTCAGGCCGGCCCGACCTTCCGGCTCACGATCCACGCGTGCTTGCCGACCTGGCGAAGGCGGGTGAACCCGTACTGCTCGAACAGCTCGACGGTCGCGCTGAACAAGAACCGGCCCGGTGCCTCGCGCCCTGCGGTTACCTCGGAGATGGCTTCGACGAGACCGCCGCCAGCGGCAGCAATCTGTTCGAGCGCGCCTTCCAATGCCGCCCGGGCGATGCCCTCGCCGCGGTGTTTCTTGTCCACGTAGAAGCAGGTGATCCGCCAGTCCGGCAGCGGCGGCGCGTCCTTGTCGTAGACACGCCGGTGCTTGATGCCCGGGAGTTCCTCCGGGCTGCCGTACTGGCACCAGCCCTGCGCGTGGCCGCTGTCATCCAGGACCAGAGCGGCGTGCGCCCGGCCGTCCTTGACGCGCGCCTGCTTCACATCGCGGTGGCTGATGCCCTTCTGGCCGCACTCGGGGTGATAGCCGATGCACCAGCAGCCGCCGAAGATCCCGTTGTTACGTTCGACGAGCTCGGCGAAGACATCCCAGGTGGACGCGTCGAGCGGCTGGATGGCGTAGGGCATCGGCAGATCCTGTCCAGTGAGGTGCGGGCAGTGCAGTCCGTACAATACTCACTAATCCGGACGATCTACGACCTGTTACGGACCAGCGGGGATCCGGCTGGTGCTGGCCCAGCAGGTCACCAAGCAGCGGCCGCCTCCTCCTACGGTTCCGCGGACGTCGTTCCAGGCCTGTTGCGGGCGCTCGCTACCTCCTGCTACGGTTCCGCGGCCGGCGCCCTAGGGTTCCGCCGGCGCGTCCTGCGGCGCCGCGTCACGCACCGTCGGCATCCGCTCCGCGGGGGCAGTAGCGTCCTGCGCGGCGGGCGTGCCCGCCGGCGTCGCGAGCGACCCAGCCTGCGCGGTGAGCGGTCCGCGCCGCAGCAGCGTGCCGCAGACGATGGCGCCGCCGGCGAAGATGCCAGCGGTCGTCAAGAACGCCGTGGAGTAGCCGTGCACGGCGGCGGCCGCTTGCAGGGCCGAGCGCCCCGTCGGCGCTGCGGCAGCGGCGCTGAGGTGGCTGGCGACGTAGGTGGCGGCGGCGCTGGTCGCGATGGTGTTCAGCAGCGCGGTGCCGATCGAGCCGCCTAGTTGCTGGCCGACGTTGAGCGTTGCGGAGGCCACGCCGGCCTCTCGCGGCGAGACGCCGAACGTCCCGGTGTTCATCGACGGCGGCATCGACATGCCGATCCCGGCACCGGACACCATCAGCGGCCCGAGCACCGCGACGGCGTAGCTCGTGTGCACGCCGATGCCGCTGAGCCAGGCCATGCCGGCCGCGGCGATCAGCAGGCCGAGGCCGACGAGGGGCTTGGGTCCGATGCGCGGCATGAGAACGATGTTGGAGATCTGCGCGAACGTCATCACCATCACGATGGCGGGCAGGAATGCGACGCCGGTGATAACGGGCGAGTATCCGAGGACGGTCTGCAGGTAGTAGGTGAGGAACAGGAACAGTCCGAACATCGCGGCGCCCACGACGAGAATCGCGAGGTTTGCACCGCCCCGGTTGCGGTCCAGCACGATGCGCGGCGGCAGCAACGGGTGCGCGGCGCGCATCTGGCGGGCCGCGAAGGCAACCAGCAGGACCGCGCCGGCGATCAGGAAGCCCCACGTCGACGGGACGCGCCAGTTGTGGCTCGCGGCGTTGGAGAGGCCGTAGACCAGGCAGAACATGGAGGCGGACACGGCGACCACGCCCATCAGGTCCAGCCGGATCGCTCCGGTCTGCCGCGCTCTCGGCAGCATCAGGATCGCGCCGACCGCGGCGGCCGCGGCAAAGAGCAGGTTCACATATAGGCACCAGCGCCAGTCGAGGTACTCAGTCAGGACGCCGCCGAGCAGCAGGCCTATCAGCCCGCCGCCGCCCGCGATGGCCCCGTAGACGCCGAAGGCGCGGCCGCGTTCCTTCGGATCGCTGAACGTCGTGGTTAGCACCGAGAGCGCGGTCGGGGCCAGCAGCGCACCGAAGGCGCCCTGGCAGGCACGGGCCGTGATCAGCATGGTGAAGTTGACCGACGCGCCGCCGACCGCGGACGCGACAGCGAAGCCGACCAGGCCGATCAGGAAGGCCCTCTTCCGGCCGAACAGGTCGCTGATCCTGCCGCCGAACAACAGCAGGCTGCCGAATGTCAGGGCATAAGCGGTGATTACCCACTGGCGGTCGGCGTTGGAGAACTGCAGCGCGCGCTGCGCCGACGGCAGTGCGATGTTCATCACGCTGATGTCGAGCACGATCATCAGCTGGGCGAGGCCCACGACCCCGAGCACGAACCAGCGGTGGTTCGCGCCGCCGCGCTGGGCGGCTGGAGTGGTAGAGCCGGGAACGCTGGTTGCGGCCATCCTTGGACCCCGATCTGGAGTAGCCATCTCCGTTTTCAACATGAGGCTAACAGAACCGGAGCTACTATCTCCACTTCGGGTACTATTCAGCGGATGGATGCACGTCAGGAGCCGCCCGCAGACAGCGGACGGGCAGGTCGTCACCGCGCCGGCAGCGCCGTCCGGGCTGGCGGCGGCGCCCGGAATGGCGGCGGCGCCCGCAATGGCGACGCGTCGCGGTCTGCAGAGACCGCGCCGCAGTCGGCACCGGCCGCGCCGGAGCGTGCGCTGCGCCGGGACGCGGAGCGGAATCGGCAGCGCATACTCAACGCGGCAGCCGATGTCTTCACCGAGCGCGGCCTTGAGGCGTCCCTCGACGATGTGGCCAGGCGGGCCGGCGTCGGCGTGGGCACGGTCTACCGCCGTTTTCCGGACAAGGCCGCGCTGGCGGACGCGATGTTCACCGAGCGCATCGACGCGCTGGTAGTGCTGGCCGAGCAGGCACACGGCGAACCGGATCCGTGGACCGCGCTGGTCGCGTTCCTGGAGCGCGTTGCCGAGATGCTGTCGGGCGACCGCGGGCTGCGCCAGATGCTGATGATGGCCGCGCACGGCTACGACGGCGTCGGCTATGCCCGAGACCGGATGCGTCCGGCAGTAGCTCGGCTGCTGGAGCGGGCCCAGGCGGCGGGCCAGGTCCGCACCGACCTGTCAGCCACGGATGTCCCGATGATGGAATTCATGCTGGGCACGATCGCTGACTACGCCCGTGACGTCCGGCCGACGATCTGGCGTCGTTACCTGGCCCTGCTGCTGGACGGTCTCCGGCCGGTCCGGGACGCACCGAGCGCGCTGCCCGAGCCCGAACTGACGCCTGAGGAAATGGTGGAGGTACTGCACTCCAACCCGGTCGGCCAGCGTCTGGGCCACCCGGCGGGCGGGGTCAATCCCCGGTGAAGGTCGGTACCCGCTTTTCTGCGAAGGCGCGCTGACCTTCCAGGTAGTCCTCGGACCGGAAGCACGCCTCCACCATCGCCTCGACCCTGGCGGTGTCCCGCTGGCCGGGCGGCCGGCGGGCTTCCCGGATGGCGGCCTTGGCGGCGGCCACCGTGAGCGGCGCGTTGGCGGCAATGCTGTCGGCCAGGCTCATCACCGCGTCGTGCAAGTCGGTGGCTGGCACCACTCGGTTGACCAGACCCATCGTGAGGGCTTCGGCTGCGGTGAAACGACGAGCGGAGAACAGGACCTCCGCTGTCCAGGCCGGGCCGATGAGCTGCATCAGCGTGGTCACGCCGCCGAAGGCGTAGCCGAGCCCGAGGCGGGCCGCCGGCACGCCGAACTGGCTGTCGTCGGCCGCGATGCGGATGTCGGCCTGAAGCGCGGTGAGCAGGCCGCCACCCATGCAGAAACCACGGATCTTCGCAATGATCGGCTTGTCCAGGCTCGCCCAGGCGCGCGTCAGCGCGGCCTGGCTGCGGTCGTACTCGGCTCGCGCCGCCGGAGTGGTGCGCTGCGAACCGAACTCCGAGATGTCCGCGCCCGACGCGAACGCCTTGTCCCCGGCGCCGGTCACCACGACCACCCGGACCCCCGGGTCAGCCTGCAAGGCCGCCAGTGCCGCTGGCAGCGCCGCCCGGATCTCGCCGGAGATGGCGTTGCGCTTGGCCGGGTTGTTGAAGGTCACGATGGCCACCGGACCGGTCACCTCGACGAGCAGCATGTCCGTGCCGGTGTCATGGCGTGGGGCCTGGCTCGATGACGTCATGCAGTGTCCCTTCAGATCACGTTCTGCGCACGCAGCCGGTCGATGTCCTCAGGTGCGTACCCCAGTTCGGCGAGCACCTCGCCAGTGTGGTCGCCGGCGTCGGGACTCGGTGCCCGGACGGTGCCTGGCACCTGGCTCATCTGCACCGCATTGCGGAGGATGTCGAGGCGGCCGAGCGCCGGATGCTGTACTGGCGCGGTCATCTGCAGGTGGCGCACCTGCGCGTCGGCGAACACCTCGTCCATCCGGTAGACCGGGCCGCACGGCACGCCGGCAGCGTTGAGCGCCTGCACCCACTCGGCGGTCGTCTTGCCGCGGAGCCGGCTGGCCACCAGCGCGTTGAGCGCCGCCCGGTTCGCTGAGCGCTTGGCGGTGGAGTCGAAGCGAGGATCGGCGGGAATGTCCGGCAGGCCGATTGCCTGGCACAAGCTGCGGAGCAGCCGTCCGTCCGCACCGCCGATGTTGACGTAGCCGTCCGCGGTGGCGAAGCAGCCCATCGGCACACTCAGCGGATGGTGGTTGCCGGCTGGCGCCGGGACCTCCCGGTCCACGGTCCAGCGTGCGGCCTGGAAGTCCATCATGGCGATCATCGACTCCAGCAGGGAGGTCTGTACCCAGCGCCCGCTGCCGGTCCGGTCCCGGTCGTGCAGGGCGACCAGAATGCCGATGGCGAGGTAGAGGCCCGCCGCCAGGTCGGAAACAGGGATCCCGGCACGCATCGGCTCGCCGCCTGGCGCACCGGTCACGCTCATCAGGCCGCCCATGCCCTGAGCTATCTGATCCACGCCGCCCCTGGCGGCATAGGGGCCGTCCTGGCCGAACCCGGAGATCGAGCCGTAGACCAGGCGGGGATTACGGGCGTGCACGGTGTCGTAGTCGAATCCGAGCCGGTGCTTGACCGGCGGGCGCATGTTCTCGACCAGGACATCGGCCCCGTCCACCAGGCGCATCAGGATCTCGTGTCCGTCCGGCTCCTTCAGGTTCAGCGACAGCGACCGCTTATTGCGATGCAGGTGCTGGAAGTCGCAGCCATGGCGGTCGCCACCGGTGGTGGGCGCTGCTGCGGTCGCGGGCGGCGGTTCCACCCGGATCACGTCGGCGCCCCAGTCGGCGAGCTGCCGGACGCAGGTAGGGCCGGCGCGCGCAACCGTCAAATCGATGACCCGGATGTCGTCAAGCGGGAGTTTGCTGGTCACGCCTCACCGTCCCGGCTCGCCGCAGAAATGTCCCGTACGCTCCATCATCCATACGGCGGGCGAGTCTGCCAGTCTCTGTGCTGGTCGGCCCGCGCGATGGGGCTGCCGAACCGGTATGGCGGCCGGCGCGACGAGCACGTGCGCGGCCGGCCGCCATGCCGGGTCAGGCGTCCCGCAGCCGGAGCGTCAGGGCGCCGCCGAGCAGGGCCGCGCCCGCCCATATGCCGAGGACGCCGAGCCCGTCCCACGGGCTGATTGCCAGGCTGCGCAGCCCCGTCGTCGCCTGGATGGTCAGTCCGGCAATCGTGGGAGTCCACCGCTCCAGCCGGTGCTGCCAGGCCGGATTGGTAACGAAGGCCAGAATGATCGGGAACAGGTACAGCACGGCGAGCACGGCACCAATGGCCACTGCGGAGTCCCGGACCATGGCGGCAACGCCGAGGCTGAGCAGCGCGATCAGGCCCAGGTAGAGCACCGAGCCGGCGGCCGCCCGCATACTCGGCCCATAGGTTACCCAGACCGCATGGAAGCCGCGTGCTGCGGTGAAGCCATGGGCGGGCAGGATGAGGTGTCCGGCTAGCACCGATCCGGCCACGGCAATGATGCCGGCCGCCAGGACGAGCCCGGCGAGGATGCTCGCCTTGGCGGCGAGTACCAGTGGCCGGGCCGGCATGGCGGCGAACGTGACCCGGATCATCCCGTTGCTGAACTCGGAGCAGATCATCAGTACCGCGAGGACCGCGACAACTGCCTGGCCGAACTGCACCCCGGTGAGGCTGAGCTTGGCCGGGTCGACGGGACATCGCAGGCCGGGCGGGCAACTCGTCGCCCCGACCGCCGCCGCGCTGACGCCGGCCGTCAGCGCGACGATGGCGAGGAGCAGCCAGGCTGGTCCGGGGACGGTGCGGAGTTTGGTCCACTCTGCGTGCAGTGCGACCTTCATACGTCCCGCCTCCGCATGAGGAAGTAGGCCAGCGCCAGTGCTGCGGCCGCCCAGCAGCACAGCACCGCGAAGCCGGCGAACGGTGGCAGCGGGTAGTACCCGCCGGCTGGCGAGTTCGTGGTCGCGACCTGCGGATACCGGGGAATGCTCTGCTGGATGGCCAGGCCCGCGGCTGGTGTCACGCGCAGCAGCCAGCTGCCGATCGCCGGCGGGAACAGCTTGAGGGCCGTCAGCAGGAACGGCAGCACGACGGTGACGATGGCGAGCGTGACGGCCGCGGCGCTGCGGCGGAGCGCGCCGCCAAGAGCGACCGCCAGGACGGCGGCGACTGCGAGTAGGGCAGCGGTGCCGATCACAACCCTGGCCTCGGTCAGCGCGGAGACCGGGAGCACGACCTGGCCCTGGCTGGTCTCCAGCGGTACACCGATCGCGATCGCGATCACCGACGCGACCAGCCCGGTCACGAACGCGACCGCGCCTCCCACGACCGCCTTGGCCGCCAGTACCTGTCCCCGGTGCGGGGTAGCGGCGAACGTGGTGCGGATCAGGCCGCGGCGGTACTCGGCGGTGAAGAACATCGTCGCCACAACGACGATCGCGATCAGGCCGAGGAACGCGCCGGACAGGCTCTGCTCGACGGTCGCCGTCGGCAGCATGCTTCCCGGACCCGGCACCACCGGGGCGATGTCCCCTGATCCGGTCAGCGTGTAGATTCCGTGCGCCTGGCTGAATCCAGTTGCCCTGCTGACTGGCCCGAGTGCGGCCGGTCCGCCGCTGCCGATGGCGGTCTCGGACCACCGACCGCTGGCCGCGGCGCCAGATAGCCGGACGTGGTCGAAAACCCCGGTCGCCTCGCTGGGCCCGCCGCGCTCGCTGCTGCCGCCGAAGGACTGGGACGTTACCGAATAGTTCGGCGAGGTGGCGAACAGCCCAACCTGGACCGTCGCGGGCAGGCCGGCCAGGTGCACCGTGCCGACCTTCGTCCAGTGGCTGCCGTCAGCAGAGTCGTAGCCGGTGATCACGTCGCCGGCCCGGGTGAGGCGCAGCCAGCGCGGGCTGGTGCCCGTGACGCGACCGGGCAGGCCCGCGGTGTCGCCGGTGTAGTTCCACTGCATCCGCACGCCATGAC
This sequence comes from Streptosporangiaceae bacterium, assembly GCA_036495585.1. GTDB lineage: Bacteria > Actinomycetota > Actinomycetes > Streptosporangiales > Streptosporangiaceae > JAJYUU01. Next base: position 10,596 of record DASXMP010000084.1, read on the forward strand.
CGCCGGTGACCGTCATGGCCGCGTAGGCAGAGCCCTGGTGCAGGCTCTGCTTGATGACCAGGCCAGCCTTGGACCACGGCGCCAGGCCGGGCACCAGGCCTGGCCCGGAGCCAGCCTCCGTTCCGCCCGGGCTGCTGAGGTCGACATGCTTGCCGGTCAGGGCGATCAGCCGCGCGGTGATGGTGCCATTGCCGGTGAGCGGCTGGCGCGCGAAGTTGAAGCTGTCGGTCACCACCTCACCGCCTGGCCCGTGCGGGACGTAGGGGAGGCAGGCCTTGCCGGTCTGCGGGGGGCGGCCGGGCTGCTGGCAGCTGATGCCGCCGCCACCGGCCGCGAACACCCCGAGCAAGATGGTGAGGATCGCGGCCACTATCATCCCGATCACCCAGCCGCGCACGGTCCGGAATTTGATCCACTCCGAGTGCAGCAGCTGCCCGAATCCGTCGCTGCGGCGGACGGCCCCTCGGCCCGGCCTGGACATGGTTCCTGTGCTCATCGCGCGACCTCCCTGGCCGGTCCGGTCGCCGATCCGGGACCGCTAACGGGCCCGGCTGGGCGGAACTCGACCGCCTCGCTCGTCAGGTCCAGATACGCCTGCTCCAGCGTCGCGCGATGCGCAGACACCTCGGCAAATGGCACCGCACCGCCTGCCAGCAGAGCGACTACGCGCTCGGCCGGCAGGCCGGAGATCGTCAGCTCATCCTGGCCGGAGGCGGCGACGGTGGCCCCCGCGGCCGCCAGCACCGCCGCCGCCTGCGACCGCGCGACGGTGCGCAGCCGGACCCGGTCCCCGGAAGCGGCCGCGAGCAAGCTGGCCACCGTCGTGTCGGCGATGACCTTGCCGCGGCCTACCACGATCAGGTGATCCGCGGTATCTTGCAGCTCGCTCATGAGGTGGCTGGACACCAGTACGGCTCGTCCCTCGCGTGCCAGCGCCCGCAGGAAGCCGCGCATCCACACGATGCCCTCTGGGTCCATGCCGTTGAAGGGCTCGTCCAGCATGATCGCGGCCGGATTGCCGAGCATGGCTGCCGCGATTCCGAGCCGCTGGCGCATGCCCAGGGAGTAGCCGCCCGCGCGCCGCCTGGCCACCGCGTCGAGGCCCGCCTGCTGGATCACCTCGTCCACGCGGTCCGCGCCGAGGCCCTGCGAGTGCGCCAGCCAAAGCAGGTGGTTCCGGGCGCTGCGGCTCGGCTGGAGCGCACCCGCATCGAGCAAGGAGCCGATGCGACACATCGGCCGCCGGATGCTCGCGTACGGCTGACCCCCGACCAGGGCAACCCCGGCGTCTGGCGCGTCCAGACCAAGGATCACGCGCATGGTCGTGCTCTTACCGGCCCCGTTAGGGCCGACGAAGCCGGTGACCTGGCCCGGCTGGACGGTGAACGTCATTCCGTCCAGGGCCACGGCCGGCCCGAACCGCTTGCGCAGCCCGTTGACTTCAATCGCTGTCGCCTGCATGGCGATCCTTCCGCCGATCGTCCAGCCTCCGCCGAGCGGCGGGAGGCTCCTGCAAGCTGTTTCTATGGAGCCGGCCATAACACCGGCCGCACGGCCGCTGTTATGTCGTCGTTAGGACGGGACAAAGTCCTGCGCTCGCGGGCCGACCCCTAGGGGGTAGGGTCGCTAGTTACCGACAGGTCCGGCTGGGTGGCAGGAGTACCAACATGCCGAGCCATGCCAGCCCGGCTGACAGGCTGCGGGGAATCGAGGCCATCACCGACACAGCGCTGTCGCGGCTGACCTACGAAGAGCTCCTGGCCGAGCTGCTGGACCGCGCGAAGGAGATACTTCAGGCCGATACCGCGGCAGTGCTGCTCCTAAGCCCGGCGCGAGATCACCTCACCGCCGTGGCCGCCGCGGGGCTGGAAGAAGAGGTCGCCCAGGGTGTGCGGATACCCCTGGGCAGGGGCTTTGCCGGCCGGATCGCTGCCGAGCGCAGGTGTGTCATCCTCGACCGGGTCGATGGCACCACCGTGGTGAACCCCATCTTGCTGGAGAAGAAGATCCAGACCATGATGGGCGCGCCGATGATCGCCGACGGCAAGGTCATCGGCGTCATGCACGTCGGCAGAGTGACGACCGGCCGCGTTTTCGTCAGCCAGGATGCCGAGCTCCTCCAGGTCGCCGCCGACCGGGCCGCCTCGGCAGTCCAGTCCATCGCCGCCCGCGCCGACCGGGCCGCGGCCGGCGCGTTGCAGCGCAGCCTGCTGCCGTCGGCGCTGCCGGTGCTGGACAACGCGGGGATGGCCGCCCGCTTCATACCGGGCCATGGGCAGGTGGGCGGCGACTGGTACGACGCCTTTACCCTGCCGGCGGGTGAGCTTGGCATGGTCGTCGGCGACGTGGCCGGTTCGGGCCTGCCCGCTGCGGTCATCATGGGCCGCATGCGCAGCGCGCTGCGCGCGTACGCGCTGGAGAGCTCCGATCCGGCGGCTGCGTTGGCCAAGCTCGACCGTAAGATGCAGCACTTCGAGCCCGACGCGCTGGCGACCGTGCTCTACGCGATCCTGGATCCCGCCCTCGGCCAGGTGAGGATCTCATCGGCCGGGCACCTGCCAGCTGTGATCGCCGGACCCCGGCGGCCCGCATACCTGCCCACGGTGCACCCCGATCTGATGATCGGCGTGTCCAGCACCCAGCGGCACACGGCGACGATCGCGCTGGAGCCGGGCGGGGTGCTCGCCATGTACACCGACGGCCTGGTCGAGCGCCGCAATGAGCCGCTGGACGACGGCCTGGCGCGGCTCACGGCCGTGGTGCGGCCGGGGCCTGCGGATGTGGTCTGCGCGACGATCATGAGTGCCATGATCGGGGGCGAGCGGACCCGCGATGACATCGCGCTGCTGGTGCTCGCCCGCTCCTGACCGGCTCACCGGAATCCATGCGCACCGGCAAGCTGGACGGCCAGCTGGTGCCATTGGTCGGCGGTTACCTCGCAGACCGGCACCGCCGGGCTGATGCCGGCTCGCACCAGCAGCCGGTGGTGGCCAGCCAGCGCATGGCCGGTGCGCGCGCCGGGACGGTGGTAGGCCGTACGCAGCAGGGTTCGGAACTGCCCTTGGCCCCTTGCCTGAGCTAGCGCTGGCCGGGGCCGGATCGACAGCCATGCCGCGCTGACGCTGGGCGCTGGCACGAAGCTCGCGGCGCTGACCGCCTGGGTGAGCCGGATCTCGTACCGGGCAGCCCACCAGGCGGTCTCCGCGCCGCGCGGCCGCGACCTGGCCAGCGAGCGCGCCGCCTCCCGCTGCACGATCAGCTCGGCGCCAGCAAGCGGGACCAACGGATCCCCGAGCAGGCGCCGGAACAGCAGCGTCGTGAGTGCGAATGGCGGGCTGGCTACGACCAGGAAGGGCCGGCGCGGCAGCGCCACCGTCCGGATGTCGGCCTCGACCACCCGGACGCGCGGCTCGCCGTCGAATCGCCGTCGCAACCGCGCCGCGAACCGAGGGTCGCGTTCCACCGCAATGACGCGCGCTCCGGTGGCGGCCAGCCTAGCCGTGATGGCGCCAGCGCCGGCGCCGAGGTCGAAGACCAGCCTGCCGTCGCGGGCACCACTGGCGCTGGCCAACAGGCTGATCAGGGTGCGATCACGCAGGAAGTGCGCACCGGCAGGATTCGGCGCCAGCAGCGCCCGCCCTGCCACGGAAGACCATGACCATTGTCAGCCGTCCCCTTCGGGTAGCGGTCGCGCCGATGCTATGCCGCCCGCGGCGGCGATGCCAGCGGATATTGGCTCCGGTCGCCCTCGGCGCTCGGCACCAAGCCGCAGGTCCGGACGCGTCGCCCCGGCCAGGCCAGCGCGCACCCGCCAGCTCGGCCTCAGGAGCCATTGCGCAGATCGGGCAGCTGTCCTGGTGTGTAGCTGAGGGCAGAGAACCGGGCTGTGCACCCGTCGCCATAGGGCGACTGGGCCTCGAAGCCGATCTGCGGGGTCTCGGCCGCGGCGAGACGGAAATAGCGGACGAATTGCCAGGTCTGCCCGTCCGAAGATGCGTGGAACGCGTGCGCTGCGCCAAGGCTCGCGACCCGGAGCCAGATCGCATCGGAGTCGATGGGTATCGAGTTGCAGTCGTCCGACTCACCCCTGGTGACGACGGACACGATCATCGGCTGGCCCTGCGGAGAGCGCTCGAAGGCGAGCTTCGCCCATCGCCGCTCGTCGTGCCACAGGACCAGTGCCCCGGCGTCGAAGGTCGAGCGGAAGTCCACCTGCACCCGCGCTGCCAGCCTGAAGGCGCCCGGCAGCGGCGCGACGAGCGCCGGCGCGGTCGCGGCCACTTCGTCCGTACCGGGGTCAGCGAACCAGTCTGTGCGCGGCCCGGCGCGCATCGAGAGCACTCCCGCGCCATAGTCGGCCGAGGCAGGTGCGCCGAGCCAGCGGAACGTTCCGGGCACGCCGTCGATCTCCTGCATTGGCATCCTCACGCTCGTCACGTTGCACGTCGTACACATCAATTGTCGCTCAGATACGTCTAGTCAACAGCATGATTGACACTCCAAACCACCAGATGTATGGCTGGTGAAGACGTGCGGCATGCCATTTTGCTTATCAGTTCTGATAACGACCTCCCGCCAACTGGGAAAGCCATCTCTCCAATGAAGGAGGACACAGGTGCAATCGTTGTCGTCTACGCACACCGGTATTCGGCGGCTGGCCGCAGCGGCAGGCTGCGCGGCGCTCGTCGTTGGGGCCGCCGCCTTAGCGCCCGCTGCCACCAGAGCGCTATCGTCGCCCGTTGCGCACGCCGTCCATGACAGCTGGGTCGCGTCCTGGGCGGCCAGCCCGATGTCCGGAACGTCATCGGCGCAGGCCACCGCCGGGTTCTCCAACCAGACGGTGCGCAATATCATTTACACCAGCGTTGGCGGCGACAAGCTGCGCGTCCAGGTCAGCAATACCTTCGGCTCGACGCCCCTGACAGTCACTAATGTCAGCGTCGGCGTCGTGCTGGACGGAGCGGAACTGCTACCCGGGACCAGCCGGGCTTTGACCTTTGCCGGGAAGCGCTCGGTGACGATCGCGGCCGGCGCGCAGGTGCTCAGCGACCCGCTGTCGATGCGCGTGCGCCCACTGGAGGAACTGGCCATCAGCCTGTACCTGCCCACGGCAACCGGCCCGGCCACGAACCACTCGCTCTCCCAGCAGACCAACTACCTGGCCACCGGTAACCACGCCGGGGACACGGCTGCCACGGCCTACACCACCACTACTGGCTCGTGGTATTTCGCCGATGGCCTGGATGTCCGGTCCGGGACCGCAACAGGGACGGTGGTCGCTTTCGGCGACTCCATCACCGATGGGTACCAGTCCGAGACGGGTTCCAACGCCCGCTGGCCCAACTACCTTGCGCGCCGGCTTGATGCACTGCTCGGCAACGCGGCACCTGGAGTCGTGGACGAGGGCATCAGCGGCAACCGCATCCTGAACAACTCCAGCTGCTTCGGCGTCAGCGCGCTGTCCCGGTTCGAGCGGGACGCACTGTCGCAGCCGGGCGTCAAGTCCGTCATCCTGCTCGAGGGAATCAATGACATCGGCATGGCGGGCTCGCCAGACAGCGGCTGCTCCGCGCCGAACAATGCCAACGTGACGCCGGGCCAGATCGAGGCTGGCTACCGCGCGCTGATCAAGATGGCGCACGCACGCGGGGTCCGGATTTACCTCGGCACCCTGACCCCGTTCGCTGAGTCCAACCCGACCTACGGCGGGTACTACGGAACCGCCTACGGCGAGCGGCTCCGCGAGGCGGTCAACAACTGGATCCTGACCAGCAGCGGATTCAACGGAGTTGTCAACTTCGCGAAGGTCACGCAGGATCCAGGCAATCCGCAGTACCTGAATCCGGTCTACAACAGCGGCGACAGCCTGCACCCGGGAGACCTCGGCTACGAGGCGATGGCCGACGCGATCCCGCTGCGGTTCGTCCGGTAAGCCCGCTGGGGTGGTTCCTCAGCTGACAGACAGCTGAAGAACCACCTCTCCGCCGCGCAGGCTGCGGCGCTCAGCCGCCGGTCAGCCAGGCTCCGTCCCGCATCAGCGCACGTCCGCTGAGCTCATTGACTTCGCGCCAGGCCTGGATGCGCTGCGGCCGCAGCACCAGGAACCGCATGCCGTCGCCGGACTCACGTGGGTCCCAGCCTGCTTGAGACGCATACTGGTGCGCCAGATCCGCCGGAACCTCATCCAGGTTGTAGACACGCTCAAGCTCGGCGTCGATCATGACAACATCGCGAGTCGGCCCCAGGCCAAGCCGGGTGTGCCTGGCGCTCATGATGTTCTGCGCCGTGACCGAGTCCGCTTCCGTTGCGAGGATGACGCGCTCCCCGATCCAGGCCAGGGAGAGCGGCACCAGATAGGGGCTGGCATGCCCGGCCGCATCTGCCGCGGCTGTCGCCACCCACACATCCATGAGCGGGGCAGAGAGTTTGGCCAAGGTGTCTGCCCGCCGTTGCTCGCGGGTCCGGGGCCGATCCGTCATGTCAGTTCCCACCGCCCTTGACTAGGTGCCGCAGCCAGGCACGTCCAGCACCATCATCTGCTGTCGCCGAAACTGCCAGCTAGCTAGCAGCTGAAACTGCGTTCGAGACATGATGTTGCCATGACCTACGGATACTCCCGCACCTGGCGCGGTCTCACGATCGCGGCCGTGCCGCCGCTGTCTCGCGCGATTGCCAGCCGCGACTGGCGCGGCACTGAGCACGTCCCCCGAGCTGGCGGACTGGTAGTGGCGGCCAACCACATCTCGGAGGCGGATCCGCTCGCGCTCTGCTACTACCTGTGGGCGAGCGGTCGCTATCCGGTGTTCCTGGCGAAGTCAACGCTGTTTGGCCGCGGGTTCGTGGGCCGGGTCGTACGAGGCACCGGGCAGATTCCCGTCGACCGCGATGGCACCGCCGCTGCGGCCCTCAGGCCAGCCGAGGATGCGCTCGCGGCTGGTCAGTGCGTCGTCGTGTATCCCGAAGGCACCTGTACGCGCGAGCCTGATCTCTGGCCGATGTCCGGGCAAACCGGCGCAGCGCGGCTGGCACTAGCCACCGGCACCCCTGTACTTCCGCTGGCCTCATGGGGAGCACACGAGCTGCTGCCTTATCGAAAGGGAGAGAAGGGCGGCCTGGCCGGAACTCTCAAGCCCGGGTTCCATCCCTTGCCACGCAAGACAATGAAGGTCATCGCCGGCCAGCCGGTAGACCTCAGCAGATACAAGGGGCAACCGCTGACTGCGGTGACGTTGCGGGCAGCAACAGCAGACATCATGCACGCCATTGCTCTCCTGCTCGGCGAGCTACGCGGTGAATCGCCGCCCGCTGAGCTGTATGACCATCGCAAGGCGATCCAACAGCGCCGGGCTGCTACGCCGCCGAGTTAGCAGGATGGAGCCAGATCGGGCGCTGCGGCAGGTCGCCTTCGAGCTGGAGCGGGCCGGCGAGCCTACCTACCGAGTGCAGGCGTTTCGCCGGGCTGCTGCGGTGGTGGCAGCGCTGCCCAGCGGGGAGCTAGCGCGGCGGATTGCTGTCGGATCGCTGCAAGAGCTGCCGGGGATAGGCCCCACGACGGCGGGCGTGATTGCGCAGGCGGCGGCGGGGGAGCGGCCGGACTACCTGCTCCGGCTCAAGGCTGAGCGCCAGGCGCCGGCTCAGACCGCCCTCCGGGCGGCACTGCGCGGCGACTGCCATGTGCACTCAGACTGGTCTGATGGCGGCAGTCCGCCGCGGGAGATGGCGGAGGCTGCAGAGGCGCTCGGCCATCACTGGATTGCTTTGACCGATCACTCGCCCCGGCTGACGGTAGCCAACGGGCTATCCCGCGAGCGGCTGACCGATCAGCTCGCGCTGATCGAGAAGCTGAACGCGGAAATGGCGCCGTTCCGTATCCTCAGCGGAATTGAGGTGGACATCCTCGAAGACGGCAGCCTTGATCAGGACGAGGATCTGCTGGCCCGGCTTGACGTCGTCGTGGCCAGCGTCCATTCCAAGCTGCGGATGCCCGCCGAGCCCATGACCGTGCGAATGCTCGCCGCCATCGCGAACCCACATGTCGACGTGCTCGGGCACTGCACCGGCCGCATGATGGCAGGGCGCCGGATGCGGCCGGAGTCAGCGTTCGATGCGGCTCCGGTGTTTGCAGCCTGCCGCGAGCAGGGCGTCGCGGTGGAGATCAACTGCCGTCCCGAGCGTCAGGATCCGCCCGACGGCCTGCTTGCCCAGGCGGCGGCCGCGGGCTGCCTGTTCGCGATCGACACCGACGCGCACGCGCCGGGCCAGCTTGACTGGCTGGACAACGGCTGCGAACGCGCCGAGCGGTCAGGCATCACGCCCGACCGGGTGCTGAACACTCGCGCCGCGACCGATCTGCGCGGGCATGGCAGCGCGGATCGGCCGGCCTGACCGGCGACATAGTCCGGCCGCCAGCTGTGCAGGGGTTTACGCCTCGTGGTGGGCCGAGCCCGGTGCGAAGACGTCGGCGCTCCACGCCGGCGGTCCCAGGGTGTCCAGCGCCGCGGCGATGCGGCGTTCCTCGAAGCTGAAGTGAGATTCCAAGATCGCGGCCAGCCCGTCGAGTTCGCGGGCGAGTGCACCCGGTCCGGTCGCCGGGCGTGCCGCGGCCAGCAGTTCACTGATCCGCCCGACGATGCTGGCGACCAGACCGTGATCTTCTATGAGCTTGTCGATCACCGGGCCTAGCTCGGGTGCCGCGGCACGGAGGGCAGGCAGCAGCTGGCCGTCCTCACCGGCGTGATGGGTGTGGATCGCCGTACAGAGGCTGAGGCAGTGGCTGCGCAGATCCGCGCCTGCCACCCCGGGTACCGCGCCGCCCGCGATCTCATCGTGCAGTACCGCGAGCCGCTCCCGCAGCACCTGGTGCACCTGCACCAGCTGGAGGCTGAGCGCTACCGCGCGATCGGGCTCAGCGGACACCGAGCGATCAGCTCCGCTCCGCCGACGAGGGCGCATCGCCGAGCGCGTAAGGCGCGTACGTGTGCACCGCCTCGAGCAGCTGCCGCTTGGACGGGTTCACCAGCGCATGCCCTGCCACTACCACGGTCGGCACGGTCTCATTGCCGTCGGCCACGGAGCGGACAAACGCCCGGGCGCCTGGATCTTTGCGGATATCGACCTTCCGGTAGCGCAGCCGGGTGAACTTCAGCCGCAGCAGCAGGTCGAGACAGTACACGCAATCCGGGCGCCAGTAGATGACGATGTCATCCTGCTTCCAGTCCATGCGCACCTCTCCGGCCGAGCCGCCTCGGACGGACACCAGGAAGCGAGCCACAGGGCAGCATAACCGTCCAGATCACGGCAAGGGGTTCGAGGTCATCGAAGCCGCAGAGCCCCTGATCGACCGGCTCGCTTGGTCAGTCAGCCGTGCGTCTGCCCGACCATGGCGACCGGGTTGACGGCGCGATCGAACTCGTGGGCGCTGACGTACCCGCTGGCGAGGGCTGCTTCACGCAGCGTGGTGCCTTCGTCGCCGGCCTTGTGCGCGATGGCCGCAGCCTTGTCGTAGCCGATGACCGGTGACAGAGCGGTCACCAGCATCAGCGACCGGTGCACATAATCGTCAATCTGTTCTCTGTGTAGACCGGCGCCATCGATGCAGTACTTGCGCAGCTTGTCGCAGCCGTCGGCCAAAATCGTGGCCGAATGCAGGAAATTGTTGATGATGATCGGCCGCATGGCATTCAGCTCGAAATTCCCTTGTGAGCCGGCAAACGCGATTGCGCCGTCCTCGGCGAGGACCTGAATGCAGACCATCACCATCGCTTCGCACTGGGTCGGGTTTACCTTCCCTGGCATGATCGACGATCCCGGCTCATTGGCCGGCAGGGTGAGCTCAGACAAGCCGCAGCGTGGTCCGGAAGCCAGCCATCTGATGTCGTTGGCAATCTTCATCAGCGCGACAGCCAGGCCGCGCAGGCCGGCCGACGCTGCGGTCATCGCGTCCAGGCTGCCCTGGGCCGCGAACTTGTTGGCGGCGGTGCGGAACGGGTGACCGGTCTCGCGGGCGATCTCAGCTGCGATCTGCTCACCGAATCCCGTCGGGGCGTTGAGGCCGGTGCCGACAGCCGTGCCCCCCGCGGCCAGCTCGTAGAGTCCGTCTGTGGCGGCGCTGACCCGGTCAATGGCCTGATCGAGCTGGGCGGCATACCCCGACCACTCCTGGCCGACGGTGAGCGGGACCGCGTCCTCGAGGTGGGTCCGGCCGATCTTGACCACGTCTCCCCATTGGTCAGACTTCGCCTTGACGGCGTGATGCAGCGCGCGCACCTGCGGCAGTAGGTGCTGGTGAATCTCGCTGACCGCGGCAATGTGCATGGCGGTGGGGAAGGTGTCGTTGGAAGACTGGCCCATGTTCACGTCGTCGTTGGGGTGCACTGGTGCCTTGCTGCCGAGTTGCCCGCCGGTCAGCTGGATGCACCGGTTGCTGATGACCTCGTTGACGTTCATGTTCGACTGGGTGCCGGATCCGGTCTGCCACACATACAGGGGGAAGTCCGCATCCAGCTTCCCGGCGATGACTTCCTCGGCCACCCGCTCGATGAGATCCGCCTTCCACCGTGGCAGCCTCCCGGCCCGGCCGTTGACAATCGCGGCTGCCTTCTTCACATAGCCGTAAGCGTGGTAGACCGCCTTGGGCATCCGGTCATTGCCGATGGCAAAGTGAATCAGGGACCGCTGGGTCTGAGCGCCCCAGTATCTATCGGCCGGCACGTCGATCGCGCCGAGCGAATCGGTCTCGCGGCGCGAACCCGTGGCCGTCAGGCCGATGGGGAGGTCGGAGATCGCTGGGCCGTCGCCAGCCGACCCGGCTGGTGAGCCGCCCGGGCGCTTGCTGGCCATCAGGCCGTGCCATTGGGATAGACGGGCTGCCACATCGCGTCCTGCACGGCCTGGACGGGATTGCCGGCCTTCCTGCTGGCGACCCCGTCGGCCTCGGCAGCCTTCAGGACAGCCAGGGCGGAAGTCGCCGACGAGGCTCGCAGATTCTCTACCGCGGGCAGCAGCGCGGCGCCCGGTTCGCTGACGTCGACCTGGCCAGCGACCGCCTTTGCCGCGGCGTGCAGCATCGCGTCCGTCACCTTCGAGGCGCCTGCCACGATTGTGCCGAGGCCCAGCCCCGGGTAGACCAGGGCGTTGTTGGCCTGGCCGATGCGGTAGGTCACGCCGCCATGGTCGAACGGGTCAAACGGCAGCCCGGTGGCGATTAGTGCTCGCCCCTTGGACCAGGCGATGATGTCGGCCGGGATGGCCTCGATCTTCGAGGTTGGGTTGGAGAGCGGGAAGATGACTGGCCTGCTGACGCCCTCGCTCATTGCTTCGACAACGTCCTTGGTGAAGGCGCCGTGCGTGGTCGACGTACCGATCAGGATCGTCGGCCGTACGTTCTCCACGACGGTCTGCAGGCCGATGATGCCGGACTCCGCGTGCGCCTGCTGCAGGGCGGCCATCTCCGGCCAGCGCAACGCGGCCGCGGGGTCGGTCGCCACCGGTGACTTTCGCCAGCCGGCCGCCTCTGCGGCGCGGCGAACGTACGGGCGCTGATAGTCCAGCAGTCCGCTCCGCATGTCGTCGGTGAGCAGGCCCGGCAGGTCGACGATCCAGATCTGCGCGGTTGCCTTGGCCGGGTCGAGACCGTCGCGGACCATCTGGTCGTGGATCTGGTCGGCGATGCCGATGCCGGCGGTGCCGCCGCCGAAGACGATGACTCGCTGGTCCCGCCACCGGGTGCCGGTGACCTTCAGGGCGCTGTACAGCCCGGCCATGGTGATCACGCCGGTGCCCTGCATGTCGTCATTGAAGATCCGGTACTGGTCCCGGTAGGTCACCAGGATCCTTCTGGCGTTGTCCGCGCCGAAGTCCTCGAAATGCAGCAATGCGTTCGGGAATCGCGAGGACGCCGTCTGCAGGTACTTCTTGACGAACACGTCGTACTCGGCGCCGCGGACCCGCGCGTGCCGGTTCCCCAGGTACAGCGGGTCGTTCAGCAGTGCTTCGTTGTTCGTCCCGACGTCCAGCGACACCGGGATCACCCGGCGCGGGTCAATGCCCGCCGCGGCGGTGTAAACGGCCAGCTTGCCGACGGCAATCGTGCTGCCGGCCACGCCCCAGTCGCCGATGCCGAGGATTTCCTCAGCGTCGCTGCAGACGATCAGGTCCACATCCGCCGGCCCGAGTCCCAGGCTTGCGAAGGCTTTGTCCATGTCGTCTGATTTGTCGATCGACAGGTAGAGACCGCGGGGTCGACGGTATTCGTGTGAGTAGCGTTCGATCGCGTCCCCGATCACTGGGTCATAGACGACCGGCAGCAGCTCGGCCAGATGATCAGCGAGGACGCGGTAGTACAGCACTTCGTTCCGGTCGTGCAGTTGCTCCATGTAGACGTTCTTGGCCAGGTCGTCACCCTGCCGGAGCAACTGGTGGTAGGCCCGCTGGGCCTGCTGCTCGAGCGTCAGCACCGCCGACGGGAGCCGCCCGGTCAGCCCGAGGGCATCCCGTTCTGCCTGGGTAAAAGCTGTCCCTTTATCCCTGATCGGGTCCTGCAGGACTTCTGGGATAGCCGGAGCAGGCTCCATGCGCATACTCATGATCTTGACCCCCGTCATCAGATCGACACTCGCACCTTCAGCCGGGCAGCGCACCAATGAGGGCGTGGCGGGTCTCGGCGATCCTCCCGCCGGCGATCCGGTAGAGGCTCAGGCCCTTGAAGTCCGCTCCGTTCGGCAGGTGGCCGGTCCAGGCCGCAGCGCCGGTGTCGTCACGCGCGACCAGTGCGTCGATTTCGTAGCTCGTCACACCGCCGGCGAACTGGAGCGCGTTTTCGTAGTCATCGCGCGCACCCTGCGGCCCGTGACCGGGGGGCGTGTGGCCATAGTCGACGTAATCCTGCGACACCACCTCATCGAACATCTCTGGCCGGCCCTCGCTGTAGGCGGCGAAGAACGCCCGGATCACATCTTCCGACGTCACGGCACTCACTCCTGTCTGGCGGCCAGCGGTCATGCTCTTTGCAAGCTTCTCCAGTCCCTCACCGGCTACACGGGTCTGGCGCAGCCCGGGTTGGCTCCTGGCGCCGCTGCATCCCGGGCCGGGTGAGCTGTTGTGGCGCAGTGCCGTTGTGGCGCAGTGATTCGCAGCCAGGCCGAGCGGGATCGCCATGGACAGCAGGTGCTCGCAGCGAACTTGAGGACGCCTTTGCGATCGGCGGGTTTTGGGATGCGGCAAGCCTGGCAACGGGTGAGGTCCAGGCGTGACGGAACGAGGTCAGTTGCCGCGGGCGTGGGCATGCCGGCCTAAGGGGGAGCAGATGCCAGTTGGCAGCTCAATCTTCGAAGAGATCTTCGACAACGACAAAGCATTTCAGCTGTTCTGCTCCATCGCTGCCAGCGGCGAGGCGCAGGGCGGCTGGGAGAACGGCCGGATCGCTGCCCTCGTGCCTGCCTCGCACCAGGATCTGGCGCCGAAGATTGCCCGGCACGGCGCCGACGAGGATAAGCATGGCCGCATCTTTCAGGCGCTCCTCCGCAAGCGCGGTCTGCAGGCCGTTGCCGTGCCGCCGGACGCGGACTACACCATGCGGCTGGAAGCGGCCGGCTTCGGACTGGCTCATAGCGTGCTCCGCGGCGGCGAACAGCTGACCGAACTCGATATCGTCGCCTACCTTGCGCACAGCCGGGTCACCGAGCAGCGCGCCGGAGAGCAGATGCGAGCGTTGCTGAAGCTTGCCCGGGACCGGCCGGACATCCAGCGCGCCGTCCGGATGATCTCCGCCGACGAGGACAACCATCTCGCCTACTGCCACGAGGAACTGCTCCGCTTGGCCAAGGCCGGCCACCGCGAGTTTATCGACCACACGCTGCGCGCAACCGCGCTGGCTGAGATCGCCATCTACCGCGACGTCAGCACGGCGGTCATGGCGCACCTCGGCAGGATTCTCGGCTGGCCCAGGTCCAAGTCGGCCGTGCTCGCGACCGGCATCCAGGCAGTCTTTGGCTATGAGCGGCTCGCCGGCTGGCGGCGGATGGTGTCGCTGCGGCCGCCGTCGCGGCCAAACCCGCTCGGCGGCCTGCAGCCTGCACGCCCCGCTTGAACGGTCAGGTGGATCCACGCGAGCCAGCACGGGCAGCACCGGATACCCGGCGGCGACTGTGGGTAACAGCCGAGGGTGGCGCGGACAACAATTGACGAACTGCTAGCGGCGGCGCGCAGCGGGCTGCGCCGGCTGGCTCCGGCTGAGGCCCTGGCCGCGGCGCGCGGGGGCGCGGCGCTCGTCGACATTCGCGGGGATTCGCAGCTCGCCCGCGACGGCACCGTGCCGGGCGCGCTGGTCATTGCCCGCAACGTCTTGGAGTGGCGGCTGGATCCGGGCAGTCACTACCGCCATCCACAGGCGCCAGGACTGCATGATCATGTCATCGTGCTGTGCGACGAGGGTTACCAGTCGAGCCTGGCCGCCGCCATACTGCAGCAGCTGGGATTTGCCGCCGTGACGGACGTGGAGGGCGGTTTCCAGGCCTGGCGCGAGGCGGGCCTGCCGGTCAGTCTTCCCGACAGTCCCGCGCCAGCGGCGCCGCGGCGTCGTTGCCTGAAGCGCGTGCCCGCGTGTCTCAGGGCGCGCACCGTTCTGCGGAGCAGGACGACGTAGCCGCCGCTGCTGATGTCGGTTGTTATCTGCGCGCGCCTCCGGCGCGAGGCCCCGAGCTAGCAGCGCTACCCCGTGCCCTTGATCGCGGCGTCCCAGAATCCCTGGACGGCCGGGTAGATCAGCTCGTGGTCGTGTGACAGATCTGCCTTAACCGTCCGTGATCGCTGGCCGGCGAGAACCTCGATCTGCCCGGCTTCGACGGCGTCGAAGACCTGCCGGGCGACCGATTCCGGGCTGTCTTTGGGCGCGTCGGTGAGGGCAGCCATATCGGTGTCGATGAAGTCGGCGGCCCTGACACGGGCCTGCGGCCCGGCCATGCCGTCAGCCGCTGAACCATCTTTGCCGGCCCTCGGCGCGGGGCCATGGGCACTTCCCCGGCCGCAGGCGGCTGCCGCAGCGGTCTCGGCTGCGGCTTACAGGCTGGGGAAGGAGATATCCGGGTTGTGCTCAGACAAGACCGACGGGGGACCGATGATGGATTTGTCCGGCTCGCCGATGACATCGTCGTCGCGCTCGGCGTAATTGAACTTCCGCAAGACGTGCTTGATGGCCTCGAGCCTGGCTCGCTTCTTGTCGTTGCTCTTGATGACCGTCCAGGGTGCGTGCGCCGTGTCGGTGTAGTGGAACATCGCCTCCTTGGCGTCGGTGTAGGCGTCCCATTTGTCCAGCGACTCGATGTCCATCGGGCTCAGCTTCCACTGCCGGACGGGATCGACGCGGCGGATGATGAATCGGGTGCGCTGCTCCGAGCGGGTGACCGAGAACCAGAATTTCGTCAGGTGCAGCCCGGAACGGACGAGCATGCGCTCGAACTCCGGCGCCTCCCGCATGAACTCCCAGTAATCCTCATCGGTGCAAAAGCCCATAACCCGCTCCACGCCTGCCCTGTTGTACCAGGACCGGTCGAACATGACCATCTCGCCCGCCGCGGGCAGATGCGGTGCGTACCGCTGGAAGTACCACTGGGTCCGCTCGCGCTCGCTGGGCTTAGCGAGTGCCACCACCGTCGCCCCGCGCGGGTTCAGGTGCTCGGTGACCCGTTTGATCGTGCCGCCCTTGCCGGCCGCGTCGCGGCCCTCGAAGACGATCACGATGTGCTCGTCGGCTGACTTAACCCAGTTCTGCAGCTTGACCAGCTCTACCTGCAAGGGCCGCTTGAGGTACTCGTACTCGTCCCGCATCATCTTTTCCGCATACGGGTAGTCCTCGCGCCAGGTGTCCACGATCCGCCCGTCGGGCCAGCGCAGCACAGGGTCGTCGTGCTCGTCATCGTCATCGACCCGCAGTCCGCTGATCAGGCCGGGGTCAGACGCCCAGTCCTCCGGCAGCGCGTTGAACCCGAATGATTCAGTAGTCACCTATCCAGCACAGCAGGTTTCCGGCCGCAGGTCACGAGGACGCCCGCATCTGTGTTAGCAGGAAGGCGCGGGCCCAATCAGCGCATCCTTCGCATTGGCGTCATCGTGGCTGCCGCCAGCCAACTGATTAGTTCCCGTTGTGCTGGGGCATTGCGCCTAGACGAGCGCCAGGCTCGGACGCTGGACTGGCCGCGACCGGAAGCTTCGGGACAACGCCTGCAGGTCGGCGGAACGTGCTGGACGGCGCCCGACATGGAGGCTCAGGCGGAGAAGGAGCTTGCGATGATGCTGGGCTTGCTGCGACCCCTGTACAGCGATTTCGGCCGCTGGGCGTCGGTCTACCTAGATACGAGTCGCCGATCGCCGGTCGCCGCCGATGCGGTCAGGCTGCACTGGCGCGATGCACGGGACCAATTGGCCGCAGCCGGAGCCGACGCGGCCACCCTCGCTGCGCTGCAGGATGCTCTCGACGGGCAGCTCGGCGCGCCGGGCAGGGCCCTGTTCGCCCGCGACGGCCAGGTGGTGAGCACGCCGGCGCTACGTACGTCCCCGGCCACGGCGCGAGCGGAGTTCGGACCGCTGCCAGCCGTCATGCCGTTCCTCACCCAGTACCTGCCGCCGATGCCGAGGCTGCAGGTAAGTGCCGACCGGGAAGGCGGCGAGGTGCTCGGGATCGATGCCGAGGCGGCATCCGTGCCGCCCGAGCAGCGGGCGGCGGCTGGTCAGGCCGAGCACGCAGGCGGGATTCAGCCCGTCCACAAGGCTCACCCAGGAGGTCTTGAGCGGCCGCGGCGGGAATCGAGCATCGAGCAGAACTGGGATGACAACGCCAAGGAGCTGGCGAGCCGCGTCCAGGAGGTCGCGAGCAGGGTCAAAGCCGAGTACGTGCTGCTGGCTGGGGACGTCAAGGCGCGAGGACTGCTGCTCAGGCACCTGCCACCCGCGCTGGCTGACAACGTCGTACTCGTTGACGCGGAGATCGGCGCCGACAGCCCGGAGCTTGGCGCGGTCGCCGATGCGACCGTCGCCGAGCGGGTGGCCAGGAAGGATACCGAGCGCTTTGGTGAGTGGCACCGTCTTCGAGCACACGGACTGGCGGTTGAAGGCCTGCCATCTGTAGTGGCAGCGCTGCGCGATGGCCTCGTGGCGGAACTGTTCCTGCCCCGGCAGCCGCAGGACGGCGCGTCAGCCTGGACTGGTCCCGCCGCGACAGACATCGCCTTGTCGGCGAGCGAACTGCGGGAACGCGGCGTAGCCGAGCCGGTCCACGTGCCCGTCAGCGATGCCATCGTGCGAGCCGTCGTCGGCACCGATGCCGAGGTCAGATTCCTGCCAGCTGCGACGGCGCAGCGGATGCCAGCCGACCATACCTGCGCGACCTTGCGCGCGGCCGGCCAGGTTTAGCCAGCTACCTTTTCGGCACGCATGAGACTTGGGGGATTGCATGTCCAATACCGATCCAGAACGCGCGGCCCGCTCGAAGCTGGAAGATGAGGGCATACCTGACATTGCCGAGGACAGCCCGGAGCGCGAGTGGACCGGTGACCCGGAGGAGGCGGCGGTCCCTGGCAGTTCGGCTGGCGCCGCGGAAGACTTCGGCACTACGGCAGAGGAGCAGGAGGAGGGCGAGCCACTCGACGGCAAACTGCGGCGGGAACGGCCCGAGGTCCCGCCTAACTCCCAGCCGGACGAGCGTTCGCCTGTCGGCCGGCTCGTCGCGCCCGACGAGGGCGAGTCTGCTCCTGACGAGGCCGAGGCCACCGCCGAGGACCTCGGCGCGGACCGGGGCGGCTTCTCCGCCGAGGAGGATGCGATGCACCTCGAAGACGAGAACTGAGCTGCTCGGACCGCCCGGCGACGCAATCAGCGATCTGCTGGGCGGGAGCCTCAAACGACGCAATGCGCAGGTTGACGCCAGCTCGACGGCGGAATCCAGAAAGTGAGCCAGTTCATGCAACGGAATCCTTCCGGGGCGCGTCCTACTCATCGGTAACCGCGGACGCCCATCCGGCCGCGCGAACCACAGCAGAGGCCCCCCAAATGTCCCGACCTCGGAAGGGGTTTTACGGTGACCAGGACGCATCTGAACGAGACCGTCTACGAAGCGCTGTTCGCCTCACCGCTGCAGCCCTCTGACACGCTGACCAACGACAATGTCGCGGTCGCGATCGGCAGCACCATCCGGCGTCTAGGCGCGGCTGGCTGCACCGGCTGCGTCGCTGAGGAGTTCGGGAATCACCCGGAAGAGTCAGCCGACCGGATGCAGTGGGTCCGGCAAATGGCCAGCGACATGTGCGAGCGCCTGTACTTCCCGACCGCAGCGCCGACTGCTACTTCCTCGGCGGGAACAGACATGCTACCGGTCTGCGCGGCCGCCTGAGCGGCCGCGCAGGGCCGCACGGGCACCTGAAGGTGCTGACAGCCCGCGAGAGCTTGGTCAGCCCGCGACACCTTGGTCAGCCGCGACAGCTCGGTCAGCCGCGACAGCTTGGTCAGCCCGCGACAGCGTGATCGGTCCGCGCCGCCCGGACCTGCGGCGTCGCGTCCTCGATGAGGTGGATGATGGCCACCGGCTTGCCATCGGCGCCGAGGACCGGCGCGCTCACGACATTCCAGTAGCGTTCCTCGAAGATTCCCGGCTCGTCCGCCCTCTCGTGGTCGTAGCGCAGCATGTGCACCCAGTCCATCTCGCCGGTCTCGCACACCGATTCCAGCGACTCTCGCAAGCGCTGCGGCCCCTCCCCGGAGGGCTCATGGTGACCTGGAAATATCGTGAAGATGCATTGGCCGACGACTTCCCGGTGATGGCGCTCCATGGCGCCTAGGTACCTGTCGTTCGCGTCGAGCACCCGGAAGTCTTCAGGGCTCAGCAGGACAAGGGGTCCGGGGGTAGCGCGAAACACGGCCTGGTAGTCAATGTCCGGCATGTCGGTTCCTTTCGTCGCCCGGTTGACCCGGGCGTTACTGCCATGCCCCGGCCAGAAGATCGACTACCGTTGACGGCTCTGCAGCCAAGATCGGGGCCGCCGGGAGGACTTCCTCCCGGCGGCCCCGATGACGCATGCGCGGACGACCCGGTGCCCGTCCCGCCGCGGCAGGTCTGCCTCCGGATGTGCCCGGCCCCTGCGGGTGCTTACGAGCTGAGTTGCGTGGGCCGCACCTGGGTGGCGCCCGGTCGTGGCGGCAGTGGCTGGCGCGCGGCAGCCCGCTGGGCGGCCAGGTTGGCTGCCGTGGTCGCGGGGTCGAACTGGTTGCTGGCGGGGGCAGGCTGCGGCGTCACCTGCCGCAGCGCGCCGGTGAAGTCGCTGAAGGTCTGGCGCCGCCAGCGGCTGATGTTGGGAAAGATGACAGGCCCTGCGCCGGAGAGGCCGCCGGCCGCGGCCACTGTCTCGATCAGGCGCAGGCACGAGGTGTGGTCGGAAACCTCGGAGAAGATCCGGCCACCGACTGTCCAGGGCGAGATGACGAAGCACGGGACCCGGAACCCGGCGCCCAGGGGCAGGCCGCCGCCGGGGGTGCCGGCCGGCGAGGCGAGGGCGATGAACTCCTCGGGGAACTCCCGCGGGTCGGGCGTGGGCGGGACGACGTGGTCGAAGAACCCGTCGTTCTCGTCGTAGTTGAGGACGAACAAGGTCGTGCTCCACAGGTCTTCGTTGGCGGCCAGGGCCTCCAGCTTGGTGGCGAGGAACTGGGCGCCGGCCGCTGGGATAGCGGGCGGGTGCTCGTCCGCGGCAGACGTGCTGCCGATAAAGGACACATCGGGCAGCGTGCCGTTGGCGCAGTCTTCCTCGAAGCCCATTTCCGGGTTGCTGGCCGGGGTCGGGTTGAGCGGGTCGCCGGCTCCGCCGGGGGTGCCGTTGCCGAACAGGGTGCCGTCTGAGGTCACCGCGTTGAAGAGGGCGTCAGGTACGAAGCCGCGTGCCTGGAACTGCTTGAAGTAGGTGGTAATGGTGCTCTGCGGCCAGCCGGCGTTCTGGTAGAACTTGTAGCTGATCCCGGCCTTGAAGAGCGTCTCCGGTCCGCTTTCGTAGGTCAGGTCGTGCACGCCGCCGGTTTCCAGCACCGGGCCGCCAGCCTTGGCCTGCGGGTCATTCCCGCCCTCTTCCCAGAAGATCCGGTTCACATCGGTGGGACCCATGACCGCGCAGTGGTAGTTGTCGGCGAGCGTAAAGGCGCTGGCCAGCGCCCAGTGGAAGGGAATGTCTTCCTGGGTGTAGTAGCCCATCGTGAAGGAGCCGTTGGCCTCGCCGTCGGACGCGAGGTGGGTGAGCAGCCAGCCGTCCATGGCGCCCTGGTTCCAGGAGGCGTGCTGGTCGCGCCAGTCATGGGAGAGGGACGGGACGGCGGCGGCGCCGGTGGTGATGGTGGACATGTGGTAGGGCTCGAGGAAGCCGTCG
>DASXMP010000085.1:0-110759 GCA_036495585.1 Streptosporangiaceae bacterium
GTAACCGGTCAGGTACAGGTCGAGGTGGATGCTTGCCGTCGCGATCAGCAGGCCCGAACCTGCCACGCGCAGCGCGAGTTGTAGCCAGTCGGGCCCCGAACGCTGTGCGTGTGCAGTCATGCCGTGCCGGGCTGAAGTCAGTAGACCATGCACGGTCGCATCCCGCCGTCTCATCGCCTCGCTCCGTTCGGTCGCTGTGTTTTCGCTATTGCCCCGGGGGCCCCGCTCCACGCGGGCCCGGCCGCCCTGACGCCGATTGTCCACCTGCTCCGCGCACCGTGCCGCGGTCAGTACCCGCCGCCCCCGGTCGCGGGACCCGCGGTGCCGGAGACGGTGACTTCGTGCCACAGGCCGCCAAAGGCGTTGAGGCCGTTGCCATTTGTCTCACCGGGAGCCTTGTCGCCCGCGAAGGTGTACAGCGGGTGTCCGTTGAAGGCCTCCTGCTTCGAACCGTCGGACCGCGTGATCGTGGTAAACGTGCCCTTAATCCCGGACGCGGCAACAGGCCCCTTCTGCGGCGGCCACTGCGCCGCGCACGCTCCGTTGCAGGTCGACTTGGTGGCCGTATCGGGGGCGAACGAATAGAGCGTAAAGCCCTTGTTGCTGGTCAGGACTGTCGCCTTGCCGACGTGTCTGGTCTTGAGACTGCCCGCAGCCGGCGTGTGCTGGTTGCCGGACGATGAGTTGCCGGACGAATTACCGGAGGAACTGCACGCTGCCAGTGCTACCAGGCTTGCCGCGGCGGCCGGGACAGCCAGGAGCATCCACCGGCGGCTGTTAGGTGGTCGGCGACGGTCAGATGACCTGATCATGCTCTTCTCCTTGCTCGGGCAGGCGCTGCCCGTGCGAAGCGACGCTGCCGGGACGCGCGCGAGCACCCGATCGAGCAGCTCCGGCCGACGGTCGCGCGCGGCGCCGGACGGGTAGACGGTGCGGTTCGCCGGGTGTGCCGGCGGCCGGAACTGCCACGGCTGCTGGCCGCATCCTGTGCATGGAGTGCTGGCCGGGACGGCCATGTCGGTCCTCGCGTGGCGCGTAGGTACGTCACCGTCCCTGGTGTTTGCCCAGGCACGCGGTACGGCACACTTCTGGCCTGGCGGAATGCCCGGGTCACGGCCCAATGCCTGCTCACCGGGCAGTCGGGGCTGTAACCTCAGCGCCATGGCCAGACCGTCAGCTCCCTGGCGCAGCCGCGGCATCGCGATGATCGTGATCTGGTTCATCGCCGCCTGCGTGCTCCTCGGCGTTGGCATCTCCAACGTCGGCCACGCCAGCTCGCTGGGGCAGCACGGCATCACCGCCCGGGCCACGGTGACTCAGAACCAGGGCTGGGGCCGGTTCGCGGTCCGGGTTAGCTACCCCACCGCCGCTGGCCAGCAGCAGGGCACCCTCGACACGCCGCAAGACTCGACGAGTTACCCCGTCGGGTCGGCAATTAGCGTCGTCTACGATCCGGCCAGCCCGTCGGTCGTGAGCCTGCCCGGCTCGAGCAGCGCCAGCGGCTGGACGGAGCTTGCGGTGGGCGCGGCGCTGCTGGTCTTGCTGGCTGGCTTCGGCGCACGGAGCCTGCGAGGCCGCAGGCGGGGTGCCGGCCTGGAGGTTGCCGGCTGACAGCGCAGCCGGCATGCGCGGCGCCTGCCGCTAGCGGTCAGCCAGCCGGGCTGATGGACCAGGAGCCTGGCACCGGCGCCGTTGCCGCCAACCTGGTGTTAACCGCCAGGCTGAGGAAGCCGGGCCGATCCCGGCCAGGTCAGGCCTTCTTGCCAGGGATCTTCGGCGTGCCGGCCTTCTTCGGCCGCCGAGAGATCTTGCTGCCCAGCCAGACCAGCGGGTCGTACTTCTGACCAGCGACGCGCTCCTTCAGCGGGATCAGCGCGTTGTCGGTGATCTTGATGTTCTCCGGGCAGACCTCCGTGCAGCACTTGGTGATGTTGCAGTATCCGAGGCCGAGATCGTCTTGCGCCATTTCGCGCCGGTCGGCGGTGTCTGCCGGGTGCATCTCCAGTTCCGCGACCCGCATCAGGAACCGCGGTCCGGCGAACGCGTTCTCGTTGTCGGCGTGGTCCCGGATGACATGGCAGGTGTTCTGGCACAGGTAGCACTCGATGCACTTGCGGAACTCCTGCGACCGCTGCACGTCGACCTGCTGCATCCGGAACTCGCCGAGCCCGACCGACGGATCCGGGGTGAAGGACGGGATCTGGCGCGCCTTCTCGTAATTGAAGGAGACGTCGGTGACCAGGTCCCGGATCACCGGGAAGGTGCGCAGCGGCGTGACGGTCAGCACCTCGTCCTGCTCGAACGTGGACATCCGCGTCATGCACGCCAGCCGCGGCTGGCCGTTGATCTCCATCGAGCAGGAGCCGCACTTGCCCGCCTTGCAGTTCCAGCGGATCGCGAGGTCACCGGCCTGCGTGGCCTGGAGCCGGTGCAAGATGTCGAGGACGACCTCACCCTCATTGACCTCGACCGAGTAGTCGGCCAGGCCGCCCTGGCCGTGATCGCCGCGCCAGACTCGCAGCGCTGCCGTGTATGCCATTAGTGGGTCTCCTCAGGGGTCGCTGCGGCGGCCGTGCTGGTGGTCGCCGGGGCGGAGTCCGAAGCGGTAGCGGGACGAAGCGCCTCGGGTTGGTCGGGCAAGCCCGCCAGCTCCTCCGCGGTCATGTACTTCTTCAGCTCGTCCTTGTCGAACAGAGTGAGCTGGTCCTCGCGCATCGACGGCACCGGCTGGCGGGTGATCACGATCTCATCGCCCTCCAGCGCGCAGGCCAGATTGAGTTTGCGCCACTCCGGCCGCATGCCCGGGAAGTCGTTGCGGGTGTGCCCGCCACGGCTCTCCTGCCGCTCCAGCGCCGCCAGGGCCACGCAGCGCGCCATCAGCATGATGTTGCGCAGGTCCAGGGCCAGGTGCCAGCCCGGGTTGTAAGCACTGCCACCGGCCGCCGAGACCCCGGTCGCCCGGACCCCGAGCGTCTCCAGCTCGGCCAGCGCCTGCTTGATCTCGGACTCCGTCCGGATGATCCCGACGAGGTTGCTCATAGTCTCCTGGACCTCGGAGTGCACCGCGTACGGGTTTTCGCCCGAGGGCCGGTGCAGGGGCGCCAGCGCCTCGGCCTGAGCCGCGGCTACCGCACCCTCGTCCGGCACCGGCAGCTTGGCGCCGAGGCCAGCGATGTAGTCCGCTGCGCCGATCCCGGCCCGGCGGCCGAATACCAGCAGGTCCGACAGCGAGTTGCCGCCGAGGCGGTTCGAGCCGTGCATGCCGCCGGACACCTCGCCGGCGGCGAACAGCCCTGGCACCGACGTCTCGCCGGTGTCCGCGTCGACCTCGACCCCGCCCATCACGTAGTGCTGGGCCGGCCCGACCTCCATCGGCTCCTTGGTGATGTCCACGTCGGCCAGTTCCTTGAACTGGTGGTGCATCGATGGCAGCCGCCGCAGGATCTCCTCGGCCGGCAGCCGCGAGGCGATGTCCAGGAACACCCCGCCGTGCGGCGAGCCCCGCCCGGCCTTCACCTCGGCGTTGTTGGCGCGCGCCACCTCGTCGCGCGGCAGCAGCTCAGGCGGCCGCCGGTTGTGGTCAGGGTCGGTGTACCAGCGGTCTGCCTCTTCCTCGGTCTCGGCGTACTGTGCGCGGAACACGTCCGGCACGTAGTTGAACATGTACCGCTTGCCCTCGGAGTTCTTCAGTACGCCGCCGTCACCCCGCACCGACTCGGTGACCAGCAGGCCGCGCACCGAGATCGGCCACACCATATGCGTCGGGTGGAACTGGACGAACTCCATGTTGATCAGCTTGGCCCCGGCCAGCAGCGCGAGCGCTTGCCCGTCGCCGGTGTACTCCCAGGAGTTCGAAGAAACCTTGAAGGTCTTGCCGATGCCGCCGGTGGCCAGGATGACCGTCGGGGCCTCGAACAGCACGAACTGGCCGGTCTCGCGGATGTACCCGAAGGCACCAGCGATCCGGCCATCGCCGTCCTTGATCAGCCGGGTGATCGTGGTCTCGGCGAAGACCTTGATCAGCGCCTCCGGGTCGCCGTGCTCGACCGCGTCGTCCTGCTGCAGCGCGACCACCTTCTGCTGCAGGGTGCGGATCATCTCAAGCCCGGTCCGGTCGCCGACGTGTGCCAGCCGCGGGTACTCGTGCCCGCCGAAGTTCCGCTGGCTGATCTTGCCGTCCTTGGTCCGGTCGAACACCGCACCCCAGGCCTCAAGCTCCCAGACGCGATCTGGTGCCTCCTTGGCGTGCAGCTCGGCCATCCGCGGGTTGTTCAGGAACTTGCCGCCGCGCATGGTGTCGCGGAAGTGCACCATCCAGTTGTCGTTGGGGTTCACGTTGCCCATCGCGGCCGCGCAACCACCCTCGGCCATCACCGTGTGTGCCTTGCCGAACAGCGACTTGGAGATCACCGCGGTGCGCTTGCCAGCCAGCCGTGCCTCGATGGCCGCGCGCAGGCCCGAGCCGCCGGCGCCGATGACCACGACGTCGTAGGGAAGCCGCAACACGTCGCTGTGCTCGATGTCAGTCATTTGCGTGCCTACCTCAGTGTGTGGCTTTTGGGACTCAGACCTTCGGTCGCCGGCGAGAACGTCAGTTGACGAACCGGAGTTCGGTGAAGACGTGCGCGGCCAGCAGCCAGATGTACAGGTCGGTGAGCATCAGCGTGCCCAGGGTCGTCCATGCGAGCTGCATGTGCCGGGCGTTCAGCCACGAGACCCGGGTCCAGATCCAGTACCGGACCGGGTGCTTGGAGAAGTTGTTCAGCCGTCCAGCCGTGATGTGGCGGCAGGAGTGGCACGACAGCGTGTAGCCCCAGAGCAGGATCACGTTCGCGAGCATGATCAGCGAGCCGACCCCGAACCCGAAGCTCCCGTTGGAACCCCGGAACGCCTGCGCCACATCGTAGGTGTTCAGGATCGAGATCAAGATCACCATGTAGAAGAAGTACCGGTGCAGGTTCTGCAGGATCAGCGGGAACCGGGTCTCGCCGGTGTAACGCTCGCGCGGCTCGCGCACCGCGCACGCGGCGGGGGCGCGCCAGAATGCCCGGTAGTACGCCCGCCGGTAGTAGTAGCAGCTCAGCCGGAAGCCCAGCACGAACGGAAGCGAGACCAGGGCGTAGGGGATGATCGGCGGCAGGCTGCCGAACCAGGTGCCCAGCGAGGCCGAGCCCGGCACGCACTCGCCACTGATGCACGGCGAATAAAACGGCGTGAGGTAGTGATAGGCCGGCACGTAGTACCAATGACCAATCAAAACGTGCACGGTGGCATACGTGACCCAGATGGTCAGCAGGGTGGCGACAACCGCCGGCGACCGCCACCACCGGTCGGTGCGCAGTGTCTTCGCCGTGATCTGCGCCCTGGTCTTGCCTGGCGCGTCCGTAATTTGCGTCATTCGTTGACGTCTCCGCCCTGGAACGTTCGGGAACAGCTCCGGGTCCGCCAGGCAGGTCGGCCTCGCCACAGAAAGGCGGAAGGCTGCGTCGTAGCGGGCTCGCGTTGCGTTACGAAACCTTATTCCACTGAATACCACCAACAGGCCCTGAGCGGGCTACTGGGCGGTGTGAGACTGACTACAGCGATGACTATTGACGGCGCCGATCTTGACCGATAGCGATCGCCACGACAACGATGGCGCAGTGCCCGACTACATAGTGTCCGACAACACCCTGCTTTCTGACAACGCCGTGGTTGATGACACCAACCTCCTGATCGACAGGAGATATCTCACCCAGGTTCAATACCGCACCGAGGCGAATCTCGCAGCGCGCCAGTCGATCTATGCCTACCAGCAGCCGCGTATCGACCTGGTCGCTACTGTTCTTGACCTGGCCGGGCTGACCGGCACGGAGACGGTCGCGGATATCGGCTGCGGTAACGGGATATATCTGGCCGGCCTGGCCAGGAGCGGCCACGCGGGACGGGTGCTCGGCGCCGACCTGTCGCCGGGCATGCTGGCGGCGGCCCGGGCCGCCGCCCCACGCTGCGGCCTGGCCGTCGGCGACGCCACCGCGCTGCCGCTGGCCGACGGCGTGGCCGACGTCACACTGGCCCCGCACATGCTGTACCACGTACCGGACCGACCGGCCGCGGTGCGCGAGTTCCGCCGGATCACCCGGCCGGGCGGCCGGGTGCTCGTGGTGCTGAACCACCCCGACCACCTAACGGAGATGCGCGCGCTGCTGATCGCGGCAGCCGCCGAAGTCGGCCTGTCCGCGGCCCGGGTCGGAGCGGACTACGACGCGGCGCTCAAGGTCACGCTGGACTTCGGCGCGGAACTGCTAGCGCAGGAATTCGGCTCCGTCCGCCGACACGATTTCGTCGCCGAGCTTGTGCTGCCAGGCACTGAACCGCTGGCCAGCTACGTGGAGAGCATGCGGGTATTCCAGGCGATGCCGGACCCGGCGGCCTTCGCAGCGGCCGTGGCCGCCATGGTGCCGTTGCGGCCGGACGGCACGTTCCGCATCACCACGCACTGCGGCCTGCTGATCGGATCCTGAGGTCTTCGCTCAGGCGCCCTCGATCACCGGCCGCTGACCAGTGCCCGGACCCTGTCCAGCGGGACCGCATGCCGGACGTGGCCGCGATAGCCCCTGGTGGTCACTGCCATGAACAGCGAGTTGAGGATGGCCTCCTCGGTCGCCTCGATCGCGGCCCGGAAGAGCAGATCAAGATCTTGACGGGGAACGTTTCCCTCGCCGTCCCCGGCCGCCAGCTCGCTCGCGGTACTAAACGCCAGCGCGTAATCCCCGCTCTGGCCGCTGAAATCCGATCCGGTCCGCGCCATCCCGGCGAACGACCGGCTCGCCAGCCTGGTCAGCGACCGTGCGTCAAGCGGCGCGTCGGTGGCGAGGACCATCACGCAGGATCCGCCGGGGCCCGGCGGCTCGCCCTGCTGGCCAGGGCTGCCCGGGGAGGCTGGCCCGCCTGCCGGACCAGCCCCCGGCTGCGGGCCGGCGGCCGGCACCGGCACGCCAGCTACCGTCAGCTCACCACCGAAGTTCGCCTGGACGAGCGCGCCGACACTGACCCGAGCGGGCTCGGCGCCCTCGGCCGCCCTGCACTCCACCACCCGCGACGAGGTGCCGACACCGGCCTTGAAGCCGAGCGCGCCGGTCCCAGTGCCCGCACCGACGCAGCCCTCGGCGACCGGGCCGGCGGTCGCGCCGCTGAGTGCGTCGTAGACGTGCTGGCTGGTGATCGGGCGGGCCCAGATGTCGGACAGGTAGCCATCGTTGGTCTCGGCCACGACGGGATTCAGGGTGGCGACGCCTTGCCTGCTGGGTAGCTCGTGCAAATACGACAGCAGGGCGTCGGCGACCCGGAAAACCGACAGCGTGCTGGTCAGCAGCACTGGTGTCTCAAGCTGGCCAAGCTCGGCGACCTGGGTGGCGCCGGTCATCTTGCCGTATCCGTTGAACACCGACAGCCCGGCCGGCAGCGTGCCGCCGAGCAGGCCGTCGTGCACGATCGCGGTGACCCCGGTCCTGATGTCGTTGCCGTCGATCAGCGTTGCGTGGCCCACCCGGACCCCGGATACGTCGGTGATCGCATTCGTCCGCCCTGCAGGCAGCGTGCCGGGGGCCAGGCCAAGGTCACGCGCTCGCGCTCGGCCGGACCCTAAGCCTGGTCCGGCTGCCTCGCCTGGTCCGGTCACGGCAGCACCATGGTCGGGCTGGGCACCTCGGTCGTCTCGGCCAGTGCCGGGATGCCGGTGACCGGGTCGATTCGCATGGTCATCACCTCATGCGAGCGCTCGTTGGCGACATACAGCAGTCCCTTGTCGAGCGCGATATGCCGGGGCCAGTCACCCGTCGCCACCTCGGTGACGAAGCGCGGTAGTTCCTCGTCTTCGGTCAGCTCGAAAACCGCCACGGTGTTCGGCCCGCGGTTCGCCACATACAGGAAGCGGTCGCTGGCGGCCAGCTCGGAAGGCTGGTTCGGACCATCCGACCGGCTCGCCGGGAGGGCGCCGAGCGGTGCGCCGGCGGCGTCATAGACCAGGACCTGCCCGCTGAGCTCGGCGGTGACAAAGAACCGGCCGCCGGCGGCCAGCACGTGCCGGGGACCTGCACCCGGCGGGCTCGAGATGATGCCGTCGGGCCTGAGCTTGCCCTCGTCGGTGAGCTGGTACCGGTAGATGGCGTCGCCGCCGAGGTCGACGACGAGGACGCTGGCGGTGGCATCGTCCGGCTGGGGCGGTGCCGCGGGCAGCGCACGCACCATGTGCGGGTGGGCAGCTTCCTGGCGCGGCATGTCGCCGTGCCGCTCGTGCTGGACCAGGTCGGTTCGCACGCCGATTCCCCCGTCGGGCCCGAGCCGGTGCACGCTGATGCTGCCGCCGCTGTAGTTCGCGGTCATCAGGAACCGGCCGGATGGGTCGACCGTCAGATGCGCAGGCTCGGCGCCGCCGGTCGCGCCGCTGCCGAGTGACTCGGCCGGTGCCCCGTCTTTCAGCGCCCAGGCATGCACGTGGCCCTCGTCGGTCTCGGCGACCGCGTACAGGACCGGCAGGAAGGGGTGCCTGGCGATCCAGGACGGCGAGTCGGCCAGCACCGCGGTGGTGACCCTGCCGTCCTCAAGCACGCTGATCCCGGTGCCATTTCCCTTGCCGCCGGAATAACCGCCGATGAGCAGCCTTGTCATGGCTTCTGGATACCCAGTGCGGTGCGCAGGAAGTCCACCTGGAGCAGCAGCAGGTTCTCCGCCACGTCCTCCTGCGAGGCCATGTGGGTTACTCCGGACAGGGGCAGCACGGTGTGTGGCCGGCCAGCGGCCAGCAGGGCCGAGGACAACCGCAGCGTGTGCGCCACCGCCACGTTGTCGTCGGCCAGGCCGTGCACGAGCATCAGTGGCCGCGACAGCTTGGCCGCATCGCCGAGCAGAGAACTGCGCGCGTAGATCTCCGGGCTGGTATTGGGGTCACCGAGGTAGCGCTCGGTGTAGCACGTGTCGTAGAGCCGCCAGTCGGTGGGCGGAGCGCCTGCGACGGCAGCATGGAACACGTCGGGCCGCCGCAGCACAGCAAGCGCGGCCAGGAAGCCGCCAAACGACCAGCCCCTGATCCCGACCCGGCTCAAATCCAGGTCGGTGCAGTGCTGCGCGGCTGACTGCAGCGCCTCGACCTGGTCGTCCAGCACGCCGCTGGCCAGGTCGCCGGTGACGGCGCGGTCCCACGCGGGGCCGCGGCCGGGCGTGCCCCGGCCGTCCGCGATCACCACGGCGAAACCCTGCTCGGCGAACCACTGCGAGCTCAGGTACATGGCGTCGCTGGCGAGCACGCGCTGGCCATGCGGGCCCCCGTAGGGGTCGCAGAGCACCGGCAGCCTGGCCGAGCCACGCTGATGCCAGGACGGCAGCAGGATCGCCGTGCGGATGCGAGATGACCCGGACGACCAGGTCAGCTCCGGCTTGCGGGGCGGCAGCGCCGGCGTCTCGGCGAACGAGCTGATGTCGGCGACCAGCTCTCTGCCCTGTCGCGGGCCGTCCGGCTGCGGCCGCAGGATTCGCACGGTCAGGCGCGGCTCCACCTCCGCATCCGCAGTGGTGGCTGGCAGGCTCTTGCGCGCCAGCTCGGCCAGGGTCCGGCTGGCCAGTAGCAGGGTGCCGCCGGACAGCAGGCCGGTGTGCGCGCCTTCCGGCGGGCTGGCAAGCCGCACCCCGTCCGGCCCGGCCGTCCACAGGCAGACCGACGCCGGGTCCTCCGCCGAGCCGCTGAACAGGATCGTGTCCGCGTCCACGGAAAGGACGGCCCTGACGTTGATCTCGGCCGGTGTCACGATCTGCGCCGTGCCGGCCGCGTGCTCGGCCGCGGTGCCGACCACCAGGCGCTTGGCCCCGTCGACGTCGGCGGTCCACACGATGCGGCCATCGCCGGTGCTGGCTGGCACCCCGGGCACGATGTCCACCCAGGACGGGTCGGCGTCGGCTCGGACCAGGGTCGTCTCGCCGGTGGCTGGATCAGCCTGCAGGATGCGCATGTCGTGCTGATCACGGCTGAGCACGACGATGAGCGGCCCGGCAGGACGGCGCCGTTCCCCTTCTTGGGCGCCGTCATCCCAGCTCGCGGTGACCAGATACGGGAGCGTCGCCCGGTCCCAGCTCACCTCGGTCAGCCGGCCGTCCAGGCTGGCGATGACGAGCGTGACGTCGGCGTTGGGCGTGCCTGCCGCCGGGTAGCGGACGGCGCGTGGCGGGGTGGCCGGGTTCGCCGGGTCGGCGATGTGCCAGAACTGCATCGGGGTCTCGTCGACGCGGGCGGTCAGGATCGCGCTGCCATCGGGCGCCCACCAGTAGCCGCGGCTGCGGTCCATCTCCTCGGCTGCGATGAACTCGGCGAGGCCGAAGCTGATGCCGTCGGCGCCGCCAGGATCGGCGAGGGCGCGGTCTTCGCTCGTGGCCAGCTCGTAGACCCGGAGGGCACCGTCACTGACGTAGGCCACCAGGCGGCCGCTCGGGTCCGGGCGCGGGTCGGCTGCAGGTGTCCTGGCAGGCAGCTGCCGCACCGCCTGCGGCCCGGTCTCGCGGAGGTCGGCCAGGTAGACAGCACCGCCGAGGGCGAAAGCGGCGAGCGTCGCGGCTGCGTCGGTGGCGAAGCCGACGATGCCCTCGGCACGTTCGCGCACGCGCTCCCGGCGCGCCTTCTCGACTGGGTCGTCCGTCGCAGCTGCCCCAAGGCTTGCTGGATCGGCGATCAGGCGCTCGGCGCCGGTGCTGACATCGAGCGACCACAGGCAGGTCACTGGGTCGGTGCCGCCCTGCGAACGGAGGAAGATCACGGTCTGGCCATCTGGGGAGAGCTGGAACGAGCGCGGAGCGCCGAGGCTGAAGCCTCGCGTTCGGGCCGCCTGCCGGGGGAATGAGTCAGTCACCCGATAGATCCTGCCAGCTAGCGTCCGGAGCTGCTGAGTAGGCTCGCGGCCATGCCAGAACCGGACGGCAAGCGCCCTGATGGCAAGCGACTTCTGCTCGTGCATGCACATCCTGACGATGAGTCCATCGAGACGGGCGCCACGATGGCGAAGTACGCGGCCGCAGGCGCGCAGGTCACCCTCGTCACCTGCACGCTCGGGGAGCTGGGCGAGGTCATCCCGCCTGAGCTCGCGCAGCTGGCGGCTGATCAGCGCGGCGGTCTCGGCGAGTATCGCATCGGCGAGCTGGCGGCCGCGTGCGAGGCGCTTGGCATTGCCGATCACCGGTTCCTTGGTGGCGCCGGGCGGTGGCGGGACTCGGGCATGATGGGCCTGCCATCCAACGACGTGCCAGGGTGCTTCTGGCAGGCCGATGTCGAAGAGGCAGCAGCCGAGCTGCTCGCGGTCATCACGGCCGTCCGGCCGCAGGTGATGGTGACCTACGACGCCAACGGCTTCTACGGCCACCCCGACCACATCCAGGCGCACCGGGTGGCCTGGCGAGCGTTTGAGCTGGCCGGCGGACTGGTCAGCAAGTTCTACGCCACAGCGATGCCGCGCTCGGTGCTGGCCGAGGTGATCCGCCCGCCGGGTGACTACCACGCCGAGACTTTCACCTGGGTCACGTCCGTGGATGACTTGCCGTTTGGGGTCGATGACGAGCTGGTCACCACCGAAGTGGATGCGGCCGGCTTCCTTGGTGCCAAGCTGGCAGCGCTGCGGGCGCACCGAACCCAGGTCGCGGTCGAGGGCCCGGTCTTCGCGGTGTCGAACATGATCGGCCGGCGCGTGCTGGCAACCGAGTACTACACGCTGCTTGCCGGTCCTGCCGATCCGGACGGTCTGGCTAGTCCCGCCGGTCCCGGTCCCGCCGGGCCGGGCGGGACGCGTGGTGGCAAGGAAGATGACCTTTTTGCCGGGTTGGCGGGGCTCGGGTAGGTAGGGGAATGAGTGCCACTTGACCCGCAGCCGGCAGCGGGTCCAACGGCACCCATGCGGAATAACCGTGCGCTTGGTCCTCGCGCGCGGCCGACCGGTCGCTCGCCCCCGCTAGCCTTCTTCTGTGCCAACCTTGTGGGGAGCGTCGTCCGGGCAGCAGCAGCCTGCTGGGGACGGCGTTGTCACTGTCTGCGCCTATCTGGCACTGCTGCTGGCGGGGGCGGTCCAGGCACTCCTCGGGTCCTTCCTTTTCAGTCTTGGCCCGGCGCCGCTGGCATCGGTCTTCTTCGACCTCGCCATCCTGGCCACCTGTGCGCTCGGTGCCTGGGGCATGGGGTCGGCTGGCGGCGCGGTCTTGCCGGCGGGTGGATGGCTCGTGGTGGCTCTCGTGCTGAGCAGCGTGAGTGCGGGCGGCACCGTGATCGTCACGAACTCCATGGCGGGGCAGTGGTTCCTCTTCGGCGGTGCGCTGTGTGCCGTGGTCGGAGCTCTGATTGGGTCAGTCTGGACGGCGCGGCTCGGCCGGTCGCGTGGCCAGCGGCGGTAGGCGTATCCCTAGCCGCATATCGGGGTATAACGGACTAATCTTCTGCCGAGTCGGGGTCCTTAGGCCGCGCCTAAGGCGGCCCGCGCGCCCTGGCCGCCTGCCTAAGGCAGCTGTGCCGTGGAAATAGGTAGTGCTTCCGATTCGGGCCAGGGGGTCTTACAGCGACTCTCATGGTGCGGGACCTGACAGGTCCGGGACCAGGAGGAGACATGTTGAACCCCAGGATCACCGAGGCCATTGCAAACGGGCGGATCGAGGAAATGCGCAGGGACGCCGCACACCGGCGGATGGCACGGCGTGCTGTCGCAGAGCGGCGAGCGCACGTGGCAGCAGCGCCGTTCCTGGCTCCGTCCGAGCGGCTGGCTCGGACAGTAGAAGTTGTATGGGCGGCGGAGCAGCTCACCGCAGGCGCCAGCGCTTCCGGGCCGGCCGGGGCCGGTGCCGAGCAGCGGTCCTTCTCGTCGGCGGGCAAGTGCTGACCCGAGATGCCGCCCCACGGAAGTAATCAGCGAGCTGACCGTTCCGGGCTGGCAGCGGCCACTGGCATCCTTGAGGATGTGAGTGCGTCCCCTGTCAGTCCGGTTCTGGTTGGCCGGGATGAGCAACTAGCCGAGCTTGCCGAGGCGCTCGCGATCGCCCGTCGTGGTGCGCCCGCTACCGTGCTGATCGGTGGCGAAGCAGGTGTCGGCAAATCCCGGCTGGTGAGTGAGTTCGCCGGGCAGGCCGTTGACGACCGGGTGCTGACCGGCGCCTGTCTGGAGCTTGGCCCGTCCGGGCTGCCGTTTGCGCCCTTTACCGCGGTGCTACGGCAGCTTGTCCGCGAGCTGAGCCCCGCCGGGCTGGCCGAGCTGCTCAGCGGCCGGGCGAGCCGGGAACTTGCGAGACTGCTGCCCGAGCTTGGCGAGCCTGCGTCGGTTGAGGACGAGGCCTACCAGGGTGAGGCACGGACCAGACTGTTCGAGCAGACGCTCGGGCTGTTCGAGCGACTCGCGGCTGACGCGCTGTCCCGGTCCGCCGCGGTCGTCCTCATCATCGAGGACGCGCACTGGGCTGATCGGTCCACCAGAGACCTACTCACGTTCTTGATGGCCAACCAGATGGCGCTGCCTGGCCTGCTGATGCTGGTTACTTTCCGCTCCGATGAGCTGCACCGGACCCATCCGGTCCGGCCGCTGCTGGCCGAGCTGGCTCGGTACAACTGGGTCGACCGGATCGAGCTGCCCCGGCTCACCCGGCCGGCCGCCGCCGCGCAGATTTCCGCGATTCTGGGCCACGAGCCAGAGCCGTCGCTGGTGGATGTCGTGTTCCGCCGCAGTGAAGGCAACCCCCTGTTCGTCGAGCATTTGGTGGACTGCGAGACCGCCGTGCCCGAATCACTGCGCGACCTCGTGCTGGCTCGGGTGCAGCGGCTGCCGGAGGAGAGCCGGGAGCTGCTGCGCGTCGCGAGCTCTGGCGGGCTGGCCGTCGGGCACCGGCTGCTGCTGCAGGCGAGCGGCCTCGACGAGGACGAGCTAGTCCGGGCGCTGCGGCCCGCGGTGGCCGGCAACGTGCTGCTGGCCGACCAGGACGGCTACCAGTTCAGGCATGCGCTGATTCAGGAGGTCCTGCACTCCGACCTGCTGCCTGGCGAGCACAGCCGCCTGCATGCCCGCTTCGCCGAAGTCATCACAGCTGACCCGTCCCTGGTGCCAGCCGGCCGTGCCCCGATCGAGCTCGCCCATCACTGGTACTCCGCGCACGATGTGACGTGGGCGCTGATCAGCGCGTGGCAGGCGGCCGCGGAGGCCGGCCGGGCCCTGGCTCACTCTGAGCAGCTCGGCATGCTGGCGCGAGTGCTCGAACTGTGGGACAGCGTCCCAGACGCGGCTGAGCGCATCGGCAGTGATCACGTGTCCGTGCTGGAGGCAGCTGCCAAGGTGGCACGATTCGCCGGCGAATCCGAGCGCGGCCTCGCATTCGCGTCGGCGGCGCTGCAGGAGGTTGACCCGGCCGCAGAACCTGAGAGGGCGGCTCTGCTGCTGGAGCGCCGGGAGGATCTGCGTAGCCAGTGCGGGGTTCCTGGTACCACCGATGGACTACGCGAGGCGCTCGATCTCGTCAGCGACGGTCGGCATGAGCGCGCCCGCGGCCTGGTCCTGGCCAGCCTGGCCAATGCGCAGCACAAAGACGGGCTCGACGCCCAGGCGCACGCCTCCGCGGCCGCAGCCCTGGCCATCGCCAGGCAGCAGGCTGATCCCGCGACCCAGGCCAGGGCGCTGCTCACGCTGGCAATGGTGGGCCAGGACGGCACTGATCAGCGGAACGTACTCGACCTGCTGGCGCAGGCTCGGACTGCGGCCGAAGAAGTCCACGATTACTACTTGATGGTGACGGCCACGATCAATGAGTCGCACGTGCTGGAGGGGATGGGCCAGCACCTGGCGGCAGCCGAGGTGGCCAGGCAGGGCCTCGCGGACGCTGAGCGCTACGGCCTGTCCCGGACGTCGGGCTCGATCCTGGCCGTGAATGTGGCCGAGCCGCTCGCAGCGGCTGGTCGCTGGGCGGAGGCGAGCGAGGTCATCGTGGCCGCGCTGAGCGCCCCGTCGGGCGGCTCGCACCGGCCCTCGCTGTGGCGGCTGACGGGAGATCTGGCTCTCTGGCGCGCTGACCTGGACGTGGCCGCTGACGCGCTCGGCCGGGCCGGCGCCACGCTCGGTTCGGGAGGTTACGTTTCGCAGAATCACCTGCCGTATTTCCGACTGGAGATTGGCCTGCTGGCCGCTCAGGGCCGCCGCGGTGCGGCACTAGAGGCAGCCGAGCGTGTCCTGGCGGAGCGCGACATGCAGGCCAGCCCTCGCTATTCGTGGCCGGTCGTAGTCACCGCGGCTAGCGTCGCTGCCGATGTCCTGGGCCTGCCCTCCGCAGCGACCACCGACGAAGAGATCGTCCTGGCGGGCAGCGTCCTGGCCGCCGCATTCACCGACGCCGCCAAGCTGGACGCGGTCGGCCCGGTGCAGGCGGCGTTCCGCCGCACCTTCCAGGCGGAGCTGGCGCGGGCGGCGTTCCTGGCGGCGCAGGCGCCGGCCGGGCAACCGCGCCGGGACATCCCTGTCCCGGCCTGGCTGCAAGACTCGGCCGAGCCAGGTGCTGAGCGGTACTGCGGTCTCACGGTCGCAGATCAGCAAGTGATTTCGGCCAGTGCAGCGGACTGCGCGAGGCTCTGGCAGGATGCCGCCGACGCATGGGAGGCGATCGGTGAGCCTTACCAAGTGAGCGTCGCGCTGTACCGGGTGGCCGAGGTGGGACTTGCGGAGCAAGTCGACCGGGGCGAGATTGCGCGCACGCTGGCCAAGTCGGCGGCGCTGGCCGCCGACGTCGGTGCGTTCGGGCTGCTCGACGACGCCAGAAGGCTGGCGCGCCGAGCGCGGGTCGACCTGGCGGACCCGCAGGCGGAGACCCAACCCGACCACGCGCCGGACAGGCTCGGCCTGACGCCGCGCGAGTTCGAGGTCCTACGGCTCGTCGCGGCCGGCCTGCCGAACGCACGCATCGCCGAGAGGCTTTTCATCTCGGCCAAGACCGTCAGCGTGCACGTGTCCAACATCCTGGCCAAGCTGGGCGCCGCGAACCGAGGAGAGGCGGCCGCCACCGCGCGCCGGTTGCGCCTGTTCGACGCCGCCTAGACAGGTCGCTCGCGCTGCCAGTGCCAACCGCAGGTCGCCAAGTGGCGGCATCACGGACGACCGGGATGGATCACGAGTGTGTGCCTCCGCAGGATCCGTTAGATCCGGATGATAGCTATCCGCTCTGCCTGAGGTCGTTCTGGCTCCTCGGTGAGCATGGCCATGTCGTTGGGGTCGCTTGTCAGCAGCACGACAGGCCCTGGCTGCGCCATCGCAACGACCGCAAGCAACGCGTCGAGCGCGCACCTATGGCCTGTCAGGCCCGTTCGTCCGAGCAGCTCACCGGCACTGCGGCCCTGGTCCTTCTCGATCTTGACGACGGTGATTCTGTTGAGTACGCGGTACAAGAGTGCGTCCTTGGGACCGCCTCGAAGGACCTCGGGCAGGGTCGACGCCGCAGTCACCACGTTGCCCCGCCGGCGCTTAGCGGCCTCGAAACGATACCTGGTCAGCGGATCACCTGCCGCGAGCTTGGTGAGGCCCTGAGCATCGAGGACGAGTGCTCCGCCTAGCGGCGCGGGTAATCTGGCCACTCTGTCATCGCCTGCCTCACTTGTTCGTCGTCGACGGGGCCATACGCTGCTGTCAGATCGGCCGACAGGTCATCGAGCAGGTCGAGGCGGAGTTGCTCCTGCACGGCCTCGGACACGTAATGGCTGAAGCCGCCGGCGCCGGTTCTGGCCCGGACTGCCTCGGTCAGCTCCGCTGGAAGTGAGACGCTCACTTTCTGCACCTTTCCGTGCAGCCCTGGCTGCGGCCCGGTCCCGGTCTCGGCGGCACCGATGTCGGCTGGCAGGGCTTTGATGATGCGTTGCAGCACTTGCTCGCGTGAAGCCGTCTCTAGTGCCTGACGCAGTGCCTCTTCAAGCGCGCTGAGCGAGGGCTCGTGCTGGCTGTGCTGACGTCGCTCACCTGCGCCACGCCGGTCGTCCCTGCGCCGGGCCTCGCTCACAAGAAATATGCTACCACTGGTAGCAACTTGTTTCAGGGCTGGACGGCCCTCGAGTTGAACGTGTACTCCCAGCCCGGCTGCCAGGGGAATTCCGCCTTGGCGAGCACCTCCATGGACTGATCGGCGAGCATGTGCTCAAGCGCCCAGTGGGTAGCGATGTGCCCGATCAGCAGGACCTGCCGACCATCCCAGCGCCAGGCGAGGTCACCAAGGAAGCGGCCGACCCGGGCGACGGCCTGCCACCAGCTTTCGCCACCCGGATATGGCTGGTCGAGATACTCGGCTCGGTCAGCATGCACGAGGTCGGCAGGCGAGCCGTTCAGCTCGCCGAAGTTGCACTCGCGCAGCCGCCAGTCCGCTAGCACGGGCACGCGCATCCCGTCGAACGCGATCGAGGCCGTCTGGGTAGCTCGTGCCAGATCGGAGCAGAACACGGCAGCCAGGCCATCCTGACCTCGGCGGCGGCCGAGTTCGGCGGCCTCCTCGCGGCCTCGCGCCGACAATGTGCCAGGAAGCCAGCCCGCGGCCACACCTAGTTCGTTGTCGCCAGTCGTCGCGTGCTTCTCGAAAACGATCCGAATCAGGGTCGCCCGCCCTTCCTGGCCCGTCAGCCGGCGCGAAGCCGGGTCAGCTGATGACGGCCTCGAGCTGGTCAATCGCCCAGTCCAGGTCTTCTTCGGTGATCACCAGCGGCGGCGCGAGGCGAATCGTGCTGCCGTGTGTGTCCTTGGCGAGCACGCCTCGAGCGGCGAGCCGCTCGCTGGCGACGCGGCCGGGAAGATCTGTGAACTCGACGCCGGCCCACAGGCCGCGGCCGCGGACCTCGCGGACCCGGTCCGGGGGCAGGCCTGACAGCCGTCCGTGCATGCGGGCCCCGAGCTTGGCCGACCGCTCCTGGAACTCCCCGGTCGCGAGCATGCCGATGACCTCGCGCGCCACGGCGCAAGCCAGCGGGTTGCCGCCGAAGGTAGACCCGTGCTGGCCGGGCCGGAACACGCCGAGGATCTCGGCCGAGGAAACCACGGCAGAGATGGGCACAATGCCGCCGCCAAGAGCCTTGCCGAGGATGTACATGTCTGGCACGACGCTCTCGTGCTCGCAGGCGAACGTGGTACCGGTACGCCCCAGACCGGACTGGATCTCGTCGGCGATCATCAGGGCGCCGTGCGAAGTGCACAGGTCGCGTACGCCGGGCAGGAAGCCGTCCGGCGGGACGAGCACACCCGCCTCACCCTGGATCGGCTCCACCAGCACGCCGACGACCTTTTCGTCCATCGCCGCGGCCAGGGCTGTCAGGTCGCCATAGGGCACGATCCGGAAGCCGGGTGTGTAGGGGCCGAAGCCATCGCGGGCGTCCGGGTCGGTAGAGAAGCTGATGATCGTCGTGGTCCGGCCGTGGAAGTTGCCGTCGAAGACAATGATCACGGCTTCGCCGTCCGGCACGCCCTTGACCTCATAGCCCCACTTCCGGGCAGTCTTGATCGCGGTCTCCACCGCCTCGGCGCCGGTATTCATGGGCAGGACCATTTCCATGTCCGCCAGGGCTGCGAGCTCGGCACAGAATGGTCCGAACTGGTCGTGCTCGAACGCCCGGCTCACCAGGGTCACCCGGTCGAGCTGGCGCTTGGCAGCCGCCACGAGCCGAGGGTGCCGGTGACCGAAGTTGATCGCTGAGTATGCGGCCAGCAGGTCCAGGTACCGGCGTCCGTCGACGTCGGTCACCCAGGCCCCCTCGGCCTGTGCGATCACGACCGGCAGCGGGTGGTAGTTGTGCGCGCTGTGGGCCTCCGCCTGCGCGTGCAGCGCGGCGGTGGCTGGGCTCAGCGACGCATTGGGAGTGGCGCTCGTGCCTGCCATGTCGTCCTCCACAAGCTCGGCTCGGCTACGTCAGCTAGGGCCGGCTGGCCCGGGGGTTACCGAAGCTCCAGGGTGCAGCACTTGGGACCGCCGCCAGCCTTGAGCAGTTCGGACAGGTTGACACCGACCGGCTCGAAGCCAGCCGCCGCCAGCTGGGCGGCCAGTCCGGCCGCCTGCGTGGGCAGCACGACGTGGCGCCCGTCGCTGATCGCGTTCAGCCCGAGCACCTCGGCGTCCTCGTCCTTGACCTCGATGAGCTCGGCAAACTGCGAGGACAGGGCCGCCCGCCCGGCGTCGTCGAAGGCTGCCGGGTAGTAGGCGACCGTGTCAGCGTCTAGCACGGTCAGCGCGGTGTCCAGGTGGTAGAAGCGAGGGTCCACCAGTCGCAGGCTGATCACCGGCAGCCCGAACAGCTGGGTCAGCTCGCCCGCCACCGCGGGGTCGGTGCGGAAGCCGTGCCCGGCCAGGATTGCGCGACCTGCGAAGACGATGTCGCCCTCGCCCTCGTTCACCGCCACCGGCTCCTGCGTGACCTGGTAGCCGGCCTGCCGGAACCAGTCCAGGTAGGCCATCCCTTCCCGCTGCCGCTGCGGGTACCGGAACTTGGCGCCGAGCACCTTGCCGTCGATCACGGTGGCGCCATTCGCCGCGAAGACCATGTCGGGCAGGCCGGCCACAGGGGTGATCGTGTGGACGGTGTGCCCGAGTGTGAGGAAGGCCTGTCGTAGGTCATGCCACTGGTGCATGGCGAGGGTTGCGTCGACCGGCTC
Source organism: Streptosporangiaceae bacterium (assembly GCA_036495585.1). Classification (GTDB taxonomy): domain Bacteria; phylum Actinomycetota; class Actinomycetes; order Streptosporangiales; family Streptosporangiaceae; genus JAJYUU01. Next base: position 19,641 of record DASXMP010000085.1, read on the forward strand.
ACCCGGGTGCATCCAGGGGTTGATGGCGTATTCGACCGCAAAGTACTCGGGTGGGCACATCAGGTACGTCCGGGCCCCGGTCGAGACCCTGGTGCTTGCCCTGTTCCTGGGGGTGTCGGTCCTGGCGGAATCCGTCATGGCTGGCGCTCCCAAGCGGCTCGATCTTGAGGTCTATTTCTGACTTAGCTTACGTGGTGCCGACGACAAGAACCGCAGGTAAGAAATGCGCATGAGTGGCGATCTGTTGCGCAGAGCTCGCGGTATCCAGCGATCCATTGCGCGTCTGATGCATTCCGTATGGGCCACGTCGGGCTGCCGTCGGCTGGGGCTGTCACGTCAGCCCCCGGCGTCGGGCTGGGTTGTCCCCTGCGGACTGACGTGCGGGCGGAGTTATACCCACTGGCGCGGGCTGGGTTTGTCAGCTCACCCGCGGCGTGCGGCTGCCGTGACGATCCAGGTCTGGCCCTCGGGCGTGTCGGCCACGGCCACGCCGAGTTCGGCCAGCTCGTCCCGCAGCCGGTCCGAGGTGCCAAAGTCCTTGCGTGCCCGGGCGGCCGCCCGTTCGGCCAGCCTGTCGTCAGCCCCGGCAGGCAGCGGCGCCGGCGCGGGTCGCGGCCGGCCTATCAGGCTCACTAGGTCCAGCGCCAGCACCCGGTCGGCGGCGGCGAACGTCTCGAACTTGGAGCCAGGCCGTATCTCCGGGTCCTTGGCCAGTTCCCGCAGCGTCAGTAGCGCAGTCGGTGTGTCCAGGTCGTCGTCCAGCGCGTCGCTGATCCGCTGCGAGTATTCGGCGCACATTGGCTTGCTCGGCGAGTCGGCCCACTCGGCCACCAGCTCCCGCCAGCGGCGTACGGTGGCGTCGGCAGCCGTCAGCGTGTCCCAGGTCAGGTTCATCTGCTGCCGGTAGCGGTGCTCCAGGAAAGCCAGCCGAACGGCAAGCGGGTCCAGGCCCCGCCCGGCGACGTCGGCGAGCAGCACGACGTTGCCGGTGGACTTGGCCATCTTCCGACCCTCGAACAGCACGTGCTCGCCGTGCACCCAGTGCTGCACCACCTCGTGCCCGGTCAGGGAGTTGGACTGCGCGCGCTCGTCCTCGTGATGCGGGAAGCGCAGATCGATCCCGCCGGTGTGGATGTCGATCACGTTGCCGAGATAGCGCAGGGACATGGCAGAGCACTCGGTATGCCAGCCGGGGAATCCGTTGCCCCAGGGCGTTTGCCAGGTCAGCTCGCGGTCTTCCGGCGCGCCCTTCCACAGCGCCCAGTCGGCGTGGAATCGCTTGTGCGAGTCGACCTCGCCGTGCGTGCGGTAGCCGGGGCGGAGCGAGTCGAGCCGGTTGCCGGAGATCGCACCGTAGTCGGTGAAGCTACGGGCGTCGAAGTACACCGATCCGTCTCCGGCCGGGTAGGCGTGCCCGGAGTCGATCAGCTTGCCGATCATCTCGATCATCAGGTCGATCGACTCTGAGGCACGGGGCGCGAAGTCCGGCGGCGCGATGTTGAGACTCGCGCAATCGGCCCGGTACGCGTCGGTGTAGAACTGGGCAATCTCCAGTGCGGATTTGCCCTCGGCCCGGGCCTGAGCCAGGACCTTGTCCTCGCCGTTTGGATCGGCCTCACCGTCATCCACCAGGTGCCCGACGTCGGTGATGTTCTGGCACATGATCACCGACAGGCCGTGGCGTTCGGCATTCCGCTTGATCAGGTCGGGCAGCAGGAACGTTCGCAGGTTGCCGACATGCGCGAACCGGTACACGGTCGGCCCGCACGCATACAGCCGCAGCTGGCCGCGGCGAGCCAGCAGGATGTCGGTGACGGAACGCTGCCTGGTGTCATACAGACGGAGCATGCCGCCAGCTTAGGAACCTTTGAACAGGAACGTGCGCTCAAGGGGCCGGCCCGGTGCCCGTCATGCTCGGCCGCAGGCTGGCACGGCCGCTTGGGTGGCAAGCAGTCGCGCCAGCCTGCAGGGTGTTTCTCGGCTTGCTAGGCCATCGCCTTGCGGTAACTATTGGTGCCCCACCACAACGTGAGCGCGGTGATCCCGGCCATAACGGCGAAGCCGACGCCAACGGCGGGCGTGGCGATATCACCGTCGGCCAGGTTGCGGGCGGCTTGCACCGCGTAGTAGAGCGGGTTGAAATGGCCGAGCACGCGCAGCCACGTCGGTCCGAGCGAGAGCGGCAGCAAGATCCCGGCCAGCAGCGTGAGTGGCAGTTGCAACCCGGTGACAACCGCGGCGAGGCTGCCGATCTGACGGAGCTTGATGCCAAGCGCGGACGACCAGGCCGAGCAACTCGCCGTCAGCAGGGCGAGCAAAACCAGCAGCAGCACCAGTCCGCCCCAGTGCGCATGGAAGCCGAGCGGGATTGCGATCGCCACCACAACCACGGCTGGCGTCACGAACATCGCGATGTCGCGCAGCACGGTTCCGAGCAGCAGCGCGAGCCGGCTGGCGGGCGTCACGCGCAGTCGCTCGATCACTCCAGAGTCGAGTTCCCAGATGACCGTCCAGCCGGCGCCCATGCCCGCGCCGAACGCCAGCAGCACGAGAATGCCGGGGACGAAAACGTTAAGGACCGTGCCGGCGGGGAATCCGCCCGCGCCCGTCACCGACTTCAGCAGCGGCTCGAAGAGCGCCAGGTACAGCAGTGGCGTGGCCAGCCCGGTGGCGATCCAGACGGGCTGGCGGAGGGTCTCTAGCAGCTTGCGCCGGAAGAACAGCCCGCTTTGCAGCGTGAGAGCCGGTACGGCGGCAGTCATGCCGCCACCTCCTCGCGGTCCTGGCCGGCCGGTCTGGGCGCGCCGGTGTCACGTAGCGATCGACCAGTCTCGCGCAAGAACACGTCGTCTAGGGAAGGCTCGGCCAGCGCCGCCGACCGCACCTCGATGCCGTCGGTCCGGAGCTGGTTGAAGATGACCGCCATCGCGTCGGCGGCTCCGGTGACGGTCAGGCGCAGCGTCTCGCCCTCGACCGTCGCGGCGCCGACGACCGGCAGCGTGGCCAGCTCGGCAGCCAGGAGCGGCAGCTGAGCGGCGGGCAGCCGTGGCACCAGGCTGACGGCGCCGCCTGAGTATTTCTCCTTGAGCTCGCGCGGGCTGCCTTGGGCGATGACCTCGCCGTGGTCGACGATGGCCAGCCGGTCGCTGAGCTGGTCGGCCTCGTCCAGGTAATGCGTGGTCAGGAACACGGTGGTGCCATCGGCTCGCAGCTGCCTGAGCTGGTCCCAGAGGTTCGCCCGGTTCTGCGGGTCCAAGCCCGTCGTCGGCTCGTCCAGGAACAGGACCTGCGGGCGGTTCATCAGCCCGAGTGCAACCTCCAGGCGACGACGCTGGCCGCCGGAGTAGCTGCGCACGATGCGGCCAGCGAATTCGCCCAGGTCGAGTACCCCGGCCAGTTCGTCGGCCCGGCGCTGCGCGGCTGCCGGGCTGAGGCCGTAGAGGCGGCCCTGAAGCCGCAGGTTCTCCATGCCGGTTGCGGTGGTGTCGGCGCCGCCGAGCTGCCCGACGTACCCGATCCGCCGGCGGACCTCGGCCGGCTCGCGGCGAACATCGGCCCCGGCAACATGCGCCTCGCCCGCGTCGGCGGGCAGGAGCGTGGTAAGGATGCGCAGCGTTGTGGTCTTGCCGGCCCCGTTCGGCCCGAGGAAACCGAAGATCTGGCCGGCCGGCACGGCGAGGTCGAGACCGCGCACGGCCTCAATCGTTCCGTGCTTGGCGTGGAAGGCTTTGCGTAGTCCGCTGGCGCGGACCGCGTCGCCGCGATGATGTGTTCCTGGCATGACTGCTCCGTTTCGAGGCAGGCGGTCGTTGGTCCGCCTGGCTGAGTCGGTGGCAGCGACAAGCCGGTCTATCCTGCAAGCGGTAGCCCTGGGGTAGGCCGGCTGTGCTGGCGCTCTGGGTTCCGGCCCTCGGGGTGGCAGCCCCGAGGGCCCTTTTAATGTCAGTCCCTTGTTGGCGTCGGCTTGCTCGCCACCTCCTCGGCGACGGGCCACTCGATCGTGCCGTCCTCTATCTCGGCCGCTGTGGCGCGGACCCACGCCAGCTCGGCCCTGCGCATGGCCTGCGCATACTCCTCCTCGATGCCGAAGAGCCGCGGGAAGTCGGTCAGCTCAGTAGTGATGGCGCGCCGGAAGGTGTCCGAGGATGAGATCTGGGCTTCGAGCTTGGCCGCGCGCTGGCGCAGCGCGGTGATCGCGTTCTCGCGGCCGAGGCCATAGACGAACATCAGCGGCGCCGCGAACTGGGGGTAATTCGAATCCGGCTCGCTGGTCAGGTCCTTGAGCCAGACCAGCAGTTCCTCCCGGCCGACCTCGGTGATCGCGTAGACGGTGCGCTCGGGCCGGCGTCCCTGGCGGCTCACCTCGACCGGCTCGATGAAGCCACGGTCGGCAAGCCGGGTGACAGTGTCGTATACCGACGATTCCTTGATCTGGAAAGCGCGGTCATGGCCGCGCTCTCGCATCAGCACGCGCATCTCATAGGGGTGCATCGGCCGCTCGTTCAGGAGATTGAGTACTGAGAGAGCGACCGGTGTCCGCGGCAGCGGCCGACGCTTAGGTGGCCGCGGCTGTGTGGGCGGCGGTGTAGGTCGGCGGCCCGCGGCGGCGGCATCGGCCGGTCGCGCACTGTCGTGGTCCAGGTGCTTACTCATCATCGATCACTCGGTACCGAGTATAGAGCGCGCCGCTGGCTGAGACAAGATATATCTTCTTGATGTCGCGCTGACGCCAACTACAGGCCCAGTGCGGGCATCGGCCATGACCTGGTGACACCCTGCCGGGCATGACACGGACATGCCGGGGGCAGGAATCCGACGAGGTGTCACCAAGTTGCTGGAGTTCTGGCGATTTTGTCGTCTCCTCGGGCGCACCCCTGCTGCGTCCCTGTTACGGCACTTGCTGGTTCATAAGGTCGACAAATGTGTCATCGGTGGCGCAATAAAGCCGTTGGCGTTGCGGCGGACCGCGGCCGATAATCCTGGCCATGCCCGAACTCAGCCCGACCAGCGTCCTTTCCGCCTTGGCCAATGACGACAGCCTGCAGGCCTTCGTACGCGACGGCCGGATCGAATTGATGCCAGCCAAGCGGTCGCGGCGGCTGCGGCTGCTGGAGACGGTCGTGACCGCGTTCGAGCCCGGGGCGAGGTACTCCGAGGAGCAGGTGGATGGCCTGCTCAGAGTGCTGCACCCGGACCATTGCGCGCTGCGCCGGTACCTGGTCGACGAGGCACTACTGGAGCGCGACCACGGTCAGTACTGGAGGATTGGCGGTCCGGCCGGCCGGTAGCTCGCTAGCTGGCCGTATAGGCGGCTGGTCCAGCGCCAAACGGCGTCGCCGCGACTACACCGAATTCGCCCGAGTGCGCGGAGAGCAGCGGGCGTGACGCACCGGTGGCGGGGTCGAGCGAGAGCAGCGAGGACGTGCCCGGGCAACTGGTCTGGCTCAACACGATCAAGCGATTGCCGAGGCCGGACACGATGTTGTTGTAATTATTCGTGCTGCCCTGGACGTTGATCTGCGAGCTCGAGCCATCCGTCGCTACCCGCTGGATGCCGAGTCCGCCTGGACCGCTCGCTGCCCCGGCGCATTGCTGGGCAGTGGTCTGGGTCACGTAGACCTGCCCGTCAGTCCGCCACGCGCCACGGATGAAGCCGCTGCCGGACGATCCGCCGGCGGCCGAGCTTAGCGGCGTGGCGGCGTTGCCGCTTGCAGGGATTAGCCAAAGACGCTGAGAGCTTGGGTTCGGCTGGCCGGGCGCGGCGCAGTCAGCAAGTACGGTCGCCGAGTTCCACCAGCTCACCGGCAGGCAGGACGGCGGCTTGCCACTGCCTGGCACGTGCAGTTTGCGGATCACGCCGCCAGCGTTGCTGACCAGTGCCATCTCGCCACCGGCAACTCCCCAGACGTCGGTCAGGCCATTCGGCGAGCTGATCGCGGCGCAGGTCGATTCGCAGACGTCATTCGGCTGATCGGGCTGCCGGCGCGATTTGGCGAGGGTGGCCTGGAAGGTGCCGTCCAGGTTGTACCGACGTAGCTGGTAGCCCTGCGAAGTCTCGTGGACCGCGAGCAGGTTCAGGCCCTTCGGCTGCGTGAAGCCGGTCACGAAGACGCCGGCCGGCACAGTCAGGCCGGTGAGCCGCCCGCTATGCACATCCAGCAGGCTGTAACTAGGCGTGCTGCCGCTTGGCGTCGAGAGGAAGAGCGCAAGGCCGGCGTCGCCGGACCAGGCGACCAGGGTGGGGGTCGCGCCGCCGGGCAGTCGGCGGATCAGGTACTTGCCGCCCTTCGGGTCGACCAGGTAAGCGATGTAGCCGCCGCCCGCCGGGAGCCCGTTGGCATCTGCGTGTGCGGTTGAGTACTCGGCGAGCGTCCAGCCCGGCCCGACCAGCGGCCAGGGCACGGCCGCCCGGCCGCCTGTCTGGCCGGCTGACAGCATGGTGGGCTTCGGTTTGCCTGGCACCTGATGGGTGCCGGCGTTGCTCCCGGCCACCGGCCCCGTCTTGTGGCCGCCGGTCGCCAGGTACACAACGCCACCGATGATGACAGCGGCGACCAGGGCAATCACCAGCACAGTGCGGCCACGCAGGAGACCAAGGCCGCCCGCCCCGCCAGCGCGACGCAGGCGCCAGGGCGCGCTGCCGGGCCGGCCAGGAATCGCGGCCCCGTTCGGCGCGAAATCAGGCGAAGCCTGGCCACCTGGCAGGGTCAGCCCGATGGTGGCGCCGCCAGCTGCGGCTGTGACCGTACCGGTTGGACTGAGGCCGTCGGCTCCGGCCGCACCACCTAGGTAGCTGCCTGCGGGGTAGGCGGCAGAGGGGTGGGTGCCTGCGGGGTAAGTCCCCGGGCTGTAGGCGCCTGCGGGCCCTGCGGGGTAAGTCCCCGGGCTGTAGGCGCCTGCGGGCCCTGCGGGGTGAGTCCCCGGACCGTAGGTGCCTGCGGGGTCAGCCACCGGGCTGTAGGCGCCGGGGGGGTAAGCGTTGGGGCTGTAGGCGCCCGCGCCGTGGTCGTCTGAGCGGTAGTGGTCTGGGCTGTGGGCGCCTGCGGGGTAGGCGCCGGAGCCGTAACCGGTCGGCCCGGTCCCTGCTGCCGCCGCGCCACCTGCTGCCGCCGCGCCACCTGCCGCCAGGCCGTAAGGTCCGAGGTCGGCGTCCACTGCACCTGCCGCCAGTCCGGCTGATCCGAGACCAACGTCCGCTGCGCCTCGGGCCGCCGGGCGGTCTGATCCGGGGCCGACGTCCGCCCCGGCGCCGAACCCCATGGCACCGCGACCAGCAGCACCATCAGCGGCTGCGTTGCCAGCTACGCCTGCACCGTCGGCTGCCGCACTGTCGGTTGCTGCACTGTCGGTTGCTGCACTGCGGCCTGGCGCTGCATGGCGGGCTGCCGTTGCGTTATCGGCGGCCGCCGCCTGGCCGGAAGCCGCGGCGCCGAACACGTCGTAGCTGGCTCCGGGGCCGCTGACGCCACTGGCACCGGTGACTCTCGGGCCGGCGTCAGCCGCGGAGCCCGCGAGAGCCCCAGCCGTCCCGGCTTCGCCGGGCGCGAACCTCGGGTCGGCCGCCGCGCCTTGGGGGCGCCGGCCAGCCGCGGCCCAGACGTCCAGGTTCCTATCTGGCGGCGCATCCCAGTCCTGCTGGTGCCGGCCTGCCTGATCCCTGTCCTGCTGGTTGGAGGCAGCTGCTTCCCACGGCTGCAGTGCGCCGACCGACGCCTGGTCAGGGCCGATGCTTAGGCCGCCGAGACCGCCATCGCCCTCGCCGGCCTGCCTCGCGGTCGACGACTGGCTGGCGCCGTTCGCCGGGCCGGACCCGGGCGGGGCCGGCCGGGTCTCCCGGTAGATGCCAGGCCAGGTGGACAGGTTTGTCCCACGGGGGGCCTCCTGTCGCGGCACGACATAGTCACCAAGGCCGGCCACCCGGCGCTCGTACGCGTCCGTGGCCACGCGGAGGACCCACGACTGCGGGTCGGGGTAGCCGGCCACCTCATACCACTGCTGGTAGGCCCGGGCATACGCCTCCCGCAGAGCGTGGTCTGCCTCGCTCGCATTCTCCGCCCGCGCATGCATCTGGCTGGTAACAGCCTGGACGGTACGTGCGTAGAAGGCGTCGAAGGACTCCGGGGTCGCCATTCCTGCATCTCCGCGTCGTACGCTAACGGGCCGCGAGTCATCCAGTCTCGCTCGATCAGGCGTGTACCCCGACGGCTATCAGTGAGGCCGCACACCAAGGTAGCTATTTAACCGGCTATTCGCTGAGATCGTGGCGGGTTCGGCGGACTAGCAAGCATCGATGCTGGTCAGGCGGGCTATAGCCGCATCGATCCGCTCGTCGGTCGCAGTCAGGGCAACCCGGACATGACGGGCACCACCGGACCCATAGAACTCGCCAGGCGCCACCAGGATGCCTGCCTGCGCGAGCCGTCGCGCTGAGGCACGGCAGTCCAGATCGGGATGCGTGGCCCACAGGTACAGGCCCCCCGCAGACTCGTCCACCCGCCAGCCGGCCGCAGCCAGCGCGGGCCGCAGCCGCCTCCGTCGGGCTTCATAGCGCGCACGCTGCTCATCGGCGTGCGTATCGTCGGAGAGAGCGGCCGCCATCGCGGCCTGCACCGGCGCGGGGACCATCAGGCCGACGTTCTTGCGGATCTCCAGCAACTCGGCGATCAGGGCCGCGTCACCGGTGACGAAACCCGCCCGGTAGCCGGCCAGGTTGGAGCGCTTAGACAGCGAGTGCACGGCCAGCAGGCCCTGATGCCGGTCGCCGCAGATATCCGGGTGCAGCACCGAGACAGGCGCGGAGTCCCAGCCCAGTTCGATGTAACACTCATCCGAGGCGATGATGGTGCCCCGTTCGCGGGCCCAGTCGACCACCTTGCGCAGATGCTCGATGGGCAGCACCTTGCCGGTCGGATTGGCGGGAGAGTTCAGCCACGCTAGCGCGACCCGCTCGGGGCCAAGAGCGAGGAGCCCGTCCGTGGCTACTGGCCTGGAGCCGGCCAGCCGGGCACCCACCTCGTAGGTGGGGTAGGCGAGCGCCGGGTAAGCGACCACGTCGCCAGGACCGCAGCCGAGCAGCGTCGGCAGCCAGGCGATCAGTTCCTTAGTGCCGATCACCGGCAGCACCGCGTCGGGATCGACGACTACGCCGTGTCGTCGGGCCAGCCAGCCGGCGGCGGTCTCGCGGAGAGCGGGCGTTCCGGCTGTCGTCGGATAACCGGGGGAGTTGGCCGCGGCGCGCAGTGCCTGCTGGATAACGGCGGGCACAGCGTCGACCGGTGTGCCTACCGACAGGTCAACGATGCCGTCCGGATGGGCGCTGGCTAGCTCACGCTCTGCGGTGAGCGAGTCCCACGGGAAGGCGGGGATCCGGGCCGCCAGCGTGCCCCGACGGCCGAGTGGTCCGTCGGTTCGTGGTCCGCCGACGCTTGGTCTGCTGGCGCCTGGCCCGCTCATGGCTGGCCCGCCGACGGCAGCCTTGCCAGTCCGGCCGGGCCGGACAGCACTGCCAGCGCGGACCCTGCCGCTACCGGTCACGGCGACGTTCCCGTTCTAGTGGTCGGTCTCCTGCGGCGGCAACGCGGCGACAAGCGGATGGTCGGTGCCGATCTTGCCGGTCTTGGAGGCGCCGCCCGGGGAGCCGAGGTCGGCGAAGAACTCGACGTTGGCCTTGTAGTAGTCCTTCCACTGATCCGGCACGTCGTCCTCGTAGAAAATGGCCTCAACCGGGCAAACGGGCTCGCAAGCACCGCAGTCGACGCACTCATCCGGGTGGATGTAAAGCATCCGCTCGCCCTCGTAAATGCAGTCGACCGGGCACTCTTCAATGCACGCCCTGTCGAGCACATCGACACAGGGCAGCGTGATGATATACGTCACTTCCGAACTCCTCTTCTTTCCGCGCCCCTGGTGCACTCAGCGATGCGGCTGACCCCAAGTGTCGCGGCTAAACACCAGTATCGCGTTCCCGGCAGGATCGGGTGCAAGCGGCCGAACCCGGGGTTCGCAATGTATCAGCCAACGGTCACGGTGGTGGGGTCAGGCCGTGAGCCGTGACCAGCGTGTAGTCGGGTCCAGGTGCCCGAGCCCGTGAAGCCCGCCCACCGGTAGCCCAGGTACGTTACGTCCTTAATGCCGTAACTGGCCGCATGGGCTACCAGCCAGCTGGCGATCGCCCAGCCCTGCTGAGTGTCCTGCACCGCTACGGTCATGGCGGGACCCGCTGGCGTATGGCTGCCCTTGTGGCTCGCCGTGGCGATGGCCGGACGAGTGACCGTGAACCTGGCCTGTGATCCGAACGCCGCGGTCAGCGATCGCCCGGCCGCGGCCAGACTGGTCGGCCCCGGGTCCGATCCGTACTCACACCAGACCGCGTGCGGCTGGGCTCCGGAAAACGCGTCGGCCAGCGTGGTTCCCTCGGTCGCGTACTGGCCGTAGGCCGTGCCGTCGGCGCTGTGCTGAACGGCCTGGGCTGCCTGGTCGATCGGGATCCGCCGGTAGTGCGGCACCGCAGCGAGGGCGGCGAAGAACCGGCTCGATGCATAGACCGGGTCCTCGATCTGGTGCGCTGTGCCCCAGCCCTCAGAAGGCCGCTGCTGGAACACGCCCACCGAGTCGCGATCGCCGTAGTCCGGGTTGCTGAGCTTCGACTCCTGCAGCGCTGTCGCGTACGCGATGGCGACCGCCCGCACCGGCATGGAGCGCTGGTTTGCCACCCCGGCAATGACGGCCGCGATCCCGGCCTGCCCAGGGCTGAGCTGTACCTGATCGGTCGTCGGGCCCGCCCCGCAGACGGTTTGCCGTGGCGTGACGATGGCTGAGTTCCTGGTGGCCAGGTAGCCGATCGCGGCGGCGGCGAGGATGACAGCCATACCGACCGCGATGCGCGCCCGCCCGACGGCTGCAGCGGGCTTGCGAGACCTCGGCACGGATACGAAGCTACCCGCTGCCTGAGCCGTATCCACCCGCTCCGCGATTAGAGCAGCGATTCCGCCAAGCCCCTGCACACAAGGGAACGAGCCGGTCCTGCCCCGCAGCCGAACACGGACGGTAACCGTTCACTGAGTGTTCCACCAGCGGTCAGAAACCGGCGCAGGCGCAGCTAGCAGGCAGGTTCTCACCCGCGCGGTCAGAGTGTCCTTTCTGGTCACGTGCGGGCGACGGCTACGTTATGGGCATGAGTTCCGAACCTCGCCGCCGACTGCGCCGGCAGGGCCCCGCGACCTTGCGGGGTAAGCACATCCCGAAGACCACTACCGACCAGCGCCTGCTCGACTGGCGCGGGCCGAGCGACTGGGTGCATACCGACCCGTGGCGAGTGCTGCGGATCCAGGCCGAATTCGTCGAGGGCTTCGGCCTGCTGGCCGAGCTCGGTCAGGCGGTCTCGGTCTTCGGGTCGGCGCGGACCCCGCCGGGCAGCGCCGAGTACGAGCTAGCCGAGCAGATCGGTGCTGGCCTGGCCCAGGCCGGGTACGCGGTCATCACCGGCGGCGGGCCCGGGACCATGGAGGCCGCGAACAAGGGCGCCGCCAGCGTGGGCGGCGTCTCGGTGGGCCTCGGCATTGAGCTGCCGATGGAGCAGGGCATCAATGAGTACGTCGAGATCGGCCTGGAGTTCCGGTACTTCTTCGTCCGCAAGACGGTCTTCGTCAAGTACTCGCAGGCCTTCGTGTTCCTGCCGGGGGGCTTCGGCACGCTGGACGAGCTGTTCGAGGCCGTCACTCTGGTGCAGACCGGCAAGATCACCAGGTTCCCGATCGTGCTGGTCGGCAGCGACTACTGGAAGGGCCTGAACGGCTGGATCACGGAGACTGTGCTGGCTGCCGGCAAGGTCTCGCCCGACGACCCGGAGCTCCTCACGGTCGCTGACGACCCCGCCGACGTGGTCCGGATCATCAAGGAAGCCCACAGCATGGACGAGGCGCGCCGGTCGGTCTCCGACATGACCTAGCCGTCCGGCCCTGGCAGTGCGGCTCCCGCAGGCCGTGCGGCGTGGCACGATGGCATTGTGCCCGTTGTGATCCTGCTTGCGGCCGTCGTAATTATCGGCGGCGTTGTCATCGTGGCCGTCGGCCGGGGCGGCGAGCTCGCCAGGGACCGGCTCGACGTGCCCAGGCGTTCCGACTTCCACAGCTGGGCTGACGTGGCCGACTATCGGCCGCCGCCAGCATTGCTTGGGTATCACGCGGCCACCACTGAGCGCGCGCTCTTGCTGATCGCCCGGGCCGTGGCGGAGCGGGACGCCGAGATCGACTGGCTGCGTCGGCGGCTGGCGGAATTCCAGCCGGAGTCGCCTGCCAGGAGGTCGGGCACTGACAGCGACCCCGGGCTTCCCGCTGCCGGGCGGGAGGGGCCCGGCGAGTCCCACGGACGGCGGCTGCCGCTCGGTGCGCCGCTGCCTGCCAATTTCGCGGAAGACCTAGCCGGGACGGCGCAGTTGGCTGAAGCAGCGCAGTTGGCGGGCGCAGCCGAGCCTGCAGGCGTGGCGGAGTCCCCTGGACCGCAACGGCCTGCGGCAGCGGAGGAGCCTGCCGACGTGGCGGAGTCCCCTGGAGCGGAAGGGTCTGCTGCAGCGGAGGAGTCCGTGCGGGATGCCAGGCCGGCTGCAGCCGAGCTGACCGGAGCGGATGAGGCGGTTGCACCCGAGCTGGCTGGAACGGATCAGGTTGCCCGAGCAGCTCCGTCCGCGCCAGCCGAGGAATCGGCCGAGCTAGACGAGTCGGCCCGGCCCGGCGAGCCGGTTGCAGCCGAGCTGACCGGAGCCGATGAGGCGGTTCCAGAGGGGCTGGCGGGCACGGGTCAGGTGGCCGGAGCGGCACCGTCCGCGAGAGGCGACGAGTCGGCAAAGCTGGACGAGCCGGCCCAGCTAGACGAGCCGGTCGCATCCGAACTGGCCTGGGCGGACGAGCCGGTTGCTGGAACCGAGCATGCCACGGCCGACGAGCTGGCTGACCCGGATCAGCCTGCCCGAGCAGCAGCTTCGGCGCCAGCTGACGAATCTGCCGGGCCCGACGAGCGGGCCAGACCCGGCAAGCGGACCAGACGCGGCGAGCGGACCAGGCGCGACGAGCCGGCTGCTCCGGCGACCGCAACCGTGGGTGCTCGGTCAGCCGGGGAGGACACATGACCAAAGGAGCGGCCGAGCCTGGGCCAGACGGTCTGCTGCGGTGCCCGTGGAGCCTGTCCGCACCGGAGTACCTCGGCTACCACGACGAGGAGTGGGGTAAGCCGGTGCGGGACGACACCGGCATCTTCGAGCGGCTCTGCCTCGAGGCCTTCCAGTCCGGCCTGTCCTGGCTGACTATCCTGCGCAAGCGGGAGAACTTCCGAGCGGCGTTCCAGGGCTTCGATATTGAGGCGGTGGCGGCCTTCGGCCCGGCCGATGTCAGCCGCCTGCTCGCCGACGCCGGTATCGTGCGCAACCGGGCCAAGATTGATGCTGCCATCGCCAATGCGCGCGCGGCCCTGGACCTGCCCGCTGGCCTGGCCAAACTCGTGTGGCAATACGCGGGGGACGTCGGCCAGCCGCCGCTCACGCTGGCTGATGTGCCAGCGTCCACGAGCTCGTCCAAAGCGTTGTCTAAGGAACTGCGAAGCCACGGCTTCAGGTTCACCGGGCCGGTCACCGCCTACGCGACGATGCAGGCCTGCGGGATCGTGAACGATCACCTCGCCAGTTGCATCAGTCGGTAGTGCCGGAGGGCGGCTGGTCGGCCGCATAACAGCGTCGGTCGGCGTTTTCTGTTCATTTTCAATGCGCCGTGATGATCGCGGGTATTGCTGCGCGTGCTAAATCCAGCGAAGCGGCTATTGATGGCTGGTGTCTCAGTGTTATTGGCCGGTCACTGCGCGTAAGATGCGGCCAGGATGCGCGGCATCCTCTGAGCCGCCGGGCGTGCCGCTGAGAGGCAGCCGGAGAAGCCTGTGAGTCATCGCAAAGGAGCAAAGCCGATGACTGTACCCTAGGGCCATTTCATGCGACATTAGCCGCTTCCCATTGCGAAACTTCGCACGTAACCATAATCTGAGGCCCGGGTTAGGCCTCACTCGACAGAGCGGAGGAGCATGCGGTCGCCAACGCCTGCCGACAGTGGCGGGAGCGGGCTTGGCAACCCCGTTGTCAGGAGCGCCGCGGCCGAAGGCGCGGTGGCTGATAGAGGCATGCTCGGTGCTCGTGCGCGCGGGATCCAGTCGCGCGATTCTGGACCGCACGGCCCTCTCTATCGCGGATCTGGGCCGCATGGGGTCGTCCCGCAAGGGTCTGGGCCGCCCCTGCCGGGGTCTCCAACTGCCGGAGGATCAGCGGCGGCTGCGCCGATGATCTCGGCGCAGGCGGCCGGCTTCCTCGGCGCTCCAGTAGCGGATTCGCTCGCTGTCGAGCCGGAGCAGTCGGGTCGGCTCGCGGACGCCGGACTCGCCGCCGGGGGGTGCTTCGTCCGGCCGCTGCCAACCGACGCGACCTGTGCGGCCGGCGCCCGCCGCTACTTCAGGGAAGCCTTGTCGAGCCTGACACTCCCTGGTGGCCTACTGCACGACGGCGTGACGATGGCCAGCGAGCTAGCCGCTAACACGCTGCATGCCTACCGCGACGTGAGCGTCGGCGCGGCTCGGCAGCGGGCGGCCGGCGTTCCCGAGATCTGGGTCTACCTGCGAGGCAGCGGGCGGTTCTGCGAGGTCGTCTGCAAACTCTTCGACGCTGAGCGATCCTGGACCGCTGGCAGCAGGCCCGGTATGTCCGATGCGCCCGTCGACTCGGTAAGCGGCCGCGGACTGCAGGTCGTGGCCGGCTTGTCGGCAGGGCAGTGGGGCTGTCACCTGACTCGGTCCCGGCTCGGCAGCTGGCGGGTGCCCGGTAAAGCCGTCTGGTTCGCCCTTCGGATCCCCGCTGCGGCAGTGCCCGAGCATCTTGGCAGGCCCAGGTACCCCGAAGACTGGCTCGTCGACGAGCTGGAGTGGATGCTGGCCGACCGGGGCCTGCCCGGAAGTATTCTCCGGGCCGACATGGGCGAGCTGTCGGTGCTCTCGATCAGCCAATATCTGACGGTCTGGCGGCGCGCCGACGTGATCTGCTGGCGCAGTCAGTCCGGGCAGCACCAGGTGCCTCTCACCGACCTCGTGGAGGCAGCCGAGCAGATCGTGAGCGCACATGAAGAGATCGTCCTTGAGCAGGTCCCGGCCTAGCCCTGCACCTGCCTGCTCCCTTCCGCACTACCCGCATCGAGCCGAGGGTGCCTGCTGACTAGCTGCCTCCGAAGACGGGGGCCTGCTTGCTGACGAAAGCCTGCGTCGCGGACCGGTGGTCCTGTGTGGTGCCGAGGCGGACCTGTAGTTGCGCCTCCTTCGCGAGCGACTCGCTCAGGTCATGGGCGCTCGAGTACAGCAGGGCCTCCTTAATGGCGGCATAAGCCAGCGTTGGCCCCGCCGCGAGGCGCGCGGCGAGCTCGGAGACCGCGGCGGATAGCTCCTCGTCCGGGACCACGGATGTCAAGAGACCGAGGCCCAGCGCGGTTGCTGCGTTGATCGGCTCGGCCAGCATCAGCAGTTCGGCCGCCTTGGCTGGGCTGGTAAGCCGCGGCAAGGTCCACGAGGCGCCAGAGTCGGCCCCGAGGCCGACCCGCGCGAATGCGAGCAGCAGCGTGGCGCTCTGGGCAGCGATGCGGAAGTCGCAGGCGAAGGCCAGGCCAGCCCCAGCGCCGGCGGCGACCCCCGGCATGGCGGCGATCACCGGCTTGGGCATACCGGTGATCGTCTCGATGAGCGGGTTGTAGTGCTCTTGAACGGTGTCCAGCGCGGTCCCAGAGTCCAGCAGGTCAGCGTGTTCGCGCAGGTCCTGACCCGAGCAGAACGCCTTTCCAGCACCGGTGAGCACCACCACCCGGATTGCAGCGTCTGAGCTGCAGTCCCGCAGCGCGTCCAAAAGCGCTGTCTTCGCCTGCGCGGTGAGGGCATTCCGTGCCTCCGGCCGGTTGATCGTGATCGTGGCGACCGGGCCGTCCACTTGGCGCAGGACGATGTCCGTCACTGGATACTCCCTCGTCGTGGGCTGGGTTCCGTGGCCTGAGCATGCCGCGCCGCGGCTGGCACGGCAACCGGCCTCGTCGGCCGGGCCGTCTGCCCGCAATTGTCGCTGGTGTGATTTTCAGCGGATTTCTCCGGGTAGAAGCCTGTTCAGCGGCTCTCACCGAGTGTCCCGATGCCTCCCGGTATCGCCACGACGCGGGTGGGAATGCTGATCGTTACCATCGGGCCGCCGAACACTGG
This sequence comes from Streptosporangiaceae bacterium, assembly GCA_036495585.1. Classification (GTDB taxonomy): domain Bacteria; phylum Actinomycetota; class Actinomycetes; order Streptosporangiales; family Streptosporangiaceae; genus JAJYUU01. The sequence continues at coordinate 35,898 of DASXMP010000085.1, forward strand.
ATAATAGAGGGACTGATCGAGATGTATGTGGCTGGCTGGAGTACCGCCAGGCGCCGCCTGCCGGCCAGTGAGGTGGCGGTTCGCGGTCCGGCACGGCCAACGGCAGGGAAGGGGAGCAGAATGGCGGCGATGAAGCCGCGGACGGGTGACGGTCCGCTTGAGGTCACCAAGGAGGGCCGGGGCATCGTGATGCGCGTGCCGCTGGAGGGTGGTGGTCGGCTCGTCGTCGAACTCACCCCGGACGAAGCGCGTTCGCTCGGCGACGCTCTCAACACCGCCGTCGGCTAATACCGGCGGTAACTCGCCTGCGGGCCTCCTCACCTGGCCTTTGGCTTCCCTCGCCCCTGTGGACCGCTGCACCGTGGACTGCAGCATCGTCGACTTTCGGACCGCATATCCGTGCGCGGTGGAACTCCGACCCGGCGGCCGTGCTTCCCTGCCGTCGCGGCCCGGCCCGCCGGAGTGCCTGCTAGATCAGGTGCTGGCAATTTCGTCGCCCTGCCGGTCGGGTGGTGCTCAGCTAATCGGCCTGCTTGACGGCGGCCAGCACACCGTTGCCGATCGGCAGCAGCAACGGCACGAGCCGCTCGTCGTCGCGCACCTGGTCGCGCAATTCGGCCGCGGCCGTTGCCTCGGTTTCCGTCGGCACTCTCCCGCCGGGCACGCTGCCCGGCATGACGGCGTTGAACACGACAACGCCGCCCTGGCGGAGCAGCCGGAGCGCCGCCGTCAGGTAGGCGCCGAACTCTTGCCGGTCGCCATCGCAGAACACCATGTCGTAGGCGGCGTCGGCTAGGCGCGGCAGCACCTCGAGCGCCAGGCCGCCGATGAGTCGGTATCTGCTGGGCGGAAACCCGGCGGCCACGAATGCCGCCCTGGCCAGGCGCTGATGTTCTGGCTCGACGTCAACCGACGTGAGGACGCCGCCGGGGCGCATCCCGCGGAGCAGGCAGATACCAGAGGTACCGCAGCCGGTGCCGATCTCCACGACCGCCCGTGCTCCGACCGCGGCGGCGGCGAAGCGGAGCGTACCTCCGGTCAGCGCACTGACCGGGGCGGCGCCGCCCACCTCCGCGGCACAGCGCCGGGCGTTTATCAGGGCGTCATCCTCGCGCAGGTAGTCCTCAATGTAGGCGAGGGTGCCCGCGGTGATCGAAATGACTGCCTCCCATCGGCTCAGCTCAGGCCCCGGTGCGTGCTGACGAGGCCCGCCTGCGGTGATGCTGCTGCGCCGCAGCCTAGCCGCCGCCACGCTGCTCCGGGAACCGGCCGGGTAACCTCGTACGTTGAGGGGCTGACAGGGAGGCGAGCATCCAGTTCGGGGTACGTCCGCTCTATCGCTACAAGGCACGACATTTCAGCTTGCGGCGCTCCTTGGCCGGGCCATCGCCGTGCGGCGTCGCGGGGATTAGCCGCGGGCCAGCGGAACAATGCCGACTCGCCAGTGGTTTTCGTGTGTATCGGGCGTTGGAGGATGTGAGCCGGTGCAGGGGGACACGGTAGAGCACGCGGGGACTGCGAGGCAGGCTGCCAGTACAGCAGCGTGGACTCCGCCAAGCTGGGAAGCGGTGGTCAGGGACCACTCGGCGCGTGTCTACCGGCTGGCCTACCGGCTGACTGGCAACACCCACGACGCCGAGGATCTCACCCAGGAGGTTTTTGTCCGGGTGTTTCGGTCGCTTGACAGCTACGTGCCCGGCACGTTCGAAGGCTGGTTGCACCGCATCACGACCAATCTCTTCCTGGACATGGCCAGGCGCCGCCAGCGCATCAGGTTCGAAGGCCTGGCCGATGAGACTGAGGCGCGCCTGGGCTGTTCGGAGCCGACGCCCGCACAGGCCTTCGACGACCGCCACCTGGACGGGGACATCCATGCCGCGCTGATGGCGCTGGCGCCCGAGTACCGGGCCGCGGTGATCCTCTGCGACATCGAGGGACTGTCCTACGAGGAGATCGCGGACACCCTCGGGGTGAAGCTTGGCACCGTCCGCAGCCGCATCCACCGCGGCCGTGCACAGCTGCGGCAGGCACTTGAGCACCGGCGGCCACGACGCATCGGGACAAGCGTGCCGCAGCCACGCCTCCACATCGACCCAGTGCCGCAGGGGGGGCACCCGTGACCCATCTCGGCCAGCGCCTTTCTGCGCTGATCGACGGCGAGCTCATAGCCGAGGAGCGCGAGCGCGTCCTCGTGCACCTGGCCAAGTGCGGCTCATGTCGGGACGAGGCCGCTGCATTGCGAATGCTCAAGCGCCGCATGCATGCGCTCGGCGAAGCGGCGGCCGACGACACCCTCACCGGGCGTTTGATGGAGCTGAGCGAGCTCGCTCTGGCCGAGCCGATCAGCCAGGACGAGGATGTCTGGCAGCCGCCACAGCCAGTCTGGCCCAGCCACGGCGACCGGCCGGACATGCGCGCTGGCAAGTATTTCCTGGCTGGTTCCCTCGTCGTTTTCCTGGCGGGCCTCGGCACAGTCGCCGCGGTCGCGGGTGGTGATGCGCAGGCTCAGGCGCCGGCGCGTCCCACCACACCATCGGTCGATGTGCTGGTCGTGCCCCGCGCGTATGCGGGTCAGCAAGGGACGGGACAGGACTCGTCTCGTCAGGAGCTGGACCCGTACTCCATCCGGCCCGGTCTGGATGTGGCACCGGCCGGCTGGACGCTCCCGCATCGCTGACCGCGCCCGGAATTTCATCGTCGCCCGACTCGCGGCTGCCGGTCGGTGAGCGCTTTTCCGATGGCTTGTAGTGTCCTAAACCTGCTGTCTTGGCATGCCTACCGGTGCTGCGCCCTGGGCACATAGACCTCCGACGCGGTCGGTGGGCGGGGCTCGGGGCGCCCTCATGGGGGAGGCAGGCGATGTCGGACGAGGCCGGGCCAGACGGCGCCAGTGATCCGGTCAGACCGGCTGCCGAACCGTCCGGCCAGCCCATGGCAGCCCGCCCGGCGAGCTCGATGGCCGGCCTGTCCAGGTCGGCCAGCGGGGCGGTGCCTGGCGAGCAAGCGGCGGCTCATGACGCGGGAGAGCCGGGCGGTTCAGGGGAATCGGGGGGCCACGCCGCAGCTGATGGCCATGCTGATCAAGGTGCATCGCAAACTCCGGGCGATCGGGCCGCCGGCCTCCGTCATGGGCGCCTTGCTGCCGCGAGCAGCCCGTCGCGACGACGTTGGCCTGGTAGCCCCGGGTTTTCCCGCCATGCCCGGTTTGCTGAGACAGCCGGGATGCTGCTGCGCCACACGGCCGGCCAGGACCAGCAGAACGGCAGTTCACGGTGGCCCGCCGGGCTCCGGCGCCCGCGCATCCGCCTGCTGGCGGCAATGGCCGGCGCGTGCCTTGCCTGCAGCCTGCTGGCCGGCGCGATCGGCGGCTACGTGGCGGTCCGCGCCGCCGACAGCCCAACCAACGCCAGCTTCACCCTCGGCCAGGTGCCGCCCATCCCGCAGAATCGGCCGGCCGGCTCAGTGGCCGCAGTCGCCACCAGGGATACGCCCGCGGTGGTGATGATTAAGGTCGACGGCAGCGAAGGAACCGGATCGGGCTTTGTGATCCAGGGCGGCTACATCGTGACTGACAATCACGTGATCACGCTGGACGGCCTGGCGTCGAACACCTCACTCCGCGTGTACTTCAGCGATGGCCGGTCGGCCCGAGCCGTGCTCGTGGGCCGCGATCCGTTTTCCGATATCGCGGTGATCAAGGCTCAGGGTGTTACCGGACTGCCCGCTCTGACGCTTGGAAACTCGGCTTCGGTCGCGGTCGGCGACCCGGTGGTCGCTATCGGCTCGCCGCTTGGCCTCGCCGACACGGTCACGAGCGGGATTGTGAGCGCGGTGCAGCGTCCGGTGCAGCCGGGCGGCGCTGCTGCCATGACGCCGCAGGTCTTCTTCGATGCGATCCAGACCGATGCACCCATCAACCCGGGCAATTCCGGTGGCCCATTGGTCAACGCCAGCGGTCAGGTCATCGGCGTCGATGCGGCGATCGACACCCTGGGCGGGAACCCGATCACCGGCACCCAGGGCGGGAACATCGGTCTCGGGTTCGCGATTCCGATCGACCAGGCACAACGGGTGATCGTCCAGCTGGTGCGCACCGGCCACGCCACCCATCCGGTCATCGGCGCGATGCTGAATGGCTCCTATCCAGGCACTGGCGCTCAGATCAGCCAGCACGGTGTGCGCGGCCAGCCGCCAGTGCTGCCGGGCGGTCCCGCCGCGCAGGCTGGACTGCGGCCTGGCGATGTCATCACCCGGTTCGGCAATCAGCCCGTAAGCACTGCCGATACCCTGCAAGACGCGATCATGTCGCATGCGCCCGGCGCCAATGTGCGAGTCGGCTTCATCGAGCAGGGCCAGAGCCGCCAGGCCATGATCCGGCTCGGTGCGGCCGGTTCGTGATGGTGCACTGACGGCTACCTTCGGATGAACGACGATCAATCGGCGAGAGACGACTGGCGAGCAGGGATTCTGCGGACCACCTAGTGCGAGCTACGCTGTCAGCGAGGCCGCATGCCTCACTGCCTCAGCCCTCGGGAGCCTGCCGGTGTTCGATCTGTCGCCTTTCAAGATCCTGGTACTCGCTTTTATTGCGCTCCTAGTCTTCGGCCCCGACAAGCTGCCGGGGATGGCGGCGCAGGCGGGCCGGGCGCTCCGCGAACTGCGGCGGATGGCCGACGGCGCCAAGTCCGAATTGCGGCAGAACCTCGGCCCGGAGTTCGCCGAATTCGCTGATCTCGATGTTGTCGACCTGCACCCGAAGCGATTCGTCCGCAAGCACCTGATGGACGAACTCGCCGGTGACGGCCCGCTCATCAGCAAGCTCGCGGATAGCGGCGGCAATGGCAACGGGAGTAGCACGGGCAACGGCAGCAGGCTGCAGGCGACGACCTTGCTCGCACCCGGCGAGTCGCCGCCCTACGACGCCGAGGCCACCTAAGAGATCAGCGCGGCTCAGACCGGCGTGAGACCCAGCTGACGGCCGGCCAGGCTGCGGGAGCGGCCAGCCAGCTCCTCGGCGATCTTGCGGAGCTGCTGCGCGGCCGGTGCGTCCGGCTCGGCAAGGACCAGGGGCATGCCGACATCGCCGGCCTCGCGCAGCCTGGTATCGATCGGCACCTCGCCGAGCAGGGGCACCTTGGCGCCGGTCAGCCTGGTCAGAGTCGCTGCGACGGCGATGCCGCCGCCGGTCCCAAAGACGTCTACCCGCTCGCCACAATGCGGGCAAGGCAGGTAGGACATGTTCTCGATTACGCCAACCACGCGCTGGTGCAACTGTGCGGCTAGCGATCCGGCTCGCTCGGCGACCTCAGACGAGGCGATCTGGGGCGTGGTCACCACGATCAGCTCGCTGCCCGGCACCAGGTGCGCGGCGGAGATCGCCACGTCGCCAGTGCCCGGGGGCAGATCGAGCAGGAGCATGTCCAGATCGCCCCAGTACACGTCAGCGAGGAACTGCTCGAGCAGTCGATGCAGGATCGGGCCGCGCAGTGGAAGGGGCTCGTTACCCCGCTTCATCATTCCGCTGGAGATCGCCCGCACCCCATGCGCGGTCGGAGGCATGATCATCTGCTCGACCTGCGTTGGCCGCTCGGTCACGCCCAGCATGCGTGGCACCGAGTGCCCGTAGATGTCGGCATCCAGCAGGCCGACCTTCTGGCCCATAGCCGCCAGCGCGGCCGCCAGGTTGACCGTCACTGAGGACTTGCCGACGCCGCCCTTGCCACTGGCGACCGCATACACCTTGGTCAGCGAGCCCGGCTTGGCGAACGGGATCTCCCGCTCCTGCCTGTTGCCACGCAGGCTCGTTTGCAGGTCGCGCCGCTGTTGCTCGCTCATGACGTCCAGGTCCACTCGGACCGAGGTGACTCCGGCCAGCTTGCTCACCGCGGCCGTCACCTCGCGGGTAATGGTCTCGCGTAGCGGGCAGCCAGACACCGTCAGGTAGACCCCGACCGTCACCGTGCCGTCTGGCGCCACGTCGATGCTCTTGACCATGCCGAGCTCGGTGATGGGGCGGTGGATCTCGGGGTCGTTCACAGCCGAGAGGGCCTGGGCCACCTGCTCGGCGGCGGGCAGCCCCCCGCCGGTAGCCGAGTCGAGCGAGTTCGTGGACATGGCCCCATGCTACGGCGGCCTCCCGACTGCCAGGGCGCAAGCCCGCCTAGGCGTAGGCTCAAGGGCCGTGACGGCGCGCCTCTACCGGCCCAGGCGGACCACCCTGGCCGTTCCCGGCAGCAATCCTCGGTTCGTAGCCAAAGCCCGTGAGCTGGCCGTTGACGAGGTCTTCCTGGATCTCGAGGACGCCGTCGCGCCGCCCGCGAAGGCGGGCAGCCGGGCCGCTGTGGCGGCTGCGCTGCGGGAGGGCGGCTGGGGCGAGCGGACCAGGGCCGTCCGGGTGAATGACGTCACAACGGCGTGGGCGTACCGGGACGTGGTGGAGGTCGTCGAGCAGGCGGGCGAGCACCTAGACGCCATCGTGCTGCCCAAGGTCACCAGGCCCCTCGACGTTGCCTGGCTTGACCTGCTGCTGAGCCAGATCGAGCAGGCGACCGGCCTCGAACCAGGCCGGATCGCGATCGAGGCGCAGATCGAGAACGCCGCCGGGCTCGCCGCCGTGGACGCGATCGCCGCGGCTTCGCCGCGGCTGGAGGCGCTGGTGTTCGGCCCGGCCGACTTCATGGCCAGCATGGGCATGCGATCCCTGTCCATCGGTGCCCAGCCCGCCGCGTACGCAGGTGGTGACGCGTTCCACTACGCGCACATGCGGCTATTGGTGGCCGCCCGGTCGAATGGGCTGCAGGCCATCGACGGGCCATTTGCGGCGATCCCCGATCTCGACGGGCTGGCGGCCAGCGCGGCGAGTGCAGCGGCGATCGGGTTCGACGGCAAGTGGGTGCTGCACCCCGGCCAGGTCGAGGTGGTCAACGCGGAATTCTCGCCCGCGCAGGCGGACTATGACCAGGCCGAACTGATCCTCGAGGCGTACGAGTACCACACGACCGTGCAGGGACGGGGCGCGGCCATGTTCGACGGGGAGATGATCGACGAGGCATCTCGCAAGCTCGCGCAGGTCACCGCCGCCCGGGGCCGGGCCGCTGGACTGGCGCGCACGCGCCGGTTCGAACCGCCAGCGTAGGAGGGCAGGTGCCAGGGGCAGAGCGAGCGACCGGCGCCCGCGATCGGCGGTCGGCCCGGCCGCTGCGCCGCCCCCACGCCGGGGGGCGCCAGCGCGTCACCAACATCGAGCTGTTCTTCGACCTGGTCTATGTATTCGCTGTCACGCAGCTGTCGCACCATCTGCTGGGCGATCTCAGGGTGACGGGCGCGCTGCAGACCGCGTTGCTCCTGGCGATGGTGTGGTTGCTCTGGGCCTACACCACCTGGGTGACGAACTGGCTGGATCCCGAGCGCATACCGGTCCGGCTGCTCTTGCTCGCGCTGATGCTCGTCGCGCTGGTGATATCCGCCGCCTTGCCTACGGCCTTCGGCGCCAGCGGACTGATCATTGGCTGCGCCTACGCCGGCATGCAGATCGGCCGCAGTGGATTCGCAGTATGGGCACTGCGCGCCGACCCGCTCGGCCGCAACTTCCAGCGGATCCTGTCCTGGTGCCTGCTCAGCGGGGCGCTTGCGATCGCCGGCGGCCTGGCCCCTGCGGTCGCGCCGCGCGCTGGACTGTGGCTGGCGGCTGTCGGTGTGGACGTGGCTGGCGGCCTGGCCGGCTTCTACACGCCCGGCCTTGGCCGCACTGCCACCACCGAGTGGGACATCGAGGGTGGCCACTTCGCCGAGCGGTGCCAGGCCTTCGTGCTCATCGCGCTGGGCGAGTCCATCGTAGTGACAGGCGCCACGTTTTCCGGCCTGCTGACTGGTCCGCTGGCCCGCCCGCACGCCGGGCACGCGGCGACGATCGCCGCCTTCGTGGTCGCGTTCGTTAGCAGCGTCGCGCTGTGGTGGGTGTACTTCGACCGGACCGCCGAGGAGGGCGCCCGGCGAATCGCGGAGGCAGCCGACCCCGGTCGGCTGGGCAGGTCTGCTTACCATCTCATCCACCCGGTGATGGTGGCCGGCATCATCGTGGCGGCGGCGGCCGACGAGGTGGTGCTCAGCCAGCCCGCAGGCACCGCCTCGGGCTCGGCAGGCTGGTTGATCCTCGGTGGCGCCGGGCTGTTCATAGCCGGGCACCTGGCGTTCAAGCGCGCCGTGTGGCAGCACCTGAGTTGGGCCCGGGTGGCGGCGCTCGTCATCCTGGCGCTCCTCGGCCTGGTCGCGCCGCACGTCACCGCGCTGGAGCTGAGTAGTTGCGCCGCCGCCGTGGTCGTCGGCGTGGGCATTGCCGACTACCTGGGCAGATCGGCGAATGCGGCAAACGCCGCAGGCTAAGCTCGCTGTGCTTCGGCGTGGCACGATCACGCTGTCAGGCTAGGTTCGTAAGTAGTGCGGGAGGGCGGCCGGATGGCGGAGAACGATCAGTGGGTAGTGGCCGGGCTCGACACCGGCGGTACCACGATCAACGCCACCTTGATGGACGCGTCCGGCAAGTTCCTCGTGGCCGAGCTGGCGGAGTCCAGCAGCTGCGTTGGCGACGGGCCGGACAAGACCATCGACGCGCTCGCCCGGTCGCTGGATGACGTGCTCGAGCTCGCCGGGATCCCGCGAAGCGCCGTCCAGGCGGTCGGACTGGACACGCCCGGCCCGGTGACCGCGGACGGGGTCATCTGCTCGGCGGGCGCGACGAACTTCGCCCACGCGCTATGGCGCGGCTTCGACGTGCGCCGTGCGCTGGAGCTCCGCCTTGGCCTGCCGGTGGTGTTCAACAACGACGCTAATGCTGCTGCCCTGTACGCCCACCACATGCACTTCGGCGCCGAAGCGGCGGGACACCGATCGTCGGTCTCGGTGATCGTCGGCACTGGCCTTGGCGGCGGCGTAGTCGAGGCCGGACGTGTGGTACGCGGTGCCGCCGGAATGGCTGGCGAGCTCGGGCACATCTGGGTGCCGATGGACGGGCTGCTTGCTCCCGGCCAGCCAGTCCCGGCGTGCAACTGCGGGCTGTTCGGGGACGCCGAGAGCGTCGCCTCGCTGACTGGAATTGAGAAGAACCTGCTGCCCTACTGGCTCACCCGGTTCCCGGACCACGAGCTGGCGAGCCGCCCGCTCCGCGAGGCCGCCAAGCTCGTCCGCGGCTACGGAGAGGCTGGCGACCCGCTGGCGCTGAAGATTTTCGAGCAGCAGGCGATGTCACTCGGTCGGCTGCTGACGATCGCGGCGAACTTCACCGACCCCGACGTCTATCTGATCGGCGGCGGCGTGGTCGAGGCGGCGCCGCATTTCCGTGACTGGTTCCTGGAACAGGTGCGCGCACACACGGTGCTGCGGCCGGAGCAGGCTCGCGTCGAGTCGGTCGGGCTGGTGCCAGACCTCGATATGGCCGGCGCCCGCGGCTCGGCGATCGCGGCCCGGGCTGCCGTGCGGGCCGACGGGCAGCGCGCGCAGCACGCCTAGCGCCGTCCGGCCCGGTAGGATGCGAGCGCGCTGTGCGGCTGCGAGAGTGAGGCCGTCAGGCGACTGGCGGTGACAGCCACGAGCGCAGCGCGGCCAGCAGCCCGCCGGTCAGCTCACGGCGCTCGTCCATCGCGTCAGCTTCGGCGCTGGTCACCCAGCGCACAGCGGCGGCGTCGTCTCCGGCCGTCGCGATCTGGGCCGACCCGGGCGCGACTGAGGCGAGGTAGTCCCGGATCACCACGACGGCCCCGGCCAGCCCTGGTCGCTCGAGGGCACCAAGCAGCGGCCCGCAGAGCACGGTGAGCCCGGTCTCCTCCCGGACCTCCCGGACCACAGCCTGCTCGTCGGTTTCACCCGGCTCGATCCGGCCGCCGGGAATGGACCACTTGCCCATCTCGGGCTCGTGACCGCGGAGGACGAGCAGCATTCGAGCCGATTTATCCCTTATGACGGCTCCGACGCATGGCACTCTCTGGCCAGTGCCTGCTCCAGCCCCATCCGGTGCCACCTGGTCGGCTTCGATCATTGGGTCATTATCGCCCGTCCTGCCTAGATACCGGCGGGTAGGTATTTGACCTTGCGGATCTGGGGCATAACCCTAAGTGACATGAGACCGGTACTGAGCTGTCCGCGCTGCGCCTGCGCTGTGAAAGAGCCGAGCGTGTGGTCCAGCGCGTACCAGTGTGAGCAGCACGGGCAGGTTTACCCGCTGCGGACCGGGCTGAGCCCCTCGCGCGATGGGCTGGACGGCGTGCTGCGCAGGGCTGAGGTGCCCGTCTGGGTGCCGTGGCCGCTGCCGCAGGGCTGGCTGGTCACTGGCTTCGCTACCGCCGGGGACGAGCGCACCGGTACGCGGGGCTGCCTGGTCGCGCTGTCCGGGCCGAATCCGGTCGGGGGCCCGGCGGAGATGCTCCTGATCGCCGAAGAACCGGGTGTTGGCCTGGGCGCGAGGTTTGCCGGACTGCTCGGCCCCGATCCGGGCACACAGTTCGCCCTCGGTGCACCGGCCGCCGAGATTGGTTTCGGCAACCACGAGTTCCCGATGTGGAACGTCGAGACGTCCGGCCGGGCCGCGTTCGCCGGCGAGGTGGCAGGGAACTGGCTGTGGGCTGTCCTGTGGCCAGACACTGCCGGGCTGCTGATGCTGGAGCCCATGACGCTGCGCGACCTTCGTGACCCCGGCCAGACCCTGGACCTGCCGTTCGGCGCGCCATCGCCGCAGCTGCCCGGCTAGTGTTCGGGCGTGCGCGCAGATCTGCACAACCACAGCACAGCCTCGGACGGGACCGAGACACCCGACGCCGTCGTCCGGCGGGCAGTGGCCGTAGGGCTTGACGTCCTCGCGCTCACCGATCACGACACGCTTGCTGGGCACCGGCAGGCCGCCGTCGACCTGCCGCCTGGGCTGATTCTGCTGCCTGGCACGGAGTTGTCCTGCCGGATGAACGGACACAGTGTGCACGTCCTTGCCTACCTGTTCGACCCCGAGAACGAGACCCTGGCCGGCGAGATGGCCGAGCTCCGGGAGAGCCGCCTGTTCCGGGCGAAGGCAATGGTGGACAAGCTCGCCGCGCTCGGCGTCCCCGTGACATGGGAGCAGGTCAGTGAGATGGCGGCGGGTGGCGTCGTCGGCCGGCCGCACGTCGCCAGGGCGATGATCGAGGCAGGGGTCGTGGGCAGCATCGACGAGGCCTTCACGCCGCGGTGGATCGGTCCGGGCGGCCGCGCGCACGTGGCCAGGTATGCGCTCGACCCGGTGAAGGCAATCCGCCTGGTCGCCGCCGCGGGCGGGGTGACGGTCCTGGCGCACGCCCGTGGCGATGCGCGCGGCTGGCTGATCCCCGACGACGTGATCGGAGACTTCGCCACGGCTGGGCTGACCGGGCTAGAGGTCTATCACCCACAGCACGATGAGAGGGAACGTGCCCGCTTGAGCCAACTCGCCGCTTCCCTCCACCTGGTCGCATCGGGTGGCAGCGACGACCACGGGTCACTGACCGGGTTCCGGCTCGGCTCTGAGGTGGCGCCGGACGGCAGCTACCAGGCGCTGGTCGAACATGCCACCGGCGCGAGTCCAGTCCGCCGGTAGCTGTCAGCGCTCGCTGTTAAGCTCACCGCCAGGTTGCGGGGTTACCCCTCACCCGAAGCCGACCCGCGGGACCGAGGCGCGGGCCAACTCCGATGGAAGGCGCAGGACCCGATGAGCAATCAGGACCCGCGGATCGATGTGGTGGCCGGTACGGTCAACACCTGGATCGTCGGCGACGACTCCGACGTCATCGTGATCGACCCGGGCGAGGACGCCGCGGCGGTGCTCGCAGCAGTGGCCGAGCGGGAAGTGCTGGCGGTGATCTGCACGCACGGTCACGCCCGGCATATCGCCGCCGCGCTCGAGGTGGCAGACCCGGACGAGGCGCCGGTGGCCTTGCATCCGTTTGAACGCTCAGCCTGGCGCAAGGTACATGACTCGCCTGCCGAGATCGAGATGGAAGACGACGGTCGGTTCGAGGTGGCCGGCGTAGCGCTCGAGGTGGTGCACGCGCCGGGCCACAGCAGGGGCAGCGTCCTGCTGTACAGCGAGGACCTTGGCGTCGCGTTTACCGGTGACGTGGTGTCCAGCACTGGCCCGGTTCCGCACGAGGACGGTTATCCGAACTGGGCTCGCCAGGTTGATGCAATCAGTGCCCATGTGCTGACGCTGCCGCCGGAGACCAGGCTGCTGCCCGGGCACGGCGAGGAACTGACGGCCGGCGATGCGGAGAAGCTGTTCGACTCCTGGGTTGCTGCGGGCCAGCTCCCCGTGGATGGCGCCGGCGCCGAGGACGACCGGGAGGCGTGACGGGCCCGTTCCCGGTACCTATGGACTGGCGATGGAACAGCTGAGGCTCGAGGGCATGCCGCGACGGCTCTATGCGTGCACGCCGACGCGGCTGAGTGCCTGGCTGGACTGCCCGCGTCGGTACCGGATGAGTTACCTGGACCGGCCGCCGCCACGCAAGGGACCACCGTGGGCACACAACAGCCTTGGCGCCAGTGTGCACAATGCGCTGGCCGGGTGGTGGCGGCTGCGGCAGCGGGCGCGGACCGTGACGGCGGCCGGCGACCTGCTGGTCGCTGGCTGGATCACCGAGGGCTTCGCCGACCCGGCGCAGGCTGCGGAGCACCGCGACCGCTGTCGCGGGCTGGTCGAGAAATACGTCGCCGGGCTCGATCCGGCTGCCGAGCCGGCCGGGGTTGAGCGGACGGTCGCCACCCGGACCGAGATCATCGCGGTGTCCGGGCGGATCGACCGGCTCGATGACCGGCGCACCGGATCAGGCCAGGGCGAGCTTGTCGTGGTCGACTACAAGACTGGTCGCTACCGGCCGGATGAGGCCGACACGCGCACGTCCCTGGCACTGGCCCTGTACGCGCTGGCGGCCGGCCGAGTGCTGCGTCGGCCCTGCCGCCGGGTGGAGCTGCATCACCTGCCGAGCGGCACGGTCAGCACCTGGGAGCACACCGAAGAGTCGCTGGCTCGCCACCTCGGCCGCGCCGAGGACATCGCCGCCGAGTGCACCACAGCCGACGAGCGGTACAAGGCTGCAGTCATTGCCGACGGCGGATCGGCCGCGGGCGCGAGCGGCGGTGCTCCGGCGGGCGGCGGGTCGGCAGTCGCTACCGGCGCGTCGCTGGGCCGCCCAGCGGGGAGCAGGCCTATCGCCATCAGCGGGCCGGTCGTGGACGAAGCGTTCCCGCCGCGGCCAGGACCCGGCTGTAGCTGGTGCGATTTCCGCGCGCAGTGCCCGGAGGGCAGCGCGGCTGCACCGCATCGGCGGCCGTGGGAAGGACTGGCAGCATTAGCGCGGGACGAGGCTGCCCTGGAACTCGCCTAGGTGCCCGGTGGGGCGTCGACGGTGTCGCCTGCGGCGTCCATCGCACCGTCGTGTGCCGAGAGTAGAAGTGTAGAGAGGCTTGACCATGGCTGAGGTATTGCTGATCCACCACGCGCTGGGCCTGACGCCTGGGTTCGCTGCCTTCGCGGACGAGCTGCGCAGCGCCGGACACACCGTGCACACGCCAGACCTGTATGCAGGCCGGTCATTCCAGACCGTGGAGGCAGGCGTCGGGCACGCCGGCGACATCGGCTTCACCGAAGTCCTCGATCGTGGCGTGCGGGCCGCCGATGGACTGCCGACGGCGCTCGTCTACGCCGGCATCTCGCTTGGCGTCATGCCAGCCCAGAAGCTTGCGCAGACGCGGCCCGGCGCACGTGGCGCGCTGTTCCTTGAGGCATGCCTCCCGGTGTCAGAGTTCGGCGGTGCCTGGCCGAAGGACGTGCCGGTGCAGGTGCACGGCATGGAAGCAGATGACTTCTTCGCCGGCGAAGGCGACATCGATGCTGCTCGCGAACTCGTCGCGCAGGCGAAGGACGGCGAGCTCTTCGTCTATCCAGGCGACCAGCATCTGTTCGAGGACAGCTCGCTGCCCTCCTACGACGCAGACGCGGCGGCACTGCTCACGCAGCGGGTCCTGGCTTTCCTCGCCTCCAGATAGCCGGCTGTGGCGCGGTGCAGGACACCGCCGCAAGGCGTCAGCTGGCCTTGGCGTGGTGCGACCGGCCGCAGGAATGCACGGTCGGCAGCCGCCGCTCGGCCTCGTTCCAGAAGTCGGTGAGGATGGACGCGGTGGTGACCGGCGCCTCGATGGCCGGCGAGTGCGCGGCGCCGGGAATGCAGGCTCGCTCCGCGCCGAGCCGACTGGCCATGTCCGCCTGCACATCCGGCGGCCATGCGTCGTCGTTCTCGCCGTAGACGACCTGGGTAGCAAGGCCGGACCGGACCACCGCCGCAAGCTCGTCGGTGTGGTCGGCGCAGTCCAGCAGGTACCGCGCCAGCACGATCAGGTGCAGCGGATCCGTACGCAGCATGCGCTCCTTCAGGAACGCGATCACATGCTCGTCCACACCCTCGGCCCGGGCCTGCGGTTCGTGCTGGTCGTGCCAGGCCTGCCGGATGAGCTCGTTCAGCGCGTGCATGTCGTCGGGCTCGGCGCCCACGGACGGGTCAAGCCACGCCAGCGCGTTCCGCAGCTCAGCGGCCCGGTCCCCGCCAATCGTCCCCGGGCCGGAACCGAGCAGCGTGAGGGACAGGAACTGAGCCGACCGGGTCAGTACGGCCTGTCGTGCGATCAGCCCGCCCATGGAGTGGCCGACGAGGTGCACGCCACCGTCACCGCCGACGGCGGCAGCAATAGCGATCGCGTCGGCCGCCAGCTCGGCTGGAGCGTACCCCGGCCGGCCCGGCGCATGCGGGCTCTGGTACTGCCCGCGCTGGTCGAATGCCACCACGGTCCGCCCGGCCGCCGCGAGCGGCTCCAGGATCGGCAGGAAGTTTTCCTTGCTGCCGGTGTAGCCAGGCATGAGCAGAGCCGGCCTGCGGTGACTGACACCGCGGACCGGCTGCGCCTCGAGGACAGCGAACTGGCCGCGGGCGGTCTTGAGGGAGATTGACCGGACGCGGTCCGGCAGTTGCAGGGACCTCAGGGTACTCACGGGCAGGCAGCCTACCGAGAAACCGGGCAATTGATAACAGGTAAATAACGCAAGGTTTGCTGAGAGAGTTCCGAGCCGCCGCGAAGCCGCTGGCCAGCGACCGTTAAGCGGCGGCCCGTGACGGTGGCGTTACTCAGCGGCTGGCCCGGCCGGGTGCTGGCCCGAGCTGCCGCCGGATCCGTGTCCGCGGGACCGGCGCCTGCGTGGCCGACGCCGCTCCGCGCTGGCCGCGTCCGTGGCGGTCGCTGAGGCGGCATGGGCCGCGGGGCCGTCGGCATCCGCCTGCGCGGCTGGCGCGCCGGGCGTCCCGTCGGCTGCGGTGGAGCTCAGGGGCTGGCCACTCCTGGTACGGCGGCGGCTGCGCTGCCCGGCGCTCCCAGGCTCCCTCGTGCCGCCGCCTGAGCGATCCCGCTCGACGGCGCCGCCGGAACGGGGGCGGCGATCCCGGCTGGCCTGCCGGGACCGGGCCTTGCCGGTCTCGCCGATGTCCTCCAGCGACTCCGCCTCCAGGCCGAGCCGCTCCCGCTGCCCGCGCGGCAGGACGCCGGTCGCACCTGCCGGGATGTTCAGGGCGCTGAAGAGGTGCTCGGAGGTCGAGTAGGTCTCTAGCGGCTCTTCGAGGCCCAGGTGCAGCGTGTCGTTGATGGTCTTCCAGCGGGCCAAGTCGGCCCAGTCCACAAAGGTGACGGCGACGCCGTCGCGGCCGGCCCGGCCGGTCCGGCCGATCCGGTGCAGATAGGCCTTGTCGTCCTCGGGGCACTCGTAGTTGATCACGTGCGTGACGTCGTCCACGTCCAGACCGCGCGCGGCCACGTCGGTGGCCACGAGCACGTCCACCTTGCCGGATCGGAACGCCCGCATGGCCCGCTCGCGCTGGCTCTGGCCGAGATCGCCATGTACGGCCGCGGCCGCGAAGCCCTTGGTCTCCAGCGAACTGGCAACCTGGTCGGCCGAGCGCTTGGTCCGGCTGAACACAATGGTCAGCCCGCGGCCCTCGGCCTGCAGAATCCGGGCCAGGACCTCGATCTTGTCCATTTGGTGGGCGCGGAACACATGCTGTTCCGTGGTTGGCACGTGAGCGGGCTCGTCGTGGTGCTCGGCCCGGATATGCATGGGGCGCTCAAGGTGGCGCCTGGCCAGCGTGACGACCTCACCTGGCATGGTGGCCGAGAAGAGCATGGTCTGCCTGCTCGACGGCGTTAGCTGCAGGATGCGCTCGACGTCCGGCAGGAAACCGAGGTCCAGCATCTTGTCGGCCTCGTCCAGCACCAGCTGCCGAACGCGGCCCAGCTTCAGGTGACCCTGCCTGGCCAGGTCCAGTAGTCGGCCAGGCGTGCCGACGACGACGTCAACCGTGGCTAGTGCCTCGATCTGCGGCTCGTAAGCGCGGCCGCCATACAAGGTGACGATGTTGGCGCCAAGGCGCGCGCCAGCAGCGCGCACGTCCTCGGCGACCTGGATGGCTAGCTCCCGCGTCGGTACCACCACAAGTGCCCGCGGCGCGGCGGCCTCGCGTGGCGCTTCGGCCAGCCGTTCAAGGATCGGGATGCCGAAGGCGAACGTCTTGCCGGTACCAGTCCTGGCCTGACCGATGAGGTCATGGCCGTCCAGTGCCACCGGCAGCGTCAGCGCCTGGATGGGGAACGCGGTGGTGATGCCTCGCGCCTCCAGCGCGGCGCAGATAGGCTCGGCGATGCCAAAATCGCGGAATGTCTTCTCGGCTCGCTCGTCGGACTCGATGCTGAGCTCTGCCGTCGGCTCGGTGGCCGGGTTATCGTCCGTTGTCATGTACGTGCTCAGGGCTTCCGCCTCCAGTAGTGGCCCACGGCGGCCCGGCACGCGCGGCCTGGCAGTCTAAAGCCATGGACAGGCAAATGTGACCCCGGCTGCGTACCGGGCGCCATCGGCGCTGGACTGAGCGGATCGGCTCGCACTCTCGCAGCGGGCGAAGCGCGTCATCATCGGGCCACCAAGGAGCTTGATGATCGTCATGCCTAACGCACTCGGTCTTGCAAACGCTCTCTATAACAAATCTCGGGGGTACCCACATTCCTCATGTGGATCGCCTCACAGTGTAGCAAGCGGTCAGTAAGCGCCCGTGACCACAGCGCGCGGCGCGCCGGCTACGGCCCGGAATCGCTGGAGACCACCGCTAGGGCTCGCTTGCGTCCTGTTGTTACGCTGCGCCTGTGCCGGATGATGGAACAGCGGGCGACGGCGTCCTCGACCTCCTGGGGCTGCTCTCCTACGCTTCACTGACCGCATTCTTCCGGCTCGCCGACGATGCCGCGCTGGCCTTGTCGCTGGCGGATAAGGCGGCCTTGGCCGAGATGGCGGCGGCCGAATTCGGGCACTTCGAGTTGCTGCGTGGCCGGATCGTGGAGATGGGCGCCGACCCAACAGCGGCCATGGCCCCTTTCACCCCGGCCATTGACGCGTTCCACGCCAGGACGGCACCCTCTGACTGGCTCGAGAGCCTGATCAAGGCGTACGTAGGCGACGGCATCGCAGCCGACTTTTACCGCACGGTGGCCCAGGTCCTGGACCCGGCGACGCGGAACCTGGTCCTGACGGTACTGGCGGACACCGGGCATGCCGACTTTGCCGTCGCCCGGGTACGGGAGGCCATAGCCGCCGACCCCCGCGTGGCTGGGCGGCTGGCCCTGTGGGCTAGGAGGCTGGTCGGCGAGGCCCTCGGCCAGGCCCAGCGAATCGCCGCAGAACGCGAACCGCTGGCCCGCCTGGTCGTCGGTGGCGCGCCAAGCCAGCTCGGTGACATCGGCCGAATGTTCGCCGCGCTGACCGATGCCCATGCGGCCCGGATGGCCGCACTCGGCCTCGCCACTCCGGCTCGGGCGGCGAGCTAGCCGCGCTCGCCTGCCAGCCTGCGTTGAAAGTACCTGGCGGCTCGGGGGAGGGGCTGGCGCTGGACGTTGGCGCAGACCCGGGGCAGCTGCCGGTACTCGAGCTTGGCGCGGTCCTTGAGCTAGGCGCCGGTGCTCCAGGTTGGCGTAGGCCAAAGCGCTAGTTCCAATGGATCCGCCGCCGCGTCACGGCCGGGTCGCGCGGCCGCTGGCCGGGCACGGTTTTGCTGCCCGCGGGCTCGTCATGTACTTTCTCAATGGAAAGTACATGCCAAGGGAGACTCTGAATGCGCGACGTGGCACAAGACTCGGCAGCGCTGGAGCGGCTGCGGGTGCAGCGAAGCCGGCTGGCGGACCGGATGCGGCCGCCATGGTGGTGGTGGTCCGGTGTCGCCACCCTGTGGGCACTGGCCTTCGCGTGCCCCGTCGGCTCGCGGTTCCTTCCGCAGGGGTATCGCATCTGGCCCATCCTGGCCGCCGGAGTGGCGGTGGCTCTGCTGCTGCAGTCGGGCCTGGCCCGGGCCACCGGCATAACGGTGGCCAGTCCGATG
This sequence comes from Streptosporangiaceae bacterium, assembly GCA_036495585.1. Lineage (GTDB taxonomy): Bacteria > Actinomycetota > Actinomycetes > Streptosporangiales > Streptosporangiaceae > JAJYUU01. The sequence goes on from DASXMP010000085.1 coordinate 54,350, forward strand.
TCCCGCCATCCCTCGGGCCGTCCGGCAGCGACCGCGATGATCGTGGTGAGCGTCGCGGCCCTGGTGACCGAGGCCGTCCTGATCGACCGCCGCCTGATCGCGGCCACGATCGTAGTCGCGGGCCTTGCGGTCGTGGCGGAGATCGCCGCCCAGCAGGCCCAGCTGCGGGGGATCCGCCAGGACCTGCGAGCAGGCGGAGGGGCGGCGTGACCGCCAAGCTCGACCCGCTGATTCACCCGATCACCCGGTTGTCGATCTGCGGGCTGCTGGCGGCTGGCGCGGACTGGGTGGAGTTCGCCGCGCTGCGGGATGCGGCCGGGATCAGCGACTCAGTGCTCTCGAAACACTCCCGCGTGCTCGAAGACGCCGGGTACGTGGAAGTGCGCAAGGGCGCGATTGGCCGGCGTCCGCGCACGTGGTTCCGGCTCACTGCGCCCGGCCGTCTGGCGGTCGAGGGTCATCTGGCCTGGCTGGCCCAGCTGGAGGAGGCAGTCTCGGGCGGCCTTCGCGAGGTGCAGCCGGGGGCTCGCCACGGCGATGGCGACCAACCGCGCCGCCTACTGCCGCCGCTGTTGGGCAGCAGCTGATTGGTTATGCCCTGCCCGAGCGGGGCTAGAGGGTTGGCGCCCGGCAGAGGTTGGCGCCAAGGGCTAGCGGTTCGCGCCAGCTTGGAGGTTCGCGCCAGCTTGGAGGTTCGCGCCAGGGCTAGAGGTTCGCGCCAGCTTGGAGTTCGCGCCAGCTTGGAGTTCGCGCCAGGGCTGGAGGTTCGCGCCAAGGCTAGAGGTTGGCGCCGAAGCCGACGCGGCGCTGCTCGTTCCCGCTGAACTCGACGTAAGCAATCTTGTCGGCCGGTACGAGGACCTTGCCGCCTTTGGCATTGGCCAGGACGAACACCCCGCCGTCGGCGCCTACCGCGGCCTTGAGCGCACTCTCCACCTCCGCGGCTGACGTGTCGGTCTCCACCGCCAGCTCACGGGGCGCGGACTGGATGCCGATCTTCACTTCCACAGGCTCTCCCTCAAAGATCGAGCATCAGCCGCTCATTGGCCAGCCGCTGATCCCGCGCCAGGCCAGCCTGGCGATCAGCTGCTCGGCGGCATCTTTCGGGATCTTCCGGTCGGACTTGAGCCACTGACGCGCGCTGACTTGCGCCATGCCGACGAGCGCGATGCCGAGCAGGTGCGCGTCCTCCTGGCTGACCCCGGCGTCCTCCCGGATGAAGCGGCTGATCATTTGCGCGCAGTCGAACATGGTTCGATCCAGCCGGTCACGGACCGCTGGCTCGTTGCTCAGGTCCGACTCGAAGACCAGCCGGAAGGTCTCCGTCTCGCCTGCCATGTAGTCGTAGAAGGCCTTCACCGTGGCAGGCACGCGCTCGCGGTTGTCGGTCGTCGACGACAGTGCATCGCTGACCTGCCTGACGAGCTGGCCGGCGCTTTCGTCCAGGAGGGCCAGGTAGAGCTCCAGCTTGCCCGGGAAATGCTGGTAGAGCACGGGCTTGCTGACACCGGCCCGCTCGGCGATCTCATCCATGCCAGCGGCGTGGTATCCCTGGGCAACGAAGACGTCCCGGGCCGCGCCGAGCAGCTGCACCCGACGCTCCGGCCGTGGCAGGCGAGTGCCTCCGCTCCTGGTCGGTGAGGATGCGGTCACCGGTCGGCCCGTACCAATGCGGTCAACGAATACTCCGAAATGTGCTCTGGCGTGGTGGCGGCGCGAGGGCGCGGCTCATCCGCTCATCCTACGGCTGGGTAGCTTGGCCTGTGCGGTTAGCGATAGTCGTCGTCGTCCGTGCCTAGCTCACGGCTCTGGTCAGCGGCGTCGGCCACGTCTGCCTCGAGGGGCGGCGCTGCCTCCTCCGGCGGCTCCTCCTCGGGGTCAGCCACCTCGGGAACCAGGTCCTGATTCTGCTCCTCCGAGTCGGCGTCTGGTGCTTCGAGACTCATATCGCTCATTGCGCGCCTCCTCGACGAATTTCCCTACTCGAACATATTGCCGAACAGCGGAATACGGACAACACTGCTTGTATCAGTACCCGACACGGTTGCCTCAGTACCCGCCAGCGACTGACAGTCACATGCTTGCCGGTCCAGAATGAACTTGGCAGGCCTGGCCGGTATGGGGTAGGGAGAGGTCATGCGCAGCATGTGGAAGGGGGCAGTCTCCTTCGGCCTGGTCATGATCCCGGTGAAGCTCTATGCCGCCACCGAGCAAAAGGACATCGCGTTCCGCCAGGTGCACCGTGACGATGGCGGCCGGATCAGGTTCCGTCGGTTCTGCTCGATCGATGAGCACGAGGTCCCCTACGAGGATGTCGCGAAGGGCTACGAACTGCCCGGCGGCGAGATGATCGTCCTGACCGACGAGGACATGGCGGATCTTCCGCTGCCGACCACCCGCAATATCGAGGTGGTCCAGTTCTCCCCGGAGGACCAGCTCGACCCGATCCTGTTCAATCGCAGCTACTTCGTGGAGCCGGAAGCCGCGGGTGCGCGGGCATACTGCCTGCTCCGTGACGCCCTGCTGGAGTCGGGCAAGATCGCCATCGCCCAGGTCGCGCTCCGACAGCGGGAGTCCCTGGCGGTGCTGCGGGTCCGCGACGACGTGCTAGTGCTGGAGACCTTGCTGTGGCCAGACGAGATCAGGGACGCTGCGTTCTCGTTCCTGAATGACAGCATCGAGGTCCGCCCGCAGGAGCTGCGCATGGCGGGCTCACTGATCGAGTCGATGACCATCGACTTCAGCCCTGAAGACTTCCACGACAGCTATCGCGAGGCCGTCCAGGAGCTGGTGGCCGCTAAGACTGAGGGCCGAGAGGTCATCCAGCCGCCGCCCGAGGCGGAAGCGGGAGAGCCGTCCAGCCTCGCTGACGCCCTGCGAGCGAGCCTCGCCGCGGCCAAGGGCGGCCGTCTCGGCGCTGCCGCGGAGGAGTCCGAGGAGGAAGAAGAACCGGCCCCACGGGCGTCCAGCCGGTCCAAGAGCGGCAGCAAGGCGGCCGGCACTAAGGCGGCTGCGGCCAAGGCCCCGGCGACCCGAACCGCTGGCGCGAAGGCAAAAGCGCCGGCGAAGTCGAAGGCCGCGAAAGCCGCTGACGACGCCGAGGAGACCGCGCCACCGCGCCGCTCGCGCAAAGCCAGCTAGCGACCGGCGACTCGACAGTCGGCTGACCTGCAATTTCCGACTTTGTGCCCAGGCATCATCGCTTACCAGCGAGTACGCTGATTCTTCATGACCGACCCGATCGTGCCTACTGGGCTCGTGGCATCAGCCCAGGCCGCAGTACCAGAGGTGCCTGCCGGTGCCACCCCGGTCGAGGCATTCCCTGGCACGTCCGTCCGCCTGGCGATCGGCGACGTCTTCGTGCGCACGGCACCACCGCCAGCGGGCGCCGAGCCGGCGCTCTTCGTGCACGGACTCGGGGGCTCGGCGCTGAACTGGACCGACCTGATGCATCAGCTCAGCCAGCCGACCGAGGCGCGTGGCGAGCTGGCGGCCGGCCCGAGCGGCCCCGTGCTCGCCAGCGAAGCGCTGGACCTGCCCGGGTTTGGCTACTCGCCGCCTCCTGCCGACAGCGATTACTCGATCGACGCACGAGCGGCCGCGGTTATCTCGCTGATCGACCAGCGCGCCACCTGGCCGGTGCACCTCGTCGGCAACTCGCTGGGCGGTGCCGTCGCCACCCGGGTCGCGGCTCGCCGCCCGGACCTGGTGGCCACGCTGACGCTGATCTCACCCGCGTTGCCGGACCTCCGGCCGCGGCTGCTGCCACTGCGGCTGGCCGTAGTTGCCATGCCAGGAGTCGGCCGCTGGCTGGTGAACAAGGTGTCCAGCATCCCGGCGGCGGAACGGACCGACAGGTCGATCTCGGAGTTGTTTGCCGATCCCACCAGGTTCCAGCCGGAACGCCGCGAGGAGTCGATCCGCGAAGTGCTGCGCCGGGACGGCCTGCACTACGCCACCGACGCGCTGCTCGGCTCGACCCGCGCACTGGTGGCCGAGTACACGCGGCCCGGGCCGGGTTCGCTATGGCATGACGCGGCGCTGGTCACCGCGCCGACACTCGTGCTGCATGGCAGTCACGACCGCCTCGTCAGTCCCGCGATGGCCGGCCGCGCGGCCCGAGCCTTCCGAAACGGCCGAGTGGTCGTACTGCCGCAACTCGGCCACGTGGCAATGATGGAGCGGCCAGACCTGGTGGCGCGGGAGATGCGCGCGTTCATGGCGTCGGCCGTACCTGGCACGCCCGGGGCGCGCGGCGCACTGAGCGGCGCTAGCCGGTGACGGCCGCGAGCGTGCGAGCTTCCGCCAGCGACGTCCCGGTCCGCCCGTGCTGATCGCGGCCGAACAGGTGGTGACGGCCGAGGGCGACATGGCGCGCGTTCCCGGTCAAGGTTTTGTCGAAGTAACCAACGGTGCGATCGCGCGCGTCGGCCCGGGCGTATCGCCTGCCGGGGCCCGGCCGGACGTCGTGCTGCCCGACGGCTACTTGGTCCCGGGCTTCGTTGACCTGCAGGTGAATGGCTACTTCGGGATCGAGTTCCAGAGCGGTGACCCGGCCGGCTGGGCGGAGGTGGCGCGCCGGCTGACCGCGACTGGGACGACCGCGTTCTGCCCGACGGTGATCACCGCGCCGGTCGACTGCCTGGCTGCGACCCTCCGGCAGGCGGCCGCGTTCGTGCCCGGCCTGCCAGCTGGCGGGGCCCGGGTGCTCGGTGTGCACGTGGAAGGTCCGTTCATCGCGCCGACGCGCCGCGGTGCGCACAACCCGGCGTGGATTACCGATCCCAAGCCAGCCGCGGTGCGCGAGCTTGTCGAGGCGGGTGGCAGCCTGCTCCGGTTGCTGACCCTGGCGCCCGAGCGTCCGGGCGCGCTGGCCGCCATCGACATGCTGACCGCGGCGGGCGTCCTGGTCAGCGTCGGGCACAGCGACGCTACCGCGGCGCAGGTCGCCGCAGCCGCCGACCACGGTGCGCGAATGGTGACGCATCTGTTCAACGCACAGCGGCCGCTTAGCCACCGGGAGCCGGGGGTGGTTGGCCAGGCCCTGACCGACGACCGGCTGACTGCCGGGCTGATCGCCGACCTGTACCACGTGGCCGGGTCGGTGTGCGGGCTGGCGTTCCGCGCCGCGCCGGGACGGATCGCGCTGGTCACCGACGCCGCTGCGCCTGCGGGCATGCCGCCAGGTGACTACCTGCTTGGCGGCGAGCCGGTGACGCTACCGTCTGGCGATGGAGTTCCCCCGGTGCGCGCCGACGGCACGCTGGCCGGCTCAGCGCTGCGGATGGACGTCGCTGTCGCGAACGCCGTTGCCTGCGGCCTGCCCCTCCCGGCCGCGGTAGCCGCAGCGACAAGCGTTCCGGCCGACCTGATCAGCCGTCCTGACCTCGGCCGGCTCGCCTCCGGGGCGACCGCGGACCTGGTCTGGCTGAGCCCGGAGCTGCGTGCCCGCGCGACGTGGCTGAGTGGACAGCTGGTGTATACAGATGGCGCCGCTGGCACGCTTGCCGCTGTCGGGGCGTGACGGTTAGCAACCATGATCATTGGAGGGAACGTGTCCGCCCCCACGCTGATGTCCGCCGAGATCGCGCAGCAACCCGAGGCGCTCAAAGCCACGATCGACGCGCTGCTCCCGCGGCGGGACGAGATCGCCAGGCTTGCGGCCGGGTGCAAGACCGTGCTGTTCATCGCGCGCGGCACCTCCGATAACGCCGCGGTGTACGGGAGCTATCTGATCCAGGCCCACGCGGGCTTGCTGACCGCGCTGGCCGCGCCCTCAATCGCGACCACCTACCGCTCTCGGGTGGACCTGTCGGGCGTGCTAGCAGTTGGCTTGTCGCAGTCGGGGCAGACCGAGGAGATCGTCGAGACGCTGGACTGGGCCCGCGCGTGCGGGGCGCGGACCCTGGCAGTCACGAACGGCGGCGCGTCGTCGCCGCTGGCGGCAGCAGCCGAGGTTGCGCTCGTCACCGAGGCCGGGGTCGAGCAGGCGGTGCCCGCGACCAAGACGTTCACCACGCAGCTGGCCGCCCTGGCAGTGCTGGCGCTAGGCCTTGGCGCACCGCTGGATCCGGCCGAGCTGCGCGGCGTGCCGGACGCGGTGTCTGCGCTGCTGGCTGCCGTGCCGGCGGAGGCGCTCGATCCGATCGTGAGCGAACTGGCCAAGGTGTCCGGCGTCGTGGTCTCCGGGCGCGGGATGGCCTATGCAGCCGCGCTGGAACTGGCTATCAAGCTCAAAGAGGCGTGCTACCTGCACGCGATGGGCCTCTCGTACGCCGACCTGCTGCACGGGCCGATCGCGGTCGTAGACGCCGAGACGCCCGCGATCGTGGTAGCCGCCGACTCTGGACCGACGCTGCCCGGCACGGTGGATCTAGCCAAGCGGGTCACCGAGGCGGGCGCGCTGGCGTTCGGCATCGGTGGCGGCGCGGATCTGGCCACGGCGTGCTCGGCCGCGCTGACCGGCCCGGCGCTGCCCGAGTGGCTGGCTCCGATCGGCCTGATCGTGCCTGGTCAGTTGCTGACCGAGGCACTGGCGCGCCGCCTCGGGATCGACCCGGACCGCCCCCGCGGCCTGAGCAAGGTCACCCAGACCGATTGAAGCCTCGACTAGGCGAACTGCGGCCTCGACTAGCCCAACTGCCGCCTCGACCAGACCAGCTGCGGTCTCGATGCAGGCGGCCAGCCTCACTACCTGACATTTCGCCACAGTCTGCGCCCGATTTGCGCAGTTCATCTCGACGAAACCGTCAGGGAGTTGTGGGGGAGCGCGTTACTGACCGCGGTCGCGCTCGCGGTGCCGCTCGCTTTGGTGTATTCCTAGCATCCGGCAGACTTTGTCGGGTCGATGTTCTGGAGGTAATCCCGGTGACGCCATCCTCGCGGGCGGGACACCGATGAGCGGCACGCCGTCGGGCACCGTCACGCTGTTGTTCACCGACGTGCAGGGCTCGACCCGGCTGTGGGACACCGAACGGGATGCGATGGCGGCAGCGCTGCGCCGACATGACCAGATCGTGCGAGAGGCGATCGAGGGGACCGGCGGCTATGTGTTCAAAACCGCAGGTGACTCCTTCTGCGCCGCGTTTTCCGCCGCCCGGGCTGGGCTGGATGCGGCGCTTGGCGCGCAGCGGACCCTAGCCGCGCAGCAGTGGCCGACGAGCACGCCGGTCGCGGTGCGAATGGGTCTGCATGCCGGGGTCTGTGAGGAGCGAGACGGCGACTACTTTGGACCGGCGGTGAACCGGACCGCGCGGCTGCTAGCGGTCGCCCGGGGCGGCGAGGTGCTGGTGTCTGGAGCAGCGGCGGAGTTGCTGTCGGATGAGATGCCCGACGGCGTGGGCCTGCGAGAGCTTGGCACCCGCCAGTTGAAGGACCTCACCCGGCCGGAGCGGGTCTACCAGGTGGAGGCGGCGTTCCTGGCCGTGCTACCCGCGGTCGGCGCCGAGGTGGAGCACAGCCCGGCCGCGAGCTTGCGAGCCTCGCACGCAGACCGGGACCGGGTCGTCGAGGTGCTCAGGGTAGCTGCGGGCGATGGCCGGCTATCCGCAGACGATCTCGACCAGCGGTTGCAGATTGCGCTCACTGCTCGCACCCTGGCAGACCTCGAACCGCTGCTCGCTGACCTCAGTCCGGCCGCCGCGCCGCCAGAAATTCCGGAGCTCGCCCGCATTGAGGTCGGTTCTGGTACCGCAAAGCGGGACAGCGCCTGGGTGGTGCCCCGCCAGATGGAGATCAAGATCGCCAGCGGCGCGGTCTGCCTCGACTTCCGGCAGGCCGTGATCGTCGCGCCGGAGTTGCGGATCAGCACCCAGGTTGCCAGCGGAACTCTGAAGCTCATCACCAGGCCAGGCATCGTGGTGGACGCCGACGACGTCGCGGTGAGGAGCGGCACGGTCAAGGTGATCCCGCCGGTCGCCCTGGGCGCCCCGGTCGAGTTGCGTATAAAGATCTCCGGCAAGGTCGCGAGCGGTTCGCTGTCGGCTCGGCCACCGCGTGGCGGATGGTGGCGGGCGCTCTGGCGGCGCATCCTGGGCCGGCCGGCCGAGGACAGCAGGCCCGCCTTGCCAGCCGCGCGGCCGTGACTCGCTGGGGAGCGAGCGCCGCTACCGGCCGCGAGCTCCGCTTACGGGCTGGGCGCCCTGAGACCAGGAAGACGTCACTGCATTCGCGCCTGACTGATGCCAGTCAGCGGAACCCTTACGCTGTCGCGGGCGAGGGTGCTGGGAATGCGGCTCGCGCCGCGATCACGCCGTGCAGGACGGCTCGCTGCTCGATGAGCACTGCGCGGATCGGCTCGCTGAGGTCGGAGTGCTCGATCTGTCTATCGGTAGCGGCCAGCGTGGCGTCATCCGCCAGGATCGACGGATAGAGCGCACGAGCCAGTCGTTGCGCCGTGCGCGCGTCTCGGCCGTGACTGAGCGCGGGCAGTGCCTCAGTGAAATAGCGGTCCCGGAAGGGTTCGAGCAGACTCTCCTGACCTGGTACCCAGATGCCTTCGGCGTGTGCGCGGGCCAGCCGGAGTGACTGGCCCGCCCTGAGCGCGGCGCCCCAGGCCGTGTCCTTGGCCGCCAGGCCTGGCCGCCTGGCCGCACATGTTGCCGTCAGCGTGTCACCGGCTACCGGGTCCGCGGCCGCATAGGCAGCGAGATCAGCGGTGGTGGCAAGATCGCGGGCGGCGAGGTTCGCAAGGGCGGCCGCCCGCAAGTCGAGCGTGACAGTGACCCCACGCGGCGGCTGAGTTGCCTCCGCGCGGTTCAGCCAGGCGCGCAGCGCCGCAAGTTGATCCTGGCTGTCCGCGGACGCGGCGAACCCGGTCGCTAGCACCCGCTGCCGACGACTGCCCGGCTCGGCTCGGCTGGCTGCCTCGAGAGCGGCATCCGCCTGCCGCTGCAGGAGCGGCCCACGCCGGGCCGGATACGCGTAGCGGTCCGCCGCGGCCGTGGCGCGGCTCATGAGCTGCTCTGCGGTAGTAGCGGGGCCAGCGCCAACGTCCAGCCAGCGGGATACGAGGCCGGCGAACTCGGCCGGGTCCAACTCGGCGGAGGTGACCATGTCCCAGAGCGCGTTCCAGCAAACAGCCTCAGTAAGCGGGTCGCCGAGCGTGACGGTGGCGTCGATCAGGGCGCGCAGCGACCGTTCGTCGAACCTGACCCTGGCGAAGGTGAGATCGCTGTCGTTGAGGACGAGCGCAGCGGGCATCTGCTGCCCTGCCAGTTCGCTGACCACGGTTCGCGAGCCGCTGACCTCGGCGCAGAGCACGTGGGTGCGCGTCAGCCCGGTCCGCCCGTGGTGACTACTACGGTGCTCGTAGGCGCCGAGCTGGATCCGGTGCTGGCGCAGTGGCGGGTCCTGCAGAACGGCCGCAGCGCGGATCGTGCCGTCCGGCGCCACGTCGAGTTCCGGGCGCAAGGTGGCCACGCCCGGCTCGGTGAGCCACTGCCGGGCCCAGCCGGTCAGATCCCGTCCGCTTGCGGTGGACCAGCAGCCGACCAGCTCGCTCAGGGACGTCGCGGACCAGGCGAACCTGGTCAGGTAGTCGGCCAGCCCGGCACGCATCGCCTCGTCGCCGATCAGCGCGGCCAGTTGCCGGATAACCGACGCGCCCTTGTTGTAGGCGATCGCCGGGTGCCGCATTAGCGCGCTCGCGGCCGAGTCGACCGGCGAGGAGACCGGCTGGCTGCCGGGCAAGCTGTCGGTCTGATAGGCCCCGGCCTTGCCGGTCATCGCGAACTCCGCCCACGCGTCCGGCTGACCGAGCACGTGCGTGCAGGCTGTGTAGCTGAGGTAGGACGCCATCGCCTCGGCAAGCCAGAGGTCGTCCCACCAGGCACCTTCGACCAGGCAGCCGAACCACAGATGCGCGGCCTCGTGCGCGAGCACCTCGGCGACGAAGTCGTCCTGCGCATCGGCGGCCCGCTGCAGCAGACTCTCGCCCACGTACATGACGGCGGGCAGTTGCATGGCGAGCGGGCTCAGTTCCGGCGCGCACACGATGTCGAGCCTGTCGTACGGGCACGGCACACCGAGGAATTCCTGATGGGCGCTCACTGCGCGGCCCACGATTTCGGCGATGCGCGGTAGGCCCGCCGATTCGGCCAGCGCGGGCCGGCACCGGACTGTTAGTTCGGGGTTAGCCGCGGTGGCAGCGACTCGGGCGGCGGTCACGTAAGGTCCGGCGCACAGCGTGAACTCGTAGGGCTTCATCGCCCGGGCCGGCGCGAACCGCCACGTGCCGCCCGTGCCTGGTGCTGGGCGCTCGATGACTGCGCCGTTGGCTACGCACTCCCAGCCGGCCGGGGCCGTGACGGTCAGCGTCAGGTCAGCCCGCAGGTCGGGCTGGTCGAAGCAGCAGAACACCCGCGGCGTAGCGGTCGGGAAGCAGGTGACCAGGGCAAAGTCCGAGCCGTCGGCCGGGTCAGTAAAGGTGGCGAGGCCCGCGCCGGACTGCGAGTGATCAAAGTCCGCGTCCACGATCAAGACGTTGTCGGTGGCCAGTCCGGGCAACGGCAGCCGCCCGTCGGCGATGCTGCCAGATTCCAGCGACTTGCCGTTGAGGAGTATCTGGCGGACCGACCGCGCATCCAGGTCGGCGAACGCGGCCGCGTCTGCCGTATCTGGGTCGACCGCCAGCCGGGCGAACCTGATCTCGGTCCGCGACCGGAACGTGTCCGTCCCGGCGGTCAGATCGAGGGCGACGCCGATCGAGTCAACTCGCAGCAGGCTCGCTCTGGCGATGGCTTCAGCGTGCGTCAGGTACGTGGCCACGGCCGGCCAGTGTACGCCGCCGGCTTAGCCCCTGACTCTCGTCGCGAAAGCCGCCGAAACCAACTGCAGTCCCCGACTATTCTGTCGCCGGCCGGGCTGACTAGGACTCCCGGTAGACCTTGTACTGGGCCGCCTGGGCGCGCGGCCGGAGCACCATGAGGTCCACATTGACGTGCGCGGGCCGGGTGACTGCCCAGCACACCGCATCGGCCACGTCGGTGTCGGTGAGCGGCTCCTTGACGCCGGCGTAGACCGCGGCGGCCTTGTCCGCGTCGCCGCCGAAGCGGTTCAGCGCGAACTCGGCTGTCTTCACCATGCCGGGCGCGATCTCGATGATCCGGACCGGCTTGTCATAAAGCTCAAGGCGCAGCGTTTCAGCGATCGCGTGCGTGCCGTGCTTGGCCGTGACGTACCCGCCGCCGCCCTCGTAGCTGATCAGCCCAGCCGTGGAGCCCATCAGCACGATCGTGCCCTCGCCGCTGTCGATCAGCTTCGGCAGGAGCGCTTGCGTGATGTGCAGGGTGCCGAGAACATTCGAGTTGTACATGGACAGCCAGTCCTCGGGCGAGCTGTCGGCCACGTATTCGGCCCCAACGGCGCCACCCGCATTGGCGACCAGCACGTCACAGTGGTCGAGGGTCCTGGCGAACGCGAAAACAGCCTCGCGATCGGTCACGTCGAGCTGGCGCACGTCGGCGCTGCCGCCGTACCCGGCGATCCGGTCAGCTACCTCGGCCAGCCGGTCGGCTCGCCGGGCCGCCAGGACCACCCGATATCCGGCGTCGGCCAGCTGGATGGCGGTGGCCGCTCCGATACCACTGCTGGCTCCGGTCACTACCGCGATGCGCTCCATGGGCAGAGATTCTGTCAGCTTCCAGTCACCGGTCTCGCTTAGCATCGGTTTTGTGTCGCTATTGCGTGGAGTGATCACTGACTGGGGCGGCGTGCTGACCAACCCCATCGTGGAGACGGTCGAGACCTGGCTGGCCGCCGACGGCATCGACCGGGCGAGCTATGCCACGGTCATGCGCAAGTGGATCCAGCAGGCCTACAACGACAGCGCCGAGGTCAGCCCGATCCGCGCGCTCGAGCGGGGCGAGTGCTCGCTGGAAGAGTTCGAGCTGGCGCTAGCCAGCGAGCTGGTCCTGCTGGACGGCGGGCCGGTGCTCGCGGCGGGCCTGCTCGAGCGCATGTGGGCCGGCTCCGTGCTGGACCAGGCCATGATGGACACGATCGCCAAGCTGCACGAAACCGGGGTCCCCACCGCCCTGCTGTCCAACTCCTGGGGCAGCAACTACCCGCGCGAGCTGTTCCCCGGCCTCTTCGACGTCGTGGTGATCTCCGCCGAGGTGGGCATGCGCAAGCCCGAGCCGAGGATCTTCCAGCACGCTGCCGAGCTGCTCCGACTCCAGCCGGAGCAGTGCGTGTTCATCGACGACATCCAGGCCAACATCGCCGCGGCCGAACAGCTCGGGTTCACCGGTGTCCTGCATAGCGACGCGGCCGCCACGGCCGAGCGGCTGGCGCAGCTGTTCGGCTAGCACAGGCGCGATAGGACAGTTCGGGCTAGCACGGGCCTGGCTAGCACGGGCCGGGTTACCGCATGCCTGGTCGGCCCGGCCCGGCGGCGCGAGCGCGGACGGCCGCCGGAGTCCACGACGACGTTCCCTGTCGTGAAGTGGTGTGCACGCACTAGCCTTGGCGGCTGTGGGTGACTATCCGCAGCCTGCCAGCGCTGGGCGTTCGGCCAATATGCGGGCGAATCGGCGGACCGACACCAAGCCGGAACTGGCTCTCCGGCGGGCCCTGCACCGGCGGGGCTACCGGTACCGCAAGGACTTCCGGCTGGATCTCTCCGGGACGCGGGTGCGCCCCGACATCGCCTTCACGGCCCGACGCGTAGCTGTCTTCGTCGATGGCTGCTTCTGGCACCAGTGCCCGGACCACGGCACCCAGCCGGCCAACAACACCTGGTACTGGGAACCCAAGCTGGCCCGCAATGTCGCCCGGGACCGGGCAGCCGATGCGGCGCTAGCTGCCGCTGGCTGGAGAGTCGTCCGCGTCTGGGAGCACGAGTCGCTGGAAGGCGCCGTGACTGCCGTCGTCGCCGCCCTGGCCGGCACCGCACGCCTGGCTTCGCCGGACCCGGCCGTAGTCCCGGCGCAGAGCCAGCCAATCGACTGACCCGGCTGCTCCCGGCCTGGCACACTCGATGTCTACTTCCGGTGCGGATTCAGTAGTGCTGCGGGGCCACGATGCGCATTTACCTGCCTGCCACGTTGTCGGTGGTGGCCGCGCTGGTGCACACGGGTGAGATCGTCCCGGCGCCGGTACGCGGCTACGCGGTCACGCCCGCGCTTCGGGAGTGGTACTCCAGCGGCGATCTGGAGGAACTCGAGTACGTGGCCCTGACCCAAGCCGCCCGGGAGTCGCTCCGGCTGCTGGCTGCCGACCCGGACACGCCGCGGCGGCGGGTGGTACTGGCAGTGGAGGCTGGCGAGGGAGTGGCCGCTGCACGCGGTGGCTTTGCCGAGCCAGCCCTGGTAGAGATCACGGCGCCGGTGCTCCTCCGGGACATCAGGGCTGGCCACGTGGACGACCTGACCGCCGCTCGGGAGATCGGCGCCGCGGTCGCCGCCCTGGCGGCGGCGGACGCGGGGGATGAGGACGCCCAGTTCGTGGTCGACGGGGCCGAGGGCGCCGAACTCCAGTGGTACGCCACCCAGGAACTAGCCGACCTGGCAGCGGGCAGCTGACCTGCCGATCGGGCTGCCTGCCGGGCGGGCCGAGCCGCTCCGTCTGGTCCATGTCACGATGGGGTTTGTGCCAGCATGCCCGGTGAAGCAAGGAGTGATCACGCCATGGATGCCGTGACCAATGTCCCGTTCCCCCAGAATGAGCCGATCAAGTCTTATGCTCCGAATAGCCCAGAACGCGTAGCTATCGAGCAGAAGATCAAGGAGCTCGCCGGGGATCGTGCTGAGCTCACGATGACCATCGGCGGTCAGCAGCGCGTCGGCGGCGGCGAGCCGATCGAGGTCGTCGAGCCGCACAACCGGCGGCACGTGCTCGGCGAGCTGCGGAATGCCACCGATGCCGATGTGGCAGCGGCGATTGAGGCGGCCCACCAAGCGGCGCCTGGCTGGCGGGCACTGTCGTTCGACGACCGGGCGGCCATCTTCCTCAAGGCAGCCGAGCTCCTGTCGGGGCCGTGGCGGTCAGTGCTGAACGCTTCGACGGTGCTCGGCCAGTCCAAGTCGGTTTTCCAGGCGGAGATCGATGCGGCCTGTGAGCTGATCGACTTCTGGCGCTACAACGTGCACTACGGACGGCGGCTGCTGGCCGAGCAGCCGGTCTCGGCGCCTGGCACCTGGAATCGGCTCGACTACCGTCCGCTCGAGGGGTTCGTGCTGGCGATCACGCCCTTCAACTTCACGTCGATCGCCGGCAACCTTCCGACGGCCCCGGCCCTGATGGGCGACGTCGTGGTGTGGAAGCCGTCGCCCACCCAGCAGCTGTCAGCGCACTACCTGATGCGGCTGCTGGAAGCGGCCGGGCTGCCACCCGGCGTGATCAACATGGTCACCGGGGACGGCTCGGCGGTCTCGCGGGTCGCGCTGGCGCATCCAGAGCTGGCCGGCATCCATTTCACCGGGTCCACCGCGACGTTCCAGCACCTGTGGCGAACGGTGGGGGAGAACATCAGCGGTTACCGCGGATACCCACGCGTTGTCGGTGAGACCGGCGGCAAGGACTTCGTGATCGCGCATCCATCGGCCGACCCGGCCGCGCTGATCACCATGCTGGCGCGCGGCTCTTTCGAGTACCAGGGCCAGAAGTGCTCGGCCGCGTCGCGCAGCTACATCGCGCGCAGCGTCTGGGACACGATGAAGGACGAATTCATCGCGACCGTCGAGTCGCTGAGCATCGGCGACGTGTCTACCGACCTCTCGGTGTTCATGGGCGCCGTGATTGACGACCGATCTTTCGGCCGGCAGACGGACGCACTGGAACGGGCCAGGCAGCGGGCCTCGGTCTCGGTGCTGACCGGTGGCCGGACCGATGACTCCGAGGGCTACTTCGTGCGGCCGACGGTGCTGGCGTCCACCGATCCAACCGACGAGATCTTCACCCGGGAATACTTCGGGCCGATCCTAGGCGTGCACGTGTACGACGACGCCGACTACGAGGCTGTAGTCGCGCAGGCGGCCGACATCGCCCCGTACGCGCTGACCGGGTCGATTGTGGCGCAAGACCGGGCCGCTATCGCGCACGCCTCGGACGTGCTGCGGTTCGCGGCCGGCAACTTCTACATCAACGACAAGCCGACCGGAGCCGTGGTCGGCCAGCAGCCGTTTGGCGGCGCGCGCGCGAGCGGCACCAACGACAAGGCGGGTTCCATCTTCAACCTGATCCGGTGGGTAAGCCCGCGAGCCATCAAGGAGACGTTCGTGCCGCCGTACGACTACCGCTACCCGCACATGGGCTAGCCGGCCGGCTCAGCGCATGACCAACTCCTCGCGGCTGGCCTGGTCAGCGCAGCTGGGCGACGATGGCTCGGGCGCAGTCCAGCGGCTCGGTGTGCGTGGTATCCACCGCCAGGTCGTAGGTGACACCCCGGTGCGCTTGATCGGCTTGCATAGCCGCCATGCCGGCGGCGCGGTCGCCGCGGGCCAGCTCGCGGGCGGTGGCGACCGCAGCGTCGCAATGCACGCCGACCCAGAGGACATCCAGGTCGGCGAGCGCCTCGCGCCACCGCTGCTGTGAGGCTGCGCCGCCAAGGAAGACGTCGTCGATGATGACCGGAGCGCCGGCCCGGGCCATCGCCGCGACGCCCCGCATCCATGCTGCCTCCAGCGCGCGGAATTCCGGGCCGATGATGACAGCACCGTCTGGTGCGAACTCGATCCCTTGCGGCGACGTCTGCGTAGCGGCCGGCATCGCCTCGATCAGCGCGTCGATCCCGAAGGTCAGCCACGGCCGCGGCAGCAGCGCTTGCAGGCACCTGGCCAGTACGGATTTGCCCGAGCTAGAGCCGCCATTGAGCACGATCACCTGAGTGGACACCGCGCTAGCGTAGTGAATTTCGCGGTTCTGCCACTGCGCGGCCGGCTCGCGCGTTGTATCGGTGCATGGCCACGCGAACCGGGGGAAGTTACGCGCGGCGTGCTCGAGCGGACCGAGCCTGCAGGGGCAGCGGAGGAAGCGAATGACAGAAGATCTAGCTGGCGCGCGCGACGATGCGATGAGCGGGTCGGCCGCGGCAGGATCGTCAGACGACATCGGTGAGCCGGCCGAACCCGTGGCGCCGACCGATGCCGCGGACGTCACCGGCACCGGAGAACCGCCCGGCAGCGAAGAGCCAGACGCAGAGCCGGGCGACGGGCCGTCGGCGGATCACGGCGACACGCGGCGAGTCGAGCTCATCGCCGCCGCGCAGCAACGCTGGATCGAGGCGCTCACCGACCTCGGCGGTCGCAACACGCTGCTCTATTACAAGGATCGCCGGGCAGGCACGCTCGACCTCGCGACCGCGGATCCCGACGCGCTGGAGCGATTTCAACACAGCGGATCCATTCGGCTGACTCGCCTGTTCAGTGACGTGGATGCCCGCGCCGATGCGATCAGGCGCGTGCAGGTCATCTATCGCAAGACTCGCGAGCTTCTGGAGGAACGGGGCATCCGAGTCGGCTTCCTGGCAACCGGACTGGCCAGATGGGATGAGCTGTTCCTCGAGCCCGCCGCGCCGGTGCTGCTGCGCGGCCTCACGATCAGTCCCACCAGGGCCAGGCACGACGACTTCGACCTCTCGCTCGACGACGAGAGCGAGATCAACCCGGTGCTCCTGCACAAGCTGGCCAGTTCCTTCGCCGCGCTGACTGCCGATCTGGCGGGTGCGCCACCGGAGAAGATCGGTGAACTACTCACCCAGGCCGCACGCGCGGCCGAGATCCCCGGCTTCGCCATCGTGAACCGTCAGGTGATCGGTACGTTCACCTACGCCAAGCTGCCGATGGTCGCCGACCTGCAGGCAGCCAGCGAACTGCTCGCCGACAGCGACGTGGTGGCCGCAATCGCTGGCGACCTGGATGCCCAGGAACTACTGGGCGCCGATGGCACCGACACCACCGCAGGTAGCACCGCTGGCGGCGGGCGTGCACCTGGCGTCGGCCCGGTGGAGTCGCCGGAGCAGGACTACTCGGTGCTGGACGCCGACTCCTCGCAGCGCACGGCCATCGACACCGTGCTCGCCGGCCGCAGTCTGGTCATCCACGGCCCGCCCGGCACCGGCAAGAGTCAGACCATCGCGAACCTGATTGCTGCCCTGGTCGCTCGCGGCCGGAAGGTGCTGTTCGTCGCGGAGAAGCGCGCTGCGATCGACGCGGTGCTCTCCCGCCTCAAGGGCGCGAGCCTTGGCGAGCTGGTGCTGGACATCCACGAGGGCACCAAGGACCGGCTGGGGATCGCGCGGGACCTGGGCGAAGCGATGGACCAGGCGCAGCGAACGCCCAGGCCCGACGTTGGTGACCTGCACCGGCGTCTCGCCGACCGACACCGTCGGCTGACCCGGCACGCAGCCGCCTTGCACCAGCCTCATCAGCCGTGGGGACTGACGCCGTTCGACGTGCAGAAGGCGCTGCTTGGCGTGCCAGGGCAGGCGCGCTTGCGCGTCCGCGTGGACAACCCGGAGCGGATCGGCCGTGAGCAGGCCGACCGGATCCGCGACGAGCTGCGGGAGTTCGCCCATCTCGGCGGCTTCACGGTGCGGCCGGAGTCCACGCCGTGGTTCGGGGCCAGACTGCGCGACCGTGAGGACGCGCGCCGGGCCTGCGAGCTGGCCGAGCGCCTGCACGACCGCGGCCTGCCGATGCTCATCGACCGCGTGGCGCGGGCGAGCGTCGAGGTAGGTCTGCGGGCGCCGCGCGCCTACCCGGACGTCGTCACCATCATGCGTCTGCTCACTGGCGTGCAGACGACCCTGGCCGGGCTGGATCCCGCAGTCTTCGGTGCCGACCCGGCTCGACTGGCCGCCGCCACCGGTGACGGCGCCGGGATCGGCTTCCGCGAGCGCCGGGCGCTGCGTAAACAGGCCAGGGCCCTGGCCCTGCCGCGCGCCGACCCGGACGGAGCCGACGCGCCGACGGCGCCGACCGACCAGGAGCTGTCGGCGGCCCTCGCCAAGGCTGCGAGTCAGCTCGCCCAGTGGCAGCGGCTGGGCAGTGGTGACGAGCCGCGCGGAAACGGCCGCGAGAGCGGCGTGGATCTGCCCCGGCTGCCCGAGCGCATGTCTGACGTGACGACGCTGTGGGCGGACTGCGAGGCGCAGCTCGGACTGCTGCGCGCGATCGTTAGCCTGCCCGCCGACCCGGCGCCGTTCCTGGAGAAATTGACCGCGGACCAGGACACCGCCTGGAAGCTGCCGCGGCTGCACGAGCTGGCGACGCGGTTCGCCGAGCTCGGGCTCGGCCCGTTGCTGGACGAGCTGGCCCGGCTGGATCCGGACGCCGACCTGGCCGCTGGCGCGTTCGACCATGCCTGGTACGGCGCGATCCTGGATCAGATGCGAGTGCTCGACACGCGCTACGGCGCCGACCGCGGCGAGGCGCTGGACGAGGTCGCCAGCGACTTCCGGTTGCGCGACATCGAGCACCTGGTCGCGAACCGGGACCGGGTCCGTCGTGCCTGGGCAGAAGCGCTGGCGCAGGCGTCCGACCGGCATCCGCTGCAGGCGCGAGTGATCCGTAAGCAGGCGGCGCTGCGGCGCGGTCACCTGCCGCTGCGACGGCTGCTCGACCAGGCCAGCGATGTCCTGTTCGCGATCAAGCCGTGCTGGGCGATGTCGCCCTTGATGGTCAGCCAGGTGCTGCCAGTGGCGCGGCTGTTCGACGTGGTCATCTTCGACGAGGCGAGCCAGATCGTGCCGGCCGACGCTATCCCGGCCATCATGCGCGGTCACCAGATCGTGGTGGCGGGGGATGACCGGCAGTTGCCGCCGACCAACTTCTTCCGCCAGGTCGGCGACCCCGACGGGGCGGCCGAGGACGAGGAGGACCTGGTCTCCTTCGGCGCGGGCTTCGAATCGGTGCTGGACGCGCTCCGACCACTGCTGCCGACTGCTCCGCTGGCCTGGCACTACCGCAGCCGCGACGAGCGGCTGGTCGCATTCTCCAACTCGCGGATCTACGGCGGAGCGCTGACCACGTTTCCCGGCGTGCTGCGTGACGACTGCCTGCGGCACGTCGTGGTCGCGCAGGGACCAGGCCGTGGCCAGGAGGCGTCCGTCGACGCCGAGGTCGATCGGGTCGTCGAGCTGATCTTCGAGCATGTGCGCAGCCACCCGGAGGAATCCCTTGGCGTGATCGCGCTCGGCATCCGGCACGCGGAGCGGATCGACGCCGCGCTGCGGACCGCGCTCGCCGCCGCAGCCGAAGGCGAGGCGTGGGCCGAGCCCGGGAGCGCCGAGCCGACCTCAGCCGCGACGACGACGCCGGGCGCCCAGCGGCCGCCGCTGGCGGCGGCGAGCCTGGAGGCATTCTTTGCTGAGGATGTGCCGGAGCCGTTCTTCGTCAAGAATCTGGAACGGGTGCAAGGCGACGAGCGGGACGCGATCATCCTGTCGATTGGGTACGGCAAGCATCCGGATGGGCGGATGCGGTACCAGTGGGGTCCGCTGCTGCGTGACGGCGGCGAACGGCGCCTGAATGTGGCCGCGACGCGGGCCAAGCACCGGCTGACGCTGGTGAGCTCGTTTTCCCCGCATGACGTGGATCCCGAGCGCGTCACGAAGGCGGGCGCCCGGCTGCTTGCCGAGTACCTCGAGTACGCGAGCACCGGTGGCACCGCGCCGGAGGCGTCCGGCGCGGCTGAGCTTGACCCATTCGAGGCCGACGTCCGGGAGCGGCTCGCGGCCGCCGGGATCTCAGTGGTGCCGCAGTACGGCGTCGGCGGGTACCGGGTCGATTTCGCCGCCGCGCACCCTCAGGATCCGGGCCGGATGGTCCTCGCCATTGAGGCCGACGGCGCCTCCTACCGCGCCTCTGGCAGCGTCCGCGACCGCGAGCGGCTGCGCGGCGAGCACCTGCAGCGCCTCGGCTGGCGTTACCAGCGGCTGTGGTCGACGAACTGGTTCCGTGACCCTGACGCTGAGGTCGCCAAACTGCAGCGGGCCTATCAGCGGGCCGTCGCGGAGAATGATCCGCGCCCGCCTGATGATGACCCGCAAGAAGGGACCGAGCCCCGAGCCAACCCAGTCGGCGCCAGCCTCGCGGTCGTCGGGCCGCGCCAGGAGCCCGTTGTCCGGTCGGGTCAGGACCCGGTCCTGCAGTCGGGTCAGGAGCCCGTTGTCCGGTCAGGTCAGGAGCCGGTTGTGCGGTCAGGTCAGGAGCCGGTCGCCCGGCCCCCGGCCAAGAGTCCCTGACCCCTGCGGTCGGCGCGACGGACTTGGTGACACTTTGCCGTAGAGGCGCGCCCGGTTTGTCCGGTTCATACCCGGCAAGCTGCCGCCGAGTCTGTTGTTGCTGATCGAGCCCGCTCCGGGTGAGCGCAGGAATCTTGCGTGAATTGCGCTAGTTGTCCGATCCGGCGGGTAGGCTCCATCTCATCGCGGTTGCCAGCTTGCCCGCCGGAGGTTATGCCATGGACCGCCTGATCCTCTGGAATATCGACCACACCCTGCTCGACGTCGGCAGGGTATCCAGGGACGCGTACGCCGAGGCATTTCGCCGGGTAACCGGCCGGCCGCTGGCCTCACTGCCGCAGGTGGCCGGGCGCAGTGACACCGAGATCTTCTTCGAGTCTCTCTTCCTCAACGACGTGCCGACCGGGCCGACTGATGCCGCCGACGCAGAACTGCTCGGCCGGTACTGCTGGGAGCTAGAGGAGGCCTTCTCCAGGCTCCAGGGCGCGTTGACGCAACAGGGACGGCTGCTGCCGGGGGCACAGGCCGCAGTGGCCGCGGTCGCGGCCCTGCCAGGGGTCGTGCAGACGGTGCTGACTGGGGCCATCGAGGCAAACGCCATCACCAAGCTCCGCGCCTTTGGCCTGGACCAGTTCTTTGACCTGGAGATTGCCGGCTACGGCTCCGATGCCTATCCGCGAGGTTCGTTGCTGCTGATGTGCCGGGACCGGGCCAGCGAGAAGTACGGCCGGACGGTGACTGCGGAGCGGGCTGTGTACGTGGCGGACTCCCGTCGGGACGTGGAAGCGGCCGAGCTCGGCGGGGCCCGCTCGGTCGCCGTCGCCACTGGTCGCGACACCGCCGCTGAACTGCGGGACGCCAAGGCAGACCTGGTCCTCGCTGACTTGTCCGACACCGAGCAAGTCATCGCGGCTATCGACGGGCTGACCTCCGTAACCGCGGGACGCTAGCCAGCAGCGGCGCGGGCGGCGTTAGTCGCCTTCGATCGTGCGCAGGCGGATGGTCACATCCATGGCGCGCAGTTCGTCGAGCACTTCATCGCTGTAGGTCGTGCCGATGTCGGTGATGACATAGCCGAGGTCATCGCGGGTCCGCAGCAGCTGGCCCTCGACGTTCACACCGTGATCGGCGAGGACCCGGTTGATCGAGGCCAGCACGCCGGGCACGTTGCGGTGCAGGTGCACCAGTCGGTGCGTGCCAGGCACGGCGGGCAGCGCGACTGACGGCAAGTTGACCGACAGGGACGTCGCGCCGGCGCTGGCGAAGTCCACCAGCTTGCCGGACACGAACTCGCCGATATCCTCCTGAGCTTCCTCGGTCGACCCGCCGATGTGCGGGGTGAGGATCACGTTCGGAAGGCCGCGGAGCTCGGAGGTGAACTCCTCGCCGCGTCCGCGTGGCTCCTTCGGGAACACGTCGATCGCCGCCCCGGCGATGTGCCCCGACTCCATGTGGCGGCGCAGCGCGGAGTGGTCCACCACAAACCCGCGCGAGAGGTTCAAGAACAACGACCGCGGCCGCATGGCCGTGAACTCGGTCTCGCCGAAGAAGCCGCGATTGCCTGCCCTGCCGTCAACGTGCAGCGTCACCGTCTCCGCGGACGACAGCAACTCCTCCAGCGTCGAGCAGCGCCGCGCATTGCCGATCGCCAGCTTGTCGGCAATGTCGTAAAAGAACACATGCATGCCAAGCGCTTCGGCCAGCACCGACAGCTGGGTGCAGATGTTGCCGTAGCCGACGATGCCGAGCGTTCGGCCACGCACCTCGTGTGCCCCGGCCGCGGACTTGTCCCAGTCGCCGGCGTGCATCGCCTGGTTCTTCTCCGGCAGCCGCCGGGCCAGCGAGATGATCTCCGCAATGGCCAGTTCGACCACGCTGCGGGTGTTGGAGAACGGCGCGTTGAAGACCGCGATCCCGCGACGGGCCGCCGCCGCGAGGTCAACCTGGTTCGTGCCGATGCAGAAGGCGCCGACGGCGGTGAGGTCCGGCAAGCTCGCCAGCACACGGTCGGACACCTGGGTCTGCGAGCGGATGCCGAGCAGGCTGACCCCAGCCGCGGCCTCGATCAGCTCGTCCTCGCCCAGTGCACGGTCTCTGGTGCCGACTTCATAGCCAGCCTTAACCAGGCGGAATGTCGCGTCCGGGTGAATGTTCTCCAGCAGCAGCGCGCGCTTGGTCGTGTCCAGGGCGGGCCCCTCCCCCTCGGTGCACAGGCAGACCAGTGACACAGGTAGAACAAAAAACGATGCGGCCATCCTATTTGCTGGACCGCAACAGCCCTGCTTGCGGGCTCGCAGTCCGAGGCCGCTATGGATGCCTAGGCTGGGACGACTGAGTCGGCGGCGCTGCGCCCTGCGTCACCGGACGGATCGCAAGCCGCCTCTCCGGGCGGCGAAGAGGGGCGGTCGGTCCAGCCGCGAACGCATACTGGTATATAAGAGTTCCCGTCAACGGCGACGAGTGCGAGCACGTTGGGAGTGCCTGGGTGGGTGACGAGGTCACGCCGATTACGGGACGGGACTCGGCGGCCGAACCCGACTCCCTGGCCGGGTCCGACGTGCTGGCTGGACGCGACTCGGCAGACGCAGGTGAGCCGCTCGCTGGACGAGACTACGGCGAGGTGCTCTGGACGCCGACCAAGGAGTCGGCGGACCGTGCGCAGATCACCCGGTTTGCGCGGTGGCTGGCGGCGGATGGCCGGTTGACCGGCCCGGCGGCCATCGTGAGCAGCCCCGGCAGTCCGGAAAGCGCGGGCACGGGTAACCCGAGCAGCCTGGCCGGCATCAGCTATCACGACCTGTGGCAGTGGTCGGTCGACGATCTGGCCGGATTCTGGTCGGCGGTCTGGGATTACTTCGAGGTAGCAGGCGCGCGGGGCGATGGCCCGGTGCTGCGCGGGCAGATGCCGCAGGTGTCATGGTTTGAGGGCAGCACGCTGAACTACGCGCGGAACGCCCTGCGCCACGCCAGCCGCGATCCGCAGCACACGGCCGTGAAGTACAGCGCGGAGACCGGCCGCTCCGGCGAGCTCAGTTATGGCGACCTAGCTGCCCAGGTAGCCCGCGTGCGGCAGGGCCTGGTGGAGCTGGGCGTCGGGTTCGGTGACCGGGTAGCCGCCTACCTGCCGAACTCACCCGAGGCGCTGATTGGCTTGCTGGCCGCGGCGAGCCTGGGCGCTATCTGGACGTCGTGCTCGCCGGACTTCGGCGCGCACAGCGTCATCGACCGGTTCGCGCAGATCTCGCCGAAGGTGCTGCTGGCGGTCGACGGCTACGTCTACAACGGCCGTCGTTACGACCGGCGGCCCGAGGTAGCAGCGATCGCTGCCGCACTGCCAGGGCTGGAGGCGCTGGTCCTGGTGGACTATCTGGGCGCCCCTGCTAGCCAGCCCGGCGAGGCGGGCGCCGGCCTGGAGGTCGGTGTACCGGTGTTTGGCTGGGCCGACTTCGGCCCGGACGGCGCGCAGGCTGCCAGCCTGGAGTTCGCCGAGGTGCCGTTCGATCATCCGCTGTGGGTGCTGTATTCCTCCGGCACGACCGGCCTGCCGAAGCCAATCGTGCACGGCCACGGCGGCATCGTTTTGGAGCATCTCAAGATGCTGGCCCTGCACCAGGATCTGACCAGCGCTGACACGTTCTTCTGGTACACCACGACCGGCTGGATGATGTGGAACTACCTGGCCGGCGGCCTGCTGGTCGGCGCGAGCATCGTGCTCTATGACGGCAGTGCCACCTACGCTCCCGGCGCCAGCCAGCCGGACACCGCAGCAATGTGGCGGCTGGTCGCGCAGACTCGCGCAACCTATGCGGGCACCGGCGCACCGTACCTGCTGACCTGCCTGAAGGCAGGCCTGCGCCCGGCTGCCGACCTGGACCTGTCAGCGCTGCGCGGGGTTGGCTCCACCGGCTCGCCGCTGACACCCGAAGGCTTCCGATGGGTCTACCAGGAGCTGGGAACGGGCCCGGCTGGGCTGATCCTTGGATCGATATCGGGCGGCACGGACGTGTGCACAGCCTTCGTCGGGCCGAATCCGCTGCTACCGGTGCGCGCCGGGGTCATCTCCGGACCGTGCCTGGGTGCTCGGGTCGAGTCGTTCGACCCAGCTGGACGCCCGCTCCGGGGCGCAGTGGGCGAACTGGTGCTCACTCAGCCGATGCCGTCCATGCCAGTGGGCTTCTGGAACGACCCCGGCGGTGAGCGGTACCTGGCAAGTTACTTCGCCGACTACCCGGGCGTGTGGCGGCATGGCGACTGGATCGAGATCCTGCCCGACGGCGGCTGCATCATCTTCGGCCGCTCGGACGCCACATTGAACCGCGGCGGCGTGCGGATGGGCACCAGCGAGTTCTACCGGGTGGTCGAGGCGATGCCCGAGGTCGCCGACAGCCTGGTGGTGGACACCGGACAGCTCGGCCAGGACGGCCGGCTGATCCTGTACGTCGTGGCCGCCGAGGACGTGGTCCTGGACGAAGCGCTCACCGCGCGGATCCGGTCGCTGCTGCGCGCCGAACTGTCCCCCCGGCATGTGCCGGACGAGATCCACCAGGTCCCCGGGATCCCCCGGACGCTGTCCGGGAAGAAGCTAGAGGTGCCGGTCCGCCGGATCTTGCTGGGCACGCCGGTGTCGGCTGCGGCCGACCCGGACGCCCTCGCTAACCCCGAGGTGCTGAGCCACTTCGCGCCGGGCCGGGCGGCGGCCGGATGAGCCAGGGCGGTGGCGCGGCCCCGCGGCCAGGCGCCAGCTCAGCCACCGGGCATGCGAAGGCCGGCGCGGGACGCAGCTTTGGCGAGGAAGGCGGGCTGCTCACCTACGGCAGCTACCTGCACGTGCCGGGCCTGCTCGCGCAGCAGGTACCGCAAGCGGTGCCATCGGTGCACGACGAGATGCTCTTCATCGTCGTCCATCAGGCGTATGAGTTGTGGTTCAGGCAACTGCTGCACGAGCTGACCGCCGTCCGGGACGCGATGCTGGGCGCGGGCGGCGAGCGGCAGGCCTGGCGGGCCAGGCAGTTGCTGCAGCGGGTGCATGTCATCGAGCGACTGCTGGTCGGCCAGATCGATGTGCTGGAGACCATGACGCCGCAGGACTTCGGCGAGTTCCGCTCGGTGCTGGCGCCGGCCAGCGGATTCCAGTCTGTGCAGTTCCGGGAGCTGGAATTCCTGTCCGGGGCCAAGGATCCTGGGTTTGTGGCCAAGTTCCGGTCGCTCACCGACGCCGAGCGTGCGCGCCTGCAGGCCCGGCTGGCCGAGCCATCGCTCTGGGACGCCTATGTTGACCTGATGGCGTCCGCTGGGCTGCCCGCGGCCGACGACAAGCAGATCCTGGCGTCGCTGGTCAGCGTCGCCAGGGACCGGCCTCACCACGACGACCTCTGGCAGCTCGCTGAGGACCTGCTGACTCACGACGAGCTGGCAGGACTGTGGCGAGCCAGGCATGTCCAGATGGTGGAGCGGCAGATTGGCACTAAGTCAGGGACCGGCGGCTCGACCGGGGCGCCCTACCTGCAGCGGCGGGTTCCGCTGCGCTACTACCCGCTGCTCTGGGAGCTACGAGACTCACTGTAAGCGGCAGCGTCGCCGCGAAAGGGAGTGGAATTCATGTCGGATGGCAAGCGCGACCTCCTCGCGGCCGCCGCTGCAGCCTCGCGGCCAGTGCCCGGCGTCCACGATCCAGGCCGCTACCTGCGTGCTTACTACCGGCATGTAGAACCCGAGGCGCTAGCCACCGCCGACCCCGAGCGGATTGCCGCGGTGGCGCTCGCCCAGGCAGAGCTGGCCGCGGAGCGGCCGCAGGGACGGGCCCTGGTCCAGGTCCGGCCTGGCGGCGAAGCAGCCATCGATGGCGCTGCCTATGTCGTCGACGTTGTCACCGACGACATGCCATTCCTGGTCGATTCGATCACCATGGAACTCGGGAACCACGGCCTGGCTGCGCGCCTAGTGGTGCACCCGCAGTTCCGGGTGCGGCGGGACGTAGCCGGACAGCTTCGCGAGGTCATCGGACCTGTGAGCGCTGACCACGAGACCGCCGACGAGGTCAGCCACGACGAGCTGGCCGAGTCCTGGACGCACATCGAGATCGCGGCGCTGCCGACGGCCGAGGCCGAGGCGATCGCCGCCGACCTCGACCGGGCGCTGGGCGACGTGCGGGTGGCCAACGAGGACCACCAGCGGATGCGCGCCAGGGCGCTGTGGCTGGCGGATGCCGTGCTGGCGCCGGAAGGCGCTGCGGCCACCGGCGCTGGCGCAGACGAGTCTGCGGAGTCCCCAGCCGAGATCGCCGAGCTGCTGCGGTGGCTGGCCGACGGCCACTTCACCTTCCTCGGCTATCGCGAGTATGACCTGGAGCGCGGTGGTGCGGGCTGGGCTCCGGACGAGCTATCGCTGCGTGCAGTGCCCGGCTCGGGGCTCGGCATCTTGCGGCACGACCGCACCGGCCCCGGCTCGTTCGCGGCGCTGCCGGAGGAGGTCAAGGCGCGGGCGCTGGATCCAGACCGGCTGATCATGACCAAGGCGAACTCACGGTCCACGGTGCACCGGCCGAGTTATCTGGACTACATCGGCGTGAAGCGGCTGTCGCCCGACGGAGTGGTGACCGGTGAGTACCGTTTCCTGGGCCTGTACACGCACGCGGCCTTCGCCGAGAGCATCCAGACCATCCCGGTGCTGCGCCGCAAGCTGATGGAGGTGCTGGCGCGTTCTGGCATGACCGTGGACAGCCACGACGGCAAGGAGGTCGCCGAAGTCCTCGACTTCTATCCGCGCGAGGAACTGTTCATGACCTCGGCGGCGGACCTGACCGCGATCACCGCCGGGGTGCACGTGCTCCGGGAGAGGCGGCAGACCAGGCTGTTCGTGCGCAAGGACGGCTATGGCCGGTACGTGTCCTGCCTCATTTACTTCCCGCGGGACCGCTACACCACCCGGATCAGGTTGCGTGCTACCGAGATCCTGCAGCGCGCCTTCGGCGGCGCGGTCGTCGACTACAGCGTCCAGGTCGGAGAGTCCCCGATCGCGCGGCTGCATGTGGTGATCCGCGCTGAGCGGGGCCGTCAGCTGCCTGACGCCGACACGGCACAGCTCGAGCGCGAGATCGCGCTCGCGGTCCGGTCCTGGGACGACGACCTCGCGGACGAGGCAGCGGCCGCGTTCGGGCCGCAGCGCGGCCGCGAACTGCTCGGCCAGATCGGCGACGCGATCCCGGAGACCTATAAGACCGACGTGCCGGCCTCGGCGGCGATCACTGACTTCGCCCGGATCGCCGAGCTCCGGGAGTCCGGCCGGGACGTCGCCTTCGAGCTGTGGGAGTCGGAGAACTACGTCGGCGGCGTGCCCCTCGAGGACGGCGATGCCACCGCCGCAGCCCGGCGGGTCTGGCGGCTGACGATCTACCGGACTGGCGGCCCGATCACCTTGACCGATGTGCTGCCCCGGCTGCAGCACATGGGCGTCGACGTGGTGGACGAGCACCCGTACGAGTTCAGCCCCGAGCAGGCGGACCCGGCCAGGGGAACGTCAGCCGAGCCGTTCTGGATCTACGACTTCGGGCTGCGCCGCAGTCCGGTCACCGGGGGCGCCGAGCTCGCCGGCCGGTCGGTCGACCTGATGGCACAGCCGCAGATCAGGGAGCAGGTCGAGGGAGCGCTGGCGGCCCTGTGGGACGGTCGCATCGAAGACGACGGCTTCAACTCGCTGGTGCTGGACGCCCAGCTGAGCTGGCGGCATGTGGTCATGCTGCGCGCCTATGCCCGGTACCTGCGGCAGGCCAAGGTCGCCTTCAGCCAGGCCTACATCGAGCGGGTACTGCGCGCCAACACTGGCGTGGCGCGGCTGCTGGTGCGGCTGTTCGAGTCGCGGTTCGACCCGGGCAAGCAGGACGGCGAAGCCGAGCGGAGCGAGGCAATCACCGAGGAGATCCACGGTGCCCTCGACGCGGTCGCGAGCCTGGATGAGGACCGCATCCTGCGCTCCTATCTCGGCCTCATCAGCGCCACGCTGCGAACGAACTACTACAGCAGCAGCTCCGACGGGCCCGTTCCCGCCCTGGTCTTCAAGCTCAACGCGCGTGAGCTACCTGACCTGCCGGCGCCCCGCCCGCAGTTCGAGCTGTGGGTGTATTCACCTCGATTCGAGGGCGTGCACCTGCGCTTCGCGCCGGTAGCGCGGGGCGGGCTGCGCTGGTCGGATCGTCGCGAGGACTTCCGGACCGAAGTCCTCGGCCTGGCCAAGGCGCAGGAGGTGAAGAACTCCGTGATCGTGCCGTCCGGCGCCAAGGGCGGGTTCGTGTGCAAGCAGCTGCCCGATCCGGCCGACCGGGATGCCTATGCGGCTGAGGTGCTGACCTGCTACCGCACGTTCATCTCTTCGATGCTGGAAGTGACCGACAACCTGCAGGCTGGGCGGGTGGTACCGCCGGCGGACGTGGTACGGCTGGACGGAGACGACCCCTACCTGGTGGTGGCGGCCGACAAGGGCACGGCAACGTTCTCCGATACGGCGAACGAGATCGCGATCGGGCGCGGGTTCTGGCTTGGCGATGCGTTCGCGTCCGGCGGTTCAGAGGGCTATGACCACAAGAAGATGGGCATCACCGCCCGCGGCGCCTGGGAGTCAGTCCGGTTCCACTTCCGCACCCTGGGCGTAGACGTCGACGCCGACGACTTCACTGTGGCCGGGGTCGGCGACATGTCCGGTGACGTCTTCGGCAATGGCATGCTGCTCTCGCCGCACATCAAGCTGGTGGCTGCGTTTGACCACCGCCATATCTTCCTGGACCCGGACCCGGATCCGGCTGCAAGCCTGGCCGAGCGGCGGCGGATGTTTGACCTGCCACGGTCGTCGTGGGCGGACTATGACCGGGCGCTGATCTCAGCCGGCGGTGGCGTCTGGCCCCGCTCGGCCAAGTCAATCCAGCTATCCCCGCAGGCACGGGCGGTGCTCGGCCTGGACGCGGCGAGCACCGTGCTGCCGCCGGACGCAGTGATCGCCGCGATCCTGGCCTCCTCGGTGGACCTGCTGTGGAACGGTGGCATCGGCACCTACGTGAAGGCATCGACGCAGTCGAACGCGGACGTGGGGGACCGGTCCAACGACGCGGTCCGCGTCGATGCATCCGCGCTGCGCTGCAAGGTCGTGGGCGAGGGCGGCAACCTCGGCCTGACTCAGGAAGCCAGGGTCGAGTACGCGCTGGCTGGTGGCCTGGTGTGCACCGACTTCATCGACAACTCGGCCGGTGTCGATACCTCGGATCACGAGGTCAATATCAAGATCTTGCTCGACACCGAGGTCCGGTCCGGGCAGCTGACCGAGCCCGCGCGCAACGAGTTGCTACAGCAGATGACCGGCGAAGTCGCCGAGCATGTGCTCGAGCACAACTATCAGCAGAACCGGGTCCTGGCCGCCGCCGCCGCGCAAGCGCCTCAGATGCTGCACGTGCACGCTCGGTACATCGCCAGGCTGGAGCGCGAAGGCAAGATCCGGCGGCGGCTGGACGGGCTGCCAGGCGACCGGGAGATCGGCGAGCGCCGGTCGGCCGGGACCGGGCTGGTGATCCCGGAGTTTTCTGTGCTGCTGGCGCACACCAAGATCGGCGCCGCGCAAGAGGTGCTGGCCTCGGGGCTACCAGACGATCCGTATCTGCGGCGGGTCCTGGTCGGGTACTTCCCGTCTCCGCTGCGTGACGGGTTCACGGCCAGCATGAGCGGGCACCGGCTGCACCGGGAGATCATTACCACCGCGGTGGTGAACGACATGGTGGACCTGTCCGGCATCACGTTCGCCTTCCGGCTGAACGAAGAGTCAGGAGCGTCGGTCCCGGAGATCACCGCGGCCTGGCTGGTGGCCCGGGCAGTCTTCGACATGGCCGGTTTCTGGGCGCAGGTTGAGCAGTTGGACGGCAAGGTCGACACGAAAGTGCAGACCCTGGCGCTGCTGGAGGGCCGGAAGCTGACCGAACGGGCCGTTCGGTGGCTGCTGAACTTCCGGCGGCCGCCGTTCGACGTGCAGGCCACGATCGACTTCTTCGCCGGCGGTGTGCTGACGGTGGCGGACGGGCTGCCGAAGCTGCTCGCCGGGCGGGACCTGACCGGGTTCGCTGAGCGGCGCGAGATGTACGTGGCTGGCGGGGTGCCGGAAGGCCTGGCAGACCGGATCGCCGCGATGGTGCCCGCCTATGCTGCCTTCGACATCGTGGAGACGGCCCACGGCACCGGCCGTTCCGTGGAGGAGGCCGCGGAGGTCTATTTCGACCTGGCCGACCGGCTAGAGATCGCGCGGCTGCGGGACATGATCACCGCGCTGCCGCGGGATGACCGGTGGAGCAACATGGCCAGAGGCGCCATCCGCGACGACCTCTATGCCGCCCATGCGGCGCTGGCCAGGGACGTGCTGACCGTGACGGAGCCCGGCAGCCCAGAGCAGCGCCTGGCCGCATGGGTGCGCCGCAACGATTCGGCGGTCCGGCGGGCTAACCAGACCCTGACCGAGATCTGGGAGAGCAACTCGTTCACGGTCGCGACGCTGTCCGTGGCGGTCCGCGCCATCCGAACCCTGGTCGCGGCGGCCACACTGCCGGCCTGAGGGGTCGGCCCGGCCACCAGTGGCTCCTGCTTGCCCGGCGGGCGGGTGCCGCGTGGCCGCGCCTCCGGCGGCTTGCGCTCCGTCCGTCCAGCTACTGAGTTGCCTGGCTATTCAGTCAGGTCGCAATCCGCCGGTTCGGCTATCTCGCGTAGGCTGCAAGCATGCCAACCGACCCCTCGAGCGAGCTTGCTGAGCTAGTTTCCACGCTGGGCAGCGTGGAGGCAGTCCTCGATCCTGAGGCCATGAGCAAGGAGGCCGAGAGCCTGCGCGAGCGGTCAGCCGACCCGGCGTTGTGGGAGGACCAGGACCAGGCTCAGGAGGTCACCAGGCGCCTGTCCTACCTCGATGGTGAGCTGGCCAGGCTGGAAGGGCT
Organism: Streptosporangiaceae bacterium; assembly: GCA_036495585.1. GTDB lineage: Bacteria > Actinomycetota > Actinomycetes > Streptosporangiales > Streptosporangiaceae > JAJYUU01. Next base: position 85,486 of record DASXMP010000085.1, read on the forward strand.
GCACAGCCGGCTCGACGACGTCGCCGCGGGGTACGAACTGGCGGAGAGCGAACACGACGAGCCCACGCGTGCGGAAGCGGAGCGGGAACTCGCCAAGCTGCGCAAGGAGATCGACCAGCTCGAGATCAGGACGCTGCTCAACGGCGAGTATGACGCCCGCGACGCCCTGCTGAGCATCAACGCCGGGGCGGGCGGTGCGGATGCGGCTGACTGGGCCGAGGGGCTGCGCCGCATCTACCTCCGCTGGGCCGAGCGGCATGGCTATCCCACCGAGATCTATGACACCTCCTACGCTGAGGAAGCGGGGATCAAGTCGACGACGTTCGCGATCAAGTCGCCGTATGCCTACGGGACGCTGCGCGGCGAGCACGGCACGCACCGGATGGTGCGCATCTCCAAGTACGACAACCAGGGCCGTCGGCAGACCTGCTTCGCGATGGTGGACGTGCTGCCTGTGGTACAGCAGGTCGACCACATCGAGATCCCCGAGGACGAGATGCGGATCGATGTGTTCCGGTCTAGCGGTCCGGGCGGGCAAGGCGTGAACACTACCGACTCGGCGGTCCGCATCACGCACCTGCCGACCGGCATCGTGGTCTCCTGTCAGAACGAGCGCAGCCAGATCCAGAACAAGGCCACCGCCATGGCCGTGCTCCAGGCGAAGCTGCTCGAGCGCAAGCGGGAAGAGCAGGCCGCGAAGCTGAACGAGCTACGTGGCGACTCCGGTCGCAGCTGGGGCACGCAGATCAGGAACTACGTCCTGCATCCCTATCAGAACGTCAAGGACCTGCGCACTCTGTATGAAACCGGGAATACCGCCGCCGTGATGGATGGCGAGATCGACGAGTTCATCGAGGCCGAGATCCGCTGGCTGCGCAGCCAGGGCCTCTAGATCCGGCGCGCCCCGGCAGATCCGGCACTCCTGGCAAATCGGCAGACTTCAGCGGGCATGCTCCCGCCCAGCAGCGATGTAACGCAGAGTGACTAGATCAGTGCGCGAGGTGCATCGCGGCCAGCGTCAGCAGCGCCACAACCAGCAGCGCAGCCGCGATGACCTGCACGTTCATGCCGTGGCTGTGGTGGTGGATTTGTGCGCGGGCAGCGCGGCAGGTCGGGCAGCGACCCTCCGCAACTGGCCCTGCACACTGGGCGCAGATCAGGTGCTCACAGCTCATCTGGCTCCTATCCGGCTCAGTGCTCGCCAGGCCACTTCGACGATGTTGGACCTTCCCAGCCAGTTTCCCCCCTAGACTGGCCCGAGGCCAAACCGGGGCAGGTTGGTGACCGGAGCGGCTGGCAAAAGTATCTCGTCTACCAGTGCGATGGGCCAGTGATCCACTTCGACAACGTCACCAAGACGTACGCGAACCAGGGCCGCCCGGCCCTGGAGAACGTGACCCTGGATGTCGACAAGGGTGAGTTCGTCTTCCTGGTCGGGCCGTCTGGCTCCGGGAAGTCCACCTTTCTGCGGCTGGTCCTGAAGGAGGAGCGGCCCAGCACTGGCCGCGTTCACGTGGCTGGCCGTGACCTTGCTCGACTGACGAACTGGAAGGTGCCGCAACTGCGGCGCCGCATCGGCTGCGTCTTCCAGGACTTCCGGCTGCTGCCGAACAAGAACGTCTACCAGAACATCGCCTTCGCCCTGGAAGTGATCGGCAAGCCGCGCCGGTTCATCCGGAAGGTGGTGCCGGAGGTCATCGACCTGGTCGGGCTGGAGGGCAAGCGCGATCGGATGCCGGACGAACTGTCCGGCGGCGAGCAGCAGCGCGTCGCTATGGCGCGGGCGTTCGTGAACCGGCCAATGATCCTGTTGGCGGACGAGCCCACGGGGAACATCGACCCGGCCACCTCCATCGGAATCATGAAGGTGCTGGACCGGATCAACCGGACCGGGACGACGGTAGTGATGGCCACGCACGACGCGGCCATCGTCGACTCAATGCGCAAGCGGGTCATCGAGCTTGAATACGGCAAGGTAGTGCGTGACCAGTCGCGGGGGGTCTACGGCCAGGCCTACTGACCGGAACTAACCAGCGCTCAACGGATTACCAGAGGACTCAGCGACATGCGTGCCCAGTTTGTCTTTCACGAGGTATGGATAGGTCTGCGCCGGAACCTCACCATGACGATTGCACTCATCGTGGTGGTCGCGATCAGTTTGTCGCTGCTCGGCACCGGCTTGCTCTTCGTGAAGCAGGTGGACAACACCAGAGCGTACTGGCAGAGCAGGGTCCAGCTGTCGGTCTACCTGTGCAGCAGCACGGACCTGGGCGGCCAGTGCGCGAAGAACGGTGCTGTGACGCAGGGCGAGATCGCCTCGATCGAGAATGAGCTCCGTGGCACGCACGATGTGCTGAGCCTGCACTACGAGACTCAGGCCGAGGCCTACCAGCAATTCCGGCAGGAGTTCGCTAACAACGAGCCGATCGTCCGCTACACGGCGGCGAACCAGATCCCGAGCTCGATTGAGGTCCGGCTGAAGAACACCGAGACCGACGCGAGTGTGGTCAGCGCGGTCATCGACGGCGCGCCCGGGGTCGCCCAGGTGGTGGACGACGCTTCGATCCTCGACCAGTTCTACAAGCTGCTCGGCGGGGCCAGGGACGCCGTCGTCATCATCGCCATCTTCCTGCTGGTCGCGGCCATCCTGCTGGTCGCTAACACCATCCGGCTGTCGGCGTTCAGCCGGCGGCGTGAGACGTCGATCATGCGCCTGGTCGGTGCGTCGAACTTCTACGTGCAGCTCCCCTTCCTGGTGGAGGGGATGATCGCCGGGCTCATCGGCTGGCTGGTCGCCACCGGCCTGCTGATTCTGGTGAAGTCGCTGTGGCTGAATGGCCTGCAGCAGTACTTCCCGTATGGGGTGACGTTGAGCTCGACCGACCTGGTCGAGGTGATCATCATCGCGATGATCACGGGCTTGCTGATCTGCGGCAGCACGTCGTTCCTTACCCTCAGGCGCTACCTGCGCGTCTGACGTAGAATCTGCAATCCGTGGCTGCGGAACAGGGCAAGAAGATCATCGCCACGAATCGGCGAGCCAGGCACGACTATCAGATTGAGGACACCGTCGAGGCCGGCCTGGTGCTGACGGGTACCGAGGTGAAGTCGTTGCGCCAGGGCCGGGCAACGCTGACCGAAGGCTATGGGCAGATCTCGGACAATGAGATCTGGCTGCACGGGGTACACATCCCCGAATACACCCAAGGCACGTGGACAAATCACGAGCCACTGCGGGTACGTAAGCTACTGCTGCACCGCCGGGAGATCGACAGGCTGGCTAGCTCGACGAAGGAACGGGGGCTGACGCTCATCCCGCTTTCCTTGTACTTCTCTGGCGGGAAGGCGAAAATCGAGCTAGGGCTTGCACGGGGCAAGCGGGCCTACGACAAGCGCCAAGATCTTGCCAAACGGGATGCTGCCAGGGAAGTCGATCGTGAGCTGCGGCGGCGGAGATGACGGAGTGACAGATGGCACTCCGCGCTGGTAGCCGCGGCACTCGGCCTGGGGCGCATCGTGCTCCGCGGGCCCGGCCAACGGTACGCACACCCCGGCCCGGGGAGGCCGGGTCGGACGGGGAGAGCAGATCCCGGGCGCCCAAGCCCAGGGACGCCGACAGTAGCAGGGCCAGGGTATTCGGGGTGGACCTTCGGTCGCGAGCGACGCTCGGGCGTGCATCCGCGATCGTGGCAGTGGCCGCGATCGTTAGTGTCGGCCTCGTGCGGACCGGTCCGGCATCGCCGGAACCGGTCGTCACCAAGTTCTTGCTGGCCTGGCAATCGAGGCAGTACAAGCAGGCAGCTGAGCTGACGACCGGCCAGCCAGACCGGGTCGCGGCTCAGCTGGCGAGCGCCTACCAGCAGCTGGATGCGACCAACCTGAGCCTGACCATGCATGGCGTCAACCAGCAGGGCAAGACCGGCTACGCGCACTTCCACGCCTCGGTCGACCTGGGCGACAGCGGCCTGATCTGGTCCTATCTCGGCGGCTTTAACCTCAAAGATGGGTCGGCGGGCTGGCGGGTGGTATGGAACCCCTCGGTGATCGTCCCCGGCATGCGCGGGACTGACCAGCTAGCCGTGGTTACCAGCGAGCCGCCGAGGAGCCAGATCCTGGACCGGTCAGGCAAGTCGCTGACGGTGCCGTCGAAGGCTTACCAGATCGGAGTCATCCCTGGGGAGCTGAAGAATTCCGAGGCCACGGCCAACCAGCTGTCGCTGCTGACGCAGATCCCTGCCAACCAGATCGTGGGCCGGATCGATGCGAGCCCGTCCAGCGGGTTCCTTGAGCTGGTCACGTTGCCGCCGGCCGGGTACCGGGCGCTCGGACCTAGCCTGCTGCGCATCCCCGGTATCCGGGTCGTGGTCAAGCGGGAGCGCCTGTTCGAGAGCGTTGCGCCGGATGTCGTCGGCTCGGTTGGCACCGAGACCGCCAGCGTGCTGCGCCGTGATGGCGTGCCATTCGAGCCCGGAACCACGGTCGGGTTGTCCGGGCTGGAGCAGACCTTCCAGCGTCGGCTGGCGGGTACCGGCGGTACCGACGTCGTCTTGCAGCAGCAGGGCAAGGTGGTAGATATCCTGCGCAGCTGGGCGGCGACGCGTGGGACACCGGTGCACACCACGCTCGACTCCGGTGCCCAGGAGGCTGCCGATAGCGCCGTCAACGCTGAGCCGGATGCCGCCGCGATCGTCGCGGTCCAGGCGAACACCGGGCAGATCCTGGCCGTTTCCAGTCACAACGTCGCCGGTGAACCCAATCTGAGCCCCCTGGCCGGCCACTACGAGCCTGGCCAGGCATTCACGATCATCTCGTCGGCAGCGATCCTGGGGAAGGGGGCGGCGGCGGACGGCCCCGTTCCCTGTAAACAAGTCAACAACGTGAACGGTCAGCGCTTCGTCAACGATCCGCCGGAGCCGGGCCTGGGCAATAATGCGCCCTTCGCTAAGGATTTCGCCGACGGATGCTCAACGGCCTTCGCCGGGATGTCGGAGTCGCTGACCAGCGCTGACCTCACAGCCGCGGCGGCACGCTTCGGCGTCGGCGGGTGGCAGCTGCCGGTGAGCAGCTACTTCGCCGGGCAGATCGGCCAGTCGAGCAGCGAGGTCGCCCTGGCTGAGGACACCATCGGGACCGGCGCCGTGCGGGTCAGCCCGCTCGGGATGGCCCTGGCCGCGGCAGTGGTGGACTCGGGCAAATGGCATTCGCCGTCGCTGGTGACGGGGATGGCTGACGCCAGCACAGAGCCGCGCAGCCCGCAGAGCCCGCAGGTGCTGAGCGAACTGCGCAGCCTCATGCGGCAGGCGGTGGCCAATGGCGGCGGCAAGGCAGCGGATGTCAGCAGCGACGTAGCCGGCCAGGTGGGCAACGCGCCATTCGCGGCCGGACTGCGGATCAGCTGGTTCGTTGGCTATCAGGGCAACATCGCTTTTGCCGCAATTGAGCTGGGCAAGTCAGTATCTGGGTCGTCGGCGTCGCTGGCGGGCAGCTTCCTGCAGAAGCTGCAGCCCGGTTCCTGACAGCAGTCGCTCGCCCGCGCTTCGCCGGCCCGGGCCGCGGTGCTCACAAGGACTTTCATGCGTTCGGTTCCCCGCGCTTCATACCCGGAGTTCCTGACGAGTTCATTAAGTACTCTTTTGATAACTCTGGGCAACCAATACATAACGCATTGGCGTCTTTCTTAGTGACTGGGGTGCCGCTTGGGGGGTTGCGGCCCAGTCGTCGTGATGAGAACCGGGCTTCATCTCGGGGGAGGCCCGGCTTTTGAGACCGGCCCCGACCCTGCCGGTCGCAGCCCCCGCGGGAGCAGATCGGCCACCGCCAGCGCCCGCGGGGGCATCTCATCACCTTCGGTGGATGCCCGATGGGATCCGCGCCGGCGATGAAGCCAGGCGAGCGGAGGCCTGTCGGGCATTCTTCGCATCTCGGCCAGCCTGTCCGCGACTCCAGCTCTGTGTCGACGTTGCGCCCTGGCGGGCGAGCTGTGAGGCCTTTTTGCCCGTTTCACACTGCTCCGTGGGGGTGCAACGGTCCGACGGCGACGTCAGGTGGCCGGAATGCCGCCTGGTCGGGTAACGTTGTCCCTCTACAACTCAAGAGGGGGTGACTGGCTTCGACTTCGGTAGATGATCCAGGGGAAGCGGGTCGGGGACGGCGGACATAACCTCGTTAACACTGTGACCGCAACTTATAAGTGCCAACAAGGCGCGTCCTGCCTTCGCTCTCGCGGCCTGATTAAGCCGTAAGAGCCGATAAGGCTGTCAGCCCGGAAGTTCCTCCGGTTCGGGATCTGGCATCAGCAAGGGGGATTACCATCTAGTCCGGTCGCGGGACTAGCCGGGACAATTAACAGCGACTGAGCCCGTCGGCAGCTTGCCTGCGTGACTGCCGGGGCTGAGAAAAGCACAGCAGGCTGCACCCGGAGAAGCCCTGGTGATGTGCTGAAGGACGCGGGTTCGATCCCCGCCACCTCCAAGAGCGCTCAGTGCTCGCAGTCAGTAGAAAACTGAGCGTTGTTGGAGGTGCTGCCAGCCCCGTCGTATCGCGATTATGTATCGCGCCCCTGTTGTATCGCGCCGCTGTTGTGTCGCGCTGCTGTACAGCGCCACCCGCTGAATGTTGCTGCCGCAGTCCGGCAATACGACTACGAGCCAGATTGCTGGCCTAGAATCCCCCGATGGGCGCGGTGAGTGGGTCCGGTTCTGGCGTGTAGCCAGGCGGACGCCGCCGGGAGGGGATTGGCCGCTGTCGGCCTATCTCTCGGCAGATCGGCATGATGATGGCTTCGTGCGCCACCGGGCCGTACTTCTGGTGCATCTCGCGGAGCACGCCCTTGCCGCTGGCCTCGCCGAGCAGGTCGCTCAGGACATGATGATCCACCGACTGGCCTTCGGCGAGCCGGTCGTATGCGGTCTGCGCAAGCTGCCTGACCGACGGGTGACCGGAGGACTCGATCAGGAACATGAGCGTCGCGTCCTGGAGATCCATAGCCGACAGTCTAGATATGTCCCGTTCGCCGCGTCCTTTACTGACCATGCTGCGCTGGCGCAACGACCTCAGCGCGATCCGCCGGTTGTGCTGGCAGGTCACGCGGCAGGGGCTGCCGTCTCAGGCTGAGTCGGTGAGGGTCTGGCCCGCCAGTGCGACGCGGACGCTGCCGTTGGCGTCGACAAGCGCGACCGACGCCTTGTCGGGCGTGAGCCCGGAGAGCAGGCAGAGTAGCGCGAGCCGGAGGTCTCCGCGGCACAGGCTGAGCTGGCCCCGGCAAGTGGCCTCGTCGAAGCCCGTGGCCTCCCTCAGGATGGTCAGCTGGCGTCCGCGCAGCTTCTCATTGGTTCCGGACAGCGACACCATCAGGTTGGAGTACGTGCGGCCGAGGCGAACCATGGCTGCGGTGGACAGCGCGTTGAGCAAGAGCTTCTGCGCTGTCGCCGCCTTGAGCCTGGTGGAACCGGCGATCGCCTCGGGCCCGGTGTCAGCGACCACCACGTAGTCAGCCAGACCGCTCAGCGGCGCCGCCAGATTGCTGCTCACCAAGACAGTGATAGCGCCGGCCGCCCGAGCGGTGGTCAGCGCTCCGCCGACATAGGGCGTCCGGCCGCTCGCGGTAATTCCCACGGCGACGTCGGCGGCTGAGACCTCGCCGGCATCACGGGCGCCAAGCTCGGCGTCATCCTCGGCGTCTTCGACGGCGGTGCCGAGCGCGCGGTTGCCCCCGGCCTGGTGGGCGATGAAGACGCCGGGTTCCAGGCCGAAAGTTGGGATGAGCTCCGCCGCATCAAGCACAGCCATCCTGCCCGAGGTGCCCGCGCCGAAGTAGTGCACCTGCCCACCCGCGCGGACGCACTCCACCACCTGGTCGACGACGGCAGCCAGAGCGGGAAGCGCACGCGCAACCACCGCTGGCACGGTTGCATCCTCCGCGTTGAGCAGCTGAAGTATCTCTTCGGTAGGGACGCTGTCGATCTCCGCCGTCCGCGGGTTGCGCTCCTCGGTGCGCGACTCAGCACGGTCAGGCCAGGCGTCCCCTGAAACCCCGGATGGCGTCTGTGTCGACACCCATCCCTCCCCACTCCGCGGGTTACGTAACTTGTTTGCGGAAGCTTACCAGATCTTGTTTTATATTTACTTGCAGCGCCGAGCATCATCAGGAGTCCTGAGCGGGGGCAGGTATCCGGGTGGCGGGCACGTCCCGGCCCGGTAAGCGGGAGACCGGAGGAGCAGCGCCCATGGGTGTAGTAAATATCCATGAGAACTTGTGTCGATGTCAATAACTGACATAATGGGCAATATGATCATCCGGTCGGTCCGCGAAACCGACTCGGCGAGTGTGCGGGCGCTGTGCGCCGCCGCGTTGTGGCTGGAGCCAGATGCCGCGGACTTGCCAGCTGTGCTGCATCAGGCTCCAGTTGCCCTGGCTGCGGAGGTGGCCGGGGCGGTGGTGGCAGTTGGTTACGGAAGCGTACGCGACCTGCCGGCTAGCGCCGTAACCAGCATCGGGATAGGCGGCGCCGCGGCCGCGAGCACCGGCCTGATCGGCCACGTGGACCTGCTTGCAGTGGCACCCGCCCACCAGGGCAACGGCGTCGGCAAGGCTCTGCTAGCGGCGCTTGAGGACGCGCTCGCTGGCCTCGGGGCGACCGAGATCAGACTCGGCGGCAACTCGCCCGTCTACCTGTGGCCCGGCGTGGACCCCCGCTACACGGCGGCGACCTGCCTGGCCGACCAGGCGGGCTACCACCGCCAGCGGGACGGAGTGAACCTGATCGTCGACCTCGATGCCATCAGCCTGGATACCGGCGCGGTGGAGCGGACCCTCGCGGCCGGCGGGATCTCGGTACGCCGGGCCGAGACGGATGAGGCTCAGGCAATCTATGACTGGCTCCTGCAGACCCCGTATGGTGCTTCTTCCTGGCCTGCCGAGGCGCGTGCTGCCGTTGCTAGCGAGTCGGCAAGCTGTCACGTCGCGGTCACTCAAGAGGGCTACCTGGGCTTCGCGTGCCAGGGCGTCAACCGCGGTGACACGTTCGGCCCGATGGCCACCCTGCCGACTAACCAGCGCAGCGGCATCGGGACCGTGCTGCTGATCCGCTGCCTCGCTGACATCAAGGCGGCCGGTCACGCGAGCGCCCAGATCGGCTGGGCCGGGCCGGTCCGGTATTACGGCCGCGCCGTCGGAGCCCGCATCGACCGCGTGTTCTGGATCTACCGCAAAGCGCTCGCGGACGGGCCGTCGGCTTGACGGTGACGCCGGGCATCGAGATTTTCCTGCGCGAACGGGCGGCGGCCTTCCGCGGTGCAAGGATCGCGCTGCTGGCGCACGCGGCGAGCGTGCTGCCCGACCTTACGCACACGCTGGACGCGCTGCTTGCCGCGGGCCTGAATGTCGTCGCAGTGCTCGGGCCCGAGCACGGTTTCCGCGGCGCTGAGCAGGCGGGTCTGTCTACAACCTCCTATCAGGACCCTGTCACTGGCATCCCGGTGCTGGACGCTTACGCCCGGCCCATGGCCGAGGTGCTCGCCGATGTCGCTCCTGAGGTCGTGCTGGCAGATGTCCAGCATGCGGGAGCGCGCTTCTACACCTACGAGGCCTCGCTGCACGACCTGATCAGCGCCGCCGGGGCGGCCGGCATCGGCGTGCTGGTCGCCGATCGGCCTAACCCGATCGGCGGCGTGTGCGTGGCCGGCCCCGTCCTCGAGCCCGAATACGCCTCCTTCGTGGGACGTGTTCCCGTCCCGCTCCGGCACGGGCTCACGATCGGGGAGTTCGCCCAGCTCGTTGCGCAGCTGCGCGGCGCGGCCGATGTCGTCGAAGTCATCGGCATGACCGGCTGGCGCCGCGGCGACGAGTATCCCCAGACTGGTCTGCCCTGGGTGCCGCCGTCGCCGAACCTTCCTGACCAGGCCGCGCTCGCTTGCTATCCGGGCACCTGCCTGATGGAGGGCACCAGGCTGTCGGCAGGCCGCGGCACCACCATCCCGTTCCAGCTTGTCGGGGCGCCGTGGGCGGATGAGCGGCTCGCGGTGCGGCTGCGCGCCATCGGACTGCCAGGCGTTGCGTTCCGCGCGGCCAGCGCGATCCCGCAGTTCGATCGCTACGCGGGCCAGCCAATCTGCGGCGTGCAACTGCACGTCACCGATTCTGCTTCTTTCGACCCGATCCGTGCGGCGCTAGAGATCATCGCGGCAGCACTGCATCTCTGGCCTGCGGAGATGACGTTCCGCGAGGACCACTTCGACCGCCTGGCCGGCACTGCCGAGCTCCGCCGGGCGTTGATGGCAGGCGCCGAGCCAGCCGACATCGTGGCCGGCTGGTCCGCCGGCCTGCGCGAATTTGAGGCCGTGCGCGCTGGACAACTGCGTTATGAGGAGGGCGACGGTAGTGCATAGGCTCGTCAGCCGGAGGTCCGATGGGCCGCGATAACGACCTGGATGCCCGCGAGAGCGACCTGGATGCCCGCGAGAACGACCTGGATACCTGTCTGCTCGGCCGCTTCCCCGGCCCGGTGGCACCCGACTGGCTGCTGCGGTGGCTGGACGATGGCCTCGGCGGCGTGTTGCTGTTCGCCGGCAACATCACCGGCCCTGGCCAGCTCCGCGACCTGGTCGCCACGCTCCGTGAACACAAGCCGGACGTGCTGGTCGCGGTCGACGAGGAAGGCGGGATCGTCACCCGGCTGGAGGCCGGCACCGGGTCCTCTTTTCCAGGGAACGCCTCGCTTGGCGCCATCGCAGATCTCTCCATCACGCGGCGCGTCGCAGCGAGCATCGGCACCATGCTGGCGGCAGCCGGCATCAATCTGGATCTGGCGCCGGTGGCGGACGTGGACAGCAATCCGGCCAGCCCTGTGATCGGAGTGCGATCCTTTGGGTCAGATCCCGGACTGGTAGCCGCGCACACCGCGGCGTTCGTCGCCGGGCTACAGTCGCTCGGTGTTGCGGCCTGCGCCAAGCACTGGCCGGGTCACGGCCGGGCTAGCGCTGACTCCCACCTGGAGTTGCCGGTCGTGCCGGCGAGCCTGGCCGACCTTCGCGACAGCGACCTGCTGCCCTTCGCGGCCGCGATCGAGGCTGGGGTCCGCGCGATCATGACCGCTCACGTCGTCTACCCGGCCGTGGACAGCCAGCCCGCCACGCTGTCCGCAACGTGGCTTGGCGAGGTGCTACGTCGGGACCTTGGCTTCGACGGCGTGGTCATCACCGACGCACTGGAGATGGCGGCCATCGGGGACGGTGCTGAGCGATCTGACGGCGCTGTCCGGGCGCTCGCCGCCGGCGCCGACTTGCTCTGCCTGCCCGCCAGCCAGGACGCGCAGGAACATGCTCGCGCTGCCCTCGCAGACGCGCTGACCAGCGGCGTCCTCCCGGTCCGCCGGGTGGCTGAAGCCGCAGCGCGGGTGCGCGCCCTGGCGGCCTGGGCCAGGCCGGGCAGGGGCGCGGATCCCGACCTGGCGCTCGGCGAGATCGCGGCCGCTCGCGCCTTGCTGATCGAGGGGGTACCGGGTCCGCTGCAAGCGGCGCCGTTCGTCGCCGATGCGGGCGGCCGGATGAGCATGCAACTCGACGACACTGCGGCCAGCCTCCTCGGCGTGCTCGGGCAGCGGATGCCTGGCACCGAGGGGATCAGGATCGCCTCCGCCGCCAAGGACACTGGCACTGTTGTCCGCGACGTGCTGACCGGCGCCATCGGCCGGCCACTGGTCGTGGCCGTCAGCGACGCCCACCGCAAGCCCTGGCAGGCTGACATCCTCGCCGGCCTGCTGGCCGCCCGGCCGGACGCGATCGTCGTCGGCACCGGCACCACGCACGACCGCGGCCTGGCTGGCAACGCCTACATCGGCACGAGGGGCGCTGGCCGGGTCAACCTGGTCGCCGCTGCCGACGTGCTGGCTGGCCGCGAACGGCCAGTACAGGACGAGGACTATCTGGCGGCCTCCGCCCATCCCCAACCACCGGAGGACAGGCATGCTCATGACGTCTGACGCGGCTCGTCAGCTCCTCGACCGGGCCGTGGCCGAGGATCGGATCCCGGGTGCAGTGCTGGCGGCCGGTCTTGGCGGCCCCGAGCCACTGCTGCTGCACGTCGTCGGAGACGCGCAGCGCGATGACCAGTCGCGCCGGCCGATGGCCGTTGACACCATCTTCGACCTGGCGTCGCTGACCAAGGTTGTGGCCACGCTGCCATGCATCTTGTCGCTGGTGGCGAGTGGTGAGCTTGGCCTCGACGATTCGGTCCGCCGATACCTGCCGGCCTTTGCCGGGGACGGCAAGGACGCCGTGACTGCGCGGCACCTGCTGACGCATACCTCAGGCCTGCCCCCGCATCGCAAGTACTACGAAGAGTTCAGCCAGGCTGGCGAGGCGCTCGCAGCTGCACTGGCCGAGCCGCTGGTCGCCGCCCCTGGCGGCATCTTTGAGTACTCCGATGTCGGCATGATCGTCGCGGGCGAACTAGCCGCCACCATCGCAGGCACTGGTCTTGACGAGCTGACGCTGGCGGTTGTCGCCCGGCCACTGGCCATGGCCGATACCGGCTACCGGCCGGCCGCGCGGCTGGCCGGCCGGATCGCGGCCACTGAACCGGTCGACAGCGGAGCCGGCGGTTCCGCGGGGTCGCCGTGGCAGGAGGCAGCTGCGGGCGGGTCCGGGGGATCGCCGTCGCGGGAGGCAGCAGCGGCGCGCTCGCCGTTGTCGTCCGCCCCGGAAGTAGCCGCCAAGGTCGGAGTTGTGCACGACGAGAATGCCGAGCTGCTCGGAGGCGTGGCCGGCCACGCTGGACTGTTCGGTACCGCAGCCGACCTGGCCAGCTACGCCGCGGCCTGGGCCGGCCCGCCAGGCATAGCCGACGCCGGCTGGGCACAGGTCCCCGCGGCGCTGCGCGCCGACGCGCTTCGCTGCCAGACTGACGGGCGGGGCGGCCGCCGGGGCCTGGCCTGGGGACTGCGTCACGACCGGTGGGACAACATGGGCGACGGCTGGCCCGAGAGCGGCGCCGGGCACACTGGCTTCACCGGGACGAGCCTGTCGGTGGATCCCGTCAGCGGGCTCTGGGCAGTCCTGCTGACTAACGCGGTCCACTTTGGCCGAGGCCCGGAGCACTCAGTCGTGACGCTCCGCAAGCAAGTACATCGGGCAGTGGCTGCCGCACTGCTTGACAGCACCGTACAGTGACGACATGCCGCAACCAGCACGACGCCTTCCGGCGCAAGATCCTGCAGCGCACACGCCTGAGACGCTGCTCGCGCACGTCCGCGCGCTAATGCCCAACCTGGCCCCCGCCGAGCAGCGAGTCGCCGACGCAGTAGTGCGCGATCCGGCCGGAACCGCCGCCAAGACCATTTCTGAGCTCGCCGAGTCCTGCCGGACCTCAGGCACAACCGTGATCAGGTTCTGCCGGGCGCTCGGCTTCCCCGGCTACCCCGATCTGAGGCTGGCGCTGGCCGCTGCCGCCCACGCGGCCAGTGCTAACGGCGAGCGCGAGGTCGGCAGCGACATCGGTCCGCGAGACTCGCTGAGCGAGATCATTAAGAAGATCACCTACGCAGACGCCAAGGCGGTCGAGGAGACTGGCGCGCAGCTCAGCCCCGAGCCGCTGAGCGCCGTGGTTGACGTGGTCGTCAAGGCCCGCCGGATCGACATCTACGGCGTCGGCGCGAGCGCCTTCGTCGGCCAGGACCTGCAACAGAAGCTGCACCGGATCGGGCACATGGTCTACGCCTGGCCCGACCCGCACAGCGCGGTCACGTCCGCGGCCCTGCTCGGCCCCTCGGACGTGGCCATCGGCATCTCGCACACGGGCACCACCGAGGACACGATCGCGAGCCTGGCCGAGGCGCGGCGGAATCGTGCCACCACGGTGGCGATCACGAACTTTCCCGGTTCGCCGATTGCGACCGTGGCCGACCACGTGCTGACGACAGCGGCGCGGGAGACGACGTTCCGGTCCGGCGCCATGTCGAGCAGGATTGCGGCGCTCACCGTCGTGGACTGCCTCTTCGTAGCCGTCGCTCAGCGCAACTACAAGCAGACGATGCGTGCCCTGGAGCGCACCTACGCGGCGGTACAGTCCCGCCGCTAGCACCTACCATCCTGCCTGGGAACGTGGTCGCCTCGTTCCCAGGATCGCGTATGCCCGCAGCCGGGCGCGAGTGCAGTGCCAGCGGACTGTTAACAAGAGGAAACATGTTCTCTATTGACGGAAGTTAAAACCCTTCCGTAATATTTTTCCCACAGTTTCGCAGCCGCCGCTGCCGTGCGCATACGGCAGCAAACAGGGATACCCGGTGCCGGTGCGCCAGAGGTTCCACCAGCCGATCAGCCTTCATTGTCAGAGCAGGTGTCTCATGAATAACCGTAGGTTCAGATTGATGGCTGTGTCGCTGGCAGTTGCGACAACGGCCGGGGTGATAGCAGGGTGCTCCTCGTCTGGATCAGGTACGAGCGGCGCCACCTTCACCACCATCGGTTACACCACAGTGATCACGCCCGGTGCCCCGATGAACCCATTCAACGTGACGAACAACGTGTTCCCGACCTTCGACGCCATGCAGCTTGGCTGGAACGCTGGCAACTCAGCCAACCCCAACCAGGAACTGCCGGGTCTGGCCAAGTCGTGGTCCCTGTCGCCGGATGGCACCTCGCTGACGGTGCATCTGCAGTCAGGTGCCAAATGGTCCAACGGCAAGCCGGTCACCGCGACAGACGTGAAGGACTCAGCGGCGATCTGGTTCGCACAGGGCACGGCGCAGACGTACAACCTGGGCGGCGTTTCCGTCGACAACTCAAGTACGGTGACGTTCACCGAGGCGGCGGGCGCGCACAACAACCTCTTCGAGACAGTCCTCGGCGGCGCCTCGGGCTCCGCAACTCAGTGGATCGTCCCTGCGGCTGAGTACGGACACCTCCTGCCGTCCAGCGTCTGGTCGACGATTCAGGCCAGTGAGGGCACTGGTTCGGCCGCCACGGCGGCAACCACGACGCTCACCAACCTGGCCAAGACGATCGACGCGTACGCGCCGAAGACAGACATCTCCGCCGGGCCGTTCTACATCAAGCGCCTGAACAACAGCGAGGCGCTGCTGGTGAAGAACACCGACTTCTACGGTGCCAGCAAGGTCGATATCGGACAGGTGATCATGGAGCACCAGAGCGGTGCTCAGCAGATCTACAGCTATCTGGAGGGCGGCAAGCTCGATGCCGCGCCGTACACGGCCATGGCTAGCAATGTGTATAGCCAGGTGCTTGCGGCCGGGAACAAGCCAGTGCGGATGCCGTCCCTGGTGGCGTCGGCGATCACCTTCAACGAGCAGGTGGCGCCCTACAACAACGTCAAGGTGCGCCAGGCGCTGGCCTACGTGATCAACCGCGACGCGGTGCAGAAGGTCGGCGAGCCCACCAGTGGCACCCCGTCCACCACGATCAGCGGCGCGGTGTCCGCGGCACTGCCCGACTACATGACGCAGACGCAGAGCGCCAGCCTGAACCCCTACGCGCCGAACACGGCCAAGGCGACGTCGCTACTGCAGAGCGCTGGCCTGAAGCTGAAGGGCGGCAAGTGGTACCTGGCGAATGGCAAGCCGTGGACGATCACGCTGCCGGTGCCACAGGGCTTCGCCGACTGGACCTCCGCATCCTCGGTCATTAAGTCGGAGCTCACCAGCTTCGGCATCCCGACCACGATCACCGGCGGTCCGAGCTGGACCGAGTACCAGCCGAACTTGTTCACGGGCAAGTACCCGGTCGGCTGGTGGCTTATCGCACTCGGCCCCGGTGCTTACTCGACCTTCTCCCGCATCTACGGCACCTACGACGGCTACGTGCCTGCGGGAGCCACGGTGAAGCGGTACCCGCTCGGCAACGCGGCCGCCGACAACTTCCTGAACACGCCGGACACCGTGTCCGTGCCGGGCGCGGGCACGCTGAATCCCGGTCAGCTGACATTCCAGCTCAGCCAGCTGAACCTGGGCACCTCGGCGGGCCTGGCGCAGCAGAAGCAGATCGCTACGAAGATCATTCAGGCGGTCAACTACGAGGTCCCGGTCATCCAGCTCTGGGACTACATTGACCTGCAGTTCGTGAACTCCAAGCGGTTTAGCGACTTCCCGACGAGCGACACGATCGTCGGTCAGGACCCCGGCCTGTGGATCGCTGACGGTTACGTCAAGGCCAAGTAGAGCAAGTAGCGCGAGCCGTGGCGGGCAGGGCCGACTGGCCCTGCCCGCTACGGCACCCTCGGCACAGGTGTGACAAGGATCGGAGGCGGCAGCGTGGGTCTCGCGCGCAGGCTGACAGCGAGGCTGCTCTGGGGCCTGATCATGATCTGGCTGGTTGCCTCCGCGACGTTCTTCTTGCTCCTGGCTGTTCCAGGAAACCCGGCCGCCGCGCAGGAAGCCCAGGACATCCTGCACGGCATGACTCCGCAGCAAGCCCAGCGGGCCACGGCGGCGATCTTCGGCTACGTGCCTAGGCAGCCCCTGATCGACCAGTACCGCCACTACCTGTGGCAGTTGCTGCATCTGAATCTCGGCATCTCGATCGCGCAGGAGGGCACGCCGGTCTCGCACATTGTGGCGTCGGCATTCCCGTGGACGGTTGTGCTCGCGCTGTCGGGCATCCTGATCAGCTTCGTGGTCGGTGTCTGCCTGGGCGTTCTTGCTGCCATCAAGCGGCACCGGCTGAGCGGCGACGCACTCTCGCTGGGCGGGGCTTTCGTCAACGCCATCCCCACCTTCGTGATCGCGATCCTGCTGTTCTATCTATTCACGACGATCTGGGCGATCTTCCCGTCCGGCGGCAACGTGAGCGTGATCGAAACCCCAGGCTTCAACGCCGGATACATTGGCTCGCTCGTCACGCACGCGGTGCTGCCCGTGGTCGCCTATGCGCTGGCTATCGTCGGCGCCTGGCTGCTGACCACAAAGGCGAGCGTGATATCGGTGCTCGGCGACGACTTCATCCTCGCCGCCGAGCTGCGCGGCCTGCGGCGGCTGACGGTCGCCAGGTACATCACCCGCAACGCGATGTTGCCACTGTTTACCATCCTTGCCATCGCGCTCGGCCTGCTGTTCGGTGGATCGATTTTCATCGAGGACGTTTTCAACTACCCCGGCCTAGGCCAGCTGATGATCAACAGCATTAACACCAAGGACTTCCCGGTCCTGGATGGAGCGTTCCTGCTGATCACGGTGGCGGTCATCCTCGCGAATATCCTGGCCGACCTGACTTATCCGCTGATCGACCCACGGATCCGCAAGGGGTAGCCGATGACCACCACTGTCGCGCTGACGCCTGAGCAGCTGCAGCGGGCGATGCGGCGCTCCCGGCTGCGCAGCTCGAACCGCTGGCTGTTGTTCGTGAACTCGCCGGGCCGCGCGCTCTCCTGCCTGATCATCGTGGTCTTCACCCTGATGGCGATCGTCGGGCCGTACCTGTACCCCGCGAATCTTCCGATCAACGTGAACAACATCTACGCGCCGCCGAGCCTGGCCCACCCGCTGGGCACCGACTTCGAGGGCGCCGATAATCTCGCCCTGATCGTGACCGGCGCACGTTACGTGCTCCTGGCGGCCGCGCTAGCTGCCGCCATCACCATCGTCATCGGGACCGCCGCCGGTCTGGTCGCTGGCTATTACCCGCGCATGGCGGGCCAGGTAGTCATGCGCGTGACGGACTTCGTGCTCGCAATTCCTGGCTTCCCGGTGCTGCTCGTGCTGTCCACGATCTGGCAGTTCGGCGCACTGTGGGAGATGGGCATCGCCCTCGGCGTCTTCGGCTGGGGCGGCATCGCGCGCGCCGTGCGGGCGCAGACTCTGTCGTTGCGTGAGCGCCCGTTCGTGGAAGCTGCTCGGGGGCTTGGCCTGCCGGGCCGGCGCGTCATCACGACCGAGCTGCTCCCGAACATCGCGCCGTACATCGGGATGAACCTGATGCTCACGCTGACCGGGTTTATCTACACCGAGGTCGGGCTCTTCTTCCTCGGCGCTGTGTCCTACAGCACCAGCAACTGGGGCGTGATGCTCAACAACGCCGTGTTCCAGGCCAACGCGGTCACCAGCACTAGAGCGCTGGCCTACCTGCTGTCCCCGCTGATCAGCATCCTGCTCATCACGATCGCGCTGGTCACGCTCGCGAACGCGGTGGATGAGTTCTTCAATCCGAGATTGAGGCGGATCTAGTGGCGGCCGGATCGGTGCGCCAGGTAACCGAGCCGCGCCGGGCCGAGTCGGCCGGGCCGCTGCCCGGCGAAGCTGCCGCGGTAGTCCGCGACCTGACCGTCACCTTCCGAACCCCGCAGGGACCGCTGCCCGCCGTCTCCGGTGTCAGCCTGGATCTTGCGCGCGGTGGCATCACCGGCTTGGTCGGTGAGTCGGGCTCTGGCAAGTCGACGCTCGCGCTGGCACTGCTGAATGCCGTACCGAACCCGGGCCAGGTGGCGTCCGGATCCGTTCAGATCGACGGCATCGGGGATGTGCTAGCCCTGTCCGGCCAGGCGCTACGACGAGTGCGCGGCGCGAAACTTGGCTATGTGTTCCAGGCCTCGCAGAACTCGCTGAACCCGCTCAAGCAAGTGGGCAAGCAACTGCTCGACCTCGGCCGCTCACACGGCCAGCGGGACCTGCGGGCGCTGCTGCACCGGGCGCGCGGGCTGCTGGACGAGATGGGCCTGGACGCGGCTCGGGTACTCGCGTCCTACCAGCACGAATTGTCGGGCGGCATGCGGCAGCGCGTCGGCATCGTGTTCGCGCTCGTGCTGAACGCGCACGTTCTGATTCTGGACGAGCCGACGACGGCGCTGGACATGCTGTCGCAGGCCTCGGTGCTCGCCATCGTGCGCAAGGTGCACGCCGAGCACAACCTGACCACGCTGGTGATCTCCCACGATGTCGGGGTGATCGGCGAACTAGCCGACCGGACGGCAGTGATGTACGCGGGCCGCATTGTGGAGGAAGGGCCGACGCAGTCGGTACTGGCCGACCCCAAGCACCCCTACACGCGCGGGCTGCTCACCGCGATGCCGCGTATCACCGGCGAGGTGTCGCTGGCCAGCCCCCTGCCTGGGCGGCCGCCGGACTTGACCTCGATCCCGAAGCAGGGCTGCGTGTTTCGCGAGCGATGCCCACTGGCACGAGCGGAATGCGCGGCTGCCGAGCCGCCCGAGACGGTGCGCGACGACCGCAGATTCGCCTGCTTCGTCGCCGCGGAGCAGCAATGAGCCGGGCACCAAGGAACAGAGCGGCCATAAGCAGGGCAGCAATGAGCACGGCCGCAATGAGCACGGCAGCGCCGACCAGGCGGGAGCACGCATGATCGAGGGGCGGAGCCTAACCCGCACGTTCGCTGGCCGTGGCGGCCTGGTGCACCGAGCGGGTGTCCGGGCGCTGCGCGGGGTGGACTTCACCATCCCGGACCATGGTGCGGTCTCGTTCATCGGCGAGTCCGGCTGCGGCAAGACCACTCTTGGCCGGATCCTGTGCGGCCTGGAGACTTTTGACAGCGGCGACCTGGTCATTGACGGTCAGTCGATGGCGGAGTTGCGGCCGGCGCAGCGCCAGCCGTATTTCCGCCGCATCCAGATGATTCACCAGGACCCCTACTCGGCGCTGAACCCGACCAGGACGATCGGCCAGATTCTGGCCGATCCGCTGGAGCTGCGCGCCCGTCAGCTCGGCCGCGACGACGCCTGGGCGCACGGCCGCCGCGACGAACTGCTCGGCCTGGTCGGGCTGGACCCGGGCTACGTGCTGCCGCGGTACCCGCACATGCTGTCCGGCGGGATGCGCCAGCGGGTCGTCATCGCGCGGGCGCTGACGGTTGACCCGGAGGTGCTGGTCGCCGACGAGGCGGTGTCGATGATCGACGTCTCGCTCCGCCTCGGCATCCTTGAGCTGCTGCGCGATCTGCGCGAGCGGGTGGGCGTGTCGGTGCTGTTCATCACACACGATGTGGCGACCGCCCGGTACATCGGCCAGGATGGCAAGCTCTACGTGATCTACCGCGGCTCGGTGATCGAGCAGGGCGCCACCGACACCGTGATCCAGCAGCCGGTGCACCCCTACACCCAGTGCCTGCTGTCCGCGATCCCGGTGCTGCGCGGGCTGGAGGAGCCGGGGCCAGACCGGCTGACGCCGACCGGGCCGCTGGACGAGTCGGTGCAACCGCCGGGGTGCCTGTTCGAGCCGCGGTGCCCGTTCGCGGCATCGGATTGCGCCGCTGCCCCGCCGACGCTCGCTCGGCGGGGTGGCACCGCGCAACAGCACGCGTGCCTGTACCCGGAGGGGCGGTCGGTGGTCGCGGCTCCGGTCGGCGCGACCTAGGCGCCCCAGGGTCGTCGTCATTGTGGCTCGGCGGCTAGAGCGCCCGCACCTTCACAACGACGACGTTCGCCTGGCCGTGAATTCCCGCGAAGGTCGCAATTCGGTCGGGTTTATTCGCTTGTCTCAGCGGCGGCCGCGAGCGCCAGCCGCACCGCGCCGGCCACGGGCGGCTCAGTCAGCCGCCTGATCTCGCTGCCTGGCAGTGCCGCCGCGATGGCGTTGGTCGTCGCCGTGCGCAGTCCCGGGTGGTCCATCAGGCCGCCGGCCAGCACGACGGGCAGCGCACGCGGTGCGGCGAGCGCGGTCGCGACCGCGACCGCTAGGTCGGCTAGTGCGCTCGCCGCGGCCACCGTCAGCGCGGCAGCAGCCGGATCGCCGCTGTCCAGTACGTCCGGCGCGTACCTGGCCCAGAACGGCGGCTCCGGCCGGGCCAGGAAGGACCCGTGCAGCTTGTCCAGGCCGGACACGCCGGCGGCGCCGAGCAGACGCTCACCGAGCGGTCCGGGCGGCTCGTTGCGCAGGTAGCGGTCGAGCAGGACGCGCACCGCGCTGCGGACGATCCAGTAGCCGCTGCCCTCGTCGCCGAGCAGGTAGCCCCATCCGCCGGCCCGCTGATGCCGGTCCTGCGCGTGGCCGACCGCGATCGAGCCGGTGCCGCAGATGACCGCGATACCGTCGGTCAGGCCGGCCGCGGGCAGCACGAGCGCCGCGTCTTCGACGATCAGCACCGCGCCGGACCTGGTCAGCGGCGACAGTTTCGCCCGCAGGAAGTCGCGGGTCTGCGGCGCACCGCCCAGCCCGGCCGCGCCGACGCACACCGCGTCGAGGCCGGTGGCTGATTCCGGCAACTGAGCCAGCAGCTCGGTCAGCGCGGCGTCGGCCCGGCTCTGGCCGGCTGCGGTCAGGCTGGCGCTCGAGGCCTGCGCCTCTGCCACCACGTGATGGTCTCTGGCGAGGCGTGCCCGGCTCTTGCTGCCGCCGATGTCAAGGCCGAGAACCGTGCTCATCGGGTCGCGGTCCAGCGCCTGGCCGGCGGTGCCGGGCGGCGGCGAGCAGGCGATCGGCCCGGATCCAGGATCGGCACGTTCCCATTCTGACGGCACCGGTCGGACTGGCCGGCGCTCGCACCTGCCTCAGCCAGCAAGCGCGTGCACCAGGTTGTCGAACAGCTTCTCGGTGGTGTTTAGGTGAGTGTTGAAATGGACGGCGGTGTACGCGCTCGCCCACTGGGCCAGCGTTGGCTCGGCGGCCATGGTGCTCAGCGCTGCTGCCGTCCTGCTCGCCGCCGTCTCCAGCTTGTGCTGCAGTTTGACCGCGCTCGCCGGAAACTGGACACCTGCGATGGCCGACTGGTAGTGCCGGTAGGCACGCGCGAGCCGTCGGTCGGCTTTGGTGAGGCAGGCCAGGCTGTTGTTGCACGAGCGCGTCAACGTGGCGAAGGCGTGCAGGCTGTTGTTGAGCGGAGTCTCCGCCTTCAGTACCTGGCTCAGGGCCGCCGCGCTCGTCCCGCCGGTGGTCGGCTGGCTCGTACCGGTGCTTGGCTGCGTCGTCCCGGGGGTGGCGCCTTGTCCGGCGAGCACGGCCTGCAGACTGCTGAAGTCGGCGCTGACCTGGCTCGCGGCGCCCTGCGGGTCCAGCGCGCTGAGACGCTGGTTGTACTGCTGGGTGGTGTTCGCTTCGCCGACTGTGGCGAACACGCTCGCGGCGTGATTCGCGGCCGTGATCAGCGCGCCGGCCTGCGTGGCGGCACTGGATGGCATCGAGATCCCCCGCAGTGCCACGGCGAATGCCTGGTAGTCGCTGCTCACCTTGGTCTCGATCGCGGTGGCGCACTTGAGCGTGTGGCAGCTCGACGATGCCGCATCTTCGGTTCCCAGGCTCTTGTTCAGCGTCCCGTAGGCGAGAGTTGCCCGAAGGCTGGCCTGCACGGCGCCGCCATTGGTGGCGCTGACAATCAGCACGCCGATGGCGACGCTGACGGCTACGCCGAGGACTAGGAAAAGCGTGACGAGGCCCTTGGCACCGCGGGTGAGCGTCAGCGTCCCCGGCGCAACGGCTCCTGGGCCCGCGACCGGCTGGCTGTAATCTGGCTGGGCGTATCCGGGCTGGGCGTCGGCCGCTTGGTACTCCGCCTGAGCGGGGTCGCCATACAGGCCCTTCGGGTAGTCACCCGTCAGCATGAGCGCGTAGCCGTAGTAGCGAGCGAAGTAGCGGATGACGGCAGCCTCCGCCTGAGACGCCGACGCTGGCAGCCCGCCAGTAACCAGGGCGATCAGCCAGAAGACCACTGCAACCACGCTGAGGCCATACGTCAGCAGGCCGACGACAAGACCGGCCGGGATCAGCAGGACTAGCCGGAAGAGCACCGCCATCCGGTTGAGCCGGTCGGGTCGCACGTATACCCGGACCGGATAGTCGTAGTCGTCCAGGGTGAAGCGTGGATAGACGTCGGTGAATAGCAGGACGTAGGCGTAGTAGCGGGTAAGCCAGCGCAGATAGCCGGTGAGGAAGTCCGTGGCGAACTGCGGCAGCTGCCCGGTGAACAGGGCACCGAACCAGCCGATAATCGTGACGACGTAGGCGGCAATCCCGACGACTCCGAGCGCGACCACATGCGGGATTGCCAGCAGCAGCCGCAATAGGATCGTCGTCCGTCGCTGCGGCGCCCGGTCGGCGAATTCGACGATGATCGGCCACCGCCGATTCGGGCCACCGCCGCCTGGCTGCCAGCCGGCCCCGGCCCCTGGTGGCACGGGGAAGGTGGCCGTGGTGGTTGCGCCGCCAAAGCCACCCGGGCTCGCGGCCTGATAATTCTGCGGCGGGGGAGCGCCCCAGCCCGGATTGCCAGCGCCGTATTGCGCGGTCGATCCCCAGGACTCGCCACCAGCGGCCGACTGCGGCGGTGTGTCCCAGGACTGATGCCCGGGCGCGGTGTATCGGCCATCTCCCCAGCTGCCGTCACCCGACTGTGCCGGACCGTCCCACGATCCCTGGCCGGCCTGATAGCCGGGCTCGGAAGTCTGCCGCCATGGTGGCCGGCTTGGCGGGTAGCCAGGCTGTCCGCGCCTCGGCTCCGTCTGGCCGGTCTGGTCGGGCTGGCCCGGCTGGCCAGGAAACTCCGACGGCGCATCCCACCCAGGAGCCCAGCCGGGCTCCTCCGAGCCAGACCGCCGATACGGTCCGTCTGAGTCAGGGGGGAAGTCGCTCATCATAAGTCTCCGACCGAGTCTTGACGCGGCGCACCGCCCGGACCGGCAGCACGGCTGAACTTGCGACGACCCTCTAACCTAGAGGAGATCTCAAGCGAATGGTCGAATTTTCACGGATTGCCCCTGCTTCTGCGATTATTGTTCGGTCTTGCTAACGAGTGCGCTTGTCCGCTCCTAAACTGGACATTCGTCTTGGCGCTGCTACCCTTGACTGTATGGTCAGTCAGGCAAGTCAGCTCGTGCCGTCCGCTCCCGTCGACGTGGCCGGCCTGGCCGCAGCGCTGCTGCCGTTCGGTGAGAGCCGGATGCTGCCACCGGCCGCGTATGTGGATCCAGCAGTGTTTGCCTGGGAGCAACGGCACTTCCTCGGTGGTGGCTGGACCTGCGTTGGATTCGCTGCCGAGCTGCCCGAACGCGGCGATCAGCGCGCGGTGCGCCTCGGCGCCGGCAGCGTCCTCCTTACTCGCGATAGCGACGGCGCGCTGCATGCATTCGCGAACTATTGCCGGCACCGCGGCCACGAGTTGCTGGAGTGCGGTGAATCGGCGCAGCGGCCGTCGGTCGTCTGCCCGTACCACTCCTGGACGTATGCACTCTCCGGCGAGCTGCGAACTGCCAAGGGTTTCAAGGGCACTCATGGGTTCGACGAGGCACAGTGGGGGCTGGTTGAGCTGCCGCTGACCGACTGGCACGGGCTGGTCTTCGTCGACGCCTCGGGCGGCGCCGCCGAGCCGATGGCAATCGCGCTGGCCGAGCTGGACCGGCTGGTCGCGCCCTACGAGCCGGAACGCCTCGTGATCGCCGGCCGCCACTCCTACGACGCGGCGGCCAACTGGAAGGTCCTGACCGAGAACTACCAGGAGTGCTACCACTGCCCGGTCATCCACCCCGAGCTGTGCCGGGTCAGCCCGCCGAACAGCGGAGAGAACTACCCGGCGAGCGGCCCTTGGGTTGGCGGCTGGATGGAACTGCGCGACGGCATGGACACTATGTCGCTGGACGGCACGAGCCTCGGCGCCCCGCTGCGTGGCCTAGACGCGACCGGCCTGCGCACCGTGATCTATGTCAGCATCTTCCCGAACGTTCTGCTGAGCCTGCATCCGGACTACGTGATGACGCACGTGCTGACACCGCTGGCCGTGGACCAGACGCTGATCGAGTGCACGTGGGCGTTCGCGCCCGAGGCGATCGAGCGGCCTGGCTTCGACCCCGCCTATGCCGTCGACTTCTGGGACCTGACCAACCGGCAGGACTGGGCCGCCTGCGAGTCGGTGCAGCGCGGGCTGACCTCGCCGCTCGCCTCCCCCGGGCCGCTGGCACCGGACGAGGACGCTGTGTACGCCTTCGTCACCACGGTCGCGCGGGGCTACCTTGGCCACCGCGTCACCGAGGTGCTCGAGCCCACAGCGGGCTGACGCCGGCGCCTCAGCCCACTACTGCCACTAATCGCTTCGAAAACGGCTCCGAAATTCGGCGAAAAGGAGGCAATCGGAAGAGCTAAGCCAGCGTGGCCGGGCCGCGGCGGGTCATCTGGCCGGCGATGATCATGCGCTGGATCTCGCTGGTGCCCTCCCAGATCCGTTCCACGCGCAGCTCGCGGAAGAACCGCTCGGCCACGTTCTCCCGCATGTAGCCGCGGCCGCCGAAGACCTGGACGGCGCGGTCGGCCACCCGGTTGGCCATCTCCGAGCAGTACAGCTTCGCCATCGAGCACTGCCCGTGCGCGACCTTCACGTCCGCGCCGCGGTCGATGCCG
>DASXMP010000086.1:0-57153 GCA_036495585.1 Streptosporangiaceae bacterium
CATCGATCAGGATTTCGAGCAGGGACAGTCGGGCCGACGCTTTCTCAGCGGCGCTCGCATTCCACAGTCTTGAACGTGCGGAAGCCCCCGGCGATGATAATTCTCGAGCGCACGAGAGTGGTCGAACGTGGAGGCGTGGTCGTTAGATCCGCCGCGCATGCTCCCGGCCCGCTGGGGAACTACCACCAGCGCCCGCACACCTCGTTGGGGAAAGTTGGCAACAGAACCTTGCGCAACCTACGGTCTCGTAGGTTACGGTTACGTAAGCGTACTCGCATCGGCCCTTGCCCACGGTGTGTGCGGAACGCCTACCGGCAACCACCGACAGACGTGCCAGGCGAGGATCCACATGACCACTGTCACGCACAGCGCCGCCGCACCCGACATCGCGGCAACCAAGTCAGCAAGCACCGAAGCACCTGACTTCGCCCAAACCACGATCGCGACCAGATTTGGCACAGCACGCGGCGATCTGCGGGATAAGCCCGCGAGCCCGCTAGAGAAGTGGCTGATCGGGCTCTTCGTTTTCATCCCCATGGCGGCCCTGGTCGCCGCCATACCCCTGGCCTGGGGCTGGGGCCTGACGTGGCAGGACGCGGTCATCGCGGTGGCCTTCTACCTGATCTCGGGCCTTGGCATCAGCATGGGCTTCCACCGCTACTTCACGCACCTGTCCTTCAAGGCCGTCACGGGCTTGCGGGTCGCGCTGGCGATCGCCGGCTCGCTCGCTATCGAAGGTCCCGTGCTGACCTGGGTGGCCGACCACCGGCGGCACCACAAGTACAGCGACCGCGAGGGCGACCCGCACTCGCCGTGGCGGTTCGGCGACGACTGGAAGGCGCTCAGCAAGGGCCTGGTCTGGGCGCACATCGGCTGGATGTTCGACGGCAATCGCACTTCGCGGGAGAAGTTCTGCCCCGACCTGCTCGCCGATAAGAAGATCTCGGCGGTGTCGCGCTTCTTCCCGGGCTGGGTAGTCGTTTCCCTGCTCGCACCGGCACTCATCGGCGGCCTGTGGTCGGGCACCTGGGTCGGCGCGCTGACCGCGTTCTTCTGGGGCAGTCTGGTCCGCATCGCGTTCCTGCACCACATCACCTGGTCCATCAACTCGATCTGCCACACCTTCGGCAAGGAGGAGTTCGAGGTCAGGGACAAGTCGCGGAACGTCAACTGGCTGGCCATCCTGTCGTTCGGCGAATCGTGGCACAACCTGCACCACTCCGACCCGACCTGCGCCCGGCACGGCGCCCTGCGCGGCCAGATCGACATCGCCGCCCGGCTGATCTGGTGCGCCGAGAAGCTTGGCTGGGCCTACGACGTGCGCTGGCCGGACGAGACCAAGCTCAGCAAAAAGAAGACAGGCGTCCGGCGGCTTGGCTCGATGACGCGGCGCGCCGCCGCAGCTGCCGGAAGGCGACCAGTTCGCCCCAATGCGGGCTGACAGACGATGATAGCTGTGTGACAAGTCACTCCCCAGCGACCACCCGCAGGCGGATGACCGGCAAAGAGCGACGCGAGCAACTGCTTGATGTCGGTCGCCGCCTGTTCGCCGAACGTGGCCTGGACGGCACCTCGATCGAAGAGATTGCCGCCCAGGCCGGCGTTTCCAAGCCAGTTGTCTACGAGCATTTCGGCGGCAAGGAGGGACTCTACGCGGTCGTCGTCGACCGCGAGGTCGAGCGCTTCCTCGCCATGGCGACTGAGGTGCTGGAGGGCGAGGACACGATGGCGAAGTTCGAGGTTGCCGCCGTCCAGCTCCTGCGCTACATCGAGCAGAACTCCGATGGCTTCCGCATCCTGGTCCGCGACTCGAACCCCACCTCCGGCTCAGGCACTTTCGCCAGCCTGATCAGCGACATCGCCAGCCAGGTCGAGTACATCCTCGGCGACGTGCTGAAGTCGCGCGGCTACGACCCCAAGCTTGCGCCGGTCTACGGCCAGATGCTGGTCGGCATGGTCGCCTCGGCCGGGCAGTGGTGGCTGGATGCCCGCAAGCCCAAGCTGGAGGAGATGGCTGCCCACTTGGTCAATCTCGCCTGGAACGGGCTGCGGGCACTCGACCCCAAGCCGAAGCTGTCGGCTGAGGCAATGGCTCGGCTGCGAAGCGGCTAGCTGTCTTCATGAGATAGGGAACGGGCTAGCTTCGGCCGCCAGCCGTTGCTTGCCTCGCCGCGGGCTCAGGCCCGGTGTGCCACCACGAAGACCCGCCGGAACGGCAGCACCGTCCCGTAAGGCTGCGCGGGATAGGCTGCCCGGACCAGCTCGCCGTACGCCGCGGTGAACTCGGCTGACTCCGCATCAGTCAGCGCCGCAAGGACGGGTCGCAGTCCAGTGCCCTTGTACCACTGCGTCACGGCGTCCTCGCCCGGCAGTACGTGCAGGTACGTCGTCTCCCATGCATCGACAACCAGGCCAACGCTGGCCAGCAGGTCCAGGTACTGGCTGGGCTCACCGGACTGACGATTCAGTTGCACGTCCGCCAGCCGGTCCCGCCACCGCGCCGAAGCAGCCAGCTCGCGCAGCACCGCGTGGCTTGGCTGGTCGTAGTTGCCGGGAAGCTGGAACGCGAGCCAGCCGTCGGGCGCGAGGGCAGTCGCCCATTGCGGCAGCAATTCGAGGTGCGACGGCACCCACTGCAGCACCGCGTTGGAGATGATCACGTCGACCGGGCGGTCTGCGTGCCACGCCGTCGCGTCCTCGACCCGGAAGCTCAGCCGGTCGGTCGCGTGTGCCATCGCGGCCTTGATCATCTCCGTCGACGAGTCGATGCCGAGGATCTCTGCTTGCGGCCACCGGGCGGCGAGGGCGGCGGTCAGCTGACCGGGGCCGCAGCCGAGGTCCACGACGGTACGCGGATCGGCAGCCCCGATGCGCGCAGTCAGGTCGAAGAACGGCCTCGACCGCTCACTGGCGAAGTTCAGGTACTGCGCTGGGTCCCACATCTGCATCTCCAGAGGATCTCTTGATATCGAGATACCTACAACTACCGCTTTCAGAATCTCGATGTCAAGAGATATCCTTCGGCTCATGGCGCCCAGTGATCCGGCCAGCGACGAGGTTGCCGACGAGGTCGACGACATCGTCGCGCGCTGGCATGCGGAGCGCCCGGATCTGGACGTGACGCCCCTCCAGGTACTCAGCCGGGTCTCCCGGCTAGCGCGGCACGTCGATCGGGCCAGGCGAGGGGCGTTCGGCGCGCACGGTCTTGAAGCCTGGGAATTCGACGTGCTCTCGGCGCTCCGGCGGCAGGGTGCTCCGTACTAGCTCAGCCCAGGTGCACTGCTGCGGGCGACGCTGGTTACGTCCGGCACCATGACCAACAGAATCGACCGCCTCGCGGCCATTGGCCTGGTGCGCCGCCGCCCGGATCCGCAGGACAAGCGCGGCGTCCTGGTCGAGCTGACGGATCAGGGCCAGGCCACCGTGGACGCGGCAGTCGCCGACCTGGTGGAGCGGGAGCGCACCTTGCTGACCCGGCTCGACGCGGACCAGCAGCAGCAACTGGCCAGCCTGCTGCGGCTCTTGCTCGTCCCATTTGACGCCGGCGCCAATTTGGACGGCGCAAACACTACATAACGGGGCGAGGTCGCGCTCAACTCGCGCAAGATCACTTCATCAACGTGACGCAGCAGCGCCTATGGCCGCCGCAACTTCACTGCTACGGCCGAGCTAGCCGCCGATCTCCTCGGCCACCTCGAGCCACCGCTCTTCCAGGTCTTCGCGCTCGCGCTGCGCTCCTCGTAGCTGCTCGCCGAGGTCGACCAGGCGCTCGTAGTCGGTGGCACTCGCGGCGAGGTCGACCGAGAGCCGCTCCTCGGTGTCGGCGAGGCGGGCGATCTGGCGCTCCAGCCGGGCCAGCTCCTTCTGGCCGGCCCGGACCTGTGCCGCGGACGGACGGCCGCCGCTGCCGTCGGTGCCGCCTCGGCCGTTGTGGGCCGCTGCGGAGGGGGCGCCGCTAGCTGGGGCACCGCCGTCGTCCGGCCGGCCGCCAGCGGGCGCGCGGCCGCGAGCCGGTAGGGGCTCGTTCCCCGCTCGGATGTCGAGATATTCGTCCACGCCGCCAGGCAGGTAGGCCAGGCCACCATCGAGCAAGGCCAAGACGTGGTCAGTGACCCGTTCCAGGAAGTACCGGTCGTGGCTCACCACCACGACCGATCCGGCCCAGCCGTCGAGCAGGTCCTCCAACTCGGTCAGCGTGTCGATGTCCAGGTCGTTGGTCGGCTCATCGAGCAACAGCACGTTCGGCTCGGCCAGCAACATGAGCAAGATCTGCAGCCGCCGCCGCTCGCCGCCGGATAGGTCGCCGACCCGGGTCCACTGGCGTTCGCCGCGCAGGCCGAGCCGGTCGAGCAGCTGGCTGACGGGCAGGTCGCGGGTGCCGATCCGGGCTGAGCCGCGTACCTGCTCGGCCGCCTCCAGGACGCGCAGTCCCTCATCCACTGGCACCGGCTCCTGGGTCAGGTACCCGAGCCGGACGGTGCTGCCGGTGAGCACCTGGCCGGTGGTCTGCATCGGCGGGCCAGCGGGCACCGGCAGGGTGCCGGCGAGCAGGCGGAGCACCGTGGTCTTGCCGCTGCCGTTGACGCCGACCACGCCCACCCGTTCGCCGGGGCCGAGCTGCCAGGTCACCTCGTCCAGGAGCACGCGACCGTCAGCCGCCGCCGACACGTCGGCCAGTTCCAGGACCGTCTTGCCGAGTCGGGTGGCCGCGAGCCGGGCGAGCTCCACTCCGTCGCGCGGTGGTGGCTCTCCGGCGATCAGCTCGCTCGCCGCCTCGATCCGGAATTTCGGCTTGCTCGTCCGGGCCGGCGGGCCACGGCGCAGCCAGGCCAGCTCCTTGCTCAGCAGGTTGCGCCGGCGCTGGTCGATCACCGCCGCGAGCCTGGCCCGCTCGGCCCTGGCCAGCACGTATGCCGAGTAGCCGCCCTCGTAGGCATGAACTTGACCGTCAGCCAGCTCCCAGGTCTCCTCGGTGACCGCGTCCAGGAACCACCGGTCGTGCGTGATGATCACGTAGCTCAGCGACTGCTCCCGCAGGTAGCCGGCCAGCCAGGTGATGCCCTCGATGTCCAGGTGGTTGGTCGGCTCGTCCAGCAGCAGCAAGTCGTGCCGGCTCAGGAGGACGGCAGCGAGCGCGGTGCGGCGGCGTTCCCCGCCGGAGAGCTGGCTCACGTCGGCGGCTGGATCGATACCGCGCAGCAGGGCGCCGATAACAGAGCGGCTGCGCGGGTCGGTGGCCCACTCGTGCTCGGCCAGGCCGCCGAACACGACCGCGGCAACGGTTCCGGAAAGCTCAGCGGATTGCGGCAGGTAGCCGATCGTCACGTCCCTGGCCCGGGTCGAGCGCCCGGAGTCCAGCCGGCCGAAGCCGGCCAGCGCGGCCAGCAGCGTGGTCTTGCCTGCGCCGTTGCGGCCGACCAAGCCGATCCGCTGGCCTGCGGAGACGCCGAGCGAGATCCGGTCGAGCAGCACGTGCTCGTGGTAAGCCACGGCCGCCTGCTCCAGGTTGACCAGGTTCGGCACGCTAGGAGTCCTTGATCACGACCGCGCCAGGCACCGGGCCGCTCGCTGTGGCCACTGCACGGCACACGCCAGCACCAGTGAGTGCGACGGCGATGTCGCTGGCGCGGGCAGCGTCGCTGGCCAGGAAGGCGCAGGTCGGTCCGGAGCCGGAGACGATAGCGCCGAGTGCCCCGTGCTCCCGGCCGGCGGCCAGCGCCTGACGCAGCCCGGGTTGCAGGGACAGCGCGGCCGGCTGCAGGTCGTTGGAGAGCAGCGGCCCCACCTTGGCCGGATCACCGGACCGCAGCGCGGTCATCAGCGGATTGCTGAGCTCCGGCTCTGGTGCCGGTACCGACCTGGCCGCACGCAGCCGGTCACAGGTCGCGTAGACCTCTGGCGTCGACAGCCCGGCCGCGCCGAAGGCAAGAGCCCAGTGGTAGTTCCCGGCTGCCAGTGCCTGAGTCAGCTGCTCACCCCGGCCGCGCCCGACCGCAGTTCCCCCGGCCAGCGCGAAGGGAACATCGCTGCCAAGGTCGGCCGCGAGGTCGCTGAGCTCGGTCTGCGACATGCCAAGCTGCCACAGTTCATTGCAGGCGACGAGTGCCGCCGCCGCGTCCGCGCTGCCCCCCGCCAGGCCAGCCGCCACCGGAATCCGCTTGCGGATCCTGATTCGCACCGAGGCGTCCTCCAGTCCCGCTTCGCGCGCGACTGCGGTAGCTGCCCGCCAGGCGAGGTTGGTCTTGTCCGCCGGAACCGCCGCGGCGTCCTCGCCTGTCACCATCAGCTCGGTCCTAGCCGCTGACTCCACCGTCACCTCGTCGTAAAGCGACACCGCATGAAAGACGCTGACGAGGCAGTGATAGCCATCGGCGCGGGGTGGGCCCACGGCGAGCTGCAGATTGATCTTTGCTGGCACCCGTACGGTGACTGCCACCGGAGCCTGCCTGGTTACGGAGATCACGATGTGACGATGTTATCGGCACTGCGGCTGCCGTTCACTGGCGGGCAGCAGCGGCTATTCGGGCGAAATCGGTGATGCTGAGCACCTCACCACGCAGCGCCGGATCGAGCCCAGCGGCGCGGATGACCCGCTCCGCCGCGGCCGGCGATCCGGCCCAGGCCGCCAGCGCGGAGCGCAGTGTCTTGCGCCGCTGCGAGAACGCGGCGTCCACTACGGCGAAGACTGCCTCGCGCTCGGCCGGCAGCTCGCCGCGCACGCTGGCTGCTTCAGCCGGTCCATACGCCGTCAGTTCGACCAGCGCCGAGTCGACCCGAGGGACGGGCCAGAACACGCCGCGGCTCACCTGGCCTGCCAGCCGGGCCGACGCGTACCAGGCCAGCTTCGCTGAGGGCACCCCGTACGTGCGGCTGCCGGGTGACGCACACATCCGGTCGGCGACCTCGGTCTGGACCATCACCAGGCCCCCGCGCAGCGACGGCAACGTGGCCAGCAGATGCAGCACCACCGGAACAGCGACGTTATAGGGCAGGTTGGCGACCAGCACATCCGGCGGCTTGCCGGGCAGCTGAGCCGCAGCGACCCGGGCCGCGTCGGCGTACACCACGTCCAGGCGCGCGGCCAGGTCCGGTGCACGCTCGGCCACAGTCAGGGGCAGCTGCGCGGCGAGCGCCCGGTCAACCTCCACCGCGATCACCCGTCCGGCCGCGGCCAGCAGGGGCAGCGTCAGTGAGCCGAACCCGGGCCCGACCTCGAGTACGACGTCGCCGGTGCCAAGGCCGGCCAGCGCGGCGATCCTGGTGACGGTGCCGCCATCCACGACGAAGTTCTGGCCGAGACGCTTGGCCGGCTGCACGCCAGTCCGCTTGGCCAGTGCCCTGATCTCGGTGGGACCGAGCAGCTGGCCGCTGGCTAGTCCTGCCACGGCCCGAAGATGCGCTCGCCGTTGGCCTCTAGCACGGCGCATAGCTTTGCCACGTCCATCTGGCGCACCGCGGCGAGGGCGCGAATTGTGTGGGCCACCTGGGCCGGCGTGTTGGAGCGGCCGCGGTTCGGCGACGGCGCGAGGAAGGGCGCGTCGGTCTCGGCGAGGATGAGCTCCGGCGGGATGACTGCGGCTGCCTCGCGCAGGCCGGCCGCGTTCCCGAACGTCACGGTGCCGGCGAAGCTGACCGCGTAGCCAAGCTCCGCGCAGCGCCCCGCCAACTCCGCGTCACCGGAGTAGCAGTGAAAGATCACCTGCGCCGGTGCGCTGTCAGCGGCCAGAATCGCCAGCACGTCGGCGTGGGCGTCCCGGTCGTGGATCATCAGCGGCTTGCCTGCCTGCTTGGCGATCTCGATATGCCCGCGGAACCACTCGCGCTGGACCTGCGGCGGCGCGCTGTCCCGGTAGTAGTCCAGGCCGGTCTCGCCGACGGCGCGCACCTGCGGGAGCGCGGCGAGCCTGGCGATCTCGGCCAGTACGGCGTCGCGACCACCCGGGCTGGCGGCGGCGGACGCGGTCTCGTTCGGGTGGATGGCGACCGCCGCGCAGACAGCCGGGAACGTCGCCGCGCACTCCGCTGACCATCGCGACGATGCCTGGTCACAGCCGACGGTTACCACCCGGGTGATGCCAGCGGCTGCGGCCTCGGCGAGCGTGTCCGCGACCGGCAGGTCGATCATGTCCAGGTGCGTATGGGCGTCGAACGCGGTGCCGGGCAGCGGCTCTGGCGCAGGCGCATGCGGGCGCCCGATCCCGTGGCCAGGGCCGAAGCCGGCAGCGGGCGCAGGCCGGCCGGCGGCCGCCGCTGCGCCGTCGGTCACTTGCTCTCCAGCCTGGCCAATTCCTCGTCCGCGACGGACGAGTCGAGCTTGGCGAACAGCGGCGTAGGGGTGGCCAGCCGCGTGCCCGGCCGGATCGGCACCGACTCCCAGCGCGCGGCATTGTTGTACTCGCCCGTGATGACCGGATACGACGGACCGCCATCCTCGTCGACCTCGTCGATGCGCGGCATGCCCGACCAGGTCCCCTCGCCGCCCAGCATCTCGAATACCTGCTGGGACGACCGGGGCACGAATGGCGTCAGCAGCGTCTTACCGTCGGCCACCAACTGCAGCGCGACATGGCAGATGGTCCGCATCCGCGCGGGGTCCGATTCGCGCAGCTTCCACGGCGCCTGGTCGGACAGGTACTTGTTGGCATCACCCAGGGTGCGCATCGTCTCGGTGATCGCTGCCTTGAACCGGCTGCGCGACAGGTTCTCGCCAACTGTGCCGAATGCCGCCTTGGAGGCCGCCAGCAGTCGCTGGTCCTCGCCCGTGAGCTCGCCAGCGGCGGGGATCTCGCCGATGTTGCGGGCGGCAAACGAGATCGACCTGTTGACCAGGTTGCCCCAGTTGGCGACCAGTTCGTCATTGTTGCGCCGGACGAACTCGGTCCAGGTGAAGTCCGTGTCCTGCGTCTCGGGACCGGCCACCGCGACGTAGTAGCGCAGGGCATCGACGGCATAGCGGGACAGGAAGTCCCGCACGTAAATGACGACCTGGCGAGACGAGGAGAACTTGCGGCCCTCCATGGTGAGGAACTCGCTGGACACCACCTCGGCCGGCAGGTTCAGCGCGCCCAGCGATCCCGGCGCACCGCCCTTGCTGCCCTTGCCGTTGTAGCCGAGCAGCATGGCTGGCCAGATCTCGGCGTGGAAGACGATGTTGTCCTTGCCCATGAAGTAATAGGCATCGGAGTCCGGTGACTGCCACCAGGCGCGCCAGGCGTCCGGGTCGCCGATGCGCCTGGCCCACTCGATCGAGGCGGACAGATAGCCGATCACCGCGTCGAACCACACGTAGATCCGCTTGTCCGGCAGGTCGCGCCAGTCGTCCAGCGGGATCGGCACGCCCCAGTCCAGATCCCTGGTGATGGCACGAGGCTGCAGATCGTCGAGCAGGTTCAGGGAGAACTTGAGCACGTTCGGCCGCCACTGCCCGCTCTTGCTCTGCAGCCAGGTGCCCAGCACGTCCGCGAACGCCGGCAGGTCCAGGAAGAACTGCTCGGTTTCCACGAAAGCCGGCGCCTCGCCGTTGATCTTCGACCGCGGGCTGATCAGGTCGATCGGGTCGAGCTGGTTGCCGCAGTTGTCGCACTGGTCGCCGCGAGCGCTGTCGTAGCCGCAGATGGGGCAGGTGCCCTCGATGTAGCGGTCCGGCAGGGTGCGACCGGTGGACGGGGAAACCGCGCCCATCGACTTGCGCGCGAAGATATAGCCGTTCGCGTACAGGCCGAGGAACAGATCCTGGACGACCGCGTAATGGTTGCGAGTAGTGGTCCGGGTGAACAGGTCGTAGGACATGTCCAGGCCGTGCAGGTCCTCGGCGATCACGCGGTTGTAGCGGTCGGCGAGCTGGCGGGCGGAGACGCCCTCCGCGTCCGCCTGCACCTGGATCGGGGTGCCGTGCTCGTCCGTGCCGCTGACCATCAGAACCTGGTTGCCCGCCATGCGCTGGTAGCGCGCGAACATGTCGCACGGCAACCCGAAGCCGGACACGTGGCCGATGTGGCGCGGGCCGTTGGCATAGGGCCAGGCGGCGCAGGCGAGAATGTGACGGCTGGTCATGCCCTCAGCCTAGGGGACCGCGCTCCGATGCCGCCGTCCGCGCGGCAACCACCGCGTTATAGACGTGCCGCCTCGGCAGGCCGACCTGACGTGCCACCGCCACGATGGCCTCGCGGCGCGGCTGCCCGCCGCGCTCCCGGTCGGCCACCAGCTTCGCCGCCTCGACCGGGGTGACGGTCGGCCCGGCGTGGCTCGCGCCTGCCACCACCAGCGTTACCTCGCCGAGCACACCGCCCTGCGCCCACTTGGCCAGCTCGGAAAGGCTCCCCCGGACAACCTCCTCGTGGGTCTTGGTCAGTTCCCGGCACACAGCCGCGCGGCGGTCGGGGCCGAACGAGTCGCGCAGTTCGGCCAGGGTGGCCGCGACCCGGCGCGGCGACTCGAAGAAGACGAGAGTCCGCTGCTCGGCTGCCAGCTCGGCGAATCGCCGGCCGCGTTCGCCTGGCCGGCGGGGCGGGAACCCCTCGAAGGCGAACCGGTCGGTCGGCAGCCCGGATATCAGCAAGGCCGTCGTGACGGCCGAGGGGCCGGGCAGGACGGTCACCGGAATTCCGGCCTGCGCCGCGCCCGTGACCAGGCGGTAGCCGGGATCGCTGACGCCCGGCATCCCGGCGTCGCTGACCAGAAGCACGTCCTGACCCGCGGCCAGCTCAGCCAGCAGGCCAGGGACCCGGGCCTCCTCGACGTCGTCGAAGTAGGACACCAGCCGGGCCGTCAGCGGTACGCCGAGGGCAGCGGCCAGCCGCCGGACCCGCCGCGTGTCCTCCGCGGCGATCAGGCTCGCCTGACTCAGCGCATCGACAAACCTGGCCGACGCATCCCCGGGCTGGCCGATGGGAGCGGCGGCAATCGTGAGCACTCCGGTATCCATCTCGGGTCCAGGCTAGCCATCGCGGCCTCTAACATGACTGACGATGAAGGCCTACGACACGGTGGCGCCCGTCGGCACCGGCGAGACCCAGCACGCCGTTCCGGGCAAGCGCGGCGGCGGACTCATGCTGGGCAGCACCTTCTGGGGTTGGGCCGGGCCGTTGCTGATCACGCTGTTCGGCGGCTTCCTGCGCTTCTACCGGCTCAGCTCGCCCAGGGCCGTGGTCTTCGACGAGACCTACTACGTCCCCGACGCCAACTCGATCCTGCACCACGGGGTCGAGCTGAATCACCCCAAGACCGTCAACCAGCTACTGCTCCAGGGCAACCCGAACCTGTTCGGCAACCATCCCGTCGGCGAGCTCGTCGCCCACCCACCGCTGGCCAAGATGGTCATGGCGGTAGGCCAGTGGATGTTCGGCCTGAGCCCGTTTGGCTGGCGGTTCATGGTCGCGCTGGCAGGCACCGCGTCGATCCTGATGACGGCGCGCATCGCCCGGCGGATGACCCGCTCCACCATGCTCGGCTGCGTGGCCGGCCTGCTGCTCGCACTCGACGGGCTCGAGCTGGTGCTGAGCCGCACCGCCATCCTGGACATCTTCGTCATGTTCTGGGTCCTGGCCGCTTTCGGCCTGCTGGTCATCGACCGGGACCGGACCAGGGCGGCGCTGACAGCCGCCGCGCAGGCGCCACTGTCTGATGACACCAGCGGGCCACGGCTTGGGATCCGCTGGCTGCGCGTGGCCGCCGGGCTCTGCCTGGGCTGCGCGGTCGCGTCCAAGTGGAATGGCCTTTACTTCCTGGTGGCCTTTGCCGCCCTGGCGATCAGCTGGGACCTCGGCGCGCGCCGGGCCGCGGGCTTCCGGGACTGGCTGGCCGGCGGCCTGCGCAGTGACGCCACCTGGCTGGCCGCATGGTTTGCGCTAGTTCCGGCCGTCGTCTACACCGCGTCGTGGTCCGGCTGGTTCGCGACGAGCGAGGGTTACGACCGGAACTGGGCGGCCCAGCACGGCAACCACACCCCTATCTGGTCCACGATCGATTCCTGGTACCAGTACAACCACTGGATGCTCCAGTTCGGGACGGGCCTGGCCACCAAGCAGAACTACCAGTCCAATCCCCTCGGCTGGCTGGTGCTGGCCCGACCGATCTCCTTCTACTACGCGACGCCCAAGGGCTGCGGCGCCTCCAGGTGCTCGTCCGAGGTGCTGGCCATCGGCACCCCGCTGATCTGGTGGGCGGGCACGCTGATGCTGGCCTTCTTCGCCTGCTGGTGGCTGGCCGGTTTCGTGGCCGACCTGACGTTCCACCGGGCCAGCACCAGGGACTGGCGGGTCGGCGGCATCCTGCTCGCGGTGGCGGCCGGCTGGCTGCCCTGGATCTGGTACGCCTGGCATGACAACCGGACCGAGTTCTTCTACTACGCAGTGGCTTTCGACCCATTCCTAGTATTTGGCATAACTTTGTGCCTCGGCCTGATCATCGGCCCGTCCCGCGCAACACCGGCCAGACGGGCCACCGGCGCCGTGGCTGCCGGGACCTACCTGATGGCGGTCCTGCTGAACTTCGCCTACCTGTACCCGGTGCTGACCGCCCAGGTCATCCCCTACAGCTCCTGGCTGTCCCGGATGTGGTTCCCCCGCTGGATATGAGCGTGTAACGCAGATCACGGATCCTGCCGGCCCTGCCCCGCGTCCTACCGGTGTCAATTCACACAGACCAACCAGGGGAGCGGGGGCGACAGTGGGCCAGCATGCGCACATGCCAGACCGGGATGCACGCTTCGAGCAGGACGTGATCCCATTCATGGCTCAGCTGTATCCAGCCGCACTCCGGCTGACCAGGAACCCGAGCGACGCCGAGGACCTCGTCCAGGAGACCATCGCCAAGGCGTACGCGGCATTTCACCAGTTCAAGCCGGGCACCAATCTGCGCGCCTGGCTGCACCGGATCTTGTCCAACACCTTTATCAACAGCTACCGCAAGAAGCGCCGCGAGCCAGTGACTGATCTCGGCGGGGACTTCCAGGAGGACTGGCAGGTCGGCAGCGACCCGTTGCGGCCGCCCGTGGCCTCGGCCGAGGCCGAGGCGCTGTCCCGGCTGGCCGACTCGGACATCCTGCAGGCCCTGCGCGAGCTGCCGGAGGAGTTCCGTGTCGCGATCTACCTTGCCGACGTCGAGGGATACCCGTACCGGGAGATCGCCGACATGATGGGCACACCGATCGGAACCGTGATGTCACGGCTGCACCGCGGCCGGGCCAGGCTCCGGCAGAAGCTCGCTAGCCACGCGCCGCGTCCAGCCCCGCAGCCAGCAGTTCCGGCCGCGGCGAGCGCGCGCGCACTCGCCGGCGCCGGATCCCGCTGACCGAGCGCACCAGACCTGGCCCGCCCGAACTGCGCGGCGGGCCAGCACAACCCCGAGGCGCCCCGATGCCGTCGTCCCCCGTGCGACGGCGCCGGGGCGTACTGCTGTCCGAGGTGAAGCGCGCTGGTCAGCCCAGCAAGTCGGCCGTCATGACCACCTCGACCAGCGGCGCATACAGCCGGAGGATCTGCAGGGTTATCTCGTGACTTTCGTCGCTCGCCCCGGCGCAGGCGTCGGCGACCACCTGTACGCGGACTCCGGCATCGGCGGCCGCCAGCGCGGTGGATAGCACACAGCAGTCGGTGGACACCCCGGCTGCATGTCGATGACGGCCAGCCAGCCTGGCCCGGGGACCTGGCTACTCACCTGCGGGTCAGTCCCGCTCAGGACTGAGCCGGCGCCAGCTCCGGCGCCGGAGCTGACTCCTGGACGCGGACCGCTGGCCGGCCTGCCGCGGCGACCACGACGAAGCCGACTCCGAGCGCGACCAGCACACCCAGGTTCGCGAACTCCCAGGCACCCGCCTTGCCACCCAGCCCGAAGGGGCTAAGCAGGTAGCCCTGCCAGGTCAGCCAGCTAGCCGCGCTGTTGGTCACCAGGCCCCAGCCAATGGCCGTGGCCACCACGACGGTCGCGACCGGGATCGCCCGGATGTCTCCGTAGCGGCCGCGGCGGTCATACAGGTCCGCCTCGGCGTAGTCACTCCGCCGCAGCGCGATGTCCGCCAGCATGACACCGCACCAGGCCGCGATCGGCACGCCGAGCGTGGTGAGGAAGCCTTCGAACTGACCGACAAAGTTCTTCGCGAAGAAGACCACGTAGATGGTGCCAGCGGTCATCACCGTGCCGTCCACGAGTGCGGCCGCGTACCGGGGGATGCGGACGCCCAGTGTGAGCAGCGCCAGCCCGGAGGAGTAGATGTCCAGCACCGACCCGCCGACCAGGCCGAGCACGGCGACCATGACGAACGGCACCAGGAACCAGGTCGGCAGCAGGCTGGTCAGCGCCCCGATCGGGTTTCCCCCGATCGCCTTGCTCAGGCTGGCGGACGAGCCCGCTAGCAGCAAGCCGAAGACGAGCAGGAAGATAGGCGCGATCGACGAGCCGAAGGATGTCCAGCCGATCACGCCCCGGCCGGACGACCGGCGGGGCAGGTACCGCGAGTAGTCCGCAGCGCAGTTCACCCAGCCGAGCCCGAACCCGGTCATCATGAACACCAGCGCGCCGATGAACTTCTCCGGTGACCCCGAGCCGATCGCCGAGACCGCATGCCAGTGAATCTTGTCGGCGACCAGCGCGATGAAGACCACGGTCAGCGCCCCGGTGACGATGGTGATCACGGTTTGCAGTCGCATGATCAGGTCGAAGCCCATCACGCCACCGAAGATCGTCAGTGCCACCACGACGATCAGGGCGATGACCTCGGTGCCAGTGCCGCCGCCCACGCCGAGACGCTGGAACACGGTCGCGACGGCGAGCGTGGCCAGGATGACCAGCACCGTCTCCCAGCCCACCGTCAGCACCCAGGAGATCAGGGCAGCTAGCTTGTTGCCCCGAACGCCGAAAGCGGCCCGGCTGAGCACCAGCGTCGGCGCCGATCCGCGCTTGCCGGCCACCGCGATGAAGCCGCAGAGCAGGAACGACGCCACGATGCCGATGACCCCGGCCGCCAGTGCCTGCCAGAAGGAGATACCGAAGCCAAGGGCGAACGAGCCGTAGGACAGGCCCAGCACCGAGACATTGGCCGCGAACCACGGCCAGAACAGCTCGCGCGGGCTGCCCTTGCGCTCCGCATCGGTGATTACGTTGATCCCATTCGCCTCCACCTGGAGGGGACGGGCACTTGCGGCTGCCTGCGCGGCGGCTGACACATTACCTGCCATGGCGGCTAGGGTAACGGCCCGCCCCGGCCGCGGCCTAGCTGAAAATCCGGTCGCAGGCGCGTGCCCCGGCCTTGCCGTCGTCGAGCGGGCAGAACTTGCTCGCGAACTCCTGGTACCTGGCCTGGTAGGCGGCCGCCACCGTGTCCAGATCCGCCACCGCGGCGATGACCTCGGCCGAGGTGGCCAGCAGCGGCCCTGGCACCTCGGCCTCGAAGTCCAGGTAGAAGCCGCGCAGGTTATCGCGATAGTCCGCCAGGTCGTAGGTGTAGAACAGCATCGGCTTACCGGTCACCGCGAAGTCACACATCATCGACGAGTAGTCGGTGATGAGCGCATCACTGACGCTGAACAACTCAGCCACGTCCGGGTAGCCCGTCACGTCGAGGACGAATCCTGGCCGGCCGGGTGGCACGTCGTCGGCCATCTGGTGGTGCCCGCGGATCAGGATCACGTACCCGTCGCCGAGTTCCTGCCAGGCGCTGTCCAGGTCGAGCCGCGAGTCGAACCGGTACCGGCCGGACGCGTAGTACTGATTGTCCCGCCACGTCGGTGCGTACAAGATCGCGCGCTTGCCGTCGGGCAGCCCGATCCGCTGCCTGACTTCGGCGGCGAGCGCATCCGCGTCGCCAGCCGCGAGGACGTCGTTGCGCGGATAGCCCGACTCGCAGATCTCGCCGCCGAACCGGAACGCGCTCCGCAGAATCGGCGTGCTGAAGGGGTTCGGCGACAGCAGTAGGTCCCACTTGGCGATGTCGCGGCCGAGATAGTCGAGGTACTTGTCGCCGCTGACCGACTGCGGGTCCGTGACGTCGAAGCCGATGCGCTTGAGCGGCGTGCCGTGCCAGGTCTGCACGTAGACCTGCCCGGGACGTTTCACATAGCCAGCGGGCATGTCGTCGTTCGAGATCAGGTACCTCGACCTGGCGAGCGCGTCCCAGTAGCCCTCGGTGCCGAGCAGCACAGCGGTGGCACCGGCCGGCACCGGTACCGCGTAGTCGGTCACCGCCCAGATGTGCTCGTGGTCGTCGCCCCGGCGCCGCAGTTCCGCCGCGATGCCCAGCGGGTTATCGCTGGCCTGGCGGCCCTTGAAGCTGACGAACAGCACGCTGTCGCGGACCTGGCGGCGCTGCTGGACCGGGTAATACGCCTGCCGCAGCACCTTGCGGCCGATCCGGCCATGCTCGCCGAGCCGGAGCGCGGGGCTGACCACCAGCATCGGGATGTCGTAGTCCGTCGTGGTGAACCGGTAGACCTTACTGCCGACCTGGATCTTCTCGTCTCGTACCGCGGGCAGCCGGGCGTGGTCGTAGCGCGGCATCAGCTCCGTACCGCCGGGCCGGGCACCGGCCGGGCGCAGCCGGAGCTGCCAGGACCCATCGCGCAGCGGGAGCAGCCGGCCGAAGGACGGCATCGCGGCGGCAGCCACGGCCAGCTCGAACTGGTTGCCGTCGCGCCGCACCGGCAGCACCTGGGTCTCGGTCGACCCGTTGCGGCTGAGCGCGGCTTCGAGATCCTGGCCCGGGCGAGCGCGATAGCTGCCACGCAACGTCAGCGTGCCGATGGCCGACCAGGAGTACTCGTGCAGGACCGGACCGGGAGCGCGCCGGGCGATCACCACGTTTCCGTCCCTGGTGCGCTCGACCGCCAGTTCGTGACCGCCTACCGGGAATTCGTATTCGCCGCCATGGACCGGGAACGCCACCCGGATCCGTTCCCGGCCGTGGCTCGCGATGAGGTCCCACGCGCCGTCGGAGTCCAGCAGCTCGGCTGGCACGACCCCACGCAGCCGCTGCCCGGACGCCGTCTCCGGCTCGCCGGGCCCCATGTGCGGCTGCCTGGCAGCGCGCCGCTGACCCGCAGTGGCGAGTTTCTTGCTGGTCGCACCGCCTGTCCGCTGGAGCATCAGGTCGGCCGCACCGCCGACGCGGCGCTGCAGATCCACCTCGATGATCAGATCGCGGCCGGCCAGCTCGCAGCCCCGCAGCTCGGCGGGCGTCCGCGCCAGCTGGACCCGGAGCCGTCGGCCCAGCCACCGGGCGCCGAGCCGTAGCCCGGGTGCCACCTGCCGGGCAGCCGGGCGCTCCGCCGAGCCGGGCACCGGCGTGTGCAGCCTGGCGGCACGCCACACCCCGCGGCCGCGTACCAGCACATAGCCATCCCACTCGCCGGTCAGCCAGCGCCCACCGAGCCGGAACCACCGGGGGCTGACGCTGGCGGCAAAGCCGGCCCAGTCGTAGTCGTACCGGTTCTGGGCTGACCACAACTTTGCCTCAGCATGCCGGAACGACCGGGCCGGCACGACGACGGGCAGCCGGACCCGGCCGCGGGGCCAGAGGATGACGATCTTCGAGGTGTGCCGGCGTTTGCGGATGTCGACGGATGGAACGAACGCACAGCCGGAGATGACCAGCTTGTCCTGCCTCCAGTCGATGCCTTCCACCCGTACGAACGGGTCAAGCTCGCGCCAGGCCGGCCGGTACACACTGGCCGGGATCGCCAGGTCACGCCGTTCCCGAAAGGGCAGGTCGGCGCGGAGCAGGCCGCGCTGCGACACCACGGGGACGGTCTTGATCGGCTGCTCGCCCAGCCAGGCCACGTACTCAAGCAGTTCCGGCACGCGGCCGCGAGCGATGAGGTGGTAGGCGAGCTTGTGCGTGGACGGCAGCCGGCGCAGCACGCCCTTGTCGACGCCGGCCAGGTACCGGGCGGTCCGGCCGCAGAACTCCGCGCGATAGGCCTCGCTGGTACGGCCCAGGTCAGGCACATACAGCCACAGGTCATTCAGCAGCGCCTTGCGCTGGTGCGCTCGGACCAGCCGCCGGGCCGTCCGGCTCGGGAGGCCGCTGCCTCGCCGCAGGAACTCGTCGATCGCCTCGAACGCCGTGATCCGATCGCGGAAGTTCGCGATGGCGGTCCGCGACTGGGTGATCGACAGTGTCCCCGAACCGCGCTCTCGCCAGTAGTAGATCGGCTCGGGGATCGTGTCCACGGCCCTGGCCAGCACGTGCGCCTTGGTCATGAGTTGCAGGTCTTCCCACACCACGCCCTCGGGGAAGACCAGCTGGTGCCGGTCCCAGAACGACTTGCGGAACAGCTTGTTCCACACCGACACGTCGAAGAACAGTTCCGGACTGCGGCTGATGTGCGTGCCCGTCCGGGCCGCCTTGATGGCCCGGCCGTGCAGGTAGGACGGGGTGATGCCGAGCGGGCCTATTCGCTCGGCCCCGCCGGACACGAAGTCCGACCCCGACGCCGCGAGGGTGTGCACCATCCGCTCCAGCGCGTGCGGCGGCACCATGTCGTCGCCGTCCACGAACGCCAGGTACTCCCCGGCCGCGCGCCTGATGCCCTGGTTGCGCGCGTACCCCGGGCTGCCGCCCGGCGGCGCGTCCACCAGCGTGAACCGGGAGTCGGCCGCCGCCTGCGCGGCGGCAACCTCGCCGCCGCCGTCGGCGGAGCCGTCGTCCACCATGAGGACCTCGAAGTCACCGAACGACTGCCGCGCGATTGACTCCAAGCAGTCACCAAGCACATCCGCATTGTCACGGAATGGGACGACAATGCTGATCCTGGGACGTGCCTGATGAGTCACGAGTTACTGGCTCCAGTCGCCTGGGGCTACCGCGAGCAGCGCGCAGGCTGCGACGTCAGACGGCCCCGTTCCCCTTGTTGTCATCGGTTGATCACTACAAGAGTTACCCCAGCAAAGCCAGGTTGATAACGCCCTCGGTTACTCGCCCCGCCAGTTCGGCGCCCGCTTTTCAGCGAAAGCCATCGCCCCTTCGCGGGCGTCCGCCGAGCCGAAGACCGGTCCGATGATCGCGCCCTGGCGCTCGAAGGCGGATG
The DNA here is from genome assembly GCA_036495585.1 of Streptosporangiaceae bacterium. GTDB lineage: Bacteria > Actinomycetota > Actinomycetes > Streptosporangiales > Streptosporangiaceae > JAJYUU01. Next base: position 19,020 of record DASXMP010000086.1, read on the forward strand.
CGCTGTCCCAGTCGGCCGACTCGACAATGATCCTCTTGCTGGCGACCAGGGCAAGCGGCCCGCCCTGCGCCACGCGGCTCGCGAACTCGCGCGCCCCGGCCAGCGCTTCGCCCGGCGGGACGAGCAGGCTGACGAGCCCGGCGGCGTACAGCCTGGATGCCGGGTAGTGCTCGCCGGTGAGCGCGATCTCCATGGCCAGGTGGTAGGGGATCCGCTTGGGCAGCCGCAGCAGCCCGCCAGCCCCGGCCACCAGGCCGCGCCTGACCTCCGGCAGGCCGAACTTGGCCGCCTCGCTCGCGACGATCAGGTCGCAAGCGAGGGCCAGCTCGAAACCGCCGGCCAGCGCGTAGCCCTCGACGGCCGCGATGATCGGCTTGGCCGGCGGACGCTGCGCGATGCCACCGAAGCCGCGGTCCCCCGCGATCGGGGCATCGCCGGACAGGAACCCCTTGAGGTCCATCCCGGCGCTGAACGTACCGCCGGCGCCGGTCAGCAGGAGCACGCTGACGTCCTTGCTCGCGTCGAACTCCTCGACGGCGGCGGCGATGCCACGGGCCACGGCGCCATTGACGGCGTTCCTTGCCTCGGGCCGGTTGATGGTGATGACGGCGACGCCGTCGCTGACCTCGGTAAGGACCTCATCTGCCATCTCGCTGCCGTCCCTGGAGTTACTTCGGCTGGAAGCGGATGCCGCCGTCGAAGCGGACGACCTCCGCATTCATGTAGTCGTTGTCGATCAGTGCCAGCGCGAGCCTGGCGAACTCGTCAGCGGTGCCCATCCGCTTGGGGAAGACCACCGGCGCGGCCAGCTTGGCCTTGAACTCATCGGATGCCGCACCGCTGCCGTAGATCGGCGTGTCGATGATGCCAGGGCAGATCGTGTTGACCCGGACGCCGATCGCGGCGAGGTCACGCGCCGCCGGGACCGTCATGCCGATGATGCCGCCCTTGGATGCCGAGTAGGCAAGCTGGCCGGTCTGGCCTTCCAGGCCGGCAATGGACGCGGTGTTGATCACCACGCCGCGCTGGCCGTCGGCGTCGGCAGGCTCAGTCCTGGCCACGGCCGAGGCCCCGATGCTCATCAGGTTGAAGGTGCCGAACAGGTTGACCTCCAGCACCTTGCGGAAGGCTCCTGGGTCGTGCGGGGTGCCGTCCCGGCCGACCGTGCGCTGCGCCCAGCCGATGCCGGCGCAGTTGACGATGGCGCGCAGCGGCGCGCCGACGGCGGCGGCCGCGTCTACCGCAGCCTGGACCGAATCCCGGTCGCTGACGTCGGTCCTGGCGAAGATGCCGCCGACCTGTTCGGCCAGCGCCTTGCCCCGGTCCTCATTCAGATCGGCGATGACTACCTTGCTGCCAGCGGCGGCGAGCCCGCGCACCGTTGCCTCGCCAAGGCCGCTGGCACCGCCGGACACAATGGCGGCCGTCCCGTTCAGTTTCATGGCCGGGAGCATACTTCGGCCGACGGCGCCGCGACCGAACGGGGTTCGGATTTCTCTCGCGCGATGCGATATCGCGGCAACGGTTGACCAGCCCGCTACCAAGCAGTAACTTACCAGCCAGTAACAGGAGCTGTGACAGTAATCACACGCGCGTCGCTTGTACATAAGGACAGGTCGGCGACATATCGAACATCGAGCAGGTTACGTACCAGCGTGGGGTAGTTGTCCGTTACGACCTGCCAGGACCCGATGTCAGCGAGCACCTGAGCGCGGCCTACCGCGATCAGCAACGAGAGGGGACCTACAGATGAGTTCGGACCAGGGCTCCGACGGCGGCACCCAGTCAGATCTGGCTGGCAGTGCACGCCGCAGAGCGGGGCGAGTCCGCTGGCGCCGGTTCGCTGCGATCTTCCTCCCTGCCGCCGCAGTCACCGGGTTGCTACTCGGGCTGACCGCCAACGGGGCGCTTGCCTCGTCCTTCTCGATCTCCGGGCAGCAGTTCGAGGTCTCCGCTAACTCGCTCGTCGGCGCCGGTTTCCAGCAGTTCGGCACGGCCGACCAGACGGCCACCAAGAACCCCGGCGCGATCGCCGTGACCGAGTCTGAGATTGGCTCAGCCAAGATCACCAACCTGTGCCAGAGCGTTGTCACCTCGATCCCCGGCCTCGGCGACTACACGCTGCGGATCACCGCCGGCACCGGCAGCGACGCAGTCCAGGCGGACTCACTGATTATTGACGCCGACCAGTTGTCGGCCTCGCAAGCCAGCTTCCACAACATCAATATCGGCCAGGACGCATCGAGCCTCAACGCGGTGCCCGGCGTGCCGCTCGGTCAAGCCGGATCATTCGGCCAGCAGGCCAGCGGGGTCACGATCACCGGGCTGAAGCAGATTGCCTACGCAACATCGGCCGGCACGTTCACGCTGCCGGGCTTCCACCTCTCGCTGTCGCATGGCGACGGCGACGAGTGCTTCGCACCGAGCGCATCGCCTGCTGGCTGAGGCATCCGATGGCTGACCTAGCACCCGAGCTTCCGCGGCGTATCTGGTCCGAGTTCACCTCCTGGCGCCGTGGCCGGCCGTTCTGGGCCGGCCTCATCATGGCCGCCGCGGGCGCGGAGCTGCTCCTGCTGCCGCTGCCAATCCACGCGATGGGCCTCATCCTGCACATCGGCACCGGCGGTGTCCTCGGCATCCTGATCGGCGCCATCCTCATCGCCTGCGCACTGCTGCTCTGGTTCAGCCCAGCGCAGAAGACCTTCTATTCGATCGTGGCCGTGCTGCTCGCGGTAGCGGCGCTCGTCGCCTCGAACCTGGGTGGGTTCCTGATCGGCACGATTCTCGGTGTGCTCGGCGGCTCGCTCGCGTTCGCCTGGACGCCCGACGCGCCTGGCCAGGCGAGCCGGTCAGCTGGCAGCGGGCTGCCGGGCGGCTGGTGGCGGCACCGGATGGGGCCACCTCGCCACCAGCGAGACCGGAACGAGTCTGCGTTCGCCTCGGCAGCCGAACCACCGTCGCGGGCGTTCCCGGCAGACCAGCCGGAAGATCCCTTCTGGCCTGACCTCGGCGTTCAGGACACCGGCGGGCACGGCCGAAGCGTTCACGACACGGGCGGACACGACGACGGCGGGCGCGACGACGGCGGGCGCGACGACGCAGACATCTGGTCCGACGTGGACGGCGGGCCGAACGCCACGAGGTTCCATGGCGGCCTGCCCATCCTGCTCACTGTGCCGATCCTGCCGACGGTGCTGGCCGCTTTGCTGGCACTGCTGCACATCTCGGCAGTGGCGGCTGGACCGGATCCGGCGACGAGCCCGAGCCCGGCACTGTGCAAGAGCCTGGCGAGCCTGCCCTCTGGCGAGCCCAGCCTGATCGCCAGCGCGGCGAAGGAAATTGCTGTGGCCTGCACGAGCCTCGGCCTGGACCCGAGCAGCACGTCCAGCCCGGCGACCAGCTCCAACCCTGGCGCGTCCGGTACGGGTGGCGGCATTGGGCTCGGTCCCCATCCGCTGCCATCGCCCAGCATCAGTCTGGGCCTTAAGCCAAGCCCTGGTGCGAGTCCTGGTCCATCGATTGGTGCGAGCTCAGGGCCGAATATTAAGATCGCCAGTAAGGCGAGCAACCCTGGCGTGACGGTCTCGTCGGTCCCGGCGACGCTCACCGCGAAGTCGGCGACAATCAAGGGCTTCGCCTACGACGGTCAGGTCACCGTGCGCCTGCCTGACGGCACCGTGGAGCAGATGATGCGCTTCACGATGACGTCACTCGACCTGTCCGGCATCGACCTGACAGCTGGCCAGGGCCGCACAGCGGTGACGACCAAGGCACCAGCGATCAGCCTCAGCGGCAGTGTCGTGCTGTACGCGACCGCGTTGTCCGGCTTCCTCTACGGGGACGTGCCGATCACGCTGACACCCGCCAGTCCGGTGTCCGCCGTCCTCCGGGCCCTGTCCGGTCTCACCAAGAAGGTGCCGGTGCAGATGACCAACGTGGTGGCCGATCAGCCCTACACCTCTGGCAAGTCGATGAGCATCCAGGGGCTGGACATCTCCTGATCGACTCCACGGACGGCAAGCGCTCCCAACAAAACTGTCACCACCGTGCCGTAACGTGTCCTCCAGACAGGCAAGCCAAGTCGCCTGCACGCATCGCCGGAGGGGCACGTCAGTGGAACAGCGACGCGGTAATCCGTGGGTGATCCTGCTCGTCTTGTCGCTCGGGTTCTTCATGACGCTGCTCGACCTGACCATCGTCAACATCGCGATCCCCAACATGATCGCCAAGCTCAGCGCGTCGCTGGACGACATCCTGTGGGTGATCAACGCCTACGCCCTCGTGCTCGCGGTGCTGCTGATCACCTGCGGGCGGCTGGGCGACCTGCTCGGCCAGCGCCGGATGTTCTTTGCCGGCGTCGCGCTCTTCACGCTTGCCTCGGCCGCCTGCGGGCTGGCGCCGTCGGCTGGCTGGCTGATCGCCTTTCGCGCCATCCAGGGCGTTGGCGCGGCGCTGCTGATGCCGCAGACGCTCGCGATTCTGACAACCGTGTTCCCGGCCGACCGCCGCGGCGCCGCCTTCGGCGTCTGGGGTGCCGTCGCGGGCATCGCCACCATCGCTGGCCCGACGCTTGGCGGCCTCCTGGTGACCGCGTTTGACTGGCGGTACATCTTCTTCATCAATGTGCCGATCTGTGCCGCCGTGCTCGTCATGACCCTGCTGTACATTCCGGACGTGCGGAGCGGCAGGAGGCATAGCTTCGACGTCGTTGGCGTGGTACTCGCCAGCCTCTCGCTGCTGGCGATCTGCTACGCGCTGGTCGAAGGCCAGCGGTACAACTGGGGCACGATCAAGTCGTTCATCTCGATCCCGCTGCTCTTCGCCGTCGGCGTCGTACTGTTCGCGGCGTTTCTCTACGTGCAGCGCCGTCGCCAGCAAAGCGAGCCGCTCGTCCCGTTCGTCCTGTTCAAGGATCGCAACTACGCGCTGATGAACGTCGTGACGGCCTTCGTCGCGATCGGCATGCTCGGCATTTTCCTGCCGTTCACGATCTACCTGCAGTCCGTGCTGGGCTTCTCGGCGCTCAAGGCCGGGCTGACGATGGCACCCGCCTCAGTGATCGCGATGTTCGTCGCTCCTGCGGCCGGCCGGCTGTCCGATCGTTTCGGCGGCAAGTACATCCTGATGCTCGGACTTGTGCTGTTCGGCGGCGGCATGGGCGCCATCGCGCTCATCGCGCAGGCGAACTCGGCCTGGTATCTGTTCCTGGCACCGCAGGTGGTGGCCGGCGTTGGCATCGGCTGCACCTTTGCGCCGATGATCACCGAGGCCATGCGCAACGTCAATCCGATGCTGGCCGGGGCGGCCTCTGGCGTCTTCAACACCACGCGCCAGGTCGGCACGGTGATCGGCACTGCCGGCGTCGGTGCGCTGCTGCAGAACCGGCTCGTGGCCGGTTTCACCTCGCAGATCCACCAGCGGGCCGGTGGCCTGTCTGCGCCTGCGCGCGACAAGCTGCTGGCTGGTTTCCAGTCGGCTGCTGGTGGCAGCCTGGAGTCCAGCACCGGTCACAAGACAACCGGGCTGGCAGGCGAGATCTTCACCCACGGCTTCGTCCAGGGCATGCGGCCGACCATCATCGTGCCGATCTTGTTCCTGTTCGCCGGGGCGCTGGCTTGCATCTTCATCCGCGGACGCGGCGCCACCGCCAGCGAGCCGCAGCCCGCCGAGGCCAGCACGTCGACGGCTGTTGCGGGTTAGCTGGCCAGCGACCGCCCGGTCCAGCCGGATCCGACGGCCCCGGTCTGAACGGGAACGGAAAGGCAGCAAGCGGTGCTGCAGCGCCAACCCGGCCCGACGGCAAGCCCGGCCCGGCACACAGTCTGTTGCTCGGAGCCAACTCACGCCGGTGTGTGCTGAGCTACCGCAGTCGGCTGCGGTAGCTCAGCACACCCATAAAGCCCTTCATGGCGGACAATGTGCCCCGTATCGGATAGATCGCGCTAGCCTGTCACGGCAGCAGCCAGGCCGTCGGTGCGGCTGCCCGCTGTCAGTCCCACTGCCCGCAGTCAAGCGCGACTGCGAAGCGAACGAATGTGCGTCAGCTCGTAGCGGAAAGCGAAAGCGGAAGGGTTTCGTGGCCGGCCGGCTCGGCTGTCTCGAATGGGAACCTGTCGGCGAACGCTGGCCTGAGGTCGGAGAGCCACACAGCGTCTGGGTCGTAGTGGGCGAAGAACGGCCTGCCTACCAGGTCCGGATTCCGGGCCTGGATCATGTGCAGGGCGAACACCTTCTGTCCGGCGACCTCAACGGTGCCGTCGACGCAGACCTTGCCTGGCGTCGCCGACATGGAGGGGCCGCGGACGGTCCGGCAGAGGCCAGATACCGAACTGTAGGCGTCCCGATAGATGTCGGCCGCGCGTGCCAGCGGCACCGCGAAGTATCCCTGGGGACCGGTGTCGCGCTCGACGAACATGTAGTAGGGCACCAGGCCCAGGCGCGCCTGCCGCCGCCACATCGAAGACCAGCTCTCCGCGTCGTCGTTGATCGTCCTGATCAGCGGCGCCTGGGTGCGGATCACGGCGCCCGCGGCGCGGATGCGGCCGATTGCGGCCGCGACGGGCGCGGGCTCGAGCTCCCGCGGGTGTGAGAAATGCGCCATCAGGGACAGCGACTTCCCGGCCGCGCCGACCTCTTCGAACAGCCGCAGCGTGTCGTCGGCATCTGGATCGGTCAGGAAGCGGAACGGCCAGTACGCAAGGGCCTTGGTGCCGATGCGGACCGACTCGAGGTGCTCGAGGCCCGGGCCGAGCAGCGGTTCGATATACCGCCGCAGCACGGCCGATCCCATGATCATCGGATCGCCGCCAGTGATCAGCACGCTGGTCACCTCAGGGTGGGACCGCAGGTAGCTGGTCACGCGAGACACATCATCGGTAGCCATTTTCAGGTCTGGCTCACCGACAAACTGCGCCCACCGGAAGCAGTACGTGCAGTAGGCGTGACAGATCTGGCCCTGCTTGGGGAAGACCAGGACAGTTTCCGGGTACTTGTGCTGCATTCCCGGCAAAGGCTCGTCCGCCATCGCGGGTACGTTCAACGCAAGTTGTCCAGCCGGATGGGGGTTCAGCCGCAGTCGGACACGGTGTGCCGCGGCCTGGACCTCGCGCTCCGGCGCCTGCCTGACCAGCAGTTCCGCTATGGGCTCGATGTCCTCGGCCGGCAGCATGTCCGGCTGCGGAAATACAAGCCGGTAGATCGGATCCTCTGGCGCTGCTGACCAGTCGATCAGCGACTCGATCACGTAGTCATTTGTCCGGAAGGGCAGCACCGCGGCCACGGCGCGGACCGCGAGCCGATCCGAGTCGCTGAGCCGGGCCCGAACTGTGAGCTGGTCAAGATGCTTCGCTGTATAGGCGCGATAGCCACGCCCCTGCGCCGGCACTGCGGGCGCCATCTGCTGAACAGTCATGCAACTCCCTCCGGCGGCCGCCGCACCGCGACGCCTTGGTTGTGCGCATGATCTCCGTCTCATGCCGCCTAGCAGCTGATACAGGATTGATTCCCTGGCCAGTCAACACGGTAACGAGTAGAGATCGCTCAGGGTTGCCTTGGGACTACCCGGGAGTAAGCCTCCCAAAACAGGACGTCGTGGCGCCAGCACACCGCTAAATAGGCAGGCCAGTGAGAAGCTTGCAGACATGCGGGACGCCTGGCGCGCACGATGATCGCGGTAGATGCGATGGGTGGCGACCACGCCCCGGAGGAAATTGTGGCTGGCGCAATCGCGGCGGCCCGCGACCTGGGCATCACGATCGCGCTGACAGGCCGGCCTGGCCAGATCCGGCCGCTGCTGCCCCGGCACGGCTCCACAGCGGACGTCTACATTGAGGCAGCCGAGGATTCCATCGCGATGGACGAGGGCGCTCTGGCCAGCTGGCGCCGCCCGCGGTCGAGCATCGCCGTTGCCTGCCAGCTCGTCCGCCGCGGGCAGGCCACCGCGGTGGTCTCGGCCGGATCGACCGGCGCGATCGTGGCTACCGCGCAACTGCGCCTGCGGCCGCTGCCGGGCGTGGCTCGCCCCGCGCTGGCTGTGGCGCTGCCCACCCGGCCGACCCCCACCGTGCTGGTCGACGCGGGCGCGATTGCCGATCCCAAGCCGGAGATGCTCGTCCAGTTCGGCCAGCTGGGCGTGGCATACGCGCAGACCGCCTTCGGCATCCTGGAGCCGCGCGTGGGCCTGCTCACCATCGGGTCCGAGCCGACCAAGGGCAACAAGCTCGCCAGGAAGGGCCACGAGCTGCTGGAGTCCGACTCGGCGCACGGCGGCATGCCAATGAGCTTTGTCGGAAATGTGGAAGGTGGCGACCTACTGGCCGGCAAGGCCGACGTCATCGTGACCGACGGGTTCACCGGCAACGTGGCATTGAAAACCCTGGAGGGAACGGCGGCCTTCGTGGCCGGTCAGGTCAGGGAAGCGCTCACCGGTTCCGTGCCGTCCAGGCTCGGTGCCGCCTTCCAGCGCCGGGGCCTGCGGCGCCTCAGCCAGCAGCTTGACGCCGAGACCTATGGCGGCGCGGCACTGCTCGGACTGGAGGCCACCGTGGTGATCGCACACGGCGCCGTCACGGCCCGGGGGGCCGCAGCCGCCTGCAGGCTCGCGGCCGAGCTGTCGGACAAGGAGATCACCGAGCGAATCAGGGAAAGGCTGGGTCCGGCGCGCGCCGGTCACTTCCTTCGGCGCCCCTGACGAGGGCCGATAGGCTGGTGAGATGACAGACCCGGAAGCAGCGCTCGGCCAGCTTGTCCAGGAGGCGCTGGCGGCGGAGCTTGGCGAAGAGTACGCGGCCACCGACCCGCTGATCCGGCCGTCAAGCTTCGCGGACTACCAGTCGAACGCTGCGATGTCGCTGTCGAAGCGCCTCGGCCGGGCGCCGCGCGAGATTGCCGCGCCGATAGCCGCGCGGCTGCATGACAGCCCTGCGGTAGCGACTGCCGAGGTGAGCGGCCCTGGCTTCATCAACCTCGCCCTTCGCGACGGCTGGATCGCCGAGCAGGCCGCGACGCAGCTGGCCGATCCGCGGCTCGGGGTGGTGCCCGGCGAGCCGAGCCAGCGAATCGTGGTCGACTACTCCGGTCCGAACGTGGCCAAGGAGCTGCACGCCGGCCACCTGAGGCCGACGGTGGTGGGAGACGCCATCGTCCGGGTGCTGGAATACCTGGGGCACGAGATCATCAGGGCGGCGCACCTGGGCGACTGGGGCACCCCGTTCGGGATGCTCATCGAGCATGCCCTCGACGTCGGCGAAAAAGCCACCTATGACCAGCTCGCGGCCGGTCAGTTCACCGCGTTCTACCAGGCCGCTCGCGCGAAATTCAACGACGACCCGGCGTTCGCCGATCGGGCCCGGCAGCGGCTCGTGCAGCTGCAGGCGGGCGAGGCCGAGGCCATGCGCTTGTGGCGCATCCTGGTCGCTGACTCGATGGAGTACCTGCGGAAGATCTACGCCAGGCTCGACATCACCCTGACCGACGCCGACATGGCACCGGAGAGCTTCTACCACCCGATGCTCGCCGACGTCTGCGCCGATCTGCAGACTCGCGGACTGGCCGTGATCGACGACGGAGCGCTGTGCGCCTACCCGCCAGGGTTCGCGGGCCGGGATGGCCGGCCCCTGCCACTGATGTTGCGCAAAAGCGATGGCGGCTACGGTTACGACACCACCGATGTGGCCGCGATCCGGTACCGGCTGACCGACCTGAAGGCCACCAGGATCATCTACGTGGTCGGTTCCGAACAGCATCAGCATCTGGAGATGGTTTTCGGGCTAGCCGCGCAGGCGGGCTGGCTGGTGCCGCCGGCCAGCGCCGAGCACGCTGTCATCGGGCTGATGACCGGCCCGGGCGGACAGCGGCTGCGCACCCGTGAGGGCGAGCAGATCAAGCTGGTCGACCTGATGAACGAAGCGGTCGAGCGGGCCGAGAAGGTCATCGCTGATCGCTACGACGATCCCGCGCTGCGCGGCCAGATCGCGGAGGCGGTCGGGATCGGAGCGCTGAAATACGGCGACCTGTCGGTGGGCCGCGATTCCAGCTACGTGCTGGACTTCGACCGGCTGCTCGCGCTGACCGGCAACACCGGCCCGTATCTGCAGTACGCGTCGGCTCGGATCCGGTCCATCTTCAGCCGGGCCGGCCAGGCGCCAGACGATCAGGCCGGGCCTATCGACCTCGGCACCGACGCGGAGCGTGCGCTCGCGCTGCGGCTGCTCGGTTTCGGCCGGGCGGTGGCCGACGTCGCCGTCGCGGCCGAACCGCACAAGCTGGCTGGCTATCTGTTCGAGGTGGCCAGCGCGTTCACCACGTTCTATGAGCAGTGCCCGGTGCTCGCCGCCGAGAACGGCCTCCGGCGCAGCAGGCTGGCGCTCTGCGCGCTGAGCCTGCGGGTCCTGGTCACCGGCCTCGGCCTGCTGGGCATCCCGGTACCCGACCGGATGTAGCGCACGCCGGGGCGGACGGAACGGACGTTCCCGTACGCTGCAGGCATGAGCGAGTCCGGGGACACGAACGCGGCAATCTGGCAATCCGGTGACATCCTGCAGCACTGGACGGCCGAGGCGGCGAACCGCCACCGTCGCCACGGCCCGCAGTGGCGGCTGATGGCGGAGCTGCTGCCCTTCGCCCCTAGACAAGAGTTCACGTTCCTGGACCTGGGTGCCGGCACCGGCGCTGCGTCGCAGGCGGTCCTGGCCAGGCACGAGCGCAGCAGCGGCATACTCGCCGATTTCTCCGCACAGATGATGGGCGCGGGCCAGGAGGAGCTGAAGGCCTTCGCCGGCCGCTACCGGTACGTAGAGTTCGACCTGGCTGCTGGCGGCCGGTGGCCGGAGGAGATCCCGGGTGCGGTCGACGCCGTGATCACGTCCCTGTCGGTTCACCATCTGCTCGACGAGCGCAAGCAGGCACTCTTCGCCGAGATCCTCGACCATCTCGTCCCCGGCGGCTGGTACCTCAACTACGACCCGGTCCAGCCGGCCGACGAGGCGGTCGGGGCCGTCTGGGAGCGAGTGGCCGATCTGGAGGACCCGGCGGCGGCCGAGAAACGGCACCATCCAACGCCGGAGGAGCAGGCCAGGCACGCGAATCATGTCCGCTACATGATCCCGCTCGCCCAGCAGCTTGAGTATCTGCGAGCAGCTGGCTTCCAGAGCACCGACGTCTTCTTCAAGCGGCTGGAGTGGGTCATTCACGGGGGGCGCCGGCCGGCCTGACGCCAGCGGCCACCCGCGGCATCAGCGCCTCCGCCGGCAGCGTATAACCGGCCGGCAGCCTGTCACCGGCGAGCACGGTGCCTGGTGCGCTGACGTCAAAGGCGCCGCTGTCGGGGACGTAGTCGTGACCACGCGTGATGACGCGGCGAAGCCTGCCGAGCGCGCCGACGTCCCGCAGCGGGTCGCCGTCAACGACGATCAGATCCGCGTCGAAGCCCGGCGCCAGCCTCCCGGTGACAGCGCCGAGGCCGAGCGCCGCTGCTGCCACGGTGGTCGCCATCGCGACTACCTCGTCGGCGCCGAAGCCGAGGCCCTGAAGGGTCTGCAATCCGCCGACATACTGGTGATGTGGTGTGTTGTTGATGCCGGCGTCCGTCCCGGCGATGAGCCGGACGCCCCTATCCCGCAGCGCCGTCAGATGGCCGCCGAGTTCTCGCCCGATCAGGCGGGCAATGTGCGGCACATTCACGTTCATGGTCGGGCATACGAAGATGCCTCGCTCTGCAATCCGGCCGGCGAGGTCCTCGCTGAACAGCCTCTCGTTGGTCTCGGTAACGAAGGAGCAGTGCTCAAGGGTGGTGACCCCGGCAGCCACCGCGCGGCGGATGCCCTCGATCCCGTGCGCGTGCGCCGCCACCGCTTTGTCCACCCGCCGCGCTTCGGATACGACAGCCGCGAGCTGCCGCTGAGTGAATTGCGCGTACCAGGGCGCTGACCCTCGAGTCATGAACCCGCCCGTCGACATGACCTTAATGAGGTCCGTGCCATGCTTGTGGTGCCGGCGAACCAGCCGCCGCAGATCGTCCTCGCTATCGGCCTCGCCACCCATGAACCAGCAATGGCCGCCGGTGACTGTGACCGGGCTGGCCGCCACGACCAGCCGCGGTCCGCGGGCCAGGCCCGACGCGATCGCGTCCCGCACCACGACGCCGAGATAGCCGCGCGAGCCGAGGTCGCGGGCCGTCGTGACGCCAACGCCGAGCAACTCGCGGGCGCTGCGCAGCATCAGGATCAGCTGCTGCGCATCGGTCTCACCCTGCATCCGCGTGGCTGGGGCCGGTCCTCCGTCGAAGCCGAGGTGCACGTGGCAGTCGATCAGGCCAGGCATGATCGTCGAGCCTGGGTAGTCCATGCGCGGCAGCCCGCCATATTCGGGTGGCAGCAGCGCAGCCCGGCCTGCCCAGTCGACTGTCGTCTCGCCGAGCACGACAGCGCCATCGGTCACTGTCCCGTCCCCGGTGATGACCTGTGGAGCGGTGAGAACCAGAGCCATCGGATTGCCTCGCCTGGCAGGGCCGGATTGCTGCGCAGCCGGCCACGATGACAGCAAACACTTCGTTAAGCGAACTACTACGCTAAGAAGGTGCGCGAAGCAACGTCAAGGGCAGGAAGTCTCCGCGAGGCCATCGACACCACCACGGCGACGGCGCTGCGCGCACGGCGCAGTGCCAAGTGGAGCGCGCCCGGGCCAGACGGCTTCGGGGCGGGTGTCGCCGAGATGGACTTCGGCGCCGCGCCGCCGATCCTTGCTGCGCTCGACGGGCTGTCAGCGGACGCCAACTTCGGCTACCTGCCGCCGCATCTGGCGGCGGAACTCTCGGTGGCCTGCGCCGAGTTCGAGCAGCGCAGGTTCGGCTGGGCCGTGGACCCGGCACTGATCCAGCCCGTCCCGGACGTGATCAAGGTGCTCGAGCTCGCCATCACTCATTTCTCCCGGCCTGGGTCGCCAGTCATCCTGCCCACTCCGGCGTACATGCCGTTCCTGTCGGTGCCAGGTACGCTCGGCCGCGACATCATCCAGGTCCCGATGCGGAACCGGGACGGATTCTTCACCCTCGATCTGGACCGGATCGATGACGCGTTCCGGGCGGGCGGCCACTTGCTGGTCTTCTGCAACCCTTATAACCCGCTCGGGCGTGTCTTCACGCTGGCCGAGATGACCGAGCTGACTGACGTCGTCGACCGGCACGGCGGTCGGGTATTCGCCGACGAGATACACGCCCCGCTTGTCTATCCTGGCGGCCGCCACATTCCGTACGCCTCGACCTCGGTCACCGCTGCCAGCCACACGCTCACCGGCGCATCCGCCTCCAAAGCATGGAACCTGCCCGGCCTGAAATGCGGCGTGGCCATCCTGAGCAACAATGCGGACCGGCAGCGCTGGGAGGACATGGGCACCTTCGCGGCCCACGGTGCGAGCAACCCCGGGGTGGTGGCAACCATCGCTGCCTTCCGGGACGGCGAACCGTGGCTGGCGCAGGCACTCGCCTACCTGGACGACAGCCGGCGGCTCCTTGGCGACTTGCTCGCTGAGCACCTGCCGCAGGTGCGCTACCGGCCCCCGGACGGCACCTATCTTGCCTGGCTGGACTGCACGCAGCTGACCCTGCCGGACTCGCCGGGCGTCCTGGTCACCGATCGCGCACAAGTGACGGTTGTCGACGGCCAGGCGTTCGGAGCCGGCGGGGCGGGCTCGTTCCGGTTCAACTTTGCCACGCCCCAGGCCGTACTGACCGCGATGATCGAGCGCATCGCAGCGGTCCTGGCCGCCAGCTGAGGAGCCACCCTCGGCCCCGGCAGGCTGATGCTCTGCCAGCTCGCCTGCGATTCCCAGGGTTTTCTCAGTTTTCGCACGCCGCTTACCCATCGCCAGGGGGCATGGTGAGCGCATGGGAATCTCACGCCGCGCCAAGCGGCTTGTCGCCACCGCTGCCGCCAGCGCGGTGCTTGTCGGCGGTGGCACCGCGATGGGCGTCGCCATGACGGGCGGCGCCTCGGCAGCCGTCAACCCGCCGTCCTCGGCCACGATGCCGCCATCCCTGCTCGCGAACGCCACGGTGGCCAGCACCACCGGGCATGGCCGCTGCGCCAAGATCGCACAGCGGCTGCGGGCCAGCGGTCACACCGCGGCTGCCCAGTGGCTGGCGAGCAGGTGCGACCGGCGACTGCACGTATCTCGCCTCGGCGGCGAATACGGCCAGGTCACGTTCCGCGCCGCGAAGGGGTCGGCGAGCGTCACCGCGGCCTTCGAGCGCGGCACCATCGAGTCGGTGGCCGGCTCGGCGGTCTCGGTGCGGGCCGCCAACGGGACTACCTGGACCTGGCAGCTGACCAGCAGCACTGTCATCCGCCAGAACCGACAGAAGACAACGACCAGCAAGCTCACCACCGGAGAGCAAGTCCTGGCCGTCGGCACCGTCGCCAACGGCACCGACACCGCGCGGCTGATCAGGATCCGGAAGGCTGGCTGACTCCCGGTCGGCTCGTTCATCGCCCCGGCCGCCGGTGTCCCCGATAACCTCGCTCTACCGTGACTCCCCCGGCTGACCGCATACCGCAGGTGCTTGTCGTCGACGACGAGCCGAACATCCGTGAGCTTGTCCAGGTCGCACTGAGGTTCCACGGCTGCTCGGTGACGACAGCGGCCAGCGGCCGCGATGCGCTGCGCCTGGCCGGTGACAACCCGCCAGACCTGATCGTCCTGGACGTGATGATGCCAGGCATGGACGGCTTCGAGGTCTGCCGCAAGCTGCGAGCCGCCGGCAACGAAGTGCCGATTATCTTCCTGACCGCCCGGGATACCTCGTCCGACACGGTGACCGGCCTGGCGCTCGGTGGCGACGACTACGTGACGAAGCCGTTCTCCGTGGAGGCGCTGGTCGCCCGTGTTCGCGCAGTACTCAGGCGCGCCGCGCGGGCGACGGCGGACGAGTGCCCAGCCGGGCCGCTGCGGGCCGGAGACCTGGAACTCGACGAAGAACGCTGGACCGTGCACCGTGGCGGCGTGCCGGTCGAGCTGTCACCCACCGAGTTCCGGCTGCTCGCTTACCTGATGCGGAACCAGGGCCGAGTGCTGACCCGTACCCAGCTGCTGGAGAACGTGTGGGGCTGGGACTACGCCGGGGCCTCCCAGATCGTCGAGACCTACATCAGCTACCTGCGCCGCAAGATTGACCCGCTCGGCACGCCACTCATCCACACGCAGCGCGGTGTCGGCTACAGTCTCCGGCCCGCTTAGGTGAGCGCCACCGAGCGCCTCAGGCACAGGCGGCAGCTGTCACTGCGCGGCAGGATGCTAGTCCTGCTCGTCGGCGTCACCATCATCCTGCTGCTGATCATGGGCGTGGTGAGCAGCCTTGTGCTGAAGCGCGGCGTGGCAGCGCAGACAGCAGCCGGGGACCGGCGCCTGGCCGCCGCGGCCACGCTGCTAGCCAGGGATCCAACGGTGGCTGAGGACCAGAACCAGGACGGCTATGCCGCCGTTGAGGTCCCGCTGCGGCCGCTGACCGTCCAGCCGCTGACGGCGGGGACGCTGACGACGCAACTCGCCAGCGCAGTCCGCCAGTGGCTACAGCGGCCCGGCATCGCGCCGGTGATGGACCTCGCCCAGCGTGCCCGCCCCCGGGCGGCCGCCGCGCTCCTCGCCGCCGAAGGCTGCGCGGTGCTCCCGCGAGCTGGCTGCCGGCCGGTCCGGATGGCGGGCGGCCTGGATGTCGTGGCGCGCCGTGTCCAGGGCAGCGGCGGAGCCGCGCTGCTCTTTGTCGGCCAGGCCGCCGCTTCTGGCCCGGCCCAGGTCAGCGGGTTCGTGGTCGCCGAGCTCATCACCGGCGCGGCCCTGATCGCACTCCTGGCCCTCGGCGGAACCTGGCTGATCGCCCGTGGCCTTGATCCGCTAGACCGGATGACCAGGACGGCGGACGAGATCACCACCCGTGGCGACCTGACCGCCCGGATGCCGGACGCGGGCGACCGGACCGAAGTGGGGCGGCTGGGCACGGCAATCAACACGATGCTGGACCGGATACAGCAGGCTTTCACCGCCCGGCTGCGGTCCGAGCAGAAGGTGCGGGAGTTCGCCGCCGACGCCTCGCACGAACTGCGCACGCCGCTCACCACCATCCGCGGTTATGCCGAGCTCTACCGGCAGGGCGCGCTCGGTCCCGGCGAGCTGCCGGGGGCGATGCGCCGGATCGAGCAGGAAGCAGAGCGGATGAGCCGACTCGTCGCCGAGCTGCTCGAACTGGCCAGGCTGGACCGGACATCCTCCCTCGACCTCGCCGAGGCCGACCTGGCCGAGCTGGTCCGCGACGCGGTGGCCGACACGCGAGCGGTGGAGCCCGGCCGGGAGGTACGGGCGGAGGCACCGGCGCGGCTGGTCGCAGTGGTGGACGAGGCGCGGATCCGGCAAGTGCTGGCCAACCTGCTGGCGAACGTGCGCCTGCACACCCCGGCCGATGCGGCAGCCCTGGTACGCCTGAGCGCGCCGGCTGGCGGCGTGCTGCTGGAGGTGGCCGACACCGGACCCGGCATGGACCAGCAGGACGCGATCCGGGCGTTCGACCGGTTCCATCGCGCTGCCGCGCCGGACGAGGCTGCTAACGATGCCGCCGGCAACGACACAGCTCCGGGCAGCGGCCTCGGCCTGGCCATCGTGCAGGCAATCGCGGCCGCCCATGGCGGCCGGGCGACGCTGGACTCGAGTCCGGCGGCGGGCACGCGCGTCCGCATCTGGCTGCCGGTCAGGGTCGCTCGGTAGCGTCATCGACGTCTGGTACCGGCAGGTGCTCGATCAGGTAATAGCCCGCGAGCAGGCCGTAGATGAGCAGCGCGGCCACCGGTTCGGCCAGCGCGATCGCGGTGGCGGCTAGGTAACCCACCAGGCCGCTGGTGAACCGGATCGTCGATGCCCGCGATGCCTGCAGCGCCGGGCCGGCGCCTAGCGCGCCCCGGCGGCTGGTCACATAGAGCCAGAGCGTGGCGAAGCAAATCGAGATCGCGATCATCACCAGGCCATAGAGAACCGCGGCGACCGATGCCTGGCCGTTCCGGGCATGCGCGCCCACCAGGTGGCCGGCGACCAGCGCGGTGGGGAACGGGAGGGCGACGACACCCATCAGCAACAGCAAGTTGAGGACCAGCACCGGCCGGTTCACCCGCCGGACGTGCGCCATCATGGTGTGGTGGTTCAGCCACATGATCCCGATCGTCAGGAAACTGACGACATACGCGAGATACGCCGGCCAGTTGCCCGCCAGCGCATGCAGCAGGTGCCGCGAGCCTTCGGTCCGGTCGGCGATAGGGAGCAGGTTGAAGACCAGCACCGTGATGGCGACGGCAAAGACGCCGTCGCTGAACGCCTCAGCCCGGCGGGAGTCCACTCACCTCTATCCTTCCGGGTCAGGCGCGGTCTCGCTGGTTCCGCCTGCTGCCGGTCCGGCGGTGACACCCGCCGGCTGGGCAATGGACCGCGCCAGTAGCTGAGCGACATCCACCACCTCAAGCGTGTCCTTGGCCTCGCCGGCACCCTTCTTCGCGCTCACCGCGTCGCCGAGCATCACCAGGCAGAACGGGCACCCGGTGGAGATCGTGTCCGGGTTGGTGGAGAGCGCCTCGTCGATCCGCTCGGTGTTGATCCGCTTGCCGATCCGCTCTTCCATCCACATCCGGGCGCCGCCGGCGCCGCAGCAGAAGCCGCGTTCCTTACACCGGTGCATCTCCTGAGCCTGCACGCCGGGCACCTGTTCCATGATCTCCCGCGGCGCGGTGAACACCCGGTTGTGGCGGCCGAGGAAGCAGGGGTCGTGATAGGTGATCCGCTCCTCGATCGGAGTGACCGGCTTGATTTTGCCCTCCTCGACGAGGCGGGCCAGCAGCTGCGTGTGGTGTATCACCTCGTAGTTACCGCCGAGCTGCGGATACTCGTTGGCAATGGTGTTGAAGCAGTGCGGGCAGCTCGCCACGATCTTGCGGGCGCCGGCCTCGTTCAGCGTCTCGATGTTCTGCTGGGCCATCATCGAGTAGACGAACTCGTTGCCCATCCGCCTGGCCGGGTCACCCGTGCAGGTCTCGGCCGGGCCGAGCACCGCGAAGCTGACCCCAGCTGCATGCAGCAGCTGGGCAATCGCCTTGGTGGTCTTCTTGGCCCGGTCCTCCAGGGCGCCGGCGCAGCCTACCCAGAAGAGGTACTCGACGTCATCGCCGATCGTGCCGTCCACGACGGGGACCTCGAAATCGACCTCGGAGATCCAGTCCGCGCGCTTGGACTCGCCCATGCCCCACGGGTCGCCTTTGTTCTCCAGGTTCTTGAGCATGGTGGCCGCCTCCACCGGGAAGGCGGACTCGACCAGCACCTGGTAGCGGCGCATGTTGGTGATGTGGTCGATGTGCTCGATGTCGACTGGGCACTCCTCCACACATGCCCCGCAGTTGGTGCAGGACCACAGCTCGTCCGGGTCGATGACGCCGTGGGCGTCCGCGCCGCCGATGATGGGGCGGGCGGCTTCGGCCTTGACCGACTCCGGCAGCGCCTCGCGCTCCTCATCCGAGCCGGCCAGCAGATACGGGGCCTTGGCAAAGGCGTGGTCGCGCAGCTCCAGAATGATCATCTTGGGCGACAGGGGCTTGCCGGTCGCCCAGGCCGGGCACTGCGACTGGCACCGTCCGCACTCGGTGCAGGTGGCCAGGTCGAGCAGGCCCTTCCAGCTCATGTCCTCGACCTTGCCGATGCCGAAGACGTCGGTGTCCGGGTCAGCCTCCTCGAAGTCCAGCACCTTGCCGTTCGAGCGCATGGGCTCCAGCGGGCCAAGCCCGTTCGGGCGCCGGGCGAACAGCACATTGATCGGCGCTATGACGATGTGCAGGTGCTTGGAGTAGGTCACGAACACGCCGAAGGCCAGGATGACGGCGAGCTGCAAGAGGATGAAGGTGGTCTCCAGCGCCGAATTCGCGCCTCGGCCGAGGGGATGCAGCCAGTGCCCGACCAGCTGCGAGGCAAAGGCCCCGTGCGGATACGGGAAGTGCCCCGTGTTGATCTGGGCACCCCGGTACAGCAGCAGCGTGGCCACGACCAGGAAGATCCCGAGCAGCACCAGCCAGGCAGCGCCAGTATGCGAGCCGGAGAACCTGGACCGGCGGCCCTCACGCTTCGGGTCGGCTTGCAGCCGGATGATCGCGAACGTGACGATCCCGGCCAGCACGGCGACCGCGAACAGGTCCTCGATAAAGCCGACCCAGGCCCAGGTCCCGATCAGCACGATCGCGAAGCGCTTGCTGAACAGGTCGCCATAGGCCTCGATGATCGTCAGGATCAAGACGATGAAGCCCCAGAAGGTGAACGCATGCGCCAGCCCGGGTACCGACCACTTGAGCAGCTTGCGCTGCCCGATCACCTCAGTGACCTGGGTCTCCGCGCCGCGCGCCGGGTGCTCGCGGAGCGCCTCGATCCGCTCAGGTGCTGGCTGGCCGGCCCGGCCGAGGCGGTACAGCCACCACAGGCGGCGTCCGGCGATCGCGCCCGCGATCGCCGTCACGACGAGGCCAATGATGATACGCAGCGCCAAAACGGACCTCCTGGTAGGGCATTGTGGGTCACAGCGTACGCCGGCCGCGATCAAGGCTGTTGATCAGCAAGCCAAACGTCCCGCGTCCCGGGCCCGTGCGCAGCCGCAGGTCGCGCGGCCCGATCGGGTGCGGACCGGCGGATCCTCCGGGTTGAGCCGGTACCCTGGCGGCGGCGCGCTACCAGCAGTCGCAGGCAGAAGCCAGTCGCGGACAACAAGTGAGGCAGGAATGACGGGCGAGCAGGCCAGGCAGGATGCGCTGCCTCAGCCTGCCAGGGGCCGTCATGGCCGGCGAGGCTCGGGCGGCAGCCTGAATCGGTGGGCAGTGCTCGGCGGCTCGGCCAGCGTCCTCGCCGTGGCCGCCGTTGTCGCTGACGCGCTCGCCTTCGGCGCTAAGGAAGCGTGCCGCGCGGGGGCCTGGAACGTCGGCGTCGAGCAGTACCAGGCGCACTGCTACACCGACATCTATCCGCTGTATTACGGCGAGGGGCTGTCCGCGGGCCAGGTGCCCTACCTCGACCACCATGTCGAATACCCGGTCATCATCGGCGCTGTGATGCAGGCGGTCGCCTGGCTGGTCCGGCCGATAGCCAATCCCTACACCAGGGGCCTGCGGTTCTTCGACGTGACCGTCGCACTGCTGGCGGTCTTCCTGGTGATCGGCGTGCTGGCGACGGCCTACTGCGCCGGTCCCGGCCGCCGCTGGACTGCTCTGCTCGTCGCCTTCTCGCCGGCCCTGATTCTGTCCGCCTTCATCAACTGGGACCTCATTGCGATGGGCCTGATGATGATGGCCCTGGCGGCCTGGACGGCACGGCGCCCGGCGGTGGCTGGCGTCCTGCTCGGCCTGGCTGTGGCGACGAAGTTCTATCCGATCCTCGCGCTGTGGCCGTTGTTCTTGCTCTGCCTGCGCGCTGGGCGATTGCGCAGCTTCGGCGTGACCATCTGCTCGGCGGCGGTGGCGTGGCTGGCGGTGAACCTGCCAGTGATCATCGCCGCACCGTCAGGCTGGGCTACCTTCTACCAGTTCAGCGCGAAGCGCGGTGCCGACTGGGGCTCGATCTACTACTACTTCCAGCACCTGCACTGGCCGGTCGCGGGAACTAGCTCGGTGCCTGACCTGAACCTGATGTCGGCGCTCGCTCTCCTGGTCGCCGGGGCTGCGATCGGGGTGCTGGCGCTCGCCGCCCCGCGCCGTCCCCGGCTGGCTCAGCTCATCTTCCTCACCACTGCCGCGTTCCTGCTCACCAACAAGGTCTGGTCGCCGCAGTACGTGATCTGGCTGGTTCCGCTGGTCGTGCTGGCGAGACCCCGGATAGTCGGCTACCTGATCTGGCAGGCAACCGAGGTCGGCTACTTCTACGCGGTCTGGGCCTACCTGATCAACTTTGCGGCTAAGCCCGGCACGCCAGGCGCCTTGAGTTCTGGCTTGTATTTCGCCGCCGTCGTCGGCCGTTTCGGCGCGGTCGTGCTGCTGGGCATCCTGGTCGTCCGAGACTGCCTGCAGCCCGACCGGGATGTGGTCAGATCGGCGGACGTCGACGACCCGGCTGGCGGCGTCCTGGCAGGCGCACCCGACCGTCTCGTGCTGCGCATGCCCTGGCGTGGGCAGATCGCACCAGCGCCCGGCTGAGGCGGTGCGGTCGGTCTGACGGCGCTGGCCGTGCCTTCGGCCTTACCATGCCGACGTGAGCACACGCTTCCACGGCTGGCCGGAGCAGGCGTATGAGGTGCTGCTCCAGCTCGAGGGCGAGCCGTCGCGGCAGACCCGGGAAGCGATACGCCGATCCCGCGAAAAGCTGGTGCGGCAGCCGATGATCGACCTGCTCAACGACCTGGCCGACGCCGACCCCTGGTATGAGGACTTCGCCGTGTGGCACTACGCCAGCACCGCCTACTGGTGGCAGAACCAGTGCGCCACCGTGCGGGTGGCCAGCAAGATCGAGATCGGGTTCCGCTTCAATCTGGACGGCCTGCGGGTGAAGGCGTTCTGGTGGTACGGCAGTCCCGAGCAAATAGCCCTGTTTCGTGCCGCGGTCGCGGCGGATTCCAGCGGGCGCACGCTGGCTGACCTCGTATCCTCGCTCGCCGCCGACGGGCACGAGATAGTCGGGGACGTCATGAAGCGCCCACCGCGCGGTTACCCGGCCGATCACCCGCGGGCCGGACTGCTCAGGTACCGTTCGCTCGCCGCGGCCCGGGAGCTCGAATCCGATGCCATCCGTAGCGTCGAGCCGGTGTACCGCGCCTGCGAGCGGCTCCGTCCCCTGCTCGGCTGGCTGGCCAGCCACACCGTCGCGGATACCACGCTCTCACCAGCCGGCTGACGACTCATCAGTAGATCAGGTTCGTGGCCAGGAACACCCAGGCGACGACCGCCAGTCCGGCCGCGGACACGCCCACGATGGCCTGGTGCATGCCAGCCCGGCTACCCCACCGGGCCAGCGGCCACACCAGCGGGAACAGACCGAGCAGATACCGGGGATCGCTCATCAGCGGCCGCCCCGGCCAGGCCGTGCTGAGGAAGAACACGATGCTCGCCCAGGTGTAGACCGCATACACCGGGCGCGCGCGGAACGCCACGAAGACGCCGAGGATGAGGCCAAGCGCCACTAGCAGGAAATCGAGCGTCAGCCAGCCGGTATTGCGGACGAAGGCATAACGCCACGCCAGGTCCAGCCCTCGCCAGAGCGTGTCCCACGGGGCGGCGAAGCTGCGGTCCCAGTTGGTGTTCTCGACCCGGATCGGGGTGTACCAGTCGTGGAACCGGAGCTGCCAGTACAGCAGGTAGCTACCTGCCCCCGCGGCCGGCAGGAGGCTGGCTCCCAGCCGGAGCGCGGCGGCCGCGCGCACCCGCCGCGGCGACACGCCGTCGCGCCCGTCCTCCCGCATCTGGTGCAGCGCCTCGACAGCCAGGGCGAGGATCAGCACAATGCCAATGCTCCGGGTGAGCGTGGCGCCCGCTCCGGCAAGGCCCGCCCACAGCCAGTGACGCGATCGCGCCAGCGACAGCGAGGCCAGGACACACAGCAGGAACAGTGCCTCGGAATAAGTGTCGAAGAGGAAGAAGGCCGTCGGGAAGATGGCCAGGTACAGGACGGCGCGACGGGCTGCCTCGGCGCCAAGTTCCCGATCCGTCAGCCGGTAGAGCACGCACAGCGCGGCGAGCAGGGCTGCGTTGGAGACGATGTACGCGGCGACCAGCAAATGGCCGAAGGACAGGTATCCGACCGCCCGGATAAGCAGCGGATATCCGGGAAAGAATGCGGCGCTGGCGTTCTGGTTGCTGTACCCGTGCTGGGCGATCTGCAGGAACCAGAGCGAGTCCCACTTGTTCCAGTCGGTGAAGGCGTTGTGCCAGCCATTGGTCAGGACCTGGGTCGTGCGATTCGGGGTGATCGAGCCCGGCTCGTTCGTCAGCGCCCACGCGGCAGCAGCAAGCGCCCACAGCCCGATCCTGACCACGAGGTAGACCGCGCCGCAGTAGCGCAGCACCGGCCACAAGGACCGCTCGGCCGGAGCGGGCAGCACGCCATCGGCGTGCTCGACGGCGGTCCTGGCGGTCATGTCTGCTCCGTTGAAAGCCAGGCGGCTTGCTGCCGCCAGGTCGCCAGCTGCGGTCCTGCACGAGCCTGGTCGGCACGGGCCGGCTGAAGTGGCGGCGCCTAGCTTATGCGTCCGGCCTGCTAGCGGGGCCGGAAGGACCGGATCGAAGGGGGCGGCTCCCGGGAATACTCCTCTCGTCCGTAAAGTTGAGTCAGGCAGGCTCAAGTTAGTTTGCGAGGCCCTACCCTCACATGGCAGACTTGAGCCCCAAGGACTCAACCTTTCAGAACTACATCTACCCAAGGACAGATCACATGGCACGAGCGGTAGGCATCGACCTGGGCACGACCAACTCTGTCGTCGCCGTCCTCGAGGGCGGAGAGCCCTCGGTCATCGCCAACGCTGAAGGCTCGCGGACCACGCCGTCCGTCGTTGCCTTCGCCAAGAATGGCGAGGTCCTGGTCGGCGAGGTCGCCAAGCGGCAGGCAGTGACCAACGTCGATCGGACAATTCGATCCGTCAAGCGCCAGATGGGGACAGACTGGAACGTCTCCATCGATGGCAAGAAATTTACGGCGCAGCAGATCAGCGCTTTCATCCTGCAGAAGCTGAAGAGGGACGCGGAGTCGTACCTGGGCGAGACCATCACCGATGCGGTGATCACTGTCCCGGCCTACTTCAGCGACGCGCAGCGGCAGGCGACCAAGGAGGCCGGGCAGATTGCCGGTCTCAACGTCCTGCGGATCATTAACGAGCCGACATCCGCGGCGCTGGCCTATCACCTGGAAAAGGAGAGTGAGGCCACCATCCTGGTCTTCGACCTGGGCGGCGGTACTTTCGACGTCTCCTTGCTCGAGGTTGGTGAGGGCGTCGTGGAGGTCAAGGCCACCAGCGGCGACAACCACCTCGGTGGTGACGACTGGGATCAGCGGATCGTGGACTGGCTGGTCAAGGACTTCAAGAACAGCTACGGCATCGACCTGTCGGCCGACAAGATGGCGCTCCAGCGGCTGCGGGAGACCGCGGAGAAGACCAAGATCGAGCTGTCGAGCTCCAGCGAGTCGCAGATCAACCTGCCCTACATCACCCACTCCGAGCAGGGCCCGCTGCACCTGGACACCAAGCTCACCCGGGCCGAGTTCCAGCGGATGACCTCGGATCTGCTCGACCGCTGCAAGTCTCCGTTCCAGCAGGTGATCAAGGACGCGGGCATTCCGCTGAACAAGATCGACCACGTCGTGCTCGTGGGCGGCTCTACCCGCATGCCGGCCGTGGTGGACGTGGTCAAGGACCTGACGGGCGGCAAGGAGCCGAACAAGGGCGTGAACCCGGACGAGGTCGTGGCCGTGGGCGCCTGCCTGCAGGCCGGGGTGCTCAAGGGCGAGGTTAAGGACGTCCTGCTGCTGGACGTGACGCCGCTGTCGCTGGGCATCGAGACCAAGGGCGGCATCTTCACCAAGCTGATCGAGCGCAACACCACCATCCCGACCAAGCGCTCGGAGATCTTCACCACGGCGGATGATAACCAGCCGTCGGTGCAGATCCAGGTATTCCAGGGTGAGCGCGAGATCGCGGCCTATAACAAGAAGCTCGGCATGTTCGAGCTGGCTGGCATCGCCCCGGCCCCGCGCGGGATTCCGCAGATCGAGGTCACCTTCGACATCGACGCCAACGGCATCGTCAACGTGTCGGCCAAGGACCTCGGTACCGGCAAGCAGCAGTCTGTCCAGATCACGGGCGGCTCGGCCCTGGCCAAGGACGACATCGAGCGGATGATGCAGGACGCGGAGAAGTACGCCGAGGAGGACCGCCAGCGTCGTGAGGAAGCGGAGATCCGCAACCGAGCGGAGTCGCTGGCCTACACCACGGAGAAGTTCCTCTCCGAGAACGCCGACAAGGTGCCGGACGACGTCAAGTCCGAGGTGGAGTCCGCGGTTGCCGACCTGAAGAAGACGCTCGAGGGCACCGACACCGAGGCGATCAAGACTGCCAGTGAGCACGCTGCGCAGGTCAGCCAGAAGATGGGGACCGCGATCTACGCCCAGTCCCAGGGCGCCAGCGCGCAGGCCGGCGAGCCGGGCGAGGAGCAGTCGAGCGGCCAGGATGACGACGACGTCGTCGAGGCCGAGATCGTCGACGACGACAAGCCGGAGGGCGGCGCCGCCTGATGATGCCAGACAACGAGAGCCAGGGCCCGGTCATCCGCGATCGCAGGCGGATCGACCCGGCCACTGGCCAGGTACGGGATACCGGTGAAGCTGGCTCGCAGCAGCGCGGGCCGGCTCCCTCCGGC
The DNA here is from genome assembly GCA_036495585.1 of Streptosporangiaceae bacterium. Lineage (GTDB taxonomy): Bacteria > Actinomycetota > Actinomycetes > Streptosporangiales > Streptosporangiaceae > JAJYUU01. The sequence goes on from DASXMP010000086.1 coordinate 44,408, forward strand.
GGCCAGCAGCGGCCAGGCAAGCACACGGTCTCCCGGCCGGCTGGCCGGGCCGCCGCTGCGGAGGCCGGCGCGGACCAGCCCGCGGAGCGCGAAGCGCAGCCCCAGGCTGGCCCGTCCGGTCCGGGCGGCGCGTCCGGTCCGGGCGGTCAGCCGGGCCCGGATGGCGGTCAGCGCGGCGGGCAGGACGAGACCGGTAGCCAGGCAGCCACGCGGCTGGCTGAGCGCACCGCCGACCTGCAACGGCTGCAGGCCGAGTACGCGAACTACCGCAAGCGGGTCGAGCGCGACCGGCTGGCGGTCAGGGAGCAGGCACTGGCCAATGTGCTGCACGAGCTCCTGCCGGTGCTTGACGACATCGGCCGGGCCCGGGAGCACGGCGAGCTGACTGGCGGTTTCAAGTCGGTCGCCGACTCCCTGGACGGCATCGTGACGAAGCTGGGGCTGACGCCCTTCGGCGAGAAGGGCGACCCGTTCGACCCGGTCATGCACGAGGCTCTGATGCACTCCTATTCGGCCGAAGTCAGCGAGCCAACAGCCGTGCAGATCCTGCAGCCCGGCTACAAGGTCGGCGAGCGGATCATCCGGCCGGCTCGGGTCGCCGTGGCTGAGCCTGGCGAAGACGCCAGCCCGGCCCCGGCAACTGCGCCGGATGCAGAGGCTGACCAGGCAGGCGAGCCGGCCGACGGACAGACCTCCGCCGGGCCGGGCGCCGACACTGAATAGATCCTGAAAGAGGCCCGTTGAGCACCAAGGATTACCTGGAGAAGGACTATTACAAGACCCTTGGGGTGACCAAGGGCGCGTCCGCCGACGAGATCAAGAAGTCCTACCGGAAGCTGGCACGCAAGTATCACCCTGATGCGAACGAGGGCGATGCGAGGGCCGAGGCACGGTTCAAGGACATCTCGGAGGCTTACACCGTTCTGTCGGACGAGAAGCGCCGCAAGGAGTACGACGAGGCGCGTTCCCTGTTCGGCAGCGGCGGCGTCCGGATGCCAGGATCCGGGCCGGCCAGCGGCGGCTACAACTTCGACCTCGGCGACCTGTTCGGCAGCGCCGGCGGGGCCGGGACCCGGCTTGGTGACCTGCTCGGCGGCGTCTTCGGCCGAAGCGGCACGGGGACGACGACGCAAGCGCGGCCGCGGCGCGGTGCCGACGTAGAGACCGAGACGTCGCTGTCGTTCAGCGACGCGATCGACGGCGCGACGGTCTCGCTCCGGCTGACCGGCGAGGGTCCTTGCCAGGTATGCAAGGGCACCGGGGCCAAGGCCGGCACCGTGCCGCGGGTCTGCCCGACGTGCGAGGGAACCGGCCAGGGCAGCCGGAACCTGGGCAACTTTGCGTTCTCCGAGCCATGCAAGACCTGCCGGGGGCGCGGCCTGGTCGTCGACGACCCCTGCCCAGCTTGCTCGGGCAGCGGGCGCGCGATGAGCACCAGAACGATCCAGGCCAGGATTCCGGCTGGCGTTGCCGACGGCCAGCGCATCAAGATCGCGGGCAAGGGAGCGTCAGGCGAGCGCGGCGGGCCGGCCGGCGACCTGTACGTCCGGGTGCACGTCCAGCCGCATCCGCACGGGGTCTTCACCCGGTCGGGATCGAACCTGAACATCACGGTCCCGGTGACGTTCCCGGAGGCGGCTCTCGGCGGGGAGATCAAGGTCCCCTCTCATCGGGGCATGCCGGTGAGCCTCCGGATTCCGGCCGGCACGCCGAGCGGCCGGACCTTCCGGGTCCGCGGCAAGGGCGTCCGGCGCAAGGACGGCACCTACGGCGACCTGCTGGTGAGCGTCACAGTGACCGTTCCGCAGGAACTCGACGACAAGGCGCGTGACGCCCTGGAGACGTTCCGAAACGTGACCGCTGGACCCGATCCGCGGGCCGACGTGCTCAGGCAAGCGAACTAGCAGGCTGACACCAGAAAGGAGATGACCGATGGCAAGCGAGTTCGAGCTCTCCGATGACACGCCCGTCTACGTCATCTCGGTGGCAGCTCAGCTTTCCGGTCTGCACCCGCAGACGCTGCGTGCCTACGACCGGCTCGGCCTGGTCTCACCCGGGCGCTCCGCTGGTCGCGGCCGCCGCTACTCACTGCGCGACATCCTGTCGCTGCGGGAGGTCCAGCGGCTGTCCCAGGAGGAGGGCATCAACCTGTCCGGAATCAAGCGCATCCTCGAGCTGGAGCTCGCCGAGCGGCGCAGCAGGCTGCTGCTGGCGGAGATGCATGCCGAGATCAGCCAGCTCAGGGCCGAGCTGGAGTCGACGCGGGCGGTCGCGGCGCGGCTCGCCACGCTGGTGCGCGGCAAGCCCGATGCGGCAGCACTGGTCCCAGTACACGGCGGCACGCCGGGTCGGCCGGAGCAGGCGCCCGGTGCCAGCAGCGGCGGACAGGTCACTGCAGCGGCCGCTGAGTGACAGCGGCACTTCAGCATGAGGGAAAAGAAAGAGAACGACTGTGGATGAGAAGCTGACCAGGAAGAGCCAGGAGGCTCTCTCTGAGGCAGTGCAGATGGCGGCAGCAGCAGGCAATCCGAGCGTGGACGGCCTGCACCTGCTGGCCACCCTGATACAGCAGGAAGGCGGGATCGCGGCGCCCCTGCTGCGCGCGGTTGGCGCCGACCCGGCTGCGGTCCTGACCAAGGTGCGCGAGCGGCTGACCAGCCTGCCGCAGGCGGCAGGCGCCACGGTGAGCGCGCCCCAGACCTCGCGCCAGTTGCTGGCCAGCCTCGCCGCGGCCAGCAAGCTCGCGGGCGAGATGACCGACGAGTACGTCTCGACCGAGCACTTGCTGGTCGGTCTGGCCAGCGATGGCGGTGAGGCCGCGACGCTGCTGCGTGAGGTAGGTGCCGGGCCGAAGCAGCTGACCGACGCCTTCGAGCAGGTGCGCGGCCACTCCAGGGTCACCTCACAGGACCCGGAGGCCACCTACCAGGCGCTGGAGAAGTACGGCGTCGACCTGACCAGGAGCGCCCGGGAAGGCAAGCTTGACCCGGTCATCGGCCGGGACGCGGAGATCCGCCGCGTGATCCAGGTCCTGTCGCGGCGCACTAAGAACAACCCGGTCCTGATCGGCGAGCCTGGCGTCGGCAAGACGGCCGTGGTCGAGGGCCTGGCCCAGCGCATCATCGCCGGGGACGTCCCGGAGTCCCTGCGCGGCAAGCGGGTCGTCGCGCTGGACCTCGGCGCGATGGTGGCCGGCGCTAAGTACCGCGGCGAGTTCGAGGAGCGGCTCAAGGCTGTCCTCAACGAAATCAAGCAGAGCGACGGGCAGATCATCACCTTCATCGACGAGCTGCACACCGTCGTCGGGGCGGGCGCGGCTGAGGGGGCGATGGACGCCGGCAACATGCTGAAGCCCATGCTCGCTCGCGGCGAACTGCGCATGGTCGGCGCGACTACGCTGGATGAGTACCGGCAGCGCATCGAGAAGGATCCGGCGCTGGAGCGCCGGTTCCAGCAGGTTCTCATTGGCGAGCCGTCGGCCGAGGACACGATCGCGATCCTGCGCGGGCTGAAGGGGCGCTACGAGGCGCACCACCAGGTGCAGATCTCCGATGCTGCGCTGGTGGCGGCCGCGACGCTGTCGGACCGCTACATCACGGCGCGGTTCCTGCCAGACAAGGCCATCGACTTGATCGACGAGGCGGCGTCCCGGCTGCGGATGGAGATCGACTCCAGGCCAGTCGAGATCGACGAACTGCAGCGCAGCGTCGACCGCATGAAGATGGAAGAGATGGCGCTGGCCCGCGAGAACGACCCGGCCAGCCGGGAGCGGCTGGACCGGCTCCGGGCAGATCTGGCCGACAAGCAGGAGCAGCTGACTGCCCTCATGGCGCGCTGGGACCGGGAGAAGTCGAGCCTCAACAAGGTAGGCGAGCTGAAGAAGCAGCTGGATGAGATGCGCGGGCAGGCCGAGCGAGCTCAGCGGGACGCCGACTTCGAGACCGCATCCCGGCTCATGTACGGCGAGATCCCGACGCTCGAGCGGCAGCTAGCCGAGGCGACTGACACAGCGGCGAGCGAGGAGCCGTCCAGCGGCACCGGCCTGACTGAGACAGCCCCGATGGTCAAGGAAGAGGTCGGCCCCGACGACGTCGCCGACGTGGTTTCGTCCTGGACCGGCATCCCCGCGGGGCGGCTGCTGGAGGGTGAGACCGGCAAGCTGCTGCGCATGGAGGATGAGCTCGGCCGGCGGCTGATCGGCCAGCGCAAGGCGGTGCAGGCAGTGTCGGACGCTGTTCGGCGCTCCAGGGCTGGTATCTCCGACCCGGACCGGCCGTCCGGCTCGTTCCTGTTCCTCGGCCCGACTGGCGTGGGCAAGACCGAGCTGGCGAAGGCGCTGGCGGAATTCCTGTTCGATGACGAGCGCGCCATGATCAGGATCGACATGAGCGAGTACTCCGAGCGGCACTCGGTGGCCAGGCTGGTCGGCGCGCCCCCCGGCTATGTCGGCTATGACCAGGGCGGCCAGCTGACCGAGGCGGTCCGCCGGCGGCCGTACTGTGTCGTGCTGCTGGATGAGGTGGAGAAGGCGCATCCCGAGGTCTTCAACATCTTGCTGCAGGTCCTCGATGACGGTCGGCTGACGGATGGGCAGGGCCGGACCGTCGACTTCCGTAACACAATCCTGATCCTGACCTCCAACCTGGGATCGCAGTTCATCGCCGACCCGAGCCTGGACGACGCGACAACCCGCGACCGGGTCACGGGCATCGTGCAGGCCACCTTCAAGCCCGAGTTCCTCAACCGGCTGGACGAGATCATCATCTTTGATGCGCTGACCACCGAGGAACTGACCGAAATCGTCCACCTGCAGGTCAAGATGCTGGGGAGCAGGCTGAGTGGCCGGCGGCTAAGGCTCACCGTCACTCCTGCCGCCATGCAATGGCTCGCCGTCAGCGGCTTCGATCCGGTGTACGGCGCCCGCCCGCTGCGTCGGCTGATCCAGTCGGCGATCGGTGACAAGCTGGCCCGCAGCCTGCTGTCCGGCGAGATCACCGACGGCGACACGGTCGTGGTCGACCTGGACGAAGGGGCTGATTCGCTGCGCATCAGGCCCGAGCGAGCCGTGGCCGCCAGCGCCGTCAGGTAGCTGCGGGGCTACGCCTGGTCGAGCAGGGCGTCGTAGTCGTCCTCGGGCAGGCCCAGGTCATTACGGATCCGATACCGCAGCCGCAGGAGCAGGTTCAGCTCAGCCTGGTTATCAGCAGGTGAGCCGACCGAACTCGGGCGGGAGTCGGCCAGACAGAGTTCAACTCCGGCGGTGGCCCACTCCAGCGCCTGCGCTAGGTCGGAATGCTCGACCAGCAACTCCGCTATCAGATCGCAGGTACGCGGATCGGCTGGCCACTCCGACCTAAGTTCGGTCAGGAGTGCCTCGGCATCGGCCTGGCGGCCGAGTTGAAACAGGGCGCGGGCCAGCGGTACCCGTGGCTCTGTCGACACCGCGCCGCCGTCTGCCCGGGCGCGCTCGATCGCGTCGATGGCCTCACCCGGCTCATCCGCCTGAAGCCATTCCTCGCCCGCCCGAAGAAACGCCTCGGCGCGTGTCATTACAGCCGTCTCATCGCCCGTCAGCGCCAGCTGAGTCATGTGCCGGGCTGCGGCCGCATGATCACCGCTCGCGGCGGCGTCAAATTCGAGCTCGTCAAAGTCGTCTCGGCTCAGTGCAGGCACCAAGCTAACTTAGTCGCGGAACGCGCCAGGTAACGCTGCCGTAATGGCTTCGTGACAATACCGCCGTAACCGGTGGCCTGCTAGTGCCGCGAGCGCTCCAGGGCATCCCAGAATCCCCGCCGCAGCGCGTGCCGTACCTCGTCGTGCAGCAGCGAGTCGATCGGCAGTGCCGACCCTTGAAGCAGCCGGGCCTCCAGGTCGGAGGGCATCCGCGGCTTGCGGGCCAGGACGGCCTCAAGCCAGAGCGCCGGCGCATCGCGAGCGACCGTCTCGCCGAAACCAAACCCCTCGGCGTGAGCCGACTGGACTGCTTCGCCGACGGATATCGGCGCTGGCACGGGCGGGGCTGGCGGGGCACCATACGGCGCGCCAAGGTACTGGGCTGGGCTCTGGGATCCGGGGAACGAGGCGGGCTGCTGACCGCCATACTGACCGGCTCGGTCATCGAGATACTGACCGCCATTGCCAGCGGGAAGCTGCCGCTGCGGCATGGCCGGCCGCTGCCCGTCGAGTGCCTGGGCGCCAGCTGGCCCCGGCCCGCCCGAAGGCAGTTGCGGTAGTGCAGGCTGGGACGGCAGTGTCTGCCCGTGCTGCGGCGCGAGCGCTTGCTGAGGCGGAAGCCCATGGTGGGGTGGCAGCGGCTGTCCTGACTGCCGGGTAGCCTCCGGACCGCCGAATTGACCACCGTGCTGGGCTAGCCCGTTCGCGGCCGGAAGGCCGTTGCCGCCCGCATGGCCGTTCCCACCCACGAGGCCGTTGCCGGGCGCCAGCCCGTTGCCGCCCGCCAGCCCGTTCGAGCTAGCAAGGCCATTGCCGCCCGGAAGCCCGCTGTCGCCAAGGCCGTTACTTCCCGTCAGGCCATTGGATCCCGCTGGGAGTCCAGCGCCGGAAGTCGTTGGACCCGGCGCGCTACCACTTCCGACGCCGTTGCCGGTACTGCCAGACCCACCATGGGAACCCGACAGCCCATTGGCGGTAGAGAACCCATTGGCACCGTGCAGGCCGTTGGGAGAACCGGACAGGCCATTGGAACCAGACAGCCCATTGGAACCAGACAGGCCATTGGGACCACCGGACAGGCCATTGGAACCGGACAGGCCATTGCCGTGGACGCCATTGCTGCCGGAAAAGCCCCGGCCAGCATGCGTGCCATTGCCGGTCGGCGCCGGGCCCTGGGCTCCGTTTCCACCAATGCCATTACCCGGCACGCTGCCTGTGCCCGTCAGCCCAGCCGGTCCTGGCAGGCCAGGCGCCGCGTAGCCGGTTGCTGGCAGTCCTCTCGGCGGGAGGGCGGATCCGCTGCCCGGCGGCACACCGTTGGCCGGGCCGCCGATCTCGCCAACCGGCCCGGACTGCAATCCGTTCGGACCCGGGCTCACCGAGTGCATCCCGTTGTGCGGCCGACTCTCCTCAGCAGGCGCCGGGTAACCGAGCCCGTTCAGCGAGTGCGCGGCCTGGCCGTGCTGACCGGGCTGAGCATGCTGGCCGGGTTGACCGAGCCGGGGTGCCTGGCCAGGCTGAGCGCCAGCCTGGCCGGGCTGGCCGTGCTGAGCAGCCTGCTGGGTGCTCTGCTCCTGACCGCCTGGACTCTGCTGGCTGTCCTGACCATGCTGGCGAGCAGACCCCTGGTTATCTTGCGTGCCATATCGGCTGCTGCCGTAAGGGGCCTGACCCGCGGCCGCGACCGGGCCGCCCGCACCTTCGTCAGAGACCTGGTAGGGCTGCGCCCGATGCTGCCCACCAGGACTGGCGGGCTGCCCCGGCGCGCTGCTCTGGTTACGGCTGGTGTCGCTCAGACCGACAAGCTGCCGCTGGCTAGCTCGCTCGAACTCGCTCACGGCTGGTGCCGCGTAGAGCCTTGCCGCCGGTGCCTCGATTGCTGGCTGGGAGCCACTGCTCTGCGTGGCAAGTTCGCGATAGCCGCTAGCGGAAAGCTGCGGCTCGGCGCCGGCGATCAGGTCGGCATAGGGACGCAGGTGGGCGGCCGAGACCTCCATGAGGTCGTCACACTCTTGGCGCAGGGATCGCGAGCCGCTCAGCTCGCCGTCGACCGAGAGCTGCAGCAGGATCGCCCGCACACCGAGGTCCTGTACCTCGGTGATGACGGAGGCAAGGTTGTCTTCGGCGCTGACGATCACCACGTCGCTGACGGCACGGTTCCTGGCGAGAGACGTGAGATCGCGGCGGATCTCTGTCTCGATACCTTCCGTGCGGCTCGATCTGGCCTTGCTCAGCCGCAGCTTGACGCCAGGAATATCAGCCAGCGAGTCGTACTCCGCGGCGCGATTACCATCTGTCGCCGCGTCGTACCAGTAGCAGCGCAGCAACGGCAGGCCAGTCCGGTCCCGGGACAGACCGCCGAGCAGCTTTACGAGGCCAGTGAAATCCCAGGAAACCGAGTCACGATTGCGAGTGCCGTGGACGGCAAGTGCGCCACCGGACAGCGCATAACCCGCATCCACGAACAGCGCGCAGCGATCCAACGCGACACCGTCCTTCCCCTTGCGCGTGACGTTACCAGCGCATCGCGGCAGGCGTGATACATAGCGCTGGATCGCGGACGTATCCACTACAGGCGGATAGCGCCGCTGGCTACGACAATGTACCTATTCGTCCGTATGGATCCGGCCGCAACCGGGGAACCTCTCGCGGCCGGGCCTGGCGGCGGCCGGACCGGTAGGCTCGCCACCCGTGAGCAACGTCAGCGGCACCGACCGGGCCGAACTCCTGAGCTGGATCAGGCAGCTCGCCGTGGTGCACGGCGAGGTGATCCTGTCCTCTGGTCAGCGCGCCGATTATTACGTCGATCTGCGGCGAGTGCTGCTGGATGGCCGCGCAGCCCCAGTCGCCGGCCGCGTCATGCTGGACGTCACGGCGGGCCTGGACTACGACGCCGTCGGAGGACTGACGCTGGGCGCCGACCCGGTCGCCACAGCCATGCTGCACGCGGCGGCCGCCCAAGGGCGCCGGCTGGACGCTTTCGTGGTGCGCAAGACGGAGAAGGCGCATGGGCTACAGCGCAGGATCGAGGGCCCCGACGTGGCCGGCCGCCGGGTGCTGGCCGTCGAGGACACCTCAACCACCGGCGGTTCGGTGCTGACCGCCGTGGACGCCCTCCGCGAGGCTGGTGCCGAGGTTGTCGGCGTGGCTGTCGTCGTCGAGCGGGGCGCGCGGCCCACGGTCACCGAACGCGGCCTGCCCTACCTGGCCGCCTTCGAGCTTTCCGACCTCGGCCTGAGCTGACCCGGGCCGCGACCACCCCGCAGTTCCCCGGACCAGCTTGGGCAGGCCAGGTCGGCTGGGCAATACTGAGGCCATCGGGGTCATAGAACTCCAGGTAACTGCTGCGGCCGCCACACATAGCCGGGGGCCAAGAACCTAAAGCCGGAGAGGATTTTGTGTTATGCCGATCGCGACGCCAGAGGTCTACGCCCAGATGCTCGACCGGGCCAAGGAACAAGGCTTCGCCTACCCGTCGATCAACGTGACCTCGAGCCAGACTCTCAACGCCGCCCTCCGCGGCTTCGCTGAGGCCGAGAGTGACGGCATCGTTCAGGTATCTACCGGCGGCGCCGAATACCTCTCCGGCCCGAGTGTGAAGGACATGGTCACCGGGGCGGTAGCGCTGGCGCACTTCGCTCATACAGTGGCGGCCAAGTACCCGGTGAATATCGCCCTGCACACCGACCACTGCCCCAAAGACAAGCTAGACGGCTACATGCGCCCGCTGGTGCAGATCTCGGCCGAGCGTGTCGCCCGGGGCGAGGAGCCGCTCTTCCAGTCGCACATGTGGGACGGATCCGCGGTCCCGCTGGCGGAGAACCTTCAGATCGCTGGCGACCTGCTGGACAAATGCGCAGCCGCCCGCATCGTGATGGAGATGGAGATCGGCGTCGTCGGCGGCGAAGAGGACGGCGTGGTCGGTGAGATGAACGAGAAGCTCTACAGCACGCCGGAGGACGCGCTGGCTACCGCCAAGGCGCTTGGCCTCGGCGAACGGGGCCGTTACCTCCTGGCCGCCACCTTCGGCAACGTGCACGGCGTGTACAAGCCAGGCCACGTCAAGCTGCGGCCGGCCATCCTGAAGGAGATCCAGGATGCCGTTGGGGCCGAGTATGGCCGGGATAAGCCCTTCAACCTGGTCTTCCACGGCGGCTCCGGCTCAGACCTGACGGACATCCGCGAGGCGATCGGCTACGGCGTGGTGAAGATGAACGTCGACACCGACACCCAGTACTCCTTCACCAGGCCAGTGGCTGGCCACATGTTCACCAACTATGACGGCGTGCTCAAGGTGGATGGGGACGTGGGCAGCAAGAAGGCCTACGACCCGCGGACCTGGGGCAAGGCGGCCGAGGAGGGCATGGCTGCCCGGGTCGTGCACGCCTGCGAGGATCTGCTCTCGGCCGGGCACCGCTTGTCCTGAGCAGGCCCTTCTAGCGCCGGGACAGGCACGAGCTCGGGGCGGTCGCCAGGCGCATCGGGCTGCTGCCCAGGCTGGTCGGCCGTGCGAACGCGAGGCACCGCCGCCCGGTGCCACTTCGTGCGGGCCGTGCCGACACACCCGACTGAAGCGATGCGGCAGGATGAGCCCATGACCGGAGAAAACCTGCTGGGCGGCCCGCCAGAGACGCTGCTGCCCGCCGACGACGACGCCGCGGCAGCTCTGGCCGGCGCGGCCGACCCGGCCGAGGCGGCGGCCCGCTACCCGGGGTACAGCGCGGCGTGGGCTGCCCTTGCCGAGCGCGCGATGGCGGCAGGCCAGCCCGTCGCCGCCTACGCATACGCCCGCACCGGCTACCACCGCGGGCTGGACCTGCTACGCAGGTCGGGCTGGCACGGTCACGGGCCAGTCCCCTGGCAGCATGAGCCGAACCAGGGCTTCCTGCGCTCGCTGCACATGCTCGCTGTCGCCGCGGACGCGCTCGGAGAGCATGACGAGGGCATACGCTGCCGTCAATTCCTCGCCGACTCCAGCCCGGCCGCCGTCGCCGCCCTGGAATCCTGAGCCGGGCAAGGCTTGCCGCGGTGGAGGTTGAAGAAACCGATACTGGGTGCGGCCGAAGAGGTCGGGATCGCATCCATCACGGCATCGGAACTGCTGCACGGGGCGCATCGGGCTGCGCCCGAACGCCGTCCGCACCGCGAAGCCTGTGTCGAACCAGTACTAACGGCCTTCCCGCCGCTGCCATTTAATCTGCTGGCGGCGCGAGCGCACGCCCGGCTGTCGGCCACCCTCGCACGTGCCGGCACGGATGTGGGAGCGCATCACAGGGTTGTCGCCGCCACCGCCATCGCGGCCAGCTGGCGGGCGGCACTGCGAACGTTCGGCGCTTCGATCGCATCGCTGGCCTTGAGATACTGCGGATAGGTCTGAGCGGCGGAGGCACCGCCCCGGACAAGCAGACCGAGTAGCATCTGAATGCAAGAGCCCCTTGCCGCGCTTGCATGGATTAACGCAAAGACGTCGGCGCGGGGCTTTCGTTCTGTTAGCGGAGGGACGCTCGGGATGCCCGCGATTGTGATCGTCGGTGCGCAGTGGGGCGACGAAGGCAAGGGCAAGGCCACCGATCTGCTGGGCGACAAAGTCGACTATGTCGTCCGCTATCAGGGTGGCAACAACGCCGGCCATACCGTGGTCATCGGCGATGACCACTACGCCCTGCACATGCTGCCGTCCGGCGTCCTGTCCGAGCACGCTACGTCGGTGCTCGGTAATGGGGTCGTAATCAGCCCGGATGCGCTGCTCACCGAGATCGACGGGCTGATCGAGCGGGGTGTCTGGCGGGACCAGTTGCTGATCTCGGCTGACGCGCACCTGATCACGCCGTATCACATCGCGCTCGACAAGGTCACCGAGCGCTACCTCGGTAGTGCCCGCATCGGCACGACCGGCCGGGGCATCGGGCCGGCCTACGCCGACAAAGCCTCGCGCGTGGGTATCCGGATGCAAGACCTGTTCGATCCCGGCATCCTGCACAAGAAACTGGAACTGGCGCTGCGGGACAAGAACCAGGTCCTCACCAAGATCTACAACCGGCGCGGCATTGACGTCGGCACCGTCACCGAGCAGTTCCTCGCCTACGGCGACCGCCTCGGCCGGTACGTGGCCGACACCGGCCTGGTGCTGAACAAGGCGCTGGACAACGGCAAGGTGGTGCTCATGGAGGGCGCTCAGGCCACGTTGCTCGATGTGGATCATGGCACCTACCCATTCGTCACCTCGTCCTCACCGACCGCGGGTGGCGCCTGCGCCGGCTCGGGCGTCGGACCGACCAGGATCACCCGGGTGATCGGCATCCTGAAGGCGTACACGACGCGGGTGGGCTCTGGACCATTCCCAACGGAACTGAACGATGCCCAGGGTGAGTGGCTACGCAAAACCGGCGCCGAGTACGGCGTCACGACCGGCAGGCCGAGGCGCACGGGGTGGCTCGACGCCGTGATCGCGCGGTACGCGACCCGGGTCAATGGGCTGACCGACTACTTCATCACCAAGCTGGACATCCTGTCTGGCCTGGAGAAGGTACCCGTATGCGTCGCATACGACGTGAACGGGACACGGTACGACGAGGTGCCCATGACGCAGACCGATTTCCATCACGCGGTCCCGGTCTACGAGTACCTGGATGGCTGGTGGGAGGACATCTCCTCCGTCCGCGAGTTCGCTGACCTGCCCAAGAATGCGCAAAACTACGTCCGGGCCCTCGAGGACATGATCGGCGCCCCGGTCTGCGCGATCGGCGTTGGCCCGCGCCGCGACCAGACCATTCAGCTGCGAGAGGTGCTGTGACGTGCGGGTCCTGGTGCTCGGATCGGGCGGCCGCGAGCATGCGCTAGTCCGCTCACTGGCCGCCGACCCGGCGGTCACGCAACTGCACGCCGCGCCGGGCAACCCTGGCATCGACGAGCTCGCCGAATTGCACGAGGTCAGCACGACCGACCCGGGGGAGGTCGTCGCCCTGGCCGGCAAGCTGACTCCCGACTTGGTGGTCATCGGCCCCGAGGCGCCGTTGGTCGCGGGCATGGCCGACGACGTGCGAGCAGCCGGGTTCGCCTGCTTCGGCCCGAGC
>DASXMP010000087.1:0-41560 GCA_036495585.1 Streptosporangiaceae bacterium
GTGCCGGTCTGCCTGCCCACTCTGCTCGCCCAGGACTATGGCGGGAAGCTGTCCATCGTGCTCGTGGACGACGACAGCACCGACGGCACGGCCGACGCGGGGCGCCAGGCTGCCAAGGAAGCTGGCTGGACCGTGACCGAGACCGCTCCTGGCCAGGCCGAGGCCGCGAGGACCGGCAACGCGGTCGCCGTTGGCGGCGACCGGCACCTCACAATCGTGCGCGGTCAGCCCGCGCCGCCCGGCTGGGCCGGCAAGGTCTGGGCCATGTCGCAGGGGGTCAGCGCGGCCGGCCCGGCTGCCGTGTTCCTGCTCTTCACCGATGCCGACATCGCCTATGCGGAGGGTACGGTGACGGCGCTCGCCACGGCCGCGGGCGCGGGACAGTACGCGCTGGTGTCGCAGATGGCGCTGCTGCGGGCACGGGCTCGCTGGGAGAAGGTGCTGGTCCCCGCGTTCGTTTACTTCTTCATGCAGTTGTATCCGTTCCGCCGGGTCAACAACGCGGGCCGGAAGACAGCGGCCGCAGCCGGCGGCTGCATGCTCGTGCGGGCGGATGCGCTGGCCGCGGCCGGCGGGCTCGACCAGATCCGTGCCGCCCGCATCGACGACGTCGCCTTCGGCACGCTGCTCAAGCGCACCGGCGCACGGTGCTGGCTCGGTCTGAGCACGGACGTCACGAGCCTGCGGCCGTACGACCGGCTGGCTGATATCTGGAACATGGTCGCGCGTAGCGCCTTCACGCAGCTTCGGTACTCGGTGACTCTGACCGTGGGCACGGTGCTCGGGCTAGCGTGGCTCTACCTGCTACCGCCAGCTGCCCTGGTCGCCGGCGTCCTGCTGCTGGGCGCTGGCGCGAGCGCACCCACGGCCGCCTGGCTCGCGGCCGCGGGTTTCGTGGGCTGGCTGGCCATGTCCGTCACCTACGTGCCGATGCTGCGTCTGTACCGGCTCGCCGCATGGCGTGCCGTTGGCCTCCCCATCGTCGCCGGGCTCTATGGCGCCATGACCGCCGACTCGGCCCGGCGCCACCTGGGCGGCCGCGGCGGCGAATGGAAAGGCCGCGTCATCGACTAGCCCAGCATGCCCAGCTCGTAGTCGCCCCCAGGCTGGCGGGTGATGACGTTCAGCCGGTTCCAGGCGTTGATCTCGGCAATCAGCGCTACCAGCGCCACAAGCTGGTCTTCCTCGTAGTGCTTCGCCGCATTCAGCCAGGCGTCATCGGTCACGCCAGTGGCGGCGTCGGCGATACGAGTGCCCTGCTCGGCCAGTTCCAGGGCGGCGCGCTCAGCCTCGGTGAAGACCGTCGCTTCCCGCCACACGGCGACCAGGTTCAGTCGCAGCTGAGTTTCGCCAGCCGCTGCCGCCTCTTTGGCGTGCATGTCGGCGCAAACGGCGCAGCCGTTGATCTGGCTGGCGCGCAGCTTCACCAGCTCCTGCGTGGTGGCCGGCAGACCGGACTCACGCACCACTTTGCTGGCGGAGACGAAGTACTTGACGAACTTGCCTGCCAGCGCGTTCTCGGCGAGGTTGAGACGGGCTTCCATCGTGATTCCTCCGTATTCCCTGCGGGATCTGCCGTTGTCACCAGTACGACGAGACAGCCCTCCGGGATGTCAGGCTGCCGGGGCTGCCTCACGTTCTGCTGCCCTACTTCGTCACCCTGGTAGGTGCAGAGAGCGGACGGAGCACGAGAGCACGGTGAGCACGGTGAGCACGCAGACGACAGCAGGCGGCGGGACCGATCCCGAGCTGAACGCGATCATGGGCGAGCGACGCCGGCTCATCAACCTGGCCTACCGCATGCTCGGCTCGCTGGCGGAGGCGGAGGACGCGGTGCAGGAGACATACGCCCGCTGGTACGCCCTGCCCGCGCAAGAGCAGGAGGCCATCCAGAAACCAGCCGCCTGGCTCACCACGGTCGCCAGCCGCATCTGCCTCGACGTGCTCGGTTCGGCGCGGTCCCGGCGGGAGCGTTACGTCGGCGAGTGGCTGCCCGAGCCACTGCCCGAGCCTGCCGAGTGGCCCGCCGCCGCGCCGGGCGGCGCGATGGCCGACCCCGCTGATCGCGTCACCTTGGATGAGTCGGTCAGCATGGCCTTCCTCGTCGTGCTCGAGTCCATGACGCCACCCGAACGTGTCGCGTTCATCCTGCACGACGTATTCGGCTACTCCTTTGCGGAGGTCGCCGAGATCACCGGCCGCACGCCAGCGGCATCCCGCCAGCTGGCATCTTCGGCCCGGCACCGCATTCCCGACTCCCCGGCGCCGCCGGCCCCGGCGATGCGGCGGGCCGGGATTGTCCGAGATTTCAAGCAGGCGTGGGAAGCCGCCGACATCAGCGCGCTGATCGGGTTGCTGGACCCGGACGCGATCATGACGGCCGACGGCGGCGGCATCGTCAGGGCGCGCCTCGAGCCCATCGAGGGCGCCGCAGAGATCGCCCGCTACCTCGTCGACCTGGCGAGCCAGGTGCCCACCGGCACGACGTTCCTGGAGCGGACCGTCAACGGTCAGCCGGGCCTGGTGGCTCAGCAAGGCGGCGTCACCGTCACGGTGTTCGCCTTCGACCAGGCAAGCGAGCGGATTACCCGCATCTGGGCGGTACGTAACCCGGACAAGATCCGCCCCTGGACAGCCGCCTGAAACGCTGGCGGCGGAGCTCCGGCCCGGGGGCGGTTCTCCCTGGGCGACCGGCTCTGTACCTGCCGCTTGCCTTCTCGGCCCGTTCCATTCGGCCGTGATCATGAACTTCAGGTGAACTCCCGGTGCGCGCCGCCGGGATTGAACCGCGCAGGCGGGGTAACCGAGTGAAATGACGACCGATGTGCTGGAGACAGAAGCCAAGTACGACCTGCCGGTCGGTACTGAGGTCCCGGCCCTGGACGGTCTGCCCGGCGTGACGAGCACAGCCCGGCCGGAACCACAGCGCCTCGAAGCCGAGTACTACGACACCGACGATCTGCGGTTGCTGCGCGCGGGCGTGACACTGCGGCGTCGATCCGGCGGCAGCGACGAGGGCTGGCATCTGAAATTGCCAGCTGGTCCGCAGACCCGGCGCGAAATCCGCGAGCCGCTCGGCTCCCCGAACCAGCCGCCGCCACCGCGTCTGGCCAGTCTGGTGCGCGGCCTGGCCAGGGGCGGGCAGCTCCAGCCGGTCGCCCGGATGACCACTGTCAGGCAGCTCGTCGTCCTCCTCGGAGAGGGGGACGAGTCGCTGGCTGAGGTCGCCATCGATGACGTCTCCGCCCAGTCTCTCGGTGCCAGGATGGTGGCTCGCACCTGGCACGAGCTCGAGGTAGAACTCACCGGCGGGACACCGAAGCTGCTGCGCGCGGCCGATGCCGCCCTACGCGGACAGGGCCTGCAGCCGGCTGGCCGCTCGGCGAAGCTGGAGCGCGCCCTCGGCCGGGAGGGAGCCGGACCCTGTCCGCCGGAGCTGACGGCCGCGTCCCCGGCCGGGGAGGTCATCCGCCGCTATCTGCGCTCGCAGGCCGACGCGCTCACGGCCCTCGACCCGATGGTGCGCATGAGCGAGCCCGGCTCTGTGCACAAGATGCGAATCACAGCAAGGAGGCTGCGCAGCGCGCTGCAGGCGTTCGGTGAAGTCGCCGCCGAGTCCGCTGGGCAAGTCACTGAAGACCTGAAATGGCTGGGCGGCCTGCTCGGCACGGCACGGGACGCTGAGGTGCTCAGCGCCCACCTGCACGCGAACCTCGGCCGGCTGCCCGTCGAGCTGGTCATTGGCCCGGTGCAAGCTCGGGTGCAGGGCCACTTCGCATCGACCGGTGCCGACGGACGCAGGGCTGTGCTGGCCGCGCTCGACACACCGCGGTACTTCGCACTGCTCAACGGACTCGACCGGCTGGCCGACACCCCGGCACTGGCCGGGCCGGGCAGCAATCCTGCGACGCGAGTGCTGCCGCCTGCGGTCCGGCGTGCCTATCGGCGGACCCGCAGGCGGATGGACCGCGCACGGGACCTCCAGCCCGGCCAGACTGCCGATGCTGCCCTGCATGAGGCGCGGAAGGCTGCCAAGCGGGCACGTTACGCTGCGGAGGCAGTCATGCCCGCGTTCGGCCACGACGCGAGGCGGTTCGCCGGTCAGATGAAGAACATCCAGTCGGTGCTGGGCGAGCACCAGGACACGGTGGCTGCCCGGCAGGCTCTCCGCCAGCTCGGCATCAACGCGCACCTGGCCGGCGAGAACGCCTTCAGCTACGGGGTGCTGTACGAGCAGAACGCGTGCGACGCCCGGGAACTGCGGACCGAGGCGGTCAGGGCCTGGCAGCACGCGGCGCGGCCGCGGTACCGGCGCTGGCTCCACGGCCACTAAGGGAACGGTCGCTAAGGGCACGGGTCGCTAAGGGCACGGGTCGCTAAGGGCACGGTCGCTAAGGGCACGGTGGCACATGGGGCGAACTGCTGCCGCCCGCTCGGTTCGCGCCAGCGCAGTGCGGCCCCGGCTGGTGTAGATACTCATCGCGGTGGCAATGCCAGCCACGTTGACGCGTCGCCGCGACGCGCTCGCGCAAACCTCAGGAGGTTCCATGACCGCGACCGCCAGCAACCGGAGTGCGGCGAAGGTCGTGGCGATCACTGGCGCCGGGCGCGGTATCGGGGCAGCGACAGCACGCCTGCTGGCAGCCAACGGGGCGCGGGTCGTGCTCGGCTCCCGCAACGAGCCGGAACTGGCCGCCGTCGCGGAAGGCATTGTCGACGATGGCGGCGAGGTTGCGTTCCGGCGCATCGACGTCACCAAGCCGAGCGATCTGAACGCGCTGGTTGACCTGGCCACGCAGCGCTTCGGGCGCCTCGACGTGCTGGCCAGCATCGCCGGCGTGGCTGTCAACGCGCCACTCGCGAGCGGTGAGCTAGCCGACTGGAATCTCATGATCGACGTCAACCTGCGTGGCGTGCTGCACGGTGTCGCCGCCGCGCTGCCGGTCTTCCGCACCCAGGGTTTCGGCCACTTCGTCACGGTAGCTTCGACGTCCGCCTACAAGTGGGTGCCAGGCCAGGCTGTCTACGCCGCGAGCAAGTCGGGCGCGCGCGCCCTCTGCGAGGTGCTGCGACAGGAACTGGCCCCCGACGGCATCCGCTGCACACTGGTTTCGCCGGGTTTCACCGACACCGACTTCATCGCCTCGACGCGCGACCCCGACGAGCTCGTAGCGCTGACCGCCCGCCGCGATGCGATGGCCATGCCAGCGCAAGCCGTCGCCGAGACTATCGCCTTCGCCATTGCCCAGCCCGACTCGGTCGACATCGGCGAGGTCATCGTGCGACCGACCGTCCAGCCGTAGCCGGCCATGCTTACTGAAACGCCTCCGGCGGGGGGCACGAGCACATCAGGTTGCGGTCCCCGTAGGCCTGGTCGATCCGGCGGACCGGCGGCCAGTACTTCGAGCGGCGGTCGCTGGCGGCCGGATAGGCGGCGGTCTCGCGGTCGTAGTCGTGCTTCCAGTCGCCGCTGATCAGCATGCTCGCGGTGTGCGGCGCGTTGCGTAGCGGGTTATCGCTCGCGCTGTACTCCCCCGCGGCCACCATCGCGATCTCGTGGCGGATCGAGATCATCGCCTCGATGAAGCGATCCAGCTCGGCCAGGTCCTCACTCTCGGTCGGCTCCACCATCAAGGTGCCCGCGACCGGGAACGACATCGTCGGTGCGTGGAATCCGTAGTCGATCAGCCGCTTGGCGACGTCCTCGGCGGTGATGCCGGTCTGCGCCGTGATCGGCCGCAGGTCCAGGATGCACTCATGCGCGACCAGCCCGCCGCGTCCGGTGTAGAGCACGGGATAGTGCTCGTCCAAGCGCCTGGCCAGGTAGTTCGCCGCCAGGATCGCCACCTGGGTGGCGCGCCGGAGGCCGTCGGCACCCATCATCCGCACGTACGCCCAGGAGATGGGAAGGATGCCCGCCGAGCCGTACGGCGCGGCCGCCACCGGTGCGCCGCTGTGCCTTGCGGAGTCAATGGGACCTTCCCGGTAGACGGGCCCCGGCAGGAACTGCGCCAGGTGCGCCCGGGCAGCCACCGGGCCGACGCCCGGACCACCGCCGCCGTGCGGGATGCAGAAGGTCTTGTGCAAGTTCAGATGCGACACGTCAGCGCCGAACTCGCCCGGTCGGGCGAGGCCGACCAGGGCGTTCAGGTTGGCGCCGTCCACGTAGACCTGTCCGCCTGCCGCATGGACTGCCGCGCAGACCTCGCCGATGCTCTCCTCGAACACCCCGTTTGTCGACGGGTACGTCACCATGATCGCGGCCAGCGCGCTCGCGTGCGTGTCCAGTTTTGCCTGCAGGTCGCCGAGGTCGATGGCACCGTCCGCGCCGCACTTGACTACGACCACCCGCAGGCCGGCCAGCACCGCGCTGGCGGCGTTCGTGCCGTGCGCGGATTCCGGGATCAGGCACACCGTCCGCTCGGGCTGGCCCTGCGCCCGGTGGTATTCGCGAATTGCCAGCAGCCCGGCTAGCTCGCCCTGTGAGCCGGCGTTCGGTTGCAGGCTGATCGCGTCGTAGCCGGTGATCTCCAGCAGCGCTGCGGACAGATCATCAGTCAGCCGCCGGTACCCGGCCGTCTGGTTGGCCGGTGCGAGCGGGTGCAGACCGGCGAACTCCGGCCACGTGATGGCTTCCATCTCGGCGGCGGCATTGAGCTTCATGGTGCACGAGCCGAGCGGGATCATCGAGCGGTCCAGCGCGATGTCCCGATCCGCCAGCGAGCGCAGATACCGCAGCATCGCGGTCTCGCTGTGATAGCTGCCGAACACCTGATGGACAAGGAACGGGCTCGTCCGGCGCACAGCCGCCAGCCCGTCCGCGGCCGGCCCGTCCGCGGCCGACACATCCCCGGGAACCACCGCGGGCCCGGCGGCCGCAGGTAGCGTCACTGGCCGGCCCGCCAGGGCCGTTGCCACCGCCGTGAGCTGAGCGTCGGTCGTGGTCTCGTCGCAGGCGACCTGGACGACGTCCTCGCTCGCCACGTGCACGTTCACGCCGGCTTCGGCCGCGCGTGCCGCGGCCGCTCGCGCTCCACCGGGCATCGTGATGCGAACGGTGTCGAAGAACCGATACGGACCCGTTTCGTATCCAATGTCGTTGAATGCCGCCTGGAGCGCGGCCGCCTGCTGGTGTACGCGCCGCGCGATCGCAGTCAGTCCCTCGGGTCCGTGGTAGACCGCGTACATGGCAGCCATGACGGCCAGCAGGACCTGGGCAGTGCAGATGTTGCTGGTCGCCCTCTCCCGGCGGATGTGCTGCTCCCGGGCCTGCAGCGCGAGCCGGTAGGCGGGATCGCCGTCGGCATCGACGGAGACCCCGACAAGGCGCCCGGGCAGCTGGCGCTTGAGCGTGTCCGTGACGGCGATGTAGCCCGCATGGGGACCGCCGTAGCCCATGGGCACGCCGAACCGCTGGGTCGTGCCGACCGCGATATCGGCGCCAAGTTCGCCCGGCGGCGTGATGAGGGTCAGCGCCAGCAAGTCCGCCGCCAGGATGGCGAGCGCGCCCGCGTCATGGACGGCACCGATCACTGGCCGCAGGTCACGCACCTCGCCGCTGACGCCGGGGTACTGCAGCAGCACGCCGAAAACCTGGCCGGCCGGCTGAGCGGCAATCAGCTCCGGCGTCACCGCGCCGGTCACCAGCGTGATGCCCAGCGGCTCAGCCCGGGTGCGCAACACCGCGAGGGTCTGCGGCAGGCAGTCGTCGTCCGCGATGAAGATGCTGCCATCGCCCCTTGAAACGCTGCCCTTCACGCGGCGCGCCAGGGTCATGGCCTCGGCGGCTGCCGTCGCCTCGTCCAGCAGCGACGCGCCCGCCACCGGCAGGGCGGTCAGGTCCTCGATCATCGTCTGGAAGTTGAGCAGCGCCTCGAGCCGGCCCTGCGAGATCTCTGGCTGGTACGGCGTGTAGGCCGTGTACCAGGCCGGGTTCTCCAGCACGTTGCGGCGGATCACGGCGGGCGTGTGGGTGCCGTAGTAGCCGAGGCCGATCATTGACGTAGCGACCGTGTTGAGGCCGGCCAGCGCGCGCAGCTCGGCCAGCGCCTCGTCCTCGGTCCGGGCCGGCGGCAAATCCAGCGCGGTCTTCGCCGCGATGCCCGCTGGCAAGGCCGCGCCGGTGAGCGCGTCGAGTGAGTCATAGCCGACGACCTGCAGCATCCGCTCCACGGCGGGCTGTGCGGGGCCGATGTGACGCTGGGCGAAATCCATATGGGAGCCCTCCCCCGGAGCGGCCCTCGAGCCGCTGCTGCTGACGGAACTCCCCCTCTGTCGCACCGCCTGCGCCAGCGGAACTCCAGAGTGCGCACGCCGCCCGGTCCTTGGTGCCTGAGAGGTTCCGGGGAGGTTGCCCCTTCGGCGCCTAGCGCTGGCTGCGCGAGGTCTCTCCCGGCCGGCGTCTTCCAGCCCGTCCAGGCTACCCGAGCCGGCGGCTTGTGGCCTGCAACATGGCTGACCAGGTCGAGTTTGTGGTAAACGCCAAGTCCGCCGACGTGACTGGCCCGCCGCCGGGCTCGCGGAGTCCGATCGGCGAAACGTCGTAACTGTCCAGCTATACCCGTTTTGCGGCGCGAGCTTCCGCTGCAGGTACGGGCCGACCGCCCTCAGCCAAGACGGCGCGCGCGGCGCTTGGCCAGCTCATCGTCCGGCGAGCCCTCCGGGTCGTCGGCCGCCCGCTCGGCTGGCAGCACCGCCAGGCTCGCGTCAACCTCCTGCCAGACCCGGCCAAGCGCGATGGCGAACACGCCCTGGCCACCTTGGAGCAGGTCGACCACCTCGTCTGGCGAGCGGCACTCGTACACGCTGACTCCGTCGCTCATCAGTGTGACCTCGGCAAGGTCGGTAGACCCGCGCTCACGCAGGAACGCCACCGCCGTCCTGATCTGCTGCAGGGAGATGCCGGTGTCCAGCAGGCGCTTGACGACCTTGAGCACCAGGATGTCGCGGAAGCCGTACAGGCGTTGGGAGCCAGACCCGCTGGCCGGGCGCACGCTGGGCTCGACCAGGCCTGTCCTGGCCCAGTAGTCCAGCTGCCGGTAGGTGATCCCGGCGGCGGCGCAGGCGGTCGGGCCGCGGTAACCAAGGTCATCGGACCGCGTCCCGGGATCTGCCACGATGTCGTCGAAAAGCGATTGCTGATCGCCGGACTGCCCGGCTCCCGGCCGGGCGCCTGAGTGCGCTCGAGAGTCGCTAGCAGGTGCGGCGGGCCGGCCTGTGGTTGTACTGGCTTGCGGCGCCGCTCCGTCGCCTCGTTTCACCGCCACGCACACCTCCGGGCCCAGGGCAACCCGGTGCCTGAGTAACCCCTGCTCGCACGTTAGGACGCCAGCGTACCCACGTCAACGACCCCGGCGGCGCGTCGCCCCTGGCCGGCCAAGACAACCCAGGGCAGGACAGATCAGGCTGGTCAGGTAGCCCGGCCGAAGTCTTCCGGAGTAATCGAATCGAGGAATTCCCGGAATTTCTCGACCTCGTCCTCTTGCTCGTCCGGGATCGCTACCCCGGCCTCTTCCAGGATCTCCTCGCGCACGAAGATCGAGGCGCCGGTACGCAGCGCCAGCGCGATGGAGTCGGATGGCCGGGCGCTCACCTCGCGGCCGTTGGAAAAGATGAGGTCTGCGAAGAAGATCCCGTCCCGCAGCGCAGTGATGTTGACCGTCGTCAGCCTGATGCCGAGCGCCTCCAGCATGTCCCGCATCAGGTCATGCGTGAGCGGCCGGGGCGGCACCATCCCCTGCTGGGCGAAAGCGATCGCTGTCGCCTCGTTCGGCCCGATCCAGATCGGCAGGTAACGCTCGCCATCGCTTTCCTTGAGCAGCACGATGGGATTGTTGGTGGCCATCTCCACCCGGACGCCGACGACCTCCATCTGCCTCACGACGGCTCCGTCCCTATCCGCGCCTGCGCGCTGCGGTCACTTCCGGATCTGCCCACTGGAGATTCCCCTTCTGCCTGCAGGCACTCCCTTTGTCAACGTACACCCGCAATCGCGAGTGCTGAGCGAGCGGCTAATCGTCCTCGCCATCATGCGCTCGCTCCCTCCGCGCCGCGCCGAATCAGCCCGGGCCTGGCCAGGCCGCCGTGCGCCGCGGCACCTTCCAGGCTAGTCGCAGCTAGCCCGGCCTGGGCCAGGCTGCTCGGCTGCTGGCCCGGTGGCGTGAGACCAGCTTCGGCCAGCGTGCCGTCCACCAGGGCCGCGTGCAGGCCAAGCACGAGTCCAGCCAGCTCACTGGCCGTCCGGCTGGCGAGCTCCCGGGCACCGGAGCCGCGCTGACGCAAGATCGGCGCGACCAGGCTCTCGATCATCGCCGTCTCCCGCTCGGCGGCCGCCCGCACCGCGCGCAGGTGGCGGGCCTCCACCCCGTAGGCCGCCAGCGCCACGGCGGTCCGCCCGACCTGGAGCGCATCCCGGCTGTACTGCCGGCCCACCCGCCGCAGCAGGCCGAACGTCTCCAGCTCGGTGAGCAGCGCGTCGCTCATCCCGGCCGCATCAAGCAGTTCGCGCCTGCTCAGCAACTGGTCAGCGGCCGGCTCGTCCGGCCCAGTCGCGGCCTGCCCCGTCCCAGCCGACCCCGTCCCACGCGACCCAGTCCCAGCCGACCCAGTCCCAGCCGACCCGCTCACGGCCGCGGATGCCGCTGGCAGTGTGCTCACGCCGTGCCCAGGCTGGTGCCGGTTCGGGCCGCCAGGCTGCGCCTCGAGGTTCTCGCCGCCGGCCAGGCGGTCGAGGCGCTCTCGGATGACACGCAGCGGCAGATACTGATCGCGCTGCGCGGTGAGGATGTATCGCAGCCGATCCACGTCGACCGCACCGAAGCGCCGGTAGCCGGCGGGCGATCGCGCCGGGGAGATGAGGCCCTCGGTCTCCAGGAACCTGATCTTGGACACGCTGATATCGGGAAAGTCAGCTCGAAGCTGTGCCAGAACCTCGCTGATGCCGAGGTAGCCGCGGCTGGGCTGCGCGCTCATCCCCCTACCCGCGAGCCTCCGCCCTGCTCGGCCTGCTGCCGCGGCCCGAGCAGGAACAGCAGCCGGAACTTGCCTACCTGAACCTCGTCGCCCTCGCTCAGGCTCGCCTGCTCGATCCGCTCCCGGTTGACGTAGGTGCCGTTGAGGCTGCCCACGTCCCGTACCGTGAACCGGCCGCCCTGCCGGTAGAACTCTGCGTGCCGCCTGGAGACGGTCACGTCGTCCAGGAAGATGTCGCTGTCGGGGTGCCGGCCGACCAGGGTGAGGTCGCTGTCGAGCAGGAACCTGCTGCCGGCGTTTGGCCCCCGGCGGACCGCCAGCAGCGCGGTGCCCGGCGGCAGGGCCGCCACCGCCGCCGCGACCTCGCCGGACTCATCGCCAAGGTCGATCTCCAGATCGGTGCCGCCGATCGAGATCGTCGAGGTTGTATCCGCCGCGCCGGAGCCGGACATCCTGACCAGGGGCGTGCCGCACTGCGAGCAGAAGCGCGCTCCCTCGGGGTTCGCCTCACCGCACGCGGTGCAGTACACGCTGGGCATCAGGTCGCCGAGCCCTCCGTTGGTTGGTTGCACGACGGGAAGGGAAGCCGCACCCTCCGCGGCCCCGAGCCGCGCGTACTCCGATGATGCATTCAACGCTACCTGGGCCTGCTGGTCACGGTCCATGCGCCACGCACGCCGGCCACGCCAGGGTCTGCGCTGCCGGGGTATCCAGCCAAGAAGAGCGGCCGAGACGCCCTCCCCTTGTGGCCTCCCGGAGCCCCGCTGCGGGTCTTCGCGACGCCTTCGCCACATGTCTGGCCGCTCCTCCGCCGTACTGCTGGCCGTGCCCTTCGGCCCGTGCCTTCGCACCTGTGCCTGCGCACCCGTGCTCTTGTGACGGGCCCCGTGCCCGTCACCTGCTGGTCCGGCGATTCTCTCACGGCTGATGGCATGCTCGTCGCCAGTCAGAGCGCACGCCCGGCCGGCAGCGGGGCCAGTCCGGGGCACGCGGGAGGGTCCTGGACCTGGCCTAGCGGCCTGCCCGCTCGACCACGGCGGCCCATTCGTCCAGCAGCGCCTGGGTCGTATCGGCATCGGTGCCTTCGGCCCACAAGTGCGTGATCGCCTCGGAGACATCCGGCAGCACCAGGATCCAGCCGTCCGGCTCGATCACCCGGACGCCATCGGTGGTGTCCATCTCCCGGTCGCCGGCCGCTTCCACCACGGTCCGCATCACCATGCCCTTGGCCGCCCACGGCGTCGGCAGCGTGCGCTTGAGCAGGTTGGCCTCGGGGATCCGGGCCTTGATCTGGCTCAGCGTCAGCCTGGTCCGGGCCACCAGCCCGAGGAGCTGGGCAAACGCAGCTATTCCGTCGATGGACCGGGAGAACCCGGGGACCACGAACCCGCCCTTGCCGTCGGCCGCGAAGATCACGTCCGGCGCTGCCGCCGCCTCATACAGGCCGTGCAGCGACGTCGGCGTCCAGATCACCTCGACGCCGTGGTTGCGGCAGACCTCCTCGGCCACCCGGGTGGTGGTTACCGGCAGCGCCACTCTGCCGCTCTTGCGCTCGGCGGCGATCAGATCAAGCACCACCAGCAGCGCCCGGTCGTCGCTGACGAGTGCGCCCTTGTCGTCCACCAGGTCGATCCGCTCGCCCACGGGGTCGAACCGGACGCCGAACGCGGCCCCGGAGGAAGACACCAGCTCCGCCAGCCGGTGCATGTCCCGGCGGACCGCGGCCAGCGACTGCGTCGGCGACGACTCATCCAGCCGGTTGTTGACCGTCAGCACGTCGACGCCGATCTTGCCAAGCAGGCCAGGCAGCACCAGCGAGGTCGTGCCGCCCGCGCAGTCCGCCACCACTCGCAGGCCGGCGCCGTAGACGCCGTCCATGTCGATGCAGCTCAGCAGCTCGTGCGTATAGGCCTCGACGACACGCGGCGGATAGGTCAGCTCGGCGATCTCGCCGGGGAAGGCTCGGCGGTACTCCTGCCGGGAGAAGACCCGCTCCACCCGCCGCTGGGCGGCCTGCGACAGGTCGGCGCCGTCGGCGTCCATGAAAATGATGTCCAGTGACTGCGGGTCGCTCGGGGTGGTGCGCAGCGCGATGCCGCCGCTGCAGTCGCTGCGCGCCGTCTGGAACCGGGCCAGCGGCATCGGCTGCGCTTCCAGGTCCACCACGTTGATGGCACTGGCGTTCAGCGCGCCGTGCACCGCCCGCTTCAGCGCGCGGGCCGCCCGGGACGCGTCCCGCGAGGTGGTGACGATCGCGCCTTTCTTCAGCGTGGTGGCGTACGCGCTTGCCAGCCGCACGCACAGTTCCGGCGTGATCTCCACGTTGACCAGCCCGGACACGCCCCGCGGGCCAAACAGGGTGCGCTGCCCGCGCGACTCCCAGATCACGCTGGTGTTGACGACTGCGCCGGCCTCGATGGTCTTGAACGGATAGACCTTGACCCCGGCGGACACATAGCTGTCCGGCTCGATCACGCACTCGTCGCCGACGACTGCGCCCTCCTCGATCCGGCTCTGGCTCATCACGTCGGTGTTCTTGCCGATGACGCAGCCACGCAGCTGGGCGCCGCGGCCGACGTACACGTTGTTGTGCACGATCGCCCGGTGCAAGAACGCGCCCTCCTTGACCACGACGTTGCTGCCGACGACGGTGAACTCGCGCAGCTGGGCGCCGGCCTCGACCTTGGCGTAGTCACCGATGCACAGCGGGCCGGTCAGCACGGCCTCGGGGTCCACCTCGGCCCCGGGTGCGATCCACACGCCCGGCGACACCTCGAACCCGTCGATGTGCACGTTGACCTTGCCAGTCAGCACGTCTGCCTGGGCCTTGGCGTAGCTCTCGTGCGAGCCGACGTCCTCCCAGTAACCGTCGGCGATCCAGCCGTACAGCGGGGCACCGGCTTCCAGCAGCCTGGGAAACACCTCGCTGGACCAGTCCACTGTCGCCCCGGCAGCCACCTCGTCCAGGACCTCGGGCTCCATCACGTAGATGCCGGTGTTGACGGTGTCGGAAAAGACCTGCCCCCAGGTGGGTTTCTCCAGGAATCGCTGGATCTTGCCGTCGTCGTCGGCGATGACGATGCCGAACTCCAGCGGGTCAGGCACGCGCGCCAGCGCGACCGTGACCAGTGCCTGGTTGTCCTTGTGGAACTTGATCAGGTCGGAGAGGTCGATGTCGGTGAGCGCGTCCCCGGAGATCACCAGGAATGGCTCGTCCCGCAACTCGTCCTGCGCGTTCTTCACGCTGCCTGCGGTGCCGAGCGGAGTCTCCTCCGTCGCGTACTGCAGGCTCATCCCGAAATCCTCGCCATCGCCGAAGTAATTCCGCACCATCGACGCGAGGAACTGCACCGTCACCACAGTCTCGGTCAGCCCGTGCTTGCGCAGCAGCCGCAGCACGTGCTCCATGATCGGCCTGTTCACGACCGGCAACATCGGCTTCGGCTGATTGGCCGTCATCGGGCGCAGCCTGGTTCCCTCGCCGCCCGCCATAACCACAGCCTTCACGCCCGCCTGGTCTCCTTCCGCGTCGGGTTTGCCATACCGGTGCTTCCGCTACCCAGTGTCCCGATCCGCCAGCAGCCTCCGTGCCTGCACCAGGTACAGAACCGCTGCACACCAGTACAGGGCACTTCCCCAGATGGCGAAGCTCCAACCTGCTACGTTCGCAGTCTCGGCGTAGCTGTGGTGGTGCGACCCCAGGAAGAGCAGGGGAAACGCAAAGAGCAAGCACCAGGTGGCGGTCTTGCCGACAAAGCTCACCTGCAGCGCTGCCCAGCCGTTGCGGCGCAGCACCGCGAGCACCACGGCCATCATCAGCTCCCGCGCCGCCAGCAGCCCCACGAGCCACCACGGGATGATCGCGCGCACCGCGAGCGCGATGATCGTCGCCGCGATGTAGAGGCGGTCAGCCGCGGGATCGAGCACCTGGCCGAGCTTGCTCTGCTGGTTCAGCGCTCGCGCGATCTTGCCGTCCAGCCAGTCCGAGGCGCTGGAGGCAATGAGCAGGCCTACGGCCCACCAGTCCCCCGCGGTGCTTCGGAGGCCGAGAACCAGCCACAGGAAGACCGGCACACCCAGCAGCCGGGCCGCGCTGATTCCATTCGGAATCGTGACAATCCGGTCGCCGATCTCTCCTTCAGCCGAGTCGGCGGGCCTTGCTCCGGCCGGGGCGGACGACGCGGTGTAACCGGTGACCCGGTCGTCCTGGTTGGTCATGGTGTCTCGCATTCGGGTGACGGCAGGGCCGACCTTACCCTGGCGGGCCGCAAGCTCCCGCAGGCCGTCCTTCCTGGTGCAGACTAGCCCGATGCGGACCGCACGCATGGTGGCAGCGCTGGCCGTGCCGCTGGCCATGGCTGCCTGCGCTGGCGCGCCCGCGCCGCACCGGGCGACCACCCGGCCGCCATCGCCCGCTGTCAGCCCGGGCTCGTCGACGCCGACGCAGCACCCGGCTCCCGCGCAGCCGGCCACCGACTGGATTACCTATCACGGGAACGGGGCCCGATCGGGCGCGGCCCAGCACCTGCCGGCGGCCGGGCGGCTCGCCATGGCCTGGTCTCGCGATCTCGGCGGCGCGGTCTACGGGCAGCCGCTGGTCGTCGGCAACACCGTCATCGCGGCGACCGAGACGGACGTCGTCTACGGGCTGGACCGCGGCACCGGCGCCGTGCTGTGGCATACCTCCGTCGGCACCCCGGTGCCGCTCAGCCAGCAGCCGTGCGGCGACCTGGACCCACTCGGCATCACCAGCACACCCGTGTACGACCCGCAGACCCGGCTCGTCTACGTGGTTGCCCAGTCCGGCCGGTCCCGGCACGTGCTGGCCGCGCTGGCCGTCGCGGATGGGCGCATCGCCTTCACCCGTGACGTGCCCTCGCCCGACCACCAGCCGGCCTACGACCAGCAGCGCGGTGCGCTGCTGGCCGCCAGCGGCAGCATCTACGTGGTGTTCGGCGGTCACTTCGGCGACTGTGGTCCGTACGTCGGCTCGATCGTGGCGATGCCCGCGACCGGGCGGGGGCCGATCTCCTCCTACCAGATCCCCACCAGCAAGCAGGCCGGGATCTGGGCGCCGGGCGGCCCGGTCGCCGCCCCCGACGGGACCATCTACGTCAGCGCGGGCAACGGCGCGGCGAGCGAGACCAGGTTCGACGGCAGCGACTCGGTCACTGCCCTGACGCCGCGGCTCAAGCGGATCGGCATCTTCGCCCCGTCGGACTGGCGGACGCTGAGCGCTGGTGACCTGGACCTCGGCTCGATGACCCCGGCCCTGCTGCCCGACGGCCGCATCCTGCAGGTCGGCAAGAGCGGCACCGGCTACTTGCTGACCGGCGCCCGCCTCGGCGGGGTAGGCGGCCAGGTCGCCAGCGGCCAGGTATGCGCGGCCTTCGGTGCCGCCGCCGTCAGCGGCACCATGGCCTACGTGCCGTGCTACGGCAGCGGGCTGGCAGCGGTGGACACAGCGGGCGGCAAGGTCGCGCTGCGCTGGCGCGGCCCGGCTTCGGCGTGGGGCTCACCGGTGATCGGTGGCGGCGCGATCTGGGTGGCCGACTGGCAGTCCGGCGTCCTCTATGAGCTGGACCAGGCCACCGGCGCGGTCCGCCAGCAAATCGGCATGGGTGGCGAGCTGCCGCACTTCGTCTCCCCGGCCCTGTCCGGCGACCTGGTGCTGATCGGCACGACCACGGGGGTCACGGCCGTGACCGGCGCGTGAGCCCGTGTTACTCGGCGGGCAGCACGTGCAGCTCGCAGTCGCGGGCCAGCCGAGCTAGCTCCCGCAGTACCGGATAGCGACCAGCCTGGCCCGGCCCGGTCCGGCCGAGCACCAGCTCGGTGACGCGGTGTTCGCTGGCGAACTCGGCAAGCGCCGAGGCGGCAGGCAGACCGGACAGCACGGTGTACTCGCCGCCGAGCTGCTCGGTCAGTTCCGCGTACCACACCAGCAGCTGATCTTCGGCCGACAACGGCTCGCGCAAGCGCACGGTGGCTACCCGGAATTCGCCGTCCACTTGCGCCGCCAGCGCGGCTGCGCGGCGGATCAGGGCCTCCATGCCAGGCCGCGGCGACGCGCAGGCGAGGATGCAGGGCTGCCGCTCGTCCGGGCCAGGCGGGGCCACGAAGGGCTCGCCGGCGTAGGCAGCCAGCCGGCGTTCGGCGTGCTCGGCCACGATCCGGAATGCACGCTCTCGTTCGGCGCGCAGCCGGTCCGGCGCGAATGTGCTCGCCAGCTCCTGGTCCACCCGGTCGGCTGGCACGATCTCGGCGCGTCGCACCCGGTCGATCAGCACCGGCGGTGGCACGTCCACCAGTTCCATCTCGTCCGCCAGGGCTAGCAGCGTTGCCTGGTCCAGCAGCGCATCGCCTACCTCGTTGCCGGCTCCGGCTCCGGCGCCGGCGCCCAGGTTGCCGACCCGCACCGTGCCGATGACTGTGATGCCCGCGGCAGCAAGGCGCCTGGCCGCCACGAATCTGCGCTCGGCCGTGGTGGTGCCGGCGGTGAGGTCGTCGACGCAGACGACCTCTGGCTTGCGTGCGAGCACGGCGGCAGTGTCCAGCGTGGTGCCGTCTCCGACCATTTCGAGCTGTTCCAGGTCGGCCACTACGTGCTCGCGGCCGCGCGCATCTATGGCGCCGATAACGACATCGGCACCGCGCGCCTTGCGCCGCAGGGCTTCAGCCAGCATCGCCGATGTCGTTCCGCAGCCCGGCGCGTAGCCGAGGTAGACCCGGGTCACGCCGCGGCGCTGCGGAGCGCGGACCGGGCCGGACACAGCGGCGCCGCGGTCCGTGCCGTCGGCGTGCGGACCGGCCGGGATCTCGACATGCAGGTGCGCCGCGGCCAGCTGCCCGGCCAGCCGTTCCAGCTGCGTGGCACGCCAGCGCTCGAGCAGCGCGCCGGGCGGCACGGCAAGCACCAGGTGCCGGGCGTTGATCTCTTGCACCGCCGAGGCGATCGCAGCGCCCGCATCCCGGGTCTCGCGGACCAGGACCGGCACCCCGGCGACAGTTGCCGCGGCCTCGACGGCGCCGACGAGCGCGGCCGGCGGCGGCCCGTACTGGCCGACGCTGCGCTGCGACACGGCGAGGACCCGGCAGGGCGCGCCGCCCAGCCGGCGGGCCAGGCGGATGCCCCGCCGCACCAGGGAGTCGGCCTGCTCCGGTTGCGTGACGGCGACCAGGACCTCCCGTAGCTCGCGAGGCCGGGCCGGCGGTAGCGCGTCCTGGCCCGCCGCCTGCAGCGCGACCAGCCGCAGCGCGATCTCGCGCAGTGCCGCCAGCCGGACGGGCTGGAACTCGGTATCCAGGGCGTGGCCGACCTGGTCAGCCGGGTAGATGTTGCCGTGGCTGAGCCGCTTGCGCAGCGCTTCCGGTGAGCTGTCCACGAAGACCAGCGCGTCCACGCCCGCCAGCACGTCGTCCGACACCGTGGCCGCGGGGGCCTCGCTGGTGACCGCCTCCACTTCAAGCTCCGCACGCTGCAGGTCGGCCACGGTTGCCGTGCTGAGTACGTCAATGCTCGCGCTGCGCAGCGCCTCGATCGCAGCGGCGTGCAGACCGAGGTCATCCACCAGGGCGACGGCTGGCTTGCGCGCCAGCACCGCCGCCAGGTCCATCTGCCGGCCGGAGGGGTGGCCTGGCCCCGCGTGCCGGCCGTCCTCACCTGGCTCCATCGACGGCACGGTCTCCAGGCGGCCAGCGGCCTCCTGCGTGTGCTGCCGCCCGCGGGTGTCAGCGAAGCCGATGACCACGTCCTCGCCCTGGTCCCGCAGCGCGCGGCCCTCCTTGAGCATGGTGTAGGTCGTGCCCGAGCCCGGCGCGGCGCCGAGATACGCGGTCAGCGTGCCATGGCGGGCAGGCGGCGGCGCGTCGGCGATGGTGGCGCCGATGCCCTGCTCTTCGCGGATGATCTGCCCGCGGGCTGCGTCGTAGTCGTACAGCTCTGCGTACCGGCCCCAGTTCACCGCGACGTCCAGCTGGTTCGCGGCGCCTTCCTCGCCAAAGCTGCTGCGCAGGATGTCGGTGAAGAAACCGGCCGGCAAAGTACCGTCGGTGGTGCCCTGCAAGCCGCGGTAGATGGTGCGGACCAGCGGCGCGTGCTCAAGCGACGCACGCGCGAAGATTTCCTTGCTGTCCTGGATGTTGGCGCCAGCGAAGACCCGGCCGTTGCCGCTCAGCTCGAGCCGGTCCGCGCTCAGGTCGGCGAACCGCAGCATCACCAGGGCGTCCACCAGCGGGAGCAGGTCGTCTACCTCAAGGCCGAGGCTGTCGGCCAGGTCGGCCAGGTCCGCCGCGCCGCCGTGGCGGGCCAGCAGGATCTCGGCCAGGCCGGACAGGCCGTCGACGGTGGCCTGCGGCAGCGGCGTGTCGCTGACCGTGCCGCCTGCGGTGGCGCCGCCCCGGGTAGCCGGCTCGGCTGGCGTGTCGGTCCGCTGCGTCATCATCCGGTAGATCTGGTCCACCAGGTCATCGAAGTCGGGCGTGCGACGCCGGCGCGGGCGAGGCAGCGGATTGGGCATGTCGGCGCGAATCCGGCCCGGGTTGGTGCCGAGGACCAGGATCCGGTCCGCCAGCAGCACAGCTTCCTCGATGTTGTGCGTGACCATCACGATGGTTTTGGTCGGGAAGCGGTGGCCCTCCCACAGCTCCAGCAGCTCGCCCCGGAGGTTCTCCGAGGTCAGCACGTCCAGTGCGCTGAACGGCTCGTCCATCAGCAGCGCGGCGGGCTCCACGACCAGCGCCCGGGCGAAGCCCACGCGCTGGCGCATGCCGCCGGACAATTCCTTGGGGTAGGCGGACTCGTAACCGTCCAGGCCGACGATGTCGATAGCGCGCAGCGCGCGCTCCGACCGCTCGCCAGCCGGGACGCCGCGGGCTTCCAGGCCGAGCTCGACGTTCTGCTGCACGGTCAGCCACGGCATCAGCGCGAAGGTCTGGAAGACCATCGAAGTCTCGCGGTTGGTGCCGGTCAGCGGCTTGCCGCGAAACTGCACCTCGCCGCTCGTCGGCGCCATCAGGCCGGCGATGCAGCGCAGCAGCGTCGACTTGCCGCTGCCGCTGCGGCCGAGCAGCGCGACGAACTCGCCTTCTGCCACGTCCAGGTTGATGTCGTCGAGCACCGGCAGCGGCCGGCCGCCTGGACCGGAGAATGACTTGCTCAGCGAGCGCACGCTGATCAGCGGCGGTCGCGCGGCCGGGGCCGCAGACGGCACCTGCGAGGTCAGCGACGTGCTCATCGCGGCTGCGGCCTCACGCCAGCGCGAACTTGGTCTGCGCCAGCCGGTACAGGCGCCGCCAGACCAGCGCGTTCAGCCCGGTGACGTAGCAGGCCATCACCAGCAGGCCGGCGAACAGTTCAGGGAAATGGCCGGTGTTCTGGGCGATGAAGCTGCCGAGGCCGCTGGCCACGAGCCGGTGATGGTTGTATTCGACGATCTCGGCCACGATGGTGGCGTTCCAGGCACCGCCGGCCGCGGTGATGGCGCCGGTCACGTAGGCCGGGAAGATGCCGGGCAGGATCAGCCTTCGCCACCGGTCCGTGCCCCGCACGCCGAGATTGTCCATTGCTTCCTTCAGGTCCGATGGCACCGCGCTCGCTCCCGCGATGACATTGAACAGCACGTACCACTGCGTGCCGAGGGCCATCAGCACGATCGCGCCGAAGTTCAGGCTGAGGCCGATGTCCAGGAACACGACGATGGCGAAGGGAAAGATGAAGTTCGCCGGGAAGCTGGCCAGCACCTGCACGATCGGCTGCATGAACTGCGCGACCTTCGGGTTGAAGCCGATCCACACGCCAACCGGCACCCAGATCGCCGACGCGACGATGACCACCACCACGACCCGCAGCAGCGTGAAGAACCCGAGCCTGAACGCGGTGCCAAAGATGGCCAGACCGTCATGACCGGTCGCGATGAACGCCAGCATGCTCGCCAGGCCGTAAGCGAGGGCGATGAACAGCACCGCGGCGAAGGCGATGTCGCCGGCCCGGCGCCGGGTCGGCGACTCGGCCAGGCTGTGGTCATCGACGCCGGTCACGGTGGCGAGCACCCGGTTTACCGGCTGCGCGACTGCCCGCCGGCCGCGGCCGAGCGCCGCTGGCCAGTTCGATCGCCGCAGCGCGTTGAGCACCAGCGAGCTGGCCTTCTCCGCGGACTCGGACTGCTCGA
Organism: Streptosporangiaceae bacterium; assembly: GCA_036495585.1. GTDB lineage: Bacteria > Actinomycetota > Actinomycetes > Streptosporangiales > Streptosporangiaceae > JAJYUU01. The sequence goes on from DASXMP010000087.1 coordinate 21,141, forward strand.
CCCGGAACTTGTCCACGTAGGCGACCAGTGGCCGCCAGAAGAAGAAGTTCACCAGCAAGATCAAGATGACCATCGTGAGGATCCCGTACAGCACGTGGCCGACCTGGCCGTCGCGCACCGCGACGCCGACGTACGAGCCGACGCCGGGCAGCGTGAAGCTGCGGTTCCGGACCGTGATCAGCTCCGAGGCGGTGAGGAAGAACCAGCTCCCGCCGAAACTCATCATCCCGTTCCAGACCAGGCCGATCGCCCCGCTGGGTACGTCGACTGCCCAGAAGCGCTTCCACCGGGACAGGCCCATGAGCTTGCTGGCCTCATCGAACTCGCCGGGCTGGCTAATCAGCGAGTAGTAGAAGGAAAAGGTGATGTTCCACGCCTGCGAGGTGAAGACGGCGAAGATGGCCGCGCACTCCAGGCCGAGCTCAGAACGCGGGAAGATCGCGGTAAAGAAGGTGACGGTGACCGCCAGGAAGCCCAGCACCGGCACCGACTGGAGGATGTCCAGGGCCGGGATCAGCACTCGGCGCGCGCGCCTGCTCCGGGCCGCGACGTAGGCGTAGCCCAGGCTGAACGCGTAGGAGAAGAACAGCGCGATGAACATCCGCAGCAGGCTGCGGGCCGCGTAGTAGGGCAGTTCGCCCGGCGAGGTATTGATCGTCCGGGCGGCGTGCACCGGCGCCCTGGCCGCGGCGCCGATCCGGATGACCGCGTAGATCAGCAGCAGCACCGCGATGCCGACGCCTACATCAAGCGGCCGGAACCTGAGCCTGCCCAGGTTCTCCCGGCTAGGAAATGTCGGCGAGACCGCCACGAAGGCGCTCCGATCCGGCCGTCAGCAATGGCACGGATCAATCATGCAGGGCGGCGGGCGCCGCGGCGCCCGCGCCCCGGGTAGCTCGGCTGCAAGCCGGGCCAGAGCTTGCCGCGACCGACCGCATGGGTGCCGATCCACCCCACCCCGCTGCGGGTCCGTCGGCACCCATACTTCGGGCTAGCTGTGATTTGTCGGCTTTGCCCGACTACCAGCGGCGCGAACCACCTCGCCCGCGCGCGAAGATCCGCCGGAGCAGCAGCGGGATCACGATGATCAGCCACAGCAGCCCCGAGCCGTGATGGCCCTGGGCCGAGCCGAGGAGCAGGCCGAGTCCGAGCACGACCGTGACCACCGCGACGATCGCGGGCGCGATCGCCGGGCGCCCAGCCTGCGCCGACTGGCCCGGATCTATCGGGTGCGCCGGAACCTGGTGCGGCGGCATCAGGGATGATCCCGGCAGATCGGACATGAGCGCTGTCAGGTCGCCATAGGTCTTCGCCTGCAGCGCCTGGTCAGAGCGCTCGTCGAACTCGGTGTGTGTCAGCCTTCCCGCCTGGAAGTGCTCGCTCAGCTGCGTCAGTACGGCATCGCGATCAGCATCGGAGGCCCTGTAGTTGTCGCCCGGGTACGGCCTGGATCCCTGACTCACTGGCTCGCCTCCCCTTCTCCGGATTCCCCTCCTTCCAATATGGCTCGCTCCGGCGATATGCGCGACCACCGCATGTCACCGGCCCGCGATGACATCCGTCACGGTCAGGTCTACCCAGATCCTGATATGCCATCGCACATGGTGATCCAAGCCGCCCCATTTGGGCTGATTACCCCGTTGGACGGCGGCCGATCGCGGCCGCCTGCCTAGCCTTATCCGCGCGCGGCCCGGGCAGCGATAAATTCGGCCAGCGTGCCGAGCGTTTGCAGGGCATCGAGGTTCAGGTCCTCGGCGGCAACGTCGACGGCGTAGCGACGCTTGATCCGGCGCAGCAGCAGCGTCCCGGCCAGCGAGTCGAGACCGACGCCGGCGGCGAAGAGCTCGGTTTCCGCGGGGATGGCGAGCAGGTCAGCGCGCCCTGTCACCTCCGCCAGCAGCTCCCGAAGCTGGTCAGCCACCGTGGTGGGGTCGTAGGCCGCTGGCGGCGGCCCCGCGCTCATGGGGCGTCCCGGTCGGTGACCCAGCCGGCCAGCGCGGGCAGCTCGCCAGCCACGGAGCGGGCGAACAGCGCGCGCCCGCCGGCTGCGGCCGCGCCCGGCTCGGCCCGGAGCCCGGCGGCCGCCAGGGCTAGCCTCATCGGCACGTTGCGCTCGGTCACCAGGCACGGGACCTGGATCTCGGTTGCCCCGGTGCTCGCTGCCGTGCGGCATAGCCAGGCCAGCAACGCGTCGAGGGCGCCGCGGCCGAGTGCCCGGCACGACATCATGATGGCGGGCGCTGTCATCACCGCTGATGCCTTCCCGGTCATGATCGCGGCGCCGACGAGCCCGTCGTCGCCGAAGTTGTCCGCCAGCGTCACGGTGGCCACCACGTGCCCGGGCGAGGAGATCAGGCTGGCTAGTTCCGTCGCAGCGATCGGCTCGCCGACCGAGTTGAGCTGGTGGGTGCGGACGGACAGCTCGTGCAGTCGCGGCGCGTCGGCAAGCGCGGCCCGGCCGATGGTGATGCGGGTGCCTGCTTGGCGCAGGAAGTCGTCCCGGCTGCCGCCGAATGCTGCGGCCGCTGCCTGCCGGCGGCGGCGCTCGGCGTACAGGTCGCTGCGCCGGCGCGCTTCGGCGGTGATGACTCGCGGGCTGAACTGTGGCCAGCCCGGCGCTTCCGCGGCATCTTCGGGGGTCAGGACCAGCACGTCCGGGAGTGCCGCGGCGACCTCGGCCCGCTCCAGCATGTCGTCGTCGACGAAGGCGAATGACTCGAGCTCCAGCCCGAGTTCGGCGGCGATGCGGCCAATCGATTCGGCTTTGCTGCCCCAGCCGCATTCGGCCGCCGCGAACTCCAGGCCGGTCGCCTGCTGCACCCAGGCGGCTGCCTCCGGCGGGTTCCGGCTGGCGAGCGCTTGCAGGATGCCCCGGCCAGCCAACTCACGCAGCACCGCCGTGAGCTCCGGGTCGGCCTGCGGCGGCTGGTCGGGAGATTCCAGGTAGATGCCGTCCAGGAGCGTGTTGTCGATGTCCCAGACGATGCACTTCAGCACCGGACCCGGGCCGGCCGCGGTGCTGGTCACCGGAACGGTCCGTCCGCGTCCGCGGGCCGGGTCTTGCGCTCCATGGTGAGGTGAGCGGCGGTGAAGCCGAACTTCCGATACAGCGCTCGCATGCCGAGATTGCCCGCGTGGACCTTGCCGGTGAGCTGGGAGAGTCCGGCCTCGTCGGCCGCGGCCAGCACGGCGGCCAGCAAAAGCTCGCCGACCAGACTGCGATCGGGCACCTCGGCCGTGGCCAGCGACCGGAAGTTGCCGTACCGGTCGCCGGTCAGCGAGTTGGTCCTGGCCGAGAGCCATGCCCATCCGACTGGCTGGTCCGGTGCCCGCCGGTCCGCCGCGACCAGCGTGACTTCCCCCGGCTTGCCGAGCGCACCGGTCACCCGCTTGCGGTGCAGCGCCGGGTCGGTGACGGCTTCCTCGGCGAACGACACGACCGCGATGTCGATCTCGAAGCCGACGATGGTCTCGATGTCGCCGTCGCGGGCCGGCCGCACGACGTAGTCGGCGCCCCCTGCCGCGCTCATCGCCGCCTCGCCGGTGGCTGGCCCGCCGGGGGCTGGCCCGCCGACGGCTGGCCCGCTGGCTGGCGCGCCAGCGGCATCGGCCGGAACGTGGTGCCGCCGCACGTCGGGCAGCCAGCCGCCTGGAGCGCGGCTATCTGCGGCCAGCGGGCGCCTGGCCCGACCTCGTGCACTGCCTTGCACTCCGCGCACCGGTACGGCCTCGTCGCGGCGGCCCTGCTGTCGGCGGTATAGATCGGCCCGGCGTACTCGCCGGCGACAAGCGGCCGCGCGCTGGCCGTGCTGCGCAGGTGGTACAGGTTGCTGGTGCCGGCCAGGATGCCAGCGCCCAGGTACTCGTTGAAGCCGGGCCGCAGCGAGCGCACCGCCAGCCCCATCTCGCCGATGGCCCGCTGGACCGCCAGCGTCTCGTCGGGGCGCCGGGCGCCGAAGGAGAAGAACACGTGCCGGCCCGGCTCTCCGGACAACCCGGACACCGCCCGGCTGAGGAACAGCTCGGCTCCCGCCACTGTGTAGGGCGGGTCGGTCAGCACCACGTCGAAGGCGCCGGTGAGGCCGGCTGGCAGTGGCTGGCGGAGGTCATGACGGACCAGCTCGACTGGCATTCCGATGTGCTCGGCCTGGGTGCCGATCCAGTCGAGCACGTCCGCGTCCGCGTCGATGACGGTCAGCCGGCGGATCGCCGCGGTCTGCTGCCGGTACCTGGCGAACTCCGCGATCGCCACGCTGATCAGGTCGTCGTCGCCGAGCAGCAGGATCCGCTGGCCGGCCAGCGCGTGCGCCTGGTCGAGCAGGAGCACACGGCTGAGTTTCGTCGCGACCGTGCAGTGGGTCTGGTCCAGGTCGGCCTTGGCCGTGGGCGCCCCGTCGGCGCTGACCTGCAGCGTCTCCGCCAGCCCCGCCAGCTCGACAGGGATCGCCAGGCCGCGGCCGGCGCACTCGGGGCAGGCGGCCGTCAGCGGCGGGCCGCCGACAGCCGCCAGGACCGCCGAGCGCCCAGCCGCCGTCAGGCGCACCGGGCGCTGGGTGTCGATGACGTCGCGCTTGCGCAGTTCACTGCACACTGCCGCGACGATCGGCACCGGCAGCTCAGCCATCCTGCTGACGTCCCTGACGGCGACCGGCTCGGCTGCAAGGACCGCCGACAGGATGTCGCGGATGCCCGGCTCGCCTTCCGCCAGGCCGACGGCGGCGGCCACCTCGCTGATGACGCGGTCAATAGCTACCGCGTCATTAGCGATATCCGGATCTGTCGCCCTCGGGCCCATATCGTCAGCATTCATCGGATCGTCACGTCCTGCCTGGCCCGCCAGCACCGATTCGCGCTGGCAGGCGGCCCGTAAGGTATCCTCGCACACCGTGCCTGGCAACCAAGCGCCGAGCGATCTTGCCGACCTGCGGCGCCAGGAGGCCGTCTCGGCCAAGCGCCTGTACGCCATCGACGCCCGGTTCACCGCCGCGTCGCCGGTCGGCGATGTCGGCAAGCTGACGGAGGTCGCAACCGCTGCGGTCCGCTCCGGTGGTGGCCACGTGCTCGACGCCAGCCATGTCGTGTTCCCGAATGGCGCGATCACGCTGGTCCTCATCCTGGCCGAATCCCACCTGAGCATTCATACCTGGCCCGAAGAGGACCTGATCGCCATTGACTTGTTCAGCTGCGGGACGATCGACGGCGAACGGGTGATCCGTGAGCTCACCGCGGGCCTCTGCCTGTCCGGCATCACGACCACGTCGATCGACCGAGGCATGCCGCTCGGCTAGCACCGAGGTTGCCGCAAGGCGGGGGTCGCTCTGAGCAGCGCTCAGTCGCTATCCGTAACATCGCCGATGTGAACCCGCTTCTGCCTGCCACTGCCGCGCGCCCAGCGGGCCCCGGGACGGCCGGCCATCCCGGCGAGCCGTAGCGACCGAGAGGCATACCCGTGGCCAGCAACGACGTCGTTATGGGCCTGGTCGTCGCCACCGCCCTGTCGTTCGACTTCACCAACGGGTTTCATGACACCGCCAACGCCATGGCGACGTCGATCGCCACCAAGGCGCTGAGTCCTCACATCGCCGTGGGCCTGTCCGCCGTACTCAACCTCGTCGGCGCCTTCCTGTCCCTGAGCGTCGCGGCGACGATCGCCAACGGCCTAGTCAACACCGGGCTGGTCACCCTGACGGTCGTCTTCGGCGGCCTGGTCGGGGCGATCATCTGGAACCTGACTACCTGGTACTTCGGCATCCCGTCCAGCTCGTCGCACGCGCTGATCGGCGGCGTGATCGGCTCGATGCTGGCCGCCGCTGGCGAGCACGCGGTGAAGTGGCAGGGCCTGGTGTCCAAAGTCATCCTGCCGGCGGTGCTCTCCCCCTTCATTGCCGGGCTGGTGGCGGCCGTCGGCACCTACCTGGTGTACCGGATCAGCCGGTCGATGCGCAATCGCAGCCGCGACCACGGCTTCCGCATTGGCCAGATCGGGTCGGCCTCCCTGGTCTCGCTGGCACACGGAACCAACGACGCACAGAAGACGATGGGCGTCATCACCCTCGGGCTGATCGCCAACGGCACGCTGCACGCCGGCGCGAGCGCACCGCTGTGGGTGATCGTGTCCTGCGGCCTCGCGATCGCGCTCGGCACCTATGTCGGCGGCTGGCGCGTCATCAGGACGCTGGGCAAGGGCCTGGTCGAGATCCAGCCACCGCAGGGCATGGCAGCCGAGTCCTCGTCGGCGGCCATCATTCTGCTGTCCACGCATTTCGGCTACTCGCTGTCGACCACGCAAGTGGCGACCGGATCCATCCTTGGCTGCGGCCTCGGCAAGAGAGGCGCCCAGGTCCGCTGGAACACCGCCGGGCGGATGGCCGTCGCGTGGTTGCTCACGCTGCCCAGCGCGGGCGCGATGGGAGCGCTCAGCTACTTCATCGCGCATGAGGTCGGCGGCACCGGCGGCATCGTGCTCGACCTGATCCTGCTCGGCGCGCTGGCTGCGCTGATCTACTACCGGTCGCGCGCAACCAGGGTCACGCCCGTGAATGTCAACTCCACGTGGACCGGATCAGTTGCGCCGTCCGAACCAGCCAGGGCGCCTGCCCGGCTCTAGCCGGCGAGGCCCGACGAACGGAGCGCAGACCGAGCATGAGTTCCTGGATTGATTTCAAGGCAGTCGGAGAAATAGTGGGGGTCGGCCTGCTAGCTGGCGCCGGCCTGCCCGCTCTCTTCGCGGTCGGCATGCGGGCCATGAGCTTGCCAGGCAGGCACGGCGCCACCGTGGACGCCGACTCCGAGCGAGTGCTCGGCGGCAGCCGCGCTGGCATCGCCATCGGGGTGCTCTGCTTCGCGTGCGTCGTGGCGGCCATCGGCTACGGCATCTACATCATCGTCGTGGCCGGGCACGGAAAGTGAGGCACCGCCGCGGCGCGGGCCGGACGCACAGTTGCTGGAGGTGGACTCATGCCGTTGGCTTCGTTCCTCGGTGACATCGTCCGATGGCTGCGCAAGGGATATCCCGAGGGCATGCCCGACGGCGACTACATACCCCTGTTCGCCTTGCTTGGCCAGGACCTGAACCAGGACGAGGTGAACGCCATCGCCGCGGAGCTGGCAAGCGGCTCGGATGCCCGGCACACCGCCACTATCAGGGCAGCGATTCAGGCGGCCGGCAAGGAGCACCCCGCCGAATCTGACATCGCCCGCGTGCGCGGCAGGCTCGCCGCCGGGGGCTGGCCGCTCGCCCGCCCGGACCTCGCAGCGTGGGCCCGGCGGTCTGCCGACTGAACCGGGAAGTCCAGGGCGACGATTTAGGAACGCAAATCATGCGTCCAGCAGTTGTCAGCGAAGTGACCAGCAACTGACCAGTTGACGCATTTTGACGTGGGCACTCGACATCGCCACTGGCCCTATTGACGCTCGGCGTCATCGGCTCCACGATCGCCGCGGCAGGCGGTCACGCGGTGCTCTGGCACGGCCTGTTCTCCAAGGTCATCATCCCCGCCGGACTCTCCCCAATCATCGCGGCACTCGTCTCGGCCACCGGCACCCGGCTGCTCTACCGGATCAGCCGGAACCTGTCGGCGGGTGCGCTGTCGAGCCACTTCGGCTACTCGCTGTCCACCACCCACGTCGCGACCGGCTCGATCATCGGCACCGGCCTGGGCAAGAAGGGTGCCGAGGTCCGCTGGAGCGTCGCCGGCCGGATGGCGACCGCATGGGTCTTCACGTTGCCATCTGCTGCTGTCGTCGGCGCTGGGGCGTATTTCCTGGCGCACGCCATTGGCGGGAACGTCGGCGCGGTAGTCGATCTGGTCATCCTGCTCGCGGTTGTGGCGGCGATCTACCTGCGCTCACGCGGCACCCGCGTCGGTCACGACAACGTGAACACCGAGTGGACCGGCTCGGTTGATCCGGGCAAGCCGGCCGTCGCACAGCCGGCCACGGCCTGAGACAACATCTCGGAACGGATGAGAGAGGAAGCCGCGGTGAACTCCTGGATCAACCTGACCGCGCTCTGGCAGATCGTGGTCGTGGGTCTGCTCGCCGGCGCCGGCCTGCCAGCGCTGTTCGCGATCGGGCTTCGCGCTCTCAGCCTGCCCGGCGGCGCACCCGCCAAGGCCGCGGCCGGCGAGGCAGACTCCGACGCCGTCGTGGGAGGCAGCATCCCGGGGATCGTCGCCGGCGCGGTGTGTTTCACGATTGTGCTGGCCGCGATCGGCTGGGGAATCTACGCGATCTACCAGGCTGGTCACTAACGCGGACGACCGGCCAGCTGAAAGGGCGTGACCGCATGGAGATGCCGGCGTTTCTCGCTGCGATCATCGGCTGGCTGCGAGCCGGCTATCCCGAGGGTGTGCCGCGCGTGGACTACCTTCCCCTGTTCGCGCTCCTCGGCAGCCAGCTCACCGACTCCGAAGTCGCGGCCATCGGCGAGGAGCTGGCCAGCACCAGCGACCCAGACTCGGCCGAGGCGATCCGCACGGCGATCAAGACAGTGACCCACACCGCGGCCAGGGAGTCCGACATCGCCCGGGTCCGGGCCAGGCTGGCCGCGGGTGGCTGGCCGCTCGCCCCGCCAAGGCGCCCGTCCGACTGGCCCTAGCCAGGCGCCGCGGCGCGGCCGCGCATGATCCGCCCTTGCTGGGACAATGATTGCGTAACGGGCCGCTGGTCATCGCCACGAGCGGCCCCCGGCGGCGCATCGGAGGACCGGCGTGAGTGAACGCGAGTTTGACGTCATCGTCATCGGCATGGGTCCCGGCGGCGAGTTCGTGGCGGAGGAGCTCGCCAAGGCTGGCTTTAGCGTTGCCGCGGTCGAGGAGAGCCTGGTAGGCGGCGAGTGCCCATACTGGGGCTGCGTCCCGTCGAAGATGATGATCAGGGCCGGCAACCTGCTGGCCGAGGGTCACCGCATCCCGGGCATGGCCGGCACCTCGGTGATCTCGCCGAGCTGGGCGCCGGTGGCGAAGCGAATCCGCGTCGAGGCCACCGACAACTGGGACGACAAGGTTGCCGCCGACCGGTTCACCGGCCTCGGCGGAACGCTCTACCGCGGTCACGGCAAGCTCGCCGGACCCGGTCAGGTGACTGTCGGGGACGAGCTGCTGCACGCTCGTCGCGGCGTGGTGCTCAACCCGGGCACTGCCCCGTCGATACCGCCGATCGACGGCCTGTCCGCCACCCCGTACTGGACGAACCACCAGGCCATCGAGTGCGAGGAGGTGCCAATCTCGCTGCTTGTGCTCGGCGGCGGGGCGATCGGCGCGGAACTGGCACAGGTCTACGCGCGGTTCGGCACGGCGGTCACGATCATCGAGGCCTCGGGCCGGATGCTGCCGGCCGAGGAACCCGAATCGGCCGCGCTAATCGAGAAGATCTTCCGCGCCGACCAGATCACCGTGCAGACCGGCGCCTCAGCCGAGCGGGTCAGCCACGACGGCCACGCGTTCTCCATCACGCTGGCGGGCGGCCGCGAGATCAACGGTGCGCGGCTGCTCGTCGCCACGGGCCGCAAGGCCGACCTGGCCAGCCTCGGCGTGGCCTCGATCGGGCTGGACGAGCACGCCCGTAGCCTGAAGGTCGACGCCGCCATGCAAGCCGCGCCCGGCGTCTGGGCGCTCGGCGATGTGGTCGGCCACGGCGCTTTCACGCACATGTCGATGTATCACGGCGGCATCATTCTCGACCAGCTGCTCGGCCGTCCGTTCCACCCGGCCGAGTACCACGCGGTGCCGCGCGTCACTTTCACCGATCCCGAGATCGGCAGCGTCGGCCTGACCGAGGCGGAGGCCCGCGAGCAGTTCGGCGACGGCGTCGCGACCGCGCTGGGCCAGCTGCCTGTGTCGACCAGGGGCTGGATCCACAAGGCCGGGAACGACGGCTTCATCAAGCTGGTGGCGGACACGGGCAGCGGCGTGCTCGTCGGCGCGACCTCTGCGGGACCCACCGGCGGGGAGGTGCTGAGCATGCTCACGCTCGCGGTGCACGCCAGGATCCCGGTGCAGCGGCTGCGCGAGATGATCTACGCCTACCCCACCTTCCACCGGGCCGTCGGGGAGACGCTCGCCAAGCTCGGCTGACCATCGCAGTCGGGCTATCGACCGCCGATCGAGGCCTCGCCGCCGCCTTCAGCGCGAGCGCCGCAGGTCGCGCAGATCCGCGGCGCCGCCGCGGCCGGGCCAACCGAAACGGCCGACCAGGTCCCCGCCGCGCGACCCCGCGCCGCAACCGCGTCTGATCGTGCCCGGCTCCGGCTGCTGACGGCGGCTCAAGTCGCGACGCAGCGCCCGCCCAGGCGCCCGCTGACGGCGCTGCTGCCGCGCAGGGCGGCGTACAGTTGATGGCGTGATCGGACGGGACGGAACGTCGCCGAGCGCCGCCAGGATGTGGGCGGGCTTGCTGGCCGCGCTCCTTGGGCTCGCCGGCGCCGAGGTGCTCGGCCGCTGGCAGTCACTGGCGCATGCGGCCACGACACCGTCCGCCCTGGTCGGAGTGGCCGCGGTGGCAATCGCGGCCGCCCTGGTCGTCATGGTCGCGCATGCCGCCTGGCCAGGTACCCCGCTGACAGCCGGGCCGCTGCTACAGCGTGCCGTTGCGCTCCGCCGCAAGTCATGGGGTGCCGTCTACCAACGTCAGCTCAACCCGAACGCGGCCGGCCACGCGCGGCCGAGAGCGCCGTCGGCGGTCCCGGCGGCCGCCTGATCAGTACGCGCACCTGACGTTCTGCGGACCATCTTGAGTCCGTGACGCGTGCCTGCACGCGGCCGTCTCCAGCACACCAGGAATCTTCCCGACCCGCTGGAGGGGTATCGCCATGTCAAGCTTGTTCAACGGTCCGATCAGCGTCGCCTATCACGTCGTGCTGGCGCTCACGCAGTTCCTGTCACCGCTTCCCGGCGGACTCGCCGTCGCGGCCGCGATCGTCGTGTTCACCATCGGCGTCCGGCTGCTGCTGAGTCCGCTGAGCTACTACGCCTTCCGCGGCCAGGCCGGGATGGCCGCCCTCAGCGCCAAGGCTCAGGATCTTCGCCAACGGTACGGCTCGCAGCCGGCCCGGCTGCAGCAGGAGCTGGCCGCGCTGTATCGCCAGGAAGGATCCGGCATGCTGGCCGGCTGCCTTCCGCTGCTGCTGCAACTGCCGTTCTTCAGCATCATGTACCGGCTGTTCCTGTCCGGGACGGTCGACGGGCACCGGAACACCCTGCTCACCGCCCGGTTGCTGAGCACACCGCTCGGCAGTCACTGGCTCGGCGGGGCCGGACCGCTCAGCGGGCAGGGACTGTTGTTCGCCGGCCTGTTCGCCCTGCTGGCCCTGGTTGGCTACCTGACCGCCCGGATGACTCGAGCCGCTACCCCGGCTCTGGTGGCGCCGGCAGCGGTCGCCCCGGCCCGCACTGGCACCAGGACATCAAAGCCCGCCGCGGCTGCTCAGCCAGCCGGGTACGCCCTGCTCATGCGCCTGATGCCGTACACGACGGTCGTCATCGCCGCGTTCGTGCCGCTGGCAGCGGGCATTTACCTGCTGACCACGACGAGCTGGACGGCCGCTGAGCGCGCCATCCTGCGCCGCCGCCTCAGCTACGCGACGGCTCCCCCTGCGCCGGCAACGACGCCACCGCGCCGGGTCCCGCAGCGGCCTGCGGCCTAGGCGGCGGCCATGCGGGCCCGGACGAACCCGCTCCGGCCGGCCGTCCGGGTGCCGCCTCGGGGCCCGCAAGGTACCTGGCGGCGGCGGACCTGAGGGCGGCGGCGCCCGCCGCGATGGCTGGATGGGTTCCGGCCCCGGCCCGGTAGGCGATCAGCGTGCGCCGCCGGGCCGGCAACTCGGTGAGAACGACCCCCGCTGGCCGGTCAGCCAGCGCGAGCTCGGGCACGACTGCCACGCCCTGGCCGGCCGCCACGAGGGCAAGGACCGCGCCGAAGTCGTCGGCATAGTGCCGGATCCGTGGCGTGAACCCGCTGGCCTGGCACAGCCGGACCGCCATCAGGTGACACAGCGTGCCTGGACTAGCGACGATCCACGACTGCATGCTGCTCGCCGCGACCGGATCCGGGCCGACGGCCGGGCCAGGAACCGGGCCGGCGACACGGTCGGCAGCCGTTGCCAGGAAGATCGTCTCGGTGAGCAGCGGTGCCGTTTCCAGTGCTGGGTCAGGCGCGGCCGGAACGTAGTCGTAAGCATGCACGAGCGCCAGATCCGCCGCCCCGGTCCGCAGCGCATCGGGCACTGCTGCCGGATCTAGCTCGGTTACATGCAGCTCCAGCCGCGGATGCTCACCGCCCAGTGCTACCAGCGCGGCCGGCAGCAGCGTGCGCACTGCCGTCTGGAATGCGCCGATCCGCAATTCGCCGGTCAGGTCCGTCCTGGCCTGCGCAAGGGCGGCCGCGGCCTGCTCGAGCAGCTCGAGCACCGGCCCGGTCCGCTCGGCCAGGTCGGTGCCTGCTGCAGTCAGTTCAACCCCCCGGCCGCTGCGCCGCAGCAGCGGCACGCCCGCCTCCCGCTCAAGGGCGCTGAGTTGCTGCGACACCGCCGACGGCGTGTACGCGAGGGCGTCGGCAACCGCCGCGATGGTCCCCAGCCTGGCTAGTTCCCGGAGCAGACGGAGCCGACGGACATCGAGCATTAGGCCAGCTTATGTGTCGCGCAAGAAATGTGAACTGGACCTGAACTATTGGCGGCGGCAGGATCGATCTCATGACCACGACCGGTGATCGCCAGACCGCCCGTTTCCAGCCAGCTGGCCTGTTCGTACCCCTGATCACGCCCTTTGCCGCGGATGGCTCGATCGCTGCCGACGCGCTCGAGCAGCTGGCGAGGCGGGTGCTCGACGAGGGCGCCAGCGGAATCGTGGCCCTCGGCACTACCGCGGAGGCGGCGGCCCTGACCGTTGCGGAGCGAGCCCAGGTCCTCGACATCTGCGCGCGAGTGTGCGGGGAACGAGCAGCACCGCTCATCGCCGGCGCCGGGTCCAACGACACGGCTGCGTCCGCCGATGCGCTGGCCGGCCTCGCAGCGTGGCCGGAAGTGAGCGCGGCGCTGGTCGTGGTGCCGTACTACAACCGCCCCGGCGAGGCCGGCGTGCGTGAGCACTTTCGGGTGCTCGCCACGGAGAGCCCCGTTCCCTTGATCATCTACAACATTCCGCATCGCACTGGCCAGGCGCTTGGCTGGCCGGTAATGCGCGAGCTGGCCCAGCTCGCTGGGATCGCCGGTGTGAAGCAGGCGACCGGCGGGGTGGACCAGGACACGGTGGCGATGCTCGGTGACCGGGCGCCGGGGTTCAGCGTGCTCGCGGGGGACGACGCCTACGCGCCAGCCCTGCTTGCCCTCGGCGCAGCCGGTGCGATCACAGCGTCCGCGCACGTACGGACTAGGGAGTTCGCCAGGCTGGCGGAGACCTGGAAGCAGGAGCGCGTGACCGAGGCCAGACAGCTCGGGCACGGGCTGGCCAGGCTGTCCATGGCACTTTTTGCCGAGCCGAACCCGACCGTGATCAAGGCCGTGCTCTACCACCTAGGCGAGATCCCGACTCCGGCCGTCCGGTTGCCGCTGCTGCCCGCCAGCGCTGCCTCGACCGAAGCCGCGCTAACTGCCGCGGCGCAGCCAGCGATGGCATCGCAGCCAGCCACCGGGCCGTAGGGCGATTGGCCTCTCCCCCACACCTGCACCCCGGCCGCGGGCGGCGCTGGCGGGCCGCGGAGCTCCTGCCTGAGGTGCGGCCGGGTCGCCGCCAGGCTTGCGTGGCCGAGTAGGTTAGACGCTGCCAAACTGGAAGGAGGCAGCGCGTGGGCGGTGGCATCGAGCATCTGGTCTTGTCCGGGCCAGTGCTGCTGGCCATTCCCGTCGCGGCTGCGGCGGGCGCGGTCACCTTCCTGTCGCCGTGCTGCCTGCCGTTGGTCCCCGGATACCTCTCGTACCTGACCGGCATGTCGGGCACTGCGGCCGGCCCCGGCAGACGCGGCCGGAAAGGCCGGGAGCAGGAACCCTCCGGTACAGCGGGTCAGAACGTGGCTACCGCAGCCATCGCCATTCCGGCGGCGGCCACCGCGGGCGCAGCTGTCGCCGGCCCTGGCGCCGCTACGGGCGACGTGACCAGCGCGCAGTCCCTGACCAGCGAGCCTGCCGCCGGAGCTGGCGCAGCGGACCCTGCTGAGGCCGGAAACCTTGGTGCTGCCATGCCGGACCGCGGCCGGGTCGTGCTCGGCACGCTGCTGTTTGTACTGGGCTTCTCCGTCCTGTTCGCGCTCGAAGGAATTACCGCCGCCAGCATCGGCGGTGCCCTGCTCACGCACCGCCAGGGGCTGACCCAAATCCTCGGCGGGCTGATCATCGTGCTCGGACTGCTCTTCGTCGGGATCCTCGACCGCTTCAGCTTCGCTGGCAGGATCGTGAAGCCTGGCTTCCGGCCGCGCGCTGGGCTGGCCGGCGCGCCATTGCTTGGCCTGCTCTTCGGGCTTGGCTGGACGCCCTGCACCGGGCCCACCCTCACCGCTGTCTTGATCCTCGGTTCCACCAGTGGCACCGCGCTGCGGGGCGGCCTGCTCGCCTTTGTTTACGCACTCGGCATCGGAATTCCGTTCCTCATCGTCGCGGTCGCTTTCCAGCGGGGCGTCAACGTCTTCGGCTTCGCCCGGCGACACGCCAGGATGGTCACCCGCATTGGCGGTCTGATGCTGATCGCAGTCGGGGTGCTGGAAGTCAGTGGCGCCTGGGGCAGCGCCATTACCTGGCTGCAGGTGCACTGGCTGAACGGCTACCAGACCTCGCTCTGACTTCCACACCCACCGCGCCCGGGCCGGTGCAGCAGAGAGTCGGGCGCTGTGGTGACTTCTCCTACATAGTGATTGATGTCTGGAATCAGTCGTACATCTCGGGGCCGGTGACTGCTTACCTGAAGTGAAATGCAGGCGAACTCACTGGATTATGCACAGCAGGCGTGTTAGGGAGTAGTGGAAGTTTTGCTTGGCCGCCTGACACAGCGATTTCGCCAAAGCGACACATCGCGCCATCGCGAGCTTTCAGATCCTCTTGCCGCTAAGGTTGCCGAAAGGCCTCGCGATCGGCCTTCACCATCCGTGATCAGGCAGGCTTCGCACTGAATAATCTTCAGGCCACCGCGCATGCTGCTTTTCCGGTATCTCTGCAGCATAGCTGGCCCTCCCAGGAGGAACGCCGGGACCTGCAATCGATGGCATTACCGAACGGCGTTCCGTAACACTCCGTACTGCTTGGACAGCCTTGGGAGAAATGGCTTGTCGAGGTTCGGGGTGAGTGTAACAATCACGACGTGGCAATCGCGCTTGACGGGGGCGTTCCGCATTGGCGGTCGGCGAGATCGCCGGTGCGGCAAGCCACAGTGCGGCAAGCCACAGTGCAGCAAACGGCCGGGCAGCAAACGGCCGAGCCCCTAATTGCGGACCAGCAAACGGCGGAGCCGCAAGCTGCTGGGGCGGAAACTGCCGAACCGCATTCAGCTGCCGAGCAAGCGTCAGCCCCCCAAGCGCCAGCCCCGCAAACCGCTGTACAGCCGGCCGAGCCGCAAACCACTGTACAGCCGGCCGAGCCGCAAACCACTGCGCAGCCGGCCGAGCCAGAAAGCCTTGTTCCGGAAGATAGCGTGCGCCAGCGCCGCGCCCGGCTGCGCGGTCACGGCCGCCACACGAGCCGGGCTGCTCGCTATTTCGGATTCACCGCACCATTGAGTCGCGGTCCCGTAAGCCTGAGCGTGGTATCCAACGAGACCCTGCTGTCCGAGAAGCTAGCCAGGTCGCAGGCTCAGATGCCAGCACAACTCCTGCGTGACTCCGCTGCGCAGTTGGCGGCTGAAGCTCCACTCCCAGCGCCTGGCTCTATCTCCGCAGCGGACCTGGAGCCCCGCCTGGTAAAGGAGTCCTTTGCGCGCGTTGCAGCGGCTGGCCCGACCGCCATCGAGTATTTCTATGCACGCCTTTTCGTGGCGAACCCGGCCATTAGGTCGCTCTTTCCGATGAGCATGACCGCACATCGCGAGCACATGTTCGCGGCGCTGACGCGCACGATCTCAAGCCTCGATAGCCCAGCGGCGAGTGCCGAGATTCTTGGCCAGCTCGCTCGGGAGCATCGGAAATACGGCGTTACCGACCGGCACCATCGCGCCTTTTTCACCGCGCTGCGCGACACTGTCGAGCATTACGCCGGGCTGGGCTGGAGTTCGGAGATCGCCGCCGCCTGGCAGGTTGCTGTCGATTACATCTCCGTCACCATGCGGGCGGCGGCGGAACTCGACACGGTCACTGCGCCGCCTTGGTGGGTGGCCGAGATCGTGGCCCACGAGCTGCGATCGCCGGGCGTCGCGGTGATCCGATTGCGGCCCACCGAGCCGCTCCACTATCGGGCTGGCCAGTACGTACCGGTGCAGGTCACCAGATGGCCGCGAGTCTGGCGACCCTATTCGATCGCCACCGCGCCGCGACGTGCCGGACTGATCGAACTGCACGTCAAGGCGATCCCCGGCGGGCTCGTCAGCAATAGCCTGGTGTACCACAGCGGTATTGGCGACTGCGTCCTGCTCGGTGCCCCGGCCGGCGAGATGGCGCTGACGGACACCGACCGCGACCTTCTGTGCGTTGCGGGCGGCACTGGCCTGGCGCCGATCAAGGCCATCATCGAACAGGCGATCGCGACCCCAACCCGGTCTCGGCACCGCAAGATCACCTTGTTCTTCGGTGTGCGGCAGCAGTTCGATCTCTACGACTTCGATGATCTCCAACTGCTCGCATCCGCGTTCCCGTCGTTGCGGGTGCTGCCGGTCCTGTCCGACGAGCCCGGCTACATGGGCCTGACCGGCCGGCTGCCCGACGTGATGAGCGGGCACGGGCTGTTCGAGGGCACCGAGGCCTACGTCTGCGGACCGCCCGCGATGGTCTGCCAGACGACTGCGCTGCTTGCCGCGAGCATCCCGGCCGGGCAGATCCACCAGGACCCGCTGCCCGAGGCTGGCAGCCGAAAGGCCAGCGCGTTAGTCGCCGGCTAGCGGCCGTTGCGCTGGACCTTGCCGCTAGTCGTGCGACGGCTCGTCACGAGACGGCACGGCGGTAGTGCCGAGGTACGTGCCGAAGAATGCGAGGATTCGCTGCCAGGCGTCGGCTGCGTCCGCTGGCTGGTAGGTCATCCTCGTCACCGTGGCGAACGCGTTAGCCGCCGCCCCAGACGGCTGGTTCATGAACCGGTGCCCGGAGCCCGGATAGACCTGCACGTCGTGCGGCACCTCGAGGACCGCGAGCGCCCGCTGCAGCCGCTCGGGATGCGCGGTCCCCATCGCGTCCCGGCCACCAAAGCTGCCCACGATCGGGCAGGCACCGGCCAGCACGCGCTCGGTGTCCTTCGGCACCTCGCCGTAGTTCACTGAAGCAACGTCAAAGCCGTGCCCCGGCGCGCAGAGCAGCGCGAAGCCGCCGCCCATGCAGAAACCGATCACGCCGGTCTTGCCGGTGCAGTCGGCCCGGCCAGCCAGGAACGCACGCGCAGCGTCGATGACCGCGAACGCGGGGCCACCGCCAGTCCGCAACTGCTGGAACGCGGCGCGCACGCACCGGATCCAGTGCTTCCCCTCGAACAGGTCGGGCGCCAGCGCCAGGTACCCGTGCGCGGCCAGTTCGTCGGCCTGCCGACGAACCGACTCGTCCAGTCCGAATGCCTCGTGGAGGACCACAACTCCCGGCCATGGCCCCGTACTGCTGCTCGCTGGTGGCACAGCCAGGTATGCGGCATCACTGCCTGCTCCGGCCGGGAAGGTGATATCGGGCACACCCCAAGACTGCCACAGGCGGGCCGTTACCGGACATGATCGCGCAGGGCACCAGAGCCCGAGTCTGCCCGCATGGGCGCCGATCTACCCGCACTGGACTGCGGCTGACCCGGCACCGGTGGCGGCGAATGCGACGCAGTCCAGCCGGGCGTCGGGCGTCGGGCGACCATCCCGTAGCGGCTGTCAACGGCCGGCGGCGACCAGGCGCAGCACGTTCGCCACGATGAGGTGACCCGCCCGGCCGCCCGTGGTAAGAATCGACTCGGGGTGGAACTGGACGCCCCAGCGGGCCCGGCCTGGATCCTCGATCGCCATCACGACCCCATCGGCGGTGACCGCGGTCACCTCGTACCCGCCGGTGACCTGCTCTGGCCTGGCATGCAGCGAGTGATAGCGCGCGGCGGCGAACTCGGGCGGCAGTCCCGCTAGCAGCTGCCCGCCGAGCACCCGGACCTGGCTCGGCTTGCCATGCATCGGCACGGCGAGCAGGCCGAGCGAACCGCCAGCGTGCTCGACCATCGCCTGCAGGCCGAGGCATACACCAAAGGCAGGGAGCCCTCGCTCATCCAGCGCGGTCAGCAGCTTGTCGCACTCGAAGTCGGCAGGCTGCCCGGGCCCAGGCGACAGCACCACGAGATCCGGGGCGAACTCGTCGAGCAAGCCCAGGTCGAACCCGGCCCGCAGGGTCGCGACCTCGGCTCCCTCCTCGCGGAAATAGCCGGCCAGGGTGTGCACGAATGAGTCCTGGTGGTCCACCAGGAGTACACGCAGCCCGTCGCCTGGCAGGTCCGGCGAGGCGGCCGGGATAGCCGGATTGACCGCCTGGCGCCGGGAGAGTCCGCCGGCCTCGGCTAGCGTCTCCAGCAGGGCCCGGGCCTTGAGCGCCGTCTCTCGCTCCTCCGCCTCCGGGTCGGAGTCGAACAGCAGTGTCGCGCCGACCCGGACGGCCGCGACGCCGCCGGAGATATGAGCGGTCCGCAAGGTCAGGCCAGTGTTCATGCTGCCATCGAAGCCGATCATGCCGACCGCGCCGCCGTACCAGCGCCGCGGGGCCGCCTCGTGGTCCTCGATGAACTGCATGGCCCAGTTCTTCGGCGCCCCGGTCACCGTCACCGCCCACATGTGGGTGAGGAACGCGTCCAGCGCGTCGAACCCGGACCGCAGCCGTCCTTCCACATGGTCCACGGTGTGGATCAGCCGCGAATACATCTCGATCTGGCGGCGGCCGATGACCTGGATGCTGCCCGGGACGCAGATGCGGGACTTGTCGTTTCGGTCCACGTCCGTACACATGGTGAGCTCGGACTCCTCCTTGAGCGAGGTCAGCAGGTCGCGGATCTGCTCAGCATCGCCCAGCGCATCCGTGCCGCGCGCGACCGTGCCCGCGATCGGACAGGTCTCGACCCGATCACCGGTGACCCGCACGTACATCTCCGGCGAGGCGCCGACCAAGTACTCCTTCTCACCGAGGTTCAGGAAGAACTCGTAGGGGGCCGGATTCCGCTCGCACAGCCGCTCGAAGAACGCCGCCGGGTCCGGGCACGGTGCGTAGAACGTATGGCTCGGCACCACCTCGAACAGGTCACCGCGGGCGAATCGCTCCCTGGCCTGCGACACGATCGCTGCGTAGCTGCCTGGCCGCGGATCTTCGGGCAGGTCGCGCTGAGCGGGAACGTCGCCGTGTCCCATCGCGGCCGTGCCTTCGCCCGCGCCATCGGGGGCCGGGAACGTGCCACGCGGCAAGTCCGCGGTCGACCCGGCCGCGGTCTCGAAGTCGTAGCTGTAGCGGGTCGCAGTTTCCCGCTTGCGATCCAGGACGTAGACCTGGTCGGGCACATGCAGGACCAGGTCGCGTGCCCCGGGGTCGCGGTCGCGGCGGAGCCGGACCGGCTCGAACTGGAAGGCCAGGTCATATCCGAACGCCCCGTACAGCCCGAGGTGGTCGGCCACACCGCCGAGGGGAGGCGCGCTGGGCTCAGGCCGGAATGCCGTCATGATTTCCCGCAACGCGGAGAACACGGTCGGCCGACGGCTGCGCTCCTCCTCAGTGAAAACACCGCCGCGGTCGGCGATGACCACCTCGACACTGGACCCGTCGACTCCGGGGCCGTCGACGATACTGGCCGCCGTGCCAGCGGCGCGGCCCAGCGCGTCAGCGATCACCGGGAGCACGATCTTGCCGCGCGCGTTCAGCGCGGTGGCGGTCACACGGCGACCGCGGGCCACGATCTGCACCGGCGGGTCCACGTAAGCCAGGTGCCAGCGGCTGTACCGGCCGGGGTATTCCATGCCGGAGCTGAAGACCCCGCCCGGCCTGGCGGCGACCTGCTGCGTCAGGTCGCCGAGCAGGGTAGCGTCGAACGGCTCGGCGGTCCGGATAACTCGGACATTATCGCTGGTCAGATAGGTCGTCTGGTCCATCGTCGGCCTCGCGGGGGTGTCATGCCCGGCGACGACGGGCCGAAAAGAAAAGGCGGCCGCCATGCCGAGCGGTCGCCTTATGGGTGGTCTGCTGCACGCGAACCTGGCACCGCCTACTGGCGGCGCCACCAGCCTGCAATTCGGCAGTCAGCCGGATACTGCGCGTGCATGGCGGGAAGCATAGCCGCCGCTGGCCGTGCACGCCAGCCGGACCCC
>DASXMP010000088.1:0-20846 GCA_036495585.1 Streptosporangiaceae bacterium
AGCCCCGCCTTCGGGACCCATGTCGACGATCCAGTCCGATGTCTTGATCACATCCATGTTGTGTTCGATCACGATCACCGTATTGCCCTTATCGACAAGGCCGTTGATGACACCGAGCAGCTTGCGAATGTCCTCGAAGTGCAGCCCGGTGGTCGGCTCGTCGAGGATGTACACCGTGCGACCGGTTGACCTCTTCTGCAGCTCGGACGACAGCTTCACGCGCTGGGCCTCGCCGCCCGACAGCGTCGGCGCCGGCTGGCCGAGGCGGACGTAGCCGAGGCCGACGTCGACAAGAGTCTTGAGATGCCGGTGGATCGACGGTACCGGCTCGAAGAACTCGGCAGCCTCCTCGATCGGCATCTGCAGCACGTCGGCGATGGTCTTGCCCTTGTAATGGACCTGCAGCGTGTCGGTGTTATAACGCGCCCCGTGGCAAACCTCGCAGGGCACATACACGTCCGGCAGGAACTGCATCTCGATCTTGATGGTGCCGTCGCCGGAGCACGCCTCACACCGGCCGCCCTTGACGTTGAAGGAGAACCGGCCCGGCTGGTAGCCGCGCACCTTGGCCTCGGTGGTCTGGGCGAACAGCTTCCTGACGCTGTCGAACACCCCGGTGTAGGTCGCCGGGTTCGACCGGGGCGTGCGGCCGATCGGGCCCTGGTCGACGTGCACCACCTTGTCCAGGTGCTGCATGCCGGTCACCTTCGTGTGCTTGCCGGGCACGATCCGGGTGCCGTGCAGCTCCCGCGCCAGCGCGCTGTAGAGGATGTCGTTGACCAGGGTCGACTTACCCGAGCCCGAGACACCGGTGACCGCGATGAAGCAGCCCAGCGGGAACGCGACGTCGATGCCTTTGAGGTTGTGCTGGGCCGCGCCCTTGACCACGACCTCACGGCCCCGAGTCCGCTTACGCCGCTCCGTCGGGACCTCGATCGACTCCCGGCCGGTCAGGTAGGCACCGGTAATCGACTCCCGGCTGGCCAGCAGCTCCGTCAGCGGGCCGGAGACCACCACGTTGCCGCCGTGCTCGCCGGCTCGCGGTCCGATGTCGACGACCCAGTCAGCGGCCCGGATGGTGTCCTCGTCATGCTCGACGACGATCAGCGTGTTGCCGAGGTCGCGCAGCCGCAGCAGGGTCTCCAGCAGCCGGTGGTTGTCCCGCTGATGCAGCCCGATGGACGGCTCGTCCAGCACATACAGGACCCCGACCAGGCCGGACCCGATCTGCGTGGCCAGCCTGATCCGCTGCGCCTCGCCGCCGGCCAGGGTCGCCGAGGCCCGGTCCAGGCTCAGGTAGTCAAGGCCGACGTCCAGCAGGAAGCCCAGCCGGGCGTTGACCTCCTTGAGGATCCGTCCGGCGATCTGCATGTCCCGCTCGGACAGCTCCAGGGTCAGCAGCAACTTGGCCAGCTCGCCGATCGGCAGCGCGCAGTACTCCGAGATCGACCGGTCGTCGACCTTGACGGCCAGCGACACCGGCTTGAGCCGTGCGCCCTTGCAGGACGGGCACGGCACCTCGCGCATGAACTCGGCATACCGCTCGCGGCTGTAGTCGCTGTCGGCGTCGGAGTGCCGCCGCTCGATGTAGGGGATCGCCCCCTCGAAGTTCGTGTAGTACGAACGCTCGCGGCCGTACCGGTTGCGATACCGGACGTGCACCTGCTTGTCGAATCCGTAGAGCAGCGCCTTCTGCGCCTTGGCCGACAGCCGCCCCCATGGAGTGTCGACGGTGAACCCCAGCGCGTCGCCAAGGGCCTCAATCAGCCGGATGAAGTAGTCGCTGACGTGGCCGCCGCTCCACGCGTCGATGGCGCCGTTGGCCAGCGTCTTCGTCGGGTCGGAGACAACGAGCTCCGGATCGACCTCCATCTTGGTGCCGAGCCCCGTGCACTCTGGGCAGGCGCCCCACGGCGAGTTGAAGGAGAACGACCGCGGCTCCAGCTCGTCGAACGACAGGTCGTCGTAGAGGCACGCCAGATGCTCGGAATACATCCGCTCCCGGTTCGGGTCGTCCTCTGGCAGATCCACCAGGTCGAGCACGACCACCCCGCTGGCCAGCGACAGTGCGGTCTCCACCGAGTCGGTCAGTCGCCGGCGATTGGACTCCTTGGCGTCCAGCCGGTCGACGACCACCTCGATGGTGTGCTTCTCGTACTTCTTCAGCGCGGGCAGGTCGCCAGAGACCGCCGTGTCCAGCCGGATGATGGTGCCGTCGACCCGGGCCCGGGAGTAGCCCTTGACCTGGAGGTCGCGCAGCATCTCGGTGTACTCGCCCTTGCGACCGCGGACAACCGGGGCCAGGACCTGGAACCTGGTGCCCTCGTCCAGCTCGAGTACCCGGTCAACGATCTGCTGGGGCATCTGCCGCGCGATCGGCCGGCCGCACTTCGGGCAGTGCGGCTTGCCCACTCGCGCGAAGAGCAGCCGCAAGTAGTCGTACACCTCGGTGATGGTGCCGACGGTCGATCTCGGGTTACGCCCGGCCGCCTTCTGGTCGATCGAGACGGCAGGCGACAGGCCATCGATGAAGTCGACGTCGGGCTTGTCCATCTGCCCGAGGAACTGCCGCGCGTAGGCAGACAGGGACTCGACGTACCTGCGCTGGCCCTCGGCGAAGATCGTGTCGAACGCCAGGCTCGACTTCCCAGAACCGGACAGCCCGGTGAAGACGATCATCGCGTCCCGTGGCAGGTCGAGCGAGACATCCTTCAGGTTGTGCTCGCGCGCTCCGCGGACGACAAGACGGTCGGCCAATTTATGCTCAGTTCTCCCGTTATGGGTAGTCAGGCGCCGCTAGCTGACAGAGGCTCGATCCTGCAGGTCATGGTATCCGGGGGGTCTGACAAAACAGGGGGCCTTGCGCCGGCCAGGCGACCCCGAACTACCTGCTATTCCCGAAGGTCCTGCTGACCTGCGGTGCCGTCAAGGCCGTACCAGCCTCCCGGCGAGCTAGCGGCCCGGATGCGGCCGTGCTCCAGCCACCCCTGCCTGTCCGGCAGCACCCCGTCCCGCCCCACTTGGGCGCGAGCCTGTCAACCAGACCTATGGTCAGCGACCAACGGCGCCTGGCTATTCCCGGCCCGGCCCGGACGCCGCTCCCCTGGCCACCATTACTGGGCCCGGGCCAGGAGGCCATGAGCGACGTCCCGAACTACCGGCTCCTGGCCAGGCACACTCTCGGCTCAGCCGACAAGTGGGAGGATGAGGTTATGGCGGACTCATGGACGACAATGACGGCTGCGGACGTGCAAGTAGGCGATCGGCTGCGGCTGGCGACCGGCAGTGAGCTGACCGTGTCCAGGATCGAGCCGGAACTCCTGGGCATGGACGGCCTGGTTGCCTTTATCGAAGACACCTCGGAACGCTGGTTCAAGCAGCCGATGCCGATGGCCGCTCAGGTCGAGGTAAGCCGCGCCTAGCCCGGCGGGCGCGACCACCGGGACAAGTGCTCGAGGTAAGCCGCGCATGGCCCAGCGCACGACTGCCTGAGCAAACGCCCGGCTACGCGAACAGGCGGCTACACGAATAGGCAGAAGGGCTGTCCGGACGGGTCGAAGAGCACCCGGACGTCCTCCTGCGGCTGGAAGTCCGCCAGCGTAGCGCCCGCGCTGACCGCCCAGTCGACCGATTCAGCCAGATCCGCGACTGCGATATCCAGGTGCTGCGTAATGTGCTGCTTGCCCGCTTCGCTCGGCCACGCCGGGACGACGTAGTGGGCCTCCCACTCGAAGTTCAGCGTCAGCCCGGCCATGCCCTCCGGCGGCCGCACCTGCGCCCAGCCTGCCTCCTCCGGCTCGCCTGGCCGGGCTGGATCCGAAGCGGTGACCCGCCACCCGAGGAGCTGTGCATAGAACGCAGCGAGCTCCCGAGGTGCAGGCGCGCCAATTGTTATCGAGGTCGCCTCGAGCCTCGGCCGATCGGGGCTCTGGGTGCCGTCCTGTTGCTGTGTTGTCATGCCACCACCCCTCGTCATGCCACCGCCGGTTGCCGGGGTACTGCCGTCGTCATGGCACCGGCGGCTGTCCGGACATCGCAGCTGCCCTGCCACCCCAACCTAAACGCCGGGACCGGCACGCGGGGCGGCAGAATTGGTCTGCGCCTGTTTCGATTCGAGCGGAAGGGCTCTCGTGGTAACCAATCTTGATCCCGCCGACGCTGCGGTCGCGGCAGCCGGACTCAGCGCCAGGCTCGACGTTGCGACGAACATGCTACTGCGCACCGCGGCCGGTCTGACCGACGACGAAGCGCGAGCAGCTTCGCTGCTGCCTGGCTGGAGCCGGGGACACGTGCTGACGCACATCGCGCGCTCCGCGGACGGCCTGCGCAACCTGCTGATCTGGGCTCGGAGCGGCGTGCAGACGCCGCAATACCCGAGCGTCCAGGTTCGCAACGCCGACATCGAGGCGGGCTCTGGCAGATCGGTCGCCGAGCTGGCAAGCGACCTCGCCGAGTCAGCGGACGCGTTCAGCACAGAGGCTGCCGGCCTGCACGACACGGACTGGCTAGCCGAAGTCCGCGGCATCCGGGGCGCGCCGCACCCGGCCTGGTTCACGCTCGCGCGGCGGCTGACCGAAGTCGAGGTGCACCACGTCGATCTAGCCGCGGGCTACGGGCCGGCCGACTGGCCGATCGAGTTCGTCACCGAAGGTCTGCAGCGGGTGGCCGGTGATTTCGACAGCGCTGAGTCCCCCGCCGCAGTGCTGCGCACAGCCGACACCAGCGAGCAGTATCGGATCGGGCTCGGCGACGCGGCGCCAACCCTGACCATCACCGGGCCGGCCCGCGAACTGCTCGCCTGGCTGCTCGGCCGCAGCGCCGGAGCCCCGCTATCCGTGACCGGCCCGGCGGGCGAGCCGGCCGGCCAGCTGCCAGCATTGCCAGCGTGGTAGTTATCGGAAGAGCACTGGCCGAAATGAGGAGACCATGACCTATACCGGGAACGTGGCCGTGGGAGGCCCAGCCGATACCAGGGAACTGCCGGGCCTGACCATCACCAAGGTGGCGGTCGGTCCCATGAACAACAACGCCTACTTGCTGGAGAGCACCGAGACCGGCGAGCTGGCGCTGATCGACGCCGCGAACGAGGCCGACACACTCCTCGCGCTCATCGGGGATCGGCCGCTGGCCACGATCATCACCACGCACCAGCATGGCGATCACCACGCTGCACTCAAGGCTCTGGTCGACGCGACCGGAGCGGCCACCGTCGCGCATCCGAAGGACGCGGCAGCACTGCCCGTGCCGGTCACCACCGTGGTGGAGAACGGCGATTCCATTGCGATCGGTGACGTGCAGCTCAACGTGATCCACCTGCGCGGCCACACACCGGGAAGCATCGCCCTGTGGTACGACGCGGACGGCGAGCTGGCTGACACGCCGCACATCTTCACCGGCGATTCGCTGTTCCCCGGCGGGCCTGGCAATACCCAGCAGGACGCGGCGCGGTTCAACAGCCTGATGACCGACCTGGAGGAGCGCGTTTTCGGCGTCCTGCCGGATGGCACCTGGGTCTATCCCGGGCATGGCAGCGACACCACGCTCGGCACCGAGCGGCCGCACCTTGGCGAATGGCGCACCCGCGGTTGGTAGGTGCAGCGAGGCTGTACCCGCGGCGCAGCGGCTGACCCGGATAGATGCGTTCCGGGCTGGCGCTGAGCCCGGCTGGCGCTCCGCCGGGAGACCGCCGATGGGCACACGGCCGGGATGCGAATGCTCGGACGTTCCCTGAGAAGAAGCTGGGAGTTAACCACGGCTGCGCCCGGCTAGGCCACACTCGCCCATTCCTGGGTAGTAACGTGCCGCAATATGGCGCAAGTGCGCGACGTCGTGATCGTTGGCGCGGGGTTGCTCGGGCTGGCGGCGGCGCGCGTGCTGGCAGGCCGCGGCCACGACGTGGTGGTGCTCGAGCAGGCCGAGATCGGTCATCAGGCCAGTGGGTCGAAAGGCACGTGCCGGATCTTCCGTGTCGGGTATCCGCAGCCGGAATATGTCGCCGCCGCCGTCAGGGCCCGCGAGCTGTGGCACGAGCTAGAGAAAGAGTCCGGCCAGACGATCTTGCAGCCGGTTCCGCAGCTCAGCTTCGGTGCCGGATTGCAGGCGGTCCACGACGCGCTACGGCTGGCCGGAGCGCCCTGCGAACTGCTGGGCGAGGCCGAGGCTGCCGAGCGGTTCCCCGCCATCGCGACCGGCGGACCGGTGCTGCTCGAGCCGGAGTCCGCCGCGACCGTAGCCGACCAGGCGCTCGCCGCTCTGGCCGCGGGCGCGACCGGCCGCGGTGGCGAGATCCGCACCGGAGTGCGCGTCACCAGCCTGCGCGACGACGGCCGGCTGGTGACCGTGCGGACAAGCCAGGGGCCGGTGACGGCGCGAGCGGCCATCGTGACCGCGGGACCGTGGTCGACCGGGCTGCTCGCCAGCGTAGGCGTGACCGTGCCCAGCAGGCCGACCCTGGAGCAGGTTGCCTACCTTGCCGATCTCACCGGCATCAGGCGCCGGACCGACAGCCAGAGCTCCTGCAGCGGACGCACGCCCATCTTCCTGTGTCACGCGGACCAGTCGCCCTACGGGCTGCCGGTGCCAGGGGCGCCGCTGTACAAGATCGGCATTCACCCGAGCGGACCGGTCACCGACCCAGACGCGCAAGACCAGGCACCGGACGAGAGCCTGCTGGCCAGACTGGCGGACGTGGCCAGGAAGCATCTGCCAGGATTCGACCCGCAGCCGGTGCGCACCGAGCGCTGCATCTACGACAACAGCCCGGACGAAGATTTCGTCATCGACCGGGTAGGGCGCGTGGCGATTGGCTGCGGTACCTCGGGACACGGTTTCAAGTTCGGGCCGGTACTCGGCGAGTGGCTGGCTGACCTTGCCACCAGCCAGACCAGCCCGCCCGCTGCCCGGTTCGCGCTGCGCAGGTTCCGCCGGTAACAGGCTCTCAGGAGTCGGCAGCGCTCAGGATCCTGGCAGTACTCAGCATCCTGGCAGTACTCAGACGTCCGGCAACGCCCAGCTGTCCAGCGGGTGTCCGGTCTCCCGTCGGCGCTGGCCAGCCGGCGCGGCGCGGCCGCTAGAAGGGACTGGGCGCCGGCATCAGCAGTTGCAGCACCACGCGGCTGCCTGTGTGGATCACGGTGTACCTGGCGCGGTAGCGCGGGCCCTGGCTCGTGACCAGCTTGACGATGGCGGTCAGCCCGCTGGCCGGGCTGGTGCCGGACGCGGTTGTCAGGTCGTCGATCCTGACCATGCGGAACGGCACCCGCACGCCGGCGTCCGGACCTGCATCTGCGAACTTAGCGATATCAAACGAGTACCGCGCTGCTACGCGGCCGAGCAGCACGATCAGGCGCGGGTCAACCCGGCCGGTGGTCAGTTCCTGCCGGGCCGCTGCGTGCAGGCGGACATGCGCGGTCCGCGCGAGCGAACGGCCCGCCGAGCGCCATGCTGCCACGTCATTGCGCGCCAGCCGCACAAATGCGGCAGCCCCGCCCGGCACGATGGCTCGCACTTCTACCGCCGCCTGGCCAGTGCCGAAGCCAGCGATCAGGACCGGCGCCACGTCCGCCGCCTGCACGCCATCGGCGCGCAGCACCGGCGTGGAGATCACCAGCGTCACCCCGGATGGCAGGTTAGCGCCCGGCTGGACGGCCACTTGCGCGCTCGCCGGATAGCCAGCCGCCTGCAGCTGCGCGCACATCGCGGGATCGCAGCCGATCGTGGTCTGCGGACCGACCTGCGCGGCGATCCACACCGCGGCCGCCTGCCCGTTCGCCGTCGCCGCCGACTGCTCTGGCGACGGTGAAGGCGACTGCGCGATGGCGACCGACGGGTGCACCTCCGGCTTCGCAGTCGGACGCGATGGGTGCCCGTCAGTCAGCCTGGTCCATGATCGGGTCACGACGTGCCAGTGCCCAGTCGCGGCGACTGCGCTGCCTCCCGCTACCGCAACGATCACGACAGCGATGAACGCCAGGCCAGTCACGCGCGCACCACCGAGTCGCCCCGAGTCGGACACCCGCAACACGCGCCGCCGCAGCCACAACCGCAGCGTGGTCCTGATGACTCGGAGCCACGAGGGCGGCGGGGCGGCTCCAGACACCGGCATAGTTCAACACATTGCGCCGGAGGTCTGTGCCGTTACCTGCCCGATTGTTACGGAAGAGTAGCCAGTCTCGTATAAATGGTCACGGCTGCCTGAACCGCGTCCTTTTGCGACGGGAACGTGGCCGCGTGTGCCCTGGCCGCCCGGCGAAGCCGGGCGGCCAGCCCCGGATCGTCGAGAACGGCCGCGACGGCGGCCGCTAGCGCGGCGGGGTCGTCCGGCGGGATGAGCACCGCACCGTCGGGGCCGACTAGGTCCGGGATGCCGCCTACCTGGCTGGCGACGATCGCGCAACCCGCGCGCATCGCCTCCTGGACCACGAGCGGTCGGGCCTCCCACCGGCTTGGCACCACCACGACGTCCGCTACCGTCAGCAGCGCGGGTACGTCCTGACGCGCCCCGAGCAGCTGGACGTCGGCGCCTGCGCGC
This sequence comes from Streptosporangiaceae bacterium, assembly GCA_036495585.1. Taxonomy (GTDB): domain Bacteria; phylum Actinomycetota; class Actinomycetes; order Streptosporangiales; family Streptosporangiaceae; genus JAJYUU01. The sequence goes on from DASXMP010000088.1 coordinate 8,531, forward strand.
GCGGCTTGCGCGGTGAGCTCGGCGCCGAGCGGCCCGGCACCCGCTATCACCGTGAGCGGCCTAGGCTCCCGGTCACGCCACCGGACGGCGGCGTCCACCAGCACGTCCAGACCCTTTTGTGGCGCGAGCCGGCCGACCGCGAGCACCACGGGCCGACCGCGTGCGGCGAGCTCTGCGGTCGCGGCCTCGATCGCGGCCGGCCCGGGCGGGTCCGCTGGCAGAGCGGGCACATCGAACTGCTCGACCCGCGCGGCATGGGAGCTTGCCGGACGGCTGTGTGCCGCACTGCTGTGTGCGGCACTGCTGTGTGCGGCACTGCTGTGTGCCGCACGGGTACTTGCCGCACGGATCCGGCGCATCCGCGTGAGCAGGTCGGCGGAAGCGCAGAGGACAAGGTCGGCGCGCTGAGCGCAGACCCGCTCGAGCACGCCGTAGATCAGCGCCTGCACCCGGCCCGCCGGCGGCGCGTTGTGCACCGTCACGACGAGCGGCACCCGCATGCCGAGCAGTGCCAGCGCGGCGAACGCGCCCGCACGCACGCCGTGTGCGTGCACGACATCTGGCCGCATCGCGCCGAGCCCAGACCGCAGCCGGAGCACCGCAGCCGCGTCGCCGATTGGCCGCGGCCGGTTGCCGATCTGCACCCGCGTCCACGCAATGCCAGCGCCGAACAGGTGCCTCGTCGGCGCCGGGCCGAACGACGCCACCGTGAGCCCCGCCCCCTGGCATCCGGCCGCAAGCGCGGCTACGTGGCTGGCGGTGCCTCCCGACGCGGCCCCGAGCACGAATGCCACCCGCAGGTCCGCGGCCGTCGAAGGCACCTCCGGTGCGCGCCTTCCCGGTGCGGCCGCGACCGGGCCGAAAGCATCTGTCATCGCTGCACCGTGCGGCGGAGCCTGCCCGCGGCCGCGCGGAGTTCGCCGCCGTCCAGGACGTAGGCGACCACCACGAAGACCGCCACGGCAGTGGACGCGGCGATCAGGGCGATGCCTGCCTCTGCTGGCTTCGGGCCAGTCGGCAAGGCGGCGGCAAGGCCGGCCCCGGCCGCGCCTCCGGCCAGCGCGGCAGCAAGCCCGGCGGCGGCGGCTCGCGTCATGCCGTGCAGGGCCGCGGGTCCGCGGATCCGGTGGGTGGCGACCAGCAGGCCGACGCCGGACGCGGTGAGCCCGAGCGTATTCCCGAGTCCGAGCATTGCCACCACCCAGTGGGCCGGCGTGAGCAACACCAGCACGATGTCAGCCGCGATCACCACGATCCAGCCGCCGGCCACCGCAACTGCCGCGATCCTGCTGCGGCCAGCCGACAGCAGCACGCGCGACAGGCAGGCCACCAGGCCGTACCCGGCCAGCCCTGGTGCGAAGAGCGCGAGTCCGGACGCGAGTTGCGGGACCTGAATGTCGTACGGCCTGGATGCCAGGAAGTGGGCAGCGGGCAGTGCGACCGCGAGCAGCAGCGCGGTGCCGAGGAACGACATCAGCAGCACGGCGCGGCCAGACGCGGCCGCGGTGTCATCGAATCTCGCCCCTTGTCGCGCCGACAGTGCCGGGAATGCGCTGACCGCGATCGAGATCGCCAGCACCGCGTACACGGCCTCGAACACCTGCCAGCTGTACTGGTACAGCACGATCGCCGCTTTCGACCCGTGGCCGTTGGCCAGGATGATCACCGCGAGCAGGGAGGCGTCCTGCGCCAGCACGGCGGCGATCCCGTACAACGCCAGCCCCCGCGCTCTCCGGCCGACGCCCGGCGGGAACCGCAGCGTCGGCCTGACCGCACCGCGCAGCCGCGCCGCCGCGACCAACGCGGTCACCACCAGCGCGGCAACACCGACGGTGGTGCCGACTGACAGGACAAGCTCGGCGGACAGCGGCAGCCGGGACAGCGAGTTCACCGCGCCGCGGCCGAGCGGCGCGAAGGTCAGGTACGCGGCGATCACGACCAGGCTGGAGATCACCGGAGCCACGGCAGGCGCGGCGAACCGGCGATGCGACTGCAGGATGCCGTAGAGCACAACGGCCAGGCCGTAGAGCAGGATCTGCGGCGCGAACACGGCCAGCATGGTGCCGGTGACGTGCACCAGCGCGGTCCGCGAGCAGGCGGCATGCGCGTGCGCCGGATTCAGCAAGTGCGCCAGCGGCCCGGCCGCCACGGCGACCGCGGCGCTGACCGGTACCAAGATGACAGCAGTCCACGTCAGCAGCGCCGAGGATGTCTGCGCGACCTCGGCTCGGGCCACCGGATCGGTGCTGGCCCGGGCGGCTGGCCGGGCCAACACCGGCACTATGATGCTGGTCAGCGCGCCGCCGAGGATGATGTCGTAGACGATGTTCGGCAGCTGGTTGGCCGTGGTGTAGGCGGTGCCGAGGCAGGTCGCCCCCACCGTCTGGGCGAAGACCACGGTCCGGACCAGGCCGAGGACCCGGGCCAGCAGCGTGAGCGCAGCGATCAGCGCGGCAGCCCGGCCGACGCCCATTCCTGACGGCCGCCCGGGATCCCGGGCGTCTTGCGTGACCGGGGCAGCCTGCCCGGTCACCGTATCCGGGAGCCGGCCGCGCCCGTCGCCTTCTGGTCTTCAGCCGGCGCAGCCGCAGTTGCTGCTGCGGCCGCGGTGTCATGGCCGGGGTCGCCCCGGTTATCCGCCACTTCGGCGGGCGGCGCGGGCGGCGGCTCAGCCGGGCGGCGGCCGAGCATGTCCAGTCGCCGCAGCGGGGCGGTCCGCTCGATCACCTTGGTAAAGCTGACGTACTCACTAGCCACGGTCAGGCCGGTCATGGCGGCGAGCGCGACAAGTCGCTGCGGCCGGCTGAGCGAGGTGGCTGCCGTGGTGCCCAGCATCGCGCCGAGCGCGTTGGCTCCAGCGTCGCCCAGCATGGACCGCTCGCCCAGGTCCTCCGGCAGCAGCGCGGCCGCGGCCGCCACCGGCGGCGCAACTGCCGGTGCCACTTCGCCGGCGGCGGCGGCCATCAGCGCGCCGGCCGCAACCGCGACCTTGGTAGCCCGGCCGGGGCGGAGGTCGAAGAGGTTCAGCAGGTTCGCACCGCCAGCGATCAGGCCCGTATTGATCACCACGTCGGCCGCGGTCACCAGCGCCGAGCCAGCCCGCGGAGCGCCGGAGCGGGTCGATCCGGTCCTGGCGCTCCGGCTGGCTGCCGCCCCGGTGATCAGCGCAGCGGCCAGGCCAGTGGCGCCAATACCGACGATCTTGACAGCGCCGGTGGTCACGTCACCGCGGCGCAGCGCACCGAGGTGCCCGCGGAATCCGCGGCTGTCGCCGCTGCCGACCAGGTCGTCATAGCCGCCGAACACCGCGCCGCCGGCGCCGGCTACTGCGTGCGCCAGCCGGTCACGGCCGCTACCGCCTGCGGCCAGCGCCCCGGCGACCCCGCCAAGTGCAACCGCCGGGCCTTCCAGCAAGGTGATCGGCTCATCCCGGTGATTGCTGCGCGTCCAGGTCGCCGCGCCACCCGGAGGCTTGGCGCGCAGCGCCGCGTACGCAAGCCGGGCGGCGGCCGCGGCGACTATCGCGCCGCGCACGGTCCGAGCGCTCACCGCCGGCCGCCGGTCGATGTCGATGGACTGGGCGATGAGCTCGGGCTGAGGCTGGGCGCGGGGGCTGGCGCCGTCTTCGGACTAATGCCGTAGGCAGTTGGCTTCTTGCCGTCGACCAGGTTCCGCAGCGCCTGCACCACCATGATCTGTCCGCTCTCGGTGTCCGCGTTGTCGACGGTGCTCGCCTGGCCGGCGCCGTTCTCGGCGCCGATGGCACTGCCGGACCCGATCGCGCTCACGCTGCCTGCCATGACGGTCCCCTCGCCTGCCGCGCGGAGTTCCTGGGCTACCGCCACGTACACCTTGCTGGCGTCGGCGTTGCTGGTCTGGGGAGCTCCGTCCGGGGTCACCAGCACGGCGAGTGTCGCGCTTCCAGGCGTGGTCGCTCCCTTCGGGAGGTTACCGACACTGAGGAAGTTGCCCTGACCGAAGCCATTAAAAATCTGCTGGCTGACGGCATTGGCGAGCCCGGAACCGTCCTTGTTCAGAATGGCGGACGCGAGGACGGCAGCTGCCGCCTGCTGGCCGGCCACTGCCGGGTCCCCAGACTGCGCAGACAGCGTCACGCCCGCGCTGGGTGCCAGCCGCTGCGCCAGCGAGGTGAGCGCACTCTCGTTCTGGCCGGTCGTGGCCACGAACGCCTGGTTGAGCTGCACCTGCCCGGTCACCGTCGCACCTGCCTGCTGCAACGCCTTCGACACTCCGCTGACGAGCGTGCCGTTGGCACCTGGCGCGAGCACGAGGATCACGTCCTGGTCCGTGAGCTGGCCCGCGAGCAGGCGCTGCGCGTTTGCCTGGGCGAAGGCCTCATCGGCGCCGATCTGCTGGCTGAGAGCCCCGTTGTCCTTGGTCAGCGTGTCGTTGCGGCTGATCGCCGCACGCTGCGCGGAATTCAGCACCTCGAGGTTTTTGCCGGACAGTGCCGTTGAACCGACGAGCAACCCGACTGCCAGCGCGAGGAAAACGGCGATGATGGAGACCAGGTGATATCTGAAGTCGATCACTAAAACAGTCCAGTTACCGAGAGCCACAGCCAGTGCAGGGCCAGGCTGATGTAGCCCAGATAGATCTTGCCGACCGGCGTCCATGCCAGCGCGATCACCGGCACCAGGGCAGTGAGGCTGAGGGCGAGTAGCGCCTTACTGGAGATACGGGTCTGGTAGAGGCGGCTCACGCCCTTGGCATCGACGATCTTGTCGCCGACCCGGATCCGCGTCAGCACTGCACTGGCCATGCCGACCCGGCCTTTGTCCAGGAACTCTACCAGCCCGAACCGCATGCCGACCGTGACGATCAGGCTGGCACCGGCCTCGTCGGCCAGCAGCACCGCTACGTCCTCGCTGGTCCCCTCGGCCGGCAAGGTGACCGACGCCACGCCCAGATCCTGCACGCGGGGCAGACCGGGCGCGTAGCCGTTGCGGTAAGCGTGCACCACGATCTCGGCACCGGACTTCAGCGCCTTATCAGAAACCGAGTCCATGTCGCCGACGATGAGGTCGGGCCAGTAACCCGACTCGATCAGCGCATTCGCGCCGCCGTCTACGCCGATGACGACCGGCTTGAACTCCCTGATATAGGAGCGGAGCGCCTTCAGGTCATCGTGATATCGAGAGCCTCGGGCGACCACGAGCGCGTGGCGGCCGGCCAGCTTGGTGCGCAACTGCGGCACCCTGATGCCCTCGACCAGCAGTTCGGAGTCCCGGTTGAGGTACTCGAACGTGTTCGTCACGAACGCCTTGAACTGCTCGGTCAGGCCCTCCTTCGCGCGGTCCAGCGCGAGGGCTACCGAGTCCTCCGACTGTCTCGTTCCCTTCGCGACAACGGCGTCGCCAAGGTAAAGCGTCTCGCCCTCCAGTTGCACAAGCGCGCCCTCGTTTACCTGGTCGAAAACGTCAGGACCGACGTCATCGAGCAGCGGGACGCCGGCCTCGACCAGCAACTGGGGACCGAGATTGGGGTACCGGCCGCTCATGCTCGGTGCCACATTGACCACCGCGGCGACCTGGCAGCGCAGCAACGCCTCGGCGGCCACGCGGTCCAGGTCGGCATGATCAATGATCGCGATCTCGCCGGGCTTGAGTCGCTTGATCAGGTTCTTGGTCCGGCGATCGAGGCGAGCGGTGGCTGTCACCTCGGCCTGGTCCCGTGACCTGGCCCGGCGAGTGGTGGTGAAGCCCCAGGTCGGCACTTTCATTGGATAGCTATTTTGCCAGATGCGGCCTGGTGCAAGCCCCAGGCGAGATCCGAGCACCCGCGCGGAGCGGGCGGCGCCCACTGGGCCGCGTCCGCTCGCTGCGCTGCCGCCGTGCACAGCGCTTGATCTATCCCCGGCCCGGTGCAGCCCGCTCGGCTGCTGCCGCGGCCAGGAGTTCGCTAGCGTGCGCCTGGCCATACTCGGATTCCTCCAGGCCGGCCAGCATCCGCGACAACTCGCGAACCCGGCTGGCCTCGGTCAGCTTGCTGATGCCGCTGTGGACCACCGTGCCGTCATTCGACTTCTCCACCACCAGGTGCGTATCGGCGAACGCGGCCACCTGTGGCAGGTGCGTGACCACGATCACCTGAGCCAGCCTGGCCAGCCTGGCCAGGCGGCGCCCGATTTCGACCGCCGCCTTGCCGCCGACCCCCGCGTCGACCTCGTCAAACACGAACGTCGGGACCGGGTCGGCACCGGCGAACACTACTTCGATCGCCAGCATGATCCGGGACAGCTCGCCGCCCGACGCGCCCTTGTTCAGCGGCAGCGGAACGGCGCCCGGGTGTGCGGCCAGCCTGATCTCTACCTCGTCCGCCCCATGCGGGCCGTAGTCCTGCGAGGGCGTGACTGCCACCACGATCCGGGCGTGCGGCATGGCCAGGGCGGTCAGCTCGAGAGTGACCTGCTCGGCAAACCGTGCGGCGGCATGCGTCCTGGCCTCGGTCAGCTGGCCGGCCAGATCGGCCACGATGGCCGCATACTCGGCCTCGCGCTGCGCCAGCTCGGTGATCCGGTCCTCATCGCTGTCCAGTTCGGCGAGCCGACTGCTGGCGGCCTTGGCCCATGCGAGCACCGCGGCCAGGTCTCCGCCCGGATGCTCGCCGTCCCGGCGGCCGCCGTCCCGGCCGTCCGCGGCCGCGTCCGAGCCGGCCGCACTCGCGCCGACCAGGCTGGCGCCAGCCGGGCCGTAGGCGCGGGTCAGCCTGGTCAGATCGGCCCGCCGCTCCTGCACCGCCGCGAGTCGAGCCGGATCGGCTTCGACCGACTGAACGTAGGAGGCCAGCTCAGCCGCGACATCTGCGAGCAGGTAGGCAGCCTCGCCGACCCGCCCCGCCAGGGCCGCGAGCTGAGCGTCGTGCTGCGCTGCCGACTCCAGCGCCGACTTCGCGGCAGCGAGCAGCGTGGTGACGTCTGCGGCCTCGTAACTGCCGCTGGCTGGGTCACCGACCAGGGCCTCGTGCGCGGTCGTGGCGGCCGAGTGCAAGGCGTCGGCGTTGGCCAGGCGCTCTTCGTCGGCCATCAGCTCGAGGTCCTCGCCCTCGACCGGTTCCAGGCGCGCCACCTCGTCGACGCCCCGGCGCAGGTCCTCTGCCTCGCGAGCGCGCTCCTTGGCCTTGGTAGTGATCTCGTCCAGCTCAGTTCTGACCTGCTGGTGCTGGTGGTAGCTGCGCTGATACGAGGCCAGCAGCTCAGCGAACTCCGGCCCGGCGTACCGGTCCAGCGCCTGGCGCTGCCGACCGGCCTTGAGCAGCTGCTGCTGGTCGGCCTGACCGTGCACAGCCACCAGGTCATCGGCCAGATAGGTCAGCAGCGAGACCGGCACGGAGCGGCCGCCAGCCGTGGCACGCGACCTCCCCTCGGCGCTGACTGACCGCACCAGCAGGAGCGTGCTGCCGTCGTCGTCCAGGTCGCCACCGGAGTCGTTCACCTGCCGGGCGACTGGGCTGCCGGGCTCAACCCGCAGCCTGCCTTCCACGACGGCCCGATCAGCCCCGGGCCGCACCCGAGACGGATCCCCCCGGCCACCGAACAGCAGGCCGAGGCCGGAGACCACCATCGTCTTCCCGGCACCCGTTTCTCCGGTCACCACGTTGAAACCCGCAGACAGCTCGAGCACAGCTTCATCGATGACGCCGAGACCGGTGATGCGTACTTCCTCAAGCATGGCCGCCTGGCTCCTCATCTGACGTGCGTCCCGATGCCCTCTGGGTCGCGGTCGAGGCCGGCCCCGGGTGCGCGGACGGCAGGTGCGCGGCCGCGGGGTGCGCCGACGCCGGGTGTGCCGAGGGCGTCCGCTCTGGCGCGTGTGCTGGCCCGGGCGCCGTCAGGCCACGCGGCACGTCGTCCGGCGCTTCGCCGCTCCGGTCGCTGCCGATGCCCCGCCAGCCCTGCACCGGCAGGCCGAACTTGACCACCAGCCGGTCGGTAAAGGGCGCACCGACCTTGCCCTCCGTGCCGGCCGCGGCCGGCAGACGGGCCAGCAGGACAGGCATGCTGCCGCGCCGCACCTCGACTCTCGATCCTGGCGGAAGCTCGACCGTACGACGCCCATCGCACCACAGAACGGCACCTGCCGTCTCAGATTGGCCGCCTGCCACGCCGATAACCTCGGCGGCGAGCACCGACCGAGGCGACACGACCATCGGCCCGGCGAAGAGCGCATGGGCCGAGATCGGCACCATCAGCAGCGCCTCGACTTCTGGCCAGACCACCGGGCCGCCAGCCGAGAATGCGTAGGCCGTCGATCCCGTCGGCGTGGCGAACACCACCCCGTCGCAACCCCACCGAGACAAGGGCCGGCCATCAACCTCGATCACCAGGTCAAGCATGCGTTCCCTGGCTGCTTTCTCGACCGTCGCCTCGTTGAGCGCCCAGGTAACCTTCGGCCGGCCGCCGTTGACCCGGACCGTGACGTCCACGGTCATCCGCTCTTCGACGACGTAGCGGCGGGCTACCACACTGTCGACCGCAGCCGGCAGGTCTTCCGGCTCGGTTTCCGCAAGGAAACCCACATGACCGAGGTTCACTCCGAGCAGCGGCGTGCCGACCGGCCTGGCCAGTTCGGAGGCCCGCAGCAACGTGCCATCGCCGCCGATGGCCAAGATGAGCTCCGCGCCCTCGGCCGCAACCGCCGGCGAGGTCGGCACGACGGACGCGCCAGGCAGGTCCAGCTCTGCTGCCTCCGGAGCGAGCACCCGCACGCCGATGCCCGCGTCGGCCAGTCGCTCGGTGAGCAGGCGCGCTACCCGTAGCGCTGCCTCCCGGCCGGTGTGGACGACAAGCAGCATGACCCGGCCGCCGTCGGCTTCCGCTGGCCAGTGCCTCACTGCGGCCCTGCCGCGACAGCCTCGCGCAGTGCGGCGTCCGCCAGCGCGGGTGCTCCGCGCCGCAGCCACAGGAAGTACTCGACGTTTCCGGACGGCCCAGGCAGCGGACTCGCGACGACCCCGCGAACGCCGAGGCCGAGACCGTGGGCAGCTGCGGCCACGGCGGCAACCGCGGCGGCCCGCAGCTCCGGGTCGGTGACGACCCCGGTCCCGACCAGCTCCTTGCCCACTTCGAACTGCGGCTTGACCATCAGGACCAAGTCGGCGTCCGGAGCTGCGCAGCTGATCAGCGCCGGCAGTACCAGGGTCAGCGAGATGAACGACAAGTCGGCCACCACGAGGTCGGGCGGGGGCGCAACCTGCTCAGGCGTGAGGTTGCGGACATTCACCCGCTCGAGCACGGTCACCTGCGGGTTCGTCCGCAGTGCCCAGGCCAGCTGTCCATAGCCGACATCGACGGCAACGACGTGCGCGGCACCGGCCCGCAGCAGCACGTCGGTGAACCCGCCCGTGGACGCGCCCGCGTCCAGGCAGCGCCGCCCGGTCACGGCCAGGTCGGAGAACGCGGCCAGGGCCCCGGCCAGCTTGTGACCGCCGCGCGAGACGTAATCCGGCCCCCCGGGCGGGCTGATCACCGTGATCGGCGCATCGAGGCCTACCTGTGACGCGGGCTTAACCGCGGTCTGGCCGGACACCGTCACTCTCCCTGCCGCTATCAGCTCGGCTGCCTGCTCACGGGACCTGGCCAGGCCCCGCCGGACCAATTCTGCATCGAGGCGCAGCCTCCTGCTCATAGGCGCTGTCGCCGGCCGCTCACTGGCTAGCCCGGGCACTGCCGCCTTCGGCCGGACTTATGTCTAGCTCCCCCAGCACCTCGCTGAGCTGAGCGTGCACCCGCTCGAAGACGGCGAGATGCTCGCTGACCGGCAATTCCTCCAGCTGGTCAAGCAACTCCAGGGCCGCGTCCACCCGCGGCTCGCCGGTGGTTGGTGCCAGGGCCCGGCCAGATGCGGAGTCCGGACCGGGCACCGACCCTTGCCCTTGCCCTGGTTTGGGCGCTGCGGCCGCCGCCCCTGCCGGGCCAGATTCAGGCGCTGCGCCGGTCACCGACTCATGCCCAGGCAGCCGAACCGGGCCGGGCACCGGTTGCGAGTCGGCCGGCTCGTTATCCTGGTCCGGCCGAGAGGACCAGCCGGGTCCAGCGCCGTGCTCCATCTGCTCATCATCTCCGTCTGCGTGACCAGCCTGCCGCCCAGCGGGCCACGCATTGCTGCTACCCCGCCCCTTGAACGCTACCGAAAGCGAGACGACGATGGCGTCAGCTGAGCAATGCCGCGCGGCGCTGGAGAGCCTGATCGGCAGGATCGCCGAACTCGATGCAGCCAATCGGCAGGCGAATCTGCTCGACCGCACGCTGAGCTGCCACGTTCCCGACCTTGGTATCACCTTCCTGACCCGGCTGAACCCGGCCGGAGCTGAGCCAATCACCGAAGCCGCCCCTACCGCGCCGCGCGCCCAGGTGCGCTTCACCGCCGACAGCGACACAGTGGTGGCCGTCGCCGCCGACCCAGGCAGCCTCCTGCGGGCCTGGGTCACCGGCAAGCTCAAGGTCTCCGGCAGCGTGCGCGACCTCCTGCACCTGCGGAAACTGTTCTAGCCTGCCGCTGGCAGTCAGCTGACATTCCGCTCGGCGATCGCCAACCCAGGTCAGACGCCCGATGGCGCGGGACACGCTCACAGCGGGCATGCCCCCCGGACTGCCTTGGCCGGCCACCTCAGCCGAGCGCTCGGAGATTGGATCGGTCATTGGCAAGCCGATCTGCCGTGCAGGGGCGCCTGCGGCCCGTAGCGCAGATCGGCGCGGCAGCGGATCTGTGCACGGGCAGCCAGCCAGTCCACCTGACGGAGCGAGGGTCGCGGAGCTGGCACTCATCCAGCGTCTGCCGCCGGTCACCGGCGGAAACCATCACAAGCTCGATGATCTCTGCGCAGGTGGCTGGTGGTGGCACAGTGGAGAGATGCCGGAAGGAGATGTGGTGTGGCGGGCCGCGCGCCAGCTGCATCAGGCGCTGGCCGGGCAGGTCCTGACCCGCAGCGACTTCCGGGTGCCGAGGTTCGCCACGGCTGACCTGACCGGGCGGGTCGTGACGGATGCGGTTTCGCGAGGCAAGCACCTGCTCATCCGGGTCGACGGCGACATCAGCGTGCACACCCACCTGAAGATGGAAGGCTCCTGGCGGATCGGCCCGGCGAACGGCTTCCCGCTGCGCGATCACCGGATCAGACTGGTGCTGGCCAACGCCCACTGGCAGGCTGTCGGATCCCAGCTCGGCATCGTCGAATTGATCCGTACTAGCAGGGAAGCGAGTGTTGTCGGCCATCTCGGCCCGGATCTGCTCGGGCCGGCCTTCGACGCGGCCGAGGCCGTCCGCCGGCTAACCGCCGACCCGGAACGCCCGATCGGCGAGGCACTGCTCGATCAGCGCAACCTGGCTGGCATCGGCAACCTGTATAAGGCAGAGACCCTTTTCCTGCGCGGCATCAGCCCCTGGCGGCCGGTTGGCGACGTGCCGGAGCTAGCCGAGCTCGTCGAGCTGGCAAAGCGGCTGCTGGAGGCAAACAAGGAGCGCATCGGCCAGGTCACCACGGGCAACACCACGCGCGGTGACCAGAGCTGGGTGTATGGGCGAGCCGGCCTGGCCTGCCGCCGCTGCGGGACCACGATCCGGCGAGCCGACCAGGGTCAGGTGCTGGCCGAGCGGGTGACGTTCTGGTGCCCCCACTGCCAGAAATAGGCCCACACCGTCAGGAGCACCGCAGGCCCAGCCTTCCGGTCTCAGCCGGATCCGGGAGCTGCCAGGCGCGCTGCAATGCGGCGGGGCAATGGGTTCGCATTCGCAGCCCTGGCACGGCAAACTAAGACTGTGACCAGCGAACAGATGGCGATGATCTCAGCGGACTCGGCGGTGATGCACGGCCAGGCGGTGATCGCCGGCACCCGCGTCCCGGTCAGCGTGATCTTGGACTGTCTCGCCGGCGGCATGACTACCGAGCAGATAACTGCCGAGTATCCGACGGTGACCACGGCGGGCGTGCGCGCGGCGGCTGCATATGGTGCCGCGCTAGCACGCGAGGAACTGCTGCCGATCCCGCAGTCGAGGTGAAGTTCAAGCTGGACGAGAACTTGCCCATCTCGGCTGCCAGCGTCCTGACCGCCGCCGGGCACGACGTCGACACGGTTCTCAATGAGCACCTAGCCGGCCGACCGGACCCGGATGTCGTCGCCGCGTCCGCCGCAGCCCGGCGGGTCCTGATCTCCTCGACGTCGGCCTGGGCGACATCCGCGCCTATCCGCCCGGCAGCCACGCCGGCATCGTGATCCTGCGTCTCGCCGACCAGTCCGCCGCCACAGTCATCAAAGCGATCGGCGACCTGGCTAACCTGGCTGAGCCGGAGAACCTCG
>DASXMP010000089.1:0-2553 GCA_036495585.1 Streptosporangiaceae bacterium
GTGACGGTCAGGTTGGCCGAACGGAGCAGCTCGCAGGCGCGCTCCACCCGCCGCCTGGTCCGGTAGCGGCCGGGGGTCTCGCCATAGGTCGTGCGGAAAGCCCGGATGAAGTGCTCGCGCGAGTAGCCGGCCCCGGCGGCCAGCGCCGGGATGTCGATCTGCTCGGCGTAGTCGCGGTCGATCCGGTCCCTGGCCCGGCGCAGCATCCGCAGCGAGGCAACGTCGACTTGCTTCATCGTCTCAGCCCTCGAGTCCTGGCCGGGTCTAACGAATCTACCGGTGGCTCACAGGATCACCCGACAGCCGCGAAACCGGCGGTTCTGCGGACTCCAACCACCCGAGCGTCTGCCTCAGTACCTCAGGCAGCAAGGCCGGCCTTGGTCTGCAATGTGAGTGATTGACTCACTTACAAGTATGATCCCAGACATGACAGGCAAACGTGACGCGCACGAGCGGCTTCCCGAGCTGATCGCCGCGGCCGTGCGGGTCTTCACCCGCGACGGGTACCGGTTGGCCCGGATGAGCGACGTCGCGGCCGAGATGGGTCTGTCAGAAGCGGCCATCTACCGGTATGTGGAAAGCAAGGAAGGCCTGTTCGTGCTGGCCATCCGTCACGCTCTGCTGCTTGAGGACCTGCCCGCGGGCGACCTGCCGCTGTCGCCCGCGCCGCTGGCCGCCACCGTGGCGGAGGCGCGCGACTTCATCGCCGAGGTGGTCCCGTTCGGCGCGCTCGCCGAAGCCCTGTCCGGCTCGGGAGCCGGTGACACTGCGGCCGAGTTCGAGAAGATCCTTCGCGAGCTGTTCGAGCTCGAATCGCGGACCAGGGAAGCAGCCGACATGCTCGAACGCTCAGCCCGGGAGCTGCCCGAAATGGCCGACCTGCTGAACGCGGGCATCCGCGCGCCGGTCCTGGCGGCGCTGACCGAGTACCTAGCCGCCCGGGCCGAGGCCGGCACGCTGCGTCGCACGCCGGACACGGCGGCGACGGCCCGGCTGGTGCTCGAGACGCTGACCTGGTTCGCCCGGCACCGGTTCTCCGACCCGGACGGCGCCGCCATCCCGGCCGGCCTGGCCGCGGACACGGCGGTAGACGCGCTGGTGCACGCACTGGTCCCGGCGAGCACGGTCCCGGCCGGTGCCCGGTGACATGCGACGCGGCCGTCTGCGTCGCCGGCCTGCGGATGAGCTTCGGCGCCACCGAGGTCTTGCACGGCATCGACTTCGACGTCCGTTACGGCGAGGTGTTCTGCCTGCTCGGCCCGAACGGCGCGGGCAAGACCACTACCCTGGAGATCCTCGAGGGTTTCAGGGCGCAAACGGACGGGCACGTCAGTGTCCTTGGCATGAACCCGGCGGCGCAGCCAGCCAGGCTGCGCGAGCGGGCCGGGATGGTCTTGCAGGAGTGCGGCTTCCCGCGGCAGGCACGGGTCGCCGAGCTCATCGACCTGTGGCGGACCTACTACCCGAACCCGCGCTCGCTCGGCGACCTGCTCGAGGTCGTGGAGCTCACCGAGGTCAGGAACACCCAGGTCCGCAAGCTGTCGGGAGGTCAGCGGCGCCGCCTGGACTTCGCCCTCGCCCTCGCGGGCGACCCTGATCTGGTCTTCCTCGACGAGCCGACCACCGGCTTCGACCCGGAAGCTCGCAGGCGATGCTGGGCGGCGATCGAGAACCTGCGCCGACTGGGCAAGACGGTCCTGCTGACCACGCACTACCTGGATGAGGCGGAACAGCTGGCCGACCGGATCGCCATCTTGCGGGCGGGCCGCATCGAGCTGGCCGGGACCACGCACGAGGTCGCGGTCCGGGCTGGCCTGGCCACCCGCATCTCGTTCACCACGCCGTCGGCACTGCGCTGCGGTCAGGTCCCTCCGCCGGACGGGATCGACCTTGCGGTCCGCGGGCCGGAGTCGGTCTGCCATACCGGCAACGCGGCCATGACCCTGCGGCTGCTGCTCGACTGGGCGCGACGGAACAGCCTCGGCGACCTGCACGGCCTGGCCGTGACCGCTCCCCGTCTAGAAGACACGTACCTGCAGCTCACCAGCACCAACGGAGATCACGCGTGACGAGAACGGTTCAGCTCGCCGTCCGCCAGGCCCTGCTCGAGCAGCGCAGTTTCTGGCGCAGCGCCGAGTACGCGCTGTTCACGTTCGCCTTCCCGCTGATGATCCTGCTGCTGATCGGGGCGGCCAACGCCGGTTCTCACCTGCCGGGCACTGACATCAAGAGGACCACCGTCTTCGTGCCGGGTATCCTGGCCTTCGGCGTGATCGTCGCCGCCTACGTGAACCTCGGATCTAAGGTCGCGGTGCTGCGCCACGACGGCGTGCTCAAGCGGATCAGGACCACGCCGCTGCCGTCGGGGGCCTATATCGGCGGCCTGCTCGCGAGCACGGTTGCCACCGTGATCTTCATCACCGCGGCCACCGGGATCATCGGCTGGCTCGCGTTCGGCGCGGCGCCGCGGCCCGGCGAGCTGCTCGCGCTGGCGGTCGGCCTGGTCCTGGGCACGGTGTGCTTCGCGACGCTCGGTCTGGCCATCAGTTCGGT
>DASXMP010000090.1:0-85639 GCA_036495585.1 Streptosporangiaceae bacterium
CCCGGCGGTGGCGGTTCAGGCGACAGCCGCAACGGCTCGGGCAGTTAGGCACAGCACCCGGATGGGGCATGATGACAGGCTTCCTGGTGTTGGTAGCGTCAGGGCAGGGAGCGCACAATTGCGGCCTGACGAACCTGACAGGAGGACAGCGTGACAGCCGATCTCGCCACCATTACCGGCATTAATGCCCCCACCGGGCTGCTGATCGGCGGGCAGTGGTCTGCGGGGCGGGCAGGGACGCTGCCTGTCATTGACCCGGCGACCGAGGAACCGGTGACCGAGGTTGCCGACGCGAGCCCTGAGGACGCGCTGGACGCTGTCGCCGCCGCGGCTGCCGCGCTGCCGGGCTGGGCTGCCCGGCCGCCGCGGGAGCGCGCTGAGTGCCTGCGCCGTGCCTACGAGCTGATGATCGCCCGGTCTGAGCAGCTGGCCAGGTTGATGGTCGTGGAGAACGGCAAGGCGCTGCGCGACGCGCGCGGCGAGATTATCTACGCGGCTGAGTTCTTCCGCTGGTATGCCGAGGAGGCCGTCCGGATCGACGGATCGCTCTCGGTGGCGCCGTCCGGCGCCAACCGGATCATGGTGGCTCGCCAGCCGGTCGGCGTCAGTTACCTGATCACGCCGTGGAACTTCCCGGCCGCGATGGCTACGCGCAAGATCGGGCCGGCCCTGGCGGCCGGCTGCACCGTCGTGCTTAAGCCGGCCAAGGAGACGCCGCTGAGCGCCCTGGCGGTCGCGGGCATCCTGGCTGAGGCCGGGGTGCCAGACGGCGTGGTGAACGTGGTGCCGACCACCAAGCCCGGGCCGGTCACCGAGGCAGTGCTGGCCGACCCCCGGGTGCGCAAGCTGTCCTTTACTGGCTCGACGGAGGTCGGGCGCACGCTGCTCAAGCAGGCGGCCGACTATGTCACCAACTGCTCGATGGAACTGGGCGGCAACGCGCCGTTCCTGGTCTTCGCGGACGCCGACGTCGACGCCGCGGTAGACGGCGCGTTCCTGGCAAAGATGCGCAACGGCGGCGAGGCGTGCACCGCGGCGAATCGTTTTTACGTGCACGAGCAGGTGGCCGGCGAGTTCTCCGCCAAGCTGGCTGCCCGGCTTGCGGCGCTGAGGGTCGGCCCAGGCCTGGAGGAGGGCACCGAACTCGGCCCGCTGGTCAACTCCGACACCCGGTCGAAGGTGGCCGGTCTGGTGGACTCGGCGACCGGTGAGGGCGCCGCCGTGCTGACCGGCGGGCATGCGCCGGATCGAGTCGGCTACTACTACCAGCCGACCGTGCTCGACGGCGTCCCGGCGGGCGCCGGCATTCTGGCCGAAGAGATCTTCGGGCCGGTTGCGCCGATCGTGCGATTCAATTCCGACGACGAGGCGATCGCGCTTGCCAACGGCACCGAGTACGGCCTGGTTTCCTATCTCTACTCGGCAGACCTGCGCCGCTGCCTGCGCGTAGCGGAGGCGCTGGAGGCCGGCATGGTCGGCATCAACCGGGGCGTGGTGTCCGACCCGGCCGCGCCATTCGGCGGCGTGAAGCAGTCCGGGATCGGCCGCGAGGGCGCGCATGACGGGCTGCTGGAGTACACCGAGACCAAGTACGTCGCGGTGGACTGGTAGCGCGCAGTGGACAGGCGAATCTTCGGGCTTGAGAACGAGTACGGCGTCACCTGCACGTTCCGTGGACAGCGGCGGCTGTCGCCGGACGAGGTGGCGCGGTATCTGTTCCGCCGGGTGGTGTCGTGGGGCCGGTCCAGCAACGTGTTCCTGCGCAACGGCGCCCGGCTGTACCTGGACGTCGGCAGTCATCCTGAATACGCCACGCCGGAGTGCGACAACCTGATCGACCTGGTCACGCATGACAAGGCGGGGGAGCGGATCCTGGAAGGCCTGCTCGTCGACGCCGACACCCGGCTGCGGGAAGAGGGCATCGCGGGCGACATCTACCTGTTCAAGAACAACACCGACTCGGCCGGCAACTCCTACGGCTGCCACGAGAACTACCTGGTGGGCCGCCACGGCGAGTTCGGCCGGCTGGCAGACGTGCTGATCCCGTTCCTGGTCACCCGGCAGATCATCTGCGGGGCCGGCAAGGTACTGCAGACTCCGCGCGGCGCGGTGTACTGCGTCAGCCAGCGCGCCGAGCACATCTGGGAGGGCGTCTCCTCGGCCACCACCCGGTCGCGGCCCATCATCAACACCCGGGACGAGCCGCACGCCGATGCGGAGCGGTTCCGCCGGCTGCACGTGATCGTCGGCGACTCGAATATGAGCGAGACCACGATGCTGCTCAAGGTCGGCGCGACCGACCTGGTGCTACGGATGGTCGAGGCTGGGATCGTGATGCGGGACCTGTCGCTGGAGAACCCAATCCGGGCGATCCGCGACGTCAGCCACGACATGACCGGCAAGCGCCGGGTCCGGCTCGCTAACGGCCGCGAGGTCAGCGCCCTGGACATCCAGCAGGAGTACCTGGTCAAGGCGCAGGACTTCGTCGCGCGCCGTGGCAGCGACCCGGTGACGGCTCGCGTGCTCGACCTGTGGGAGCGCACGCTGCGCGCCGTCGACAGCGGTGATCTGAACGCGGTGGCCCGGGAAATTGACTGGGTGACCAAGCTGCAGCTCATTGAGCGGTACCGGGCCAAGCACGATCTGCCGCTTGCGTCGCCGCGGGTGGCCCAGCTCGACCTCGCTTATCACGACGTGCATCGCGGCCGCGGCCTGTACTACCTGCTCCAGAAGCGCGGCGCAGTCGAGCGGGCATGCCGGGACCTGGATATCTTCGCGGCCAAGTCGATCCCGCCGCAGACGACCCGGGCCCGGCTGCGCGGCGAGTTCATCCGGCGGGCGCAGGAACGACGCCGAGACTTCACCGTCGACTGGGTGCACCTGAAGCTCAACGACCAGGCCCAGCGGACGGTGCTGTGCAAGGACCCGTTCCGGTCGGTGGACGAGCGCGTGGAGAAGCTCATCGCCGGCATGTAGGGCCGTTACCTGGTCACCGCCGCGCTATCAGCCGCCGTACCTGTTAGACGGGACTGCGGGCGGCGCGTCAAGCGCCCCAGTTGGCGTGAAAGCATGCGAGCCGCAGGACAGCCACCTTCCGGGGCCGCCTGCGGCTCGCCTCCCGTGACAGCGCGGGCCAGCGAAGCTCAGCTCGCGATCTGCGAGCTTGCCATGACCTCGCCGCGAGTGACCTGGGGAGGGTTGGGGAGCAGCGACCTCAGGCTGGAGTACACGTAGTCCGCTGCCCGCTTGGTGGACTCTTCCTCTCCGGCCTGGTCCTCGAAAACCGAGGTTGAAAGCACTACCCCGTCTCCCGCGTTGATCCAGTAGTAGGCCACGAATCCGTGCACGTCACGAACCATCGGGACAAAGTCCTCATTGACTCGCCGGGTTATCTCGGCGGGGTTGGTTACCCCTTCATATCGCCGTACTACTGCATACATGACTCGAGCTCCCCTCTCAGCTTGCCCCTGAGATCGCGCTCTGCGACATACGACACTTCCCACGATGCCGCCCTCCGGCGAGGGGGGTCTCGCCGGGCCCCCATCGACGGTCCTTTGGTGCGTCTTCGGTGCCGACATCCACCGCTTCCGGCGGGCGCATCACCGCAGTGCGCGCAGCCGCGATGCCCAGCACTACGACACCGCCGCGCTTGCCGTACCCGTCGAAAGTCCGCACGCTAACCACGAATAGTGGTCAATTCGTCACTCTTAGTTGCCAGCGTCATCGAAAAGAGCCACCCTGTAGGCAAGGCCATGCGCAGTAAAGGGGGAGAGGCGGCGGCCGCCCTGGCCGCGCCTCGGAGGGGCTAGCTCGTGACGGATCCAGGCGCCACCATCCAGCCGCTGTTGTCAGTGGTGATCTCAGCCCATGACGAGGGCAGCCAGATCACCGGGGTACTCGACGGGGTCTTCTCCTCGGTGCGCACCTCGTGCGAGGTGCTGGTCGTCGTGGACAGCCGGGCGGACAGCACCGCGGGCGCGGTCGTTTCCTATGCCGCCGCCGAGCCACGGTTAACGTGTCTCGTCAACCCCGGCGGCGGCGGGTCCGCTGGCGCGATCAGGTTCGGTATGGCCGCTGCCAAGGCGCCGGTGATCGTGGTCATGGCGGCGGGCGGCACCGACGACCCGCAGCTAGTCGATGAGCTCGCCGCGCTGGTCCGCCGGGGAGCGGTGGTCGCGTCCGCCTCCCGATATGCGTCTGGGGCCAGCGGTGTCCCGGCCATCGGCCGCGGCTGGCGCCCGTTCCTGACCGCGGCGCTCTCCAGATTCGCCGGCCGGTCGCTGGACCTGGTGGCCCGGGCTGGCACGTGCGACGCAACCTACCCGTTCAAGGCGTACTCGGCTCAGTTCGCCCGGACCGTAGCGGTGGAGGCCGCACGCGGCGACCAGATCGGGATCGAACTGACCGCGAAGGCCCGGCGGCTGCGGCTGCCGGTCGCTGAGATCCCGGTCACATTTCCGCCCGTCGGGCCGGGCCGACGGGCCGCGCCCTCCGGGCTGGCTCTGGCCCGCGCCCTGCCCGGGTACCTGCGCTGGTATCTGTTCTGCTTCGGCCCGTCCCTGACGCCCGGGCGGCTGGCTGCACACCGGCCGAAGGGGTGGCCCGACGCTAGCCGGGCGGCCGCCGCCCAGGACTGAGTCGCGGTTGCCGACGACTAGGCCGGCTCGGGGCACGTGACCCTGCGAGGTAGGCTGACTCGCGTTTGATGCCAGGCTCGGCTTGAGGGCCGTCTACATGAGCACGGCTCGGGCGCGTGCGCCCGAAGCCAACAGTGAGGAACCGCATGCGTCGCATTGCTGCTGCCCTGCTGGTCCCGCTGACCGCCTGCGTAGCCCTAGCTGGCTGCGGGTCGTCAGGATCGGGTGCCAGCCAGAACGCCAACGCCGCTGTGAAGGTGACGGGCACATTCGACAAGTTGCCCAAGGTCACGATCCCGGCCCAGACGCCGGGGAGCAAGCTGTTCGTCTCCACGCCGATCAAGGGCAGTGGCGCCGCGCTGAAGACCGGCGATGCTGCGCTCGCCAACGTGGCCGTCTACAAGTGGAGCGGGAAGAAGAACTCGCTGGTCGACAGCACGTTCACCAGCGGCCCGCAGATAATCCCTTCGCAGATGGGCCTCACCGGCCTGGTCACGGCGCTCAAGGGCGCCACCATGGGCAGCCGCATCGTGGCCGTGCTGCCGCCCAAGGACGCGTATGGGTCTCAGGGCGAGTCTCAGCTCGGCGTCACCGGCTCCGACACGCTGGTCTGGGTGATCGACCTGATCCAGCAGTACGCGAACACCGCGTCGGCGACAGGATCGCAGGTCTCCACCGGCGGCGGCGCGCTGCCGAAGGTGACCGCGGCCACGGGCCAGGCGCCGGTCATCACGGTGCCGAAGGGCTCTCCGCCAGCCAAGCTTTCGGTTACCACCCTGATCAAGGGATCTGGGCCCAAGCTAGCTAAGGGCGACACCGTGGTCGCGCAGTATGTCGGCTCTATCTGGCGGACCGGCAAGGTGTTCAGCAGCACCTGGCCATCCAGCAGCAACACGGGCGGCGCGCCGTTCAGTTTCCAGCTGGGCAGCAACGTCATCCAGGGCTGGAGCGACGGCCTGGCCGGCGTGCCGGTCGGCAGCCGAGTGATGCTGGTGATCCCGCCATCGCTGGGCTACGGACCGTCCGGTGGCCAGTCGAGCGCCGGCATCCAGAAGACCGACACGCTGGTCTTCGTCATCGACGTGCTCGGCTACAAGACCGCGGCGAACTGACCGGGCGAGCCGCTCAGTTCCAGTGCTCGAACGGCTCGTCGAGCTGAGCGCCCGCGAGGAAGGCCGGCAGCAGCGCGCGCAGGCGCCCTGGGTAGAAGCGCTCGCTGCTGCCGAGCAGGTCGGCAATCGGCCACCAGCGTGCGTCGGTGTAGTCCTCAAGCTCGTCGGCGGTACGGCCGCCATCGGTGATCGGCGGCTGGTCGGCGTCCAGCGTGACCTGGACCACGACCTCGTGCTGTAGTCGGCGCGTGCCGCGAGCCGTCCAGGTGGCGTGTCGGCGCCAGCGCGGCGGGCCGACCTGCTCCGGGCTGATTGACAGCCCCGTCTCCTCGGCGATCTCACGCACGGCGGTCTGCCGGTAGCTCTCGGCGGCCTCGATGCCCCCGCCGGGCAACTCCCACCAGTGGCCAGGCTGGCCGGCTTGCTGGGCCTTGAAGAGCAAGATCCGGCCGTCAGCATCCTGCAGCACGACCCGAACGCAGGAGCGCTCTACGTCGTAGCTGAGGTCCGGCCCGCCAGGGCTCGCGGCGAGAGTGGCGCCGTGCCGCCCGGCAGCGGCGGCCGCCAGGAAGTAGGCGGGGTCTTCGTGCAGGCCCCGGCCCATGGTGGCCAGCGGCACCGGGCTGGTCGTCAGCGCTTCCGCCAGTCCAGCCACGCTGACGCTGACCAGGTTGTGGCGGGCCGCGAGCGGCTGTGCAGCCGCGAGTACCTGAGCGCCA
This sequence comes from Streptosporangiaceae bacterium, assembly GCA_036495585.1. Taxonomy (GTDB): domain Bacteria; phylum Actinomycetota; class Actinomycetes; order Streptosporangiales; family Streptosporangiaceae; genus JAJYUU01. The sequence continues at coordinate 6,469 of DASXMP010000090.1, forward strand.
AGGTCGCCCCCAAGCTCGGGCACGACGATGTCGGCGCGGGCCAGCGCAACCCGGCCGTAGGCAGTCAGGCTGTGATGCGAGATGCCGCGGTGCCGCTCCCGCGGGTCGGCTTGGCTGATCCGCAGGCTGCCGACGGGCCGGCCGCCGAGTGCCGCCGCCGCGTTGACCGCATCGCCGCAGGCAATGCCGGAGTATCCGAAGCGGGTGCCGGTACCCAGGTTGCCGGGCCCTTGCGCGACGATCGCCAGATCCGCCCCGAGCGCGACCCGGGCGGCCAGCAGGCCGCTGTGCAGGGTGACCGCCTCCAGATCGCCGCCGAAGGACTGGCCAACCGTGACGGTTCCGGCCAGCCATCCGGCCTCGGCCAGCGCCGCGGTGGTCCGGGAGAACCACGCGGGCAGCGCGCCGCCGTCCAGCATCACGTAGGCGATCCGGCCCGCACCGGTCGCCGAGAGTTCTGACTGGCCGGACTGTGGGACCTGGCCGGACTGTGGGACCTGGCCGGACGGTGGGACCTGGCCAGTCTGCGCGGCTGCGGGCCGCGCGGCGCGGCAGCCGGCGATGATCGCCGGGATGGCCGAGTGCAGATCGGCGACCACGACCGGCATGCCGCCGAGGTCATCGGCGTCACGGAGCGCCCCGTGCCAGTCCGAGCCCGGCTCGTCGGCACCGGCGACGCGTGCTTGCAGCGGCGTGTACCTGGCCTTGATCAGGTGGCCGGGCCCGTCCGCGTCCGGCGGCAGCCGGTCCGGGATCGCCACCACCAGGGCATATCCGCCCGTTCCCAGGCCGAGATCGAGGGCGCTGGTGTTGAGCAGCACCCGGTCGCCTGGTTGCGGCGCGCCAGTCAGACGGGGGTAGGCCAGGGCAGGGATGGTGCGGCCCGCCACGATCACCGTCAGCTCTTGGGCGCCTGGCCACGACCGGCCGAGCGCGGAAACCTCGCCACTACGCCACCTGATCACGTTGGCAGGGTAGCGTCGGTGCCGAGAAGGGATGAACATGTCCAGGCGGAAGACCGAGCGGCTGCTAAGCCTCGTGGTTTGCCTGCTGTCCGCGCGCAGGTACCTCACGGCCGCCCAGATCCGGGAGGCCGTGCCCGGCTACCCGGAGTCGTTCGACGCGTTCAAGCGGATGTTCGAGCGAGACAAGGACGAGCTTCGCGAGCTGGGGATCCCGCTGGAGACCGGCACCAACCCGGCGGGCGATGAGGAGCAGGGATACCGGATTTCCCGTCAGGCGTACGAGCTGCCCGATATCCGGCTGGAGCCAGACGAGGCGGCGGTCCTGGGCCTGGCCGCGCGGGTCTGGCGCCGGGCCGCGCTGTCCGGTGCGGCCGAGGGTGCGCTACTGAAGCTGCGAGCCGCCGGGGTGGAGGCCGAGGACCTGACCCAGCCGGACATCGAGCCACGCGTGCTGACACCGGACGCGGCCTTCGGCCGGCTGTGGGAAGCGGTGCGGGACCGGCGACCGGTCACCTTCAGTTACGTGGGCGCGGGCCGGACGGCGCCCCAGCAGCGCCGGCTCGAGCCTTGGGGCGTGGTGAGCAGGCGCGGCCGGTGGTATGTGGTCGGCTACGACACGGGCCGCGCTGCCGAGCGGGTGTTCCGGCTCAGCCGGATCGCGGGCGCCGTCAGCTTCACCGGTCCAGCTGGCTCGGTCACCGTGCCGGCCGACGCGGACGTGCGGGCCAGCGTGGATGACTGGGACACCGACTGGCCAGCCGAGCGGTCGTGCCTGCTGCGGGTTCGCACTGGCACCGGCAACGGGCTGCGCCGGCATGCGATCACCACGCGCCCGGCCCCGGACCCGGGCTGGGACCTGGTCGAGCTGGCGTTCTCCGAGCCGGGCTGGTGGAGTGAGCAGATCGCCTCCTACGGTGCTGACGTGATTGTGCTGGAGCCCAGCGACCTGCGTGACGCGGTCATCGGCCGGCTCAAGGGCGTGCTGGCGTGAGCGCCGACATCGGGGTCGGCGACACCGCGGCGGCCAGTTCCGGGCGTGGCCAACCCAGGGCAGCACAGGCCGGCACCGCGACCGAGCGCCTGCAGCGGCTGCTGGCACTGGTGCCGTACGTGATGAGCCGCAACGTGGTCGGCCTGGCCGAGACCGCCGAGGCATTCGGCGTCTCCGAGCGGGACCTGGTCGACGACCTGAACATGCTGTGGTGCGTGGAGCTGCGCTCCCCGGATCCGTACTGCCCGATCGACTTGTCCTATGAGGGCGGTGAGATCCAGGTCAGCGAGGCCGAGGCGATGGGCAGGCCGCTGCGCCTGGCAGCGGACGAAGCGAGCGCCTTGCTGATCGCGCTGCGGTGGCTGGCGGAGATGCCCGGCGTTGGGCGTGGCTCGGAGATCAGCCGCACGATCGCCAAGCTGGAGCAGGCGGCCGGCAGCGCGGCCGCCCCGAGCATGCACGTGAACGTGCGCGCCGACATGCAGGGCGACGAGGCCGCGGTGAGCGCCGCCGCCGTCCAGATCACCGACGCGATCACCGCCAGGCGGCGGATGCACATCTCTTATTACGTGCCAGGGCGGGATGAGGCCACCGAGCGGGACGTCGACCCGATGCGGCTGCTGATCGTGGAGGGGTTCAGCTACCTGGAGGGCTGGTGCCGCCGCGCAGACGCCGTCCGGCTTTTCCGGCTCGACCGGATCCTGTCCCTGCAGACCCTGGAGGTCCCGGCTGAGGTCCCGGCCGACGCCGAGCGGGTGGATGTGGATCGCGGCCTTTTCCGGCCCTCGGCGGCCGATATCCGGGTGGTCTTCGAGCTGGCCGGCGCCGGACGGTGGGTGGCCGATTACTACCCCTGCGAGCGCCAGGAAGAGCTGCCCGACGGCCGGCTCCGGGTGCAGATCCGGACACCTGACACCGAAATGGTGCGCCGGCTGGCGCTGCGCCTCGGGGAGGATGGCAGGCTGCTGTCGCCGCCCGACCTGGCCAGGCAGGTCATGGCCGATGCGAGGGCAGCGCTTGATCACTATGCGTGACTTTCCAGACCGAAAAGCCGTGTTAACGTGAAAGTCACCTGCGCGCCGCCACCAGTACTCGTCCTCCGGCTTGCATGGATCACATCGGCAAAAGCCGTGCCGGTTTTACCAATCCGGTCGGCGGCGCAATGCGAACTCTCGGCAGAAGGGTTCGCGCGTGTAGAATGCTGACGCTACTACTCAGGAGCTCAACGGCTCCGGTGAAGAGGGACGACATGGGCTTTGACGCACTCCAGCCGTGGCACATCATCGTGCTGGTTGTCGTACTCGTGCTGCTGTTCGGCGCCAAGCGGCTGCCGGGTGCGGCCAAGTCGCTCGGCCAGTCCATGCACATCTTCAAGCGGTCCGTCCAGGGCGGTTACAACGATGAAGAGGGCCAGGACGGTACCCTGTTCTCCCCGGCCGCCAGCGTGACCGCTCCTGCCGCGGCCGCCGTCCAGACCGCTCCTGCCCCGACCACGCAGGTGCCCGCGGCCGACGCCTCCCAGCAGCTTGCCGATCTGCAGCGGCAGGTGGCCGACCTGCAGAAGCAGGCAGCTGGCGCGAACGGCTCGCAGGCCCAGGCGACCCAGTCGCTGTAGCCACCTGCTGCGATGGCCGTCACTAATGACGGGCTGAGCCAGGAGACTGGCCAGAACCCGGACCTGGGGTACGCGTGGAGCCGGAACCCCGAGGCGCGGATGCCGCTGATGGAGCACATCCGCGAGCTACGCAACCGATTCACGAAGATTGCGATCGTCCTGGTCGTCGGGTCCATCATCGGCTGGGTGGTCTACCCGCACGTGTGGGGCTTCATCGAGAGGCCGTACTGCCGCATCCCGCAGCCCGCCGATGCCTTCGCCGGCAGAGGCTGCCACTTGTTCGTCACCGGCCTGTTCGACGCGCTGTTCCTGCGGCTGCAGATCTCGATCATCACCGGTGTGCTGCTCTCCTCGCCGGTCTGGCTGTATCAGCTGTGGGCCTTCATCGCGCCGGGACTGTACAAGCGGGAGCGTCGCTGGGCGTATTACTTCGTCGGCGCCGCAGTGCCGCTGTTCGCCATCGGCGCGGCGATCTCCTACTTCGCGATGAGCCGGGGCTTGCACTTCCTGCTGGACATGGTCCCGCACAACACCACGGCGATCATCACGATCAGCACCTATCTGAGTTACGCGGAAGCGATGCTGCTGATCTTCGGCATCGCATTCGAGGTGCCGCTCGCGTTCGTCCTGCTTAACCTCGCCGGGGTGCTGACGCATGAGCGGTTCCGGAAGTGGCGGCGGTCGATCATCTTCCTGGTCTTCGTGTTCGCCGCCGTGGCGACGCCGAGCCCGGACCCGATCAGCATGCTCCTGCTCGCGGTCCCCTGCGTCGCGCTTGTCGAGGCCACGGAGATCTTCGCCTGGGCGCATGACCGCCGCAAGGCCGCACGCCTCGGCAGCCTGGAGTTCCCCGGGCTGAGCGAGGAAGAGGTCGCGGAGTACGGCCTGGACAAGCCGCTCGGCGAGCCCACAGAGACCGAGCGAACCCGCTAGCGCTGGCGACTCTGCTAAGGTCTCGTCCCTGGGTGCCGGTGCCCCCCTCCGAGAGGGAGGTACGGATATGACGGCAGCGACAAGCGCTCGGCGGCCGGATCGGCAGGCTGAGTATTATCAGCGCTGGGCGCCCAACTACGACGAGGTCTACGCGAAGCCGGAGCGGCAGGCTGACCTGGCCAGGCTGCAGGAGCTGGTGCCGGGACTGGCCGAGGGCAGGCGCGTGCTGGAGATCGCGGCCGGCACCGGCTACTGGACTCAGTACCTGGCCAGGTCGGCTGAGTCCATCACCGCGACCGACCTCAACCCCGGGCCGCTCGCCGTGGCAAAGCAGCGGCACTATGGCGACACTCCGGTGCGCCTGCTGCTCGCGGACGCCTACCGCCTCGACGGCGTAGCTGGCGACTTCGACCTGGTGTTCTGCGGCTTCTGGTGGTCACACGTGCTCCGGGCCGACGTGGCCCGGTTCGCAGCCGGGGTGCGTGCGCGGGCCGGGTCCGGCGCACAGCTGATCCTGCTCGACAACCGGTTCGTGCCGGGCAGCAGCCGTCCCATTACCAGGACCGGCCCCGACGGCGACACCTACCAGCAGCGGCAGTTGCGTGACGGCAGCGAGTACGAGGTGGTCAAGAACTTCCCCAGCCAGGCGCAGCTGGCGGCGGACCTGGCGCCCGTGGCTACCCGGCTGGCCTGGACCGAGCTGACGCACTACTGGCTGGCGACCTGCGTGCTGCGCTGAGCGGCGGGCTCGCGGCCAGGGCGGGCCGGGCTGATCGCGCGTATTGTCGCCCGGCCAGCCTAGGCTGGGGTCATGAGCTCGCAAGCCGGTCCGGCGGACGAGGCGGTTGACCGGCCTGAGCTGGGCACGTTCCGGCACCTTTATGACTTTGATTTTGACGAGTTCCAGGCCTCCGCCTGCCGTGCGCTGGAGGGCGGCCACGGTGTGCTGGTGGCGGCGCCGACCGGCTCGGGCAAGACGGTGGTCGGCGAGTTCGCCGTACACCTGGCCCTGGCTTCGGGGCGTAAGTGCTTCTACACCACGCCGATCAAGGCGCTGTCCAATCAGAAGTACAACGACCTGGTGCGCCGCTACGGTGCGGCCCAGGTCGGGCTGCTGACCGGCGACAACTCGATCAACGGCGAGGCGCCGATTGTGGTCATGACCACCGAGGTGCTGCGGAACATGCTGTATGCCGCCTCCCTCACCCTGGGCGGGCTCGGCTACGTGGTGCTGGACGAGGTGCACTATCTCGCCGACCGGCTGCGCGGCGCGGTGTGGGAGGAAGTCATCATCCAGCTGCCGCAGGCGGTGCAGGTCGTCGCCCTGTCGGCAACAGTCAGCAACGCCGAGGAGTTCGGCGACTGGCTGCGCCAGGTACGGGGCGGCACGACCGTGATCGTGCATGAGCACCGGCCGGTGCCGCTCTGGCAGCACGTGCTGGTCGGCCGGGGAATGTACGACCTGTTCACCCCGAATGGGTCGGTGAACCCGGAATTGCGCCGAGTGGCCAGCCGCGCAGCGGACGCGGGCGGCCGCAGGCACGGGTATAGCGGCGGCGGCCGGAGCGGCCGCCCACGGTCAGCCGCCGGGCGCGCGGCCGCAGCACGCGGCGGCGGCCGGGACATGCCGCGTTACCGGCCGCCCAGCCGCTCTGAGGTGATCGAGCGGCTGGACGCCGAAGGGCTGCTGCCGGCTATCACGTTCATCTTCAGCCGAGCCGGCTGTGACGCGGCAGTGCAGCAGTGCCTGGTGGCTGGGCTGCAGCTGACCACACCCGAGGAGTCGGCGGAGATCGCCAGGTTCGTTGCGGCGCGGACGGCTGGCATCACCGACGCGGACCTGGCGGTGCTCCGGTACTCGGACTGGCTGGCTGGCCTGCGGCGCGGCATCGCGGCGCACCACGCGGGCCTGCTGCCTACGTTCAAGGAGGTCGTCGAGGAACTGTTCGCGGCGGGCCTGATTCGCGCTGTCTTCGCCACCGAGACGCTGGCGCTTGGCATCAACATGCCGGCCAGGTGCGTGGTGATCGAGAAGCTGGACAAGTGGAACGGCGAGCATCACGCCGACCTGACCCCGGGGGAGTACACGCAGCTCACCGGCAGGGCCGGGCGGCGCGGCATCGACGTGGAAGGGCACGCGGTCGTGCTCTGGCAGCCCGGCGTGGACCCGCAGGCGGTGGCCGGGCTGGCCGGCACCAGGACCTACCCGCTGCGCTCCAGCTTCCGGCCGACCTACAACATGGCGGTGAACCTCGTCGGGCAGCTCGGCCGGGCCAGGGCAGCGCGGCTGCTGGAGTCGTCGTTTGCTCAGTTCCAGGCTGACCGGGCGGTGGTCGGGCTGGCCAGGCGGGCGGCCGAGTTGCGGGAGCAGATCGGCGGCCTGCAGGTGACCTGCGAGCTCGGCGACGTCGAGGATTACGACAAGCTCCGCCGGGAGCTGTCGGAGCTCGAACGCTCGGCGTCGCGGCAGCGGACGGCCGCTCAGCACGCGCAGGCGCTGGCGTCGCTGGAGAAGCTGCGTCCGGGCGACATCATCGACGTGCCCGGCGGACGGCAGGCGGGCATTGCGGTGGTGCTGCAGCGGGGCGGCTCGGGTGGCGCCAGTGGCTCCGGCCGGCCTGGTAGCGGGGGTCCGCTGCCGCTGATCCTGACCGCGAACCGGCAGGTCAAGCGGCTGTCCGTCGCGGACTTCCCGGTACCGGTGAGTCCGATCGAACGGATCCGGATCCCGGCCTCGTTCAGCCCGCGCTCGCCGGCGGCGCGGCGCGATCTGGCTTCCACGGTCCGCAACCGGCTGGCCGACCGCGACCTGCGGCCAGTCCATGACGGGGACGGGGACGGCGCCGGCGACCAGCCCAGCGCGGCGGCCATCGAGTCGCTGCGCAGGCGGCTACGCAAGCATGGCTGTCACGGATGCCCGGACATGCAGCTGCACGTGCGTGACCTGTCCCGGCGCGGACGGCTGGAACGTGAGGCCGAGACGCTCGAGCAGCGGGTGTCCGGGCGGTCGCATGTGCTGGCCCGCACGTTCGGCCGGGTCTGCTCGGTGCTGGAGAAGCTCGGTTACCTGTCCGCGGACCAGGTCACCGACGACGGCCGGCAGCTGGCGGCGCTCTACGCTGAGCTCGACCTGCTGGCCGCCGAGTGCCTGCGCCGCGACTTGTGGGCCGACCTCGAGCCGGCCGACCTGGCCGCGTGCGTGTCGGCGCTGACGTACGAGTCGCGGCGATCGGAGGAACGCGCGCCGGTGCGCCTGCCGCCGGGCCGCGCGCGCGAAGTACTGGCCGAGATGCTGACGCTGTGGACTGAGCTGTCGGCGACCGAGGCAGACCAGCACCTGTCGTTCCTGCGCGAGCCGGACCTCGGGTTCGCGTGGACCGTGCACGCCTGGGCCCGGGGAACCGAGCTGGAGAAGCTGATCAGCGGTGACCTGACCGCCGGCGATTTCGTCCGCGCCGTCAAGCAGCTGATGGACCTGCTCGGACAGATCGCGATAGCTGGTGGCACGAGTGAGCTGGCGGGTACTGCCCGCCAGGCCATCGACCTGCTGCGCCGCGGCGTGGTTGCCTACTCGTCGGTCACCTGAGGCGTGGTTATCCGGCGTGGGCCGCGACCGGCAGGTCGTAGGTGCGCCGGACACTGCTGCCGAGCCGGGTGATGTCGGCTCCGTAGACGTGCAGCGAGATCGCCACCGTGTCGCCGATATTGCGGACCCGGTGGATGTCACCCGGCGGTGCGAACCCGCTCACCGAGCCGAGCGGATTCTGGTTGCGGCCGACCTCGGCAAGATGGCTGCCATCCTCGGCCAGCGAGTACAGCTCTTCGTACTCGATGCCCTGGATGACGCCGAACACGCACCAGGTGACGTGGTCGTGGATGGGCGTTACCTGGCCAGGGCGCCAGACGAGCGCGGTGACCGAGAACGATCCGTCCGGCTCGACATGCAGGACGTGGTTCTGGTACTCGGCCGGATCACCCTCGCGCTCGGCGGCGGTGAGCATGTCGGGCGGCGGCAGGTGCCCGGCGAGCTGCCCGGCCACCAGCTCGGCGGTCTGCTGCCAGTCGGCGTGCTCCTCTGTCGCTGACCTGATCGCGGCGATGAGATCGGCCGGACACCTGGTCCGGGCCGGGCTAAGTACGGTCATCCCTGGCCCTCCTCGCTGCTTGATCAAGTGTGGCCAGCCTATTGAGGAGTCGCTGCCAGGCTCCAATGCCAATAATTCATAGGTCCATAGAAGGCAAATATGAATCGGGGAAAGCCTCCGCGCGCAGCTGGCGCGCTGGCAGGATGGCCGGGATGAGCACTTCGGGCACTGTCGGCACCGACGGCGCTGAGGAGGCTGGCGACAGCGCCGGCCCTGGCACCCTCATGTTGCTGGACGCCGCTTCCATGTACTTCCGGGCGTTTTACGGCGTTCCCGAGACGATGACCGCACCGGATGGCACTCCCATCAACGCGGTCAAGGGCCTGCTGGACATGATTTCCCGCCTGGTTCGTGCCCGGCGGCCGACGCGGCTAATCGCCTGCCTGGACGTCGACTGGCGGCCGGCCTTCCGGGTGGCGGCGCTGCCCTCCTACAAGGCGCACCGGGCCAATCCGGATGGATCCGAGCAGATCCCGCCGGCTCTGGTCGCGCAGGTGCCGGTCATCTTCGAGGTCCTCGCCGCGGCCGGCGTGGCGATGGCCGGGGCGCCGGGCTACGAAGCCGACGACATCATCGGCACGCTGGCGACCTACGCGCGGCAGCCGGTCGAGGTCGTGACGGGCGACCGGGACCTGTTCCAGCTGGTCGACGGCGAGCGTGGCATCCGCATCGCCTACATCGCCCGGGGCCTGGCGAACATGGAACTGGTCGACGAGGCCTGGGTGAGCCACAAGTACTCCATACCGGGGCATTCCTACGCTGCATTCGCGGCCCTGCGCGGTGACCCGAGTGACGGCCTGCCTGGCGTGCCCGGCGTGGGGGAGAAGACTGCCGCCGCGCTGGTGCGCGTCTTCGGCTCCGTCGAGGCCATGCTGGCGGCTATCGACGCGGGTCACGGCGGCTGGCCGGCCGGCAGCCGAGCCAAGCTCGTCGCGGCCCGGAAATACCTGGACGCCTGCATGGAGGTCGTGCGGGTGGCAACGGATGCGCCGGTGCCGCTGACTGGCGGCGACCTGCCGTCGGTGCCCGCCGACCCGGCCAGGACTTCGGACCTGGATGAGCGCTACGGCCTGGGCTCCTCGCTCGGCCGCCTGCTGTCAGCGCTGGCCGCCTCGACTGGCTAGCTCCCTCGGCGCAGCCCTGGCCGAGCCCGCGGCAGGCCTCGTGCGCGGGCGCTTGCGCCGCGCGGCTAGCTCTCGCCAGTGACTTGCACGGCGACCAGGCACGTGTCGTCCTCGGCCCCGCTGCCCATCGCGCCGAGTACCGCTGCGATCGCCCGGTCCGGATTGTCCGCCGCCGACGCCGCGGCCGCCAGCAGCCGGGCCAGCCCGTCGTCGTCGAGTGAATGGTCGCGCCGCTCGATCAGGCCGTCGCTGTACATCAGCAGCATGTCACCCGGCAACAGCCGGACGCTCTCGGTGTCGTACGGCAGTTCCCCGGCACCGAGCATGATGCCGGCTGGCTGCGGCAGCTCGGCGGCGATGCCGCCGCGCACCAGCACCGGCGGCGGGTGGCCCGCTTGCGACCAGGTCAGCTGTCCGGTGGGCGGATCGAAGTAGCCGGCGATCACCGACGCGGTGTGCTCCGGTGCCACGAACCGGACCAGGTCGTTGAGCCACCCGACGAGCTGCCGCGGCGGTGCACCGGTGATCGACAGCCCGGCGAGCGCACCCCGCAGGCGCGCCATCCCGGCAGCGGCGGGCAGGCCGTGGCCGGCCACGTCCCCGATCGCGAGCAGTACCTGCCCGGTCGGCATCTCGGCCGTGATGTACCAGTCGCCGCCGAGGCGGCTGGCGGCGGATGCGGGCAGGTAGCGGACCATGGCCCGCAGTCCGGGCAGGTCAAAAGGCTCGTCGTGCAGCGGCAGGATCGCGCGCTGCAACTCGAGCGTGACGTGACGCTGTAGCGCCAGCTCCGCGGCGAGCTCGGCGGCCATCGGATCGGGCCGCTGCCGGGGCAGCGGCGCTACCGCCGGGCGGCGCGCAGGAAAAGGCACAGCGTCAGCTGGGACAGTCACGATGTCAGTCCTGAGACCAAGCGCGTACATGAGGTCAGACGGTGCGTACCTAGAGTGACGCATCCGGGGGGATCTGTCCAGACCGCGCCCCCGCGTGGCGCGGCGCGCGGTGAGATGATGCTGCGGAGCAGGGTTGGCGCATGGGCTGGAGGAGCGCGATGGGCGATGTCTTGACGGGAACGGGCCCCGATCCGGAGGCCAGGCTTCGTCAGATCGCGGTCGCGACCGGTGCGGCGGGCCTGGACGCGGTGCTGCTGACGCCGGGGCCCGACCTGCGCTGGGCCACCGGGTACGAGGCGCACCAGCTGGAGCGGCTCACGTGCCTGGCGGTGCCGGCCGCCGCTGACCCGTTCCTGGTGGTGCCGCGGCTGGAGCTGCCCGCCGCGCAGGCATCTCCGGCCGGGCAGCTGGACCTGGAAATTATCGCCTGGGACGAGACTGACGACCCGTACGCGCTGGTGGCCGGGCGGCTCGGCGCGGCGGCGGCGGTCGGCCTGGCGGACCGGATGTGGGCGCTGATGGTGCTGCGCCTGCGGGCGGCGCTGCCGGGCACCCGGCAGGAACTTGCCAGCCTGGCGCTGCGCGACCTGCGTGCGCGCAAGAGCCCGGCGGAGATCGACGCACTGCTCGCGGCCGGGCAGGCGATCGACCGCGTGCATGCGCAGGTGCCGCAGTGGCTGCGGGCCGGGCGGACCGAGCGCGAGGTGGCCGAGGACATCAGCGAGGCGATCCTGGCCGAGGGACACGCCACCGCCGACTTCGCGATCGTCGCCTCCGGCCCGAACGCCGCGAGCCCGCACCACACGGCTGCCGACCGAGTGCTGCAGGTGGGTGACGCGGTGGTGGTCGACATCGGCGGCACCATGCCGAGCGGCTACTGCTCCGACTGCACGCGGACGTATGCGATCGGGGCGCCGCCGGCCGAATTCGCCATGTACTACGAGGTGCTCAGGGACGCGCAGCAGGCGGCGTGCGCGGCCGTCCGGCCCGGCGTTTCCGCGGAGGCGATCGACGCGGCCGCGCGGGAGCCGATTACCGCAGCCGGGTACGGCGAGTACTTCGTGCACCGGACCGGCCACGGCATCGGGCTGGAGACGCACGAGGAGCCCTATATCGTCGCCGGGAACGCCGAGCCGCTCGCTCCCGGCCACGCCTTCTCCATCGAGCCGGGCATCTACCCGGGCCCGCACGGCGCCCGGATCGAGGACATCATCGTCTGCACCGACGACGGGCATCAGCGGCTGAACAACTGCACGCGCGAGCTTGTGGTGGTGCCGGCCTAGTGGACACTGCACATCGGCGGGCTTCGGGCGGTCGTCCCCCCGGGTCAGCACTGCGAGAAGCCAGAGACGACACCGCGGCGGCGCTGTTCGACCTGACGCGGCAGCTTGCCGACGGAGAGCTGCGGCCGCGGGTGGACGCGGCCGAGCGCGACAGCAGCTTCCCGCGGGAGCAGTTCGTCACGCTCGGCAAGGCAGGGCTGCTCGGGCTGCCCTATCCGGAAGACCTCGGTGGCGGCGGCCAGCCCTACGAGACCTATCTGCAGGTGGTCGAGGAGCTCGCCAGTGCCTGGCTGGCGGTGGGCCTCGGCGTCAGCGTGCACACGCTGACCTGCTTCCCGATTGCCAGCGCTGGCACGCCCGACCAGCAGCAGCGCTGGCTGCCTGCGATGCTCGGCGGCGAGCTGCTCGGCAGCTACTGCCTGTCTGAGCCGGGCAGCGGGTCCGACGCCGCGGCGCTCGCCACCCGGGCAGCCGCCGACGGCGATGAGTACGTTCTCGACGGGGTGAAGGCGTGGATCACGCATGCCGGCCACTCCGACTTCTACACCCTGTTCGCGCGCACGTCCGGCGAGGCGGCCGGGCCGGGTCGTTCGCACGGGATCAGTTGCTTCCATGTGCCGGCTAGCACGCCAGGCGTCACCGCCGCCGCGCCCGAGCACAAGATGGGCATGCGCAGCTCGCCGACGGCGCAGGTACGGTTCGAGTCGGCCAGAATCCCGGCCGGTCACCTGGTGGGCGAGCCCGGCCAGGGGTTCCGGCTCGCGCTCGCTGCGCTGGACTCGGGGCGGCTCGGCATCGCGGCATGCGCGACCGGCCTGGCGCAGGCAGCGCTGGATTGCGCGGTGAGCTACGCCGGCCAGCGCCGCCAGTTCGGCCGCCCGATCAGTGAGTTCGAGGGCATCCAGTTCCTGCTCGCGGACATGGCGACGGCTGTCGCGGCGGCCCGCGCCCTGTACCTGAGCGCAGCCCGCCGCAAGGACGCCGGCCTGCCCTACGGCCAGCAGGCGGCGATGGCCAAGCTGTTCGCCTCCGACGCGGCGATGCGGGTCGCCACCGATGCCGTGCAGGTGCTCGGCGGCTACGGCTACGTCGAAGACTTCCCGGCCGAGCGGCTCATGCGCGAAGCCAAGGTCCTGCAGATCGTCGAGGGGACGAACCAGGTGCAGCGCATGGTGATCGGCCGCGAGCTGGCCAGTTCCGCGGAGGCCGGCTGACAGGCGGGCCTGTCGTCACCGGAACGAGCCCGCGGTCAGGCCGGAGACGATCCGCCGCTGGGCGAAGATCACCAGCAGTGCGATCGGGATGGAGATGATGACCACGGCCGCGTCGATCAGGTTGTAGAACGTCTGATACTGGCTCTGGCCGAGGTCGACGATGGCCAGCGGCGCGGTGAACATGTTCGGCGTGGACATGAACGACAGCGCGAAGGTGAAGTCGTTCCAGGTCAGCATGAACGACAGGATCGCCGCGGTGAACATGCCCGGCAGTGCCACGGGGATGATGACCTTGCGCAGCGTCTGCAGCCGGGTGCCGCCGTCGACCATCGCCGCTTCCTCCAGCGAGCGGGGGATCTGCGAGAAATAGCTTGCCAGCAGCCACGTTGCCAGCGGCAGGGTGTAGATGAGACACGAGATCACCAGCGCCGGATAACTGTTCAGCAGGCCGAGCTTGCGGTAGGCGATGAACAGCGGCCCGACCATCGCGATGATCGGGAAGAAGTTCGCCACCAGGATGAAGCCCAGGATCACCGGCTTGCCGCGGATCTGGGTACGCGACAGCGCGTAGCCCGCCATCGCGGCGATGATCACCGTCACGATCGTCGTAGCTATCGAGATGATCGCGCTGTTCAGCAGCGGCCGGATGAAGTCAGACTGGGTGAAGTCGGTGACGTAGCTGCTCCAGGTGATGTGACTGGGCAGCAGGCTGCTGGTGCCCGCGTTGATCTCCTGCTGCGTCTTCAGCGAGGTGATCACGATCCAGTAGAACGGGAACAGGCTGGCAATCACGAACACGGCGATCAGCACGTAGAACCCGGATCTGGCCGCCGCCCGGCGCGGCCCCCGCCGGCGAGCCGGGCGCCAGGTCGCTGCCGGAGCTGTCACTGGCGGTGTCGTGGCTGTCATGCTGTCTGCTCCACTCGGAACGCGCGGGTATAGACGGCCGCGATGACGAGCGCGAAGATGACCAGCGCCACCGAGATCGCGCCGCCGTAGCCGAAGTCGGTCTGCACCAGGAATGCCTTCCAGTTGAGGTAGGCCAGCACGTTGGTGGACGTGCCGGGCCCGCCGCTGGTCATGATGTAAACGACGTCGAATACGAGGAACGACTGCAGCGTGCGGAAGATCAGCGCCACCATCAGCGCAGGCTTCAGCAGCGGCAGGGTCAGCCGCGTGAACTGCCGCCAGGCGCTCGCGCCGTCGATCCTGGCCGCCTCGTAGATGTCGGCCGGGATGACCTGCAGGCCAGCGAGCAGCACGATGGCCATGAACGGGGTGTTCCGCCAGGCGTCAGCGATGAGGATCGCGGCCCAGGCCGTCCACTGGCCGTCCAGCCACGTCGTGTGCGCCAGCGGCAGGTGCAGCTCCGTGAGCAGGTAGTTGACGAAGCCCTGCTGCGGGTCGAACATCGAGCGCCACAACTCGGCCGACACGACCGTCGGTACCGCCCACGGGATGAACACGGCGGCGCGGACGATGCCGCGACCCCGGAACGGCTTGTTGAGCGCCACGGCCAGGGCCAGCCCGACCAGGGTCTCGACCGCGACGGACACGATCGTGAAGCCAACCGTGTGCACCAGCGCCGGCACGAACTGGTTGTCGGTGAACAGTTCTTTGTAGTTGGCAAACCCGGCGAAGCCGGTCAGGAAGGGCAGCGACAGGTTGTCGTGGTGGAACGAGTTCCACACGTTGTAGACGAGCGGATAGGCGGTGATGGCCAGGAGCACCAGCAAGACCGGGAAGATGAGCGTGTAGCCGAACCGGCGGTCTTGCGCGACGAGGCTAGTGGCGCCCCGGCCGGGCCTCCCGGCCCGGGTCCCGCGGGACCCGGGCCGGGAGATCGTTTCCTGATGGACGGTCATGCCGGATCAGGACTTCGCGGTCTGGTAGAGCTGCTGCACGGTCGGCGCGGTGCCCTTCAGCGCCGCCGTCGCAGCCTGCTGACCGCTGAGCACCGACGAGATCATCGTCTGGAACTGCGTGGAGATGGATGGGTAGACCGGCGTCACGGGGCGTGGCACCACCACGTTGTAGACAGCCTGCTCCTGCCGGTAGTACGGCGCCTTCGCGTACAGCGCGGCGTTGTAAGCCGACTTGAGCGACGGCGGGTCGCCGGCGTTGATGGCCCGGGTGTCCTGCGCGCCGGCGCTGTCCAGGTACTGGATCAGCTCCCATGCCGCTGCCTGGTGCGTGCTCTTGGCGTTGATGGCGAGGTCGTCGCCGCCCAGCGACGTCTGCGGGCTGGCGCTGGGGAAGGGGATCCAGCCGGTCTTGTTGTAGACGGCGGGGTAGGCGGGCTTGCCGCCGCTGGTCGACTGTGACAGCTGGAAGATGTACGGCCAGTTCAGCGCAAACGGCGTCTGGCCAGATAGCCATGCCGCCTGCACATTGGACTCCTCCCAGCCGGTCACCGCCGACGGCGCGATCTTGTACGTGTGGATCGCGTCGTACATGAAGGTCAGAGCCGTGGAGTTGGCGGAGGTATCGATGTTGGACAGGTTCTTCAGGCCGATCTGCGCGCCGAAGCTCTGCCAGGCGGTGACCGCGCCCTCGTACTCGTCGCCTTCGAACGCCAGGCCTTCCTTGAGGCTCTTGTCGCTGGCCATAGCCGTCTTCGCCTCGCTGACCAATTGGCTGATCGAGGTCGGCGGAGTCTTGATCAGGTCGGTCCGGTAGTAGATGCCCTCGGCGTTGATGAACCACGGCATCGCGTACAGGCCGCCGCCGAACTGCCCGGTGGCAATCTGGCCGGGGAAGAAGCCGCTGGTACTGGGATGCATGGAGCTGAGGTTGGCCAGCCAGCCAGAGCGGGCGAAGGTGGCCGGCCAGGTCACGTCGGTGGTGATCACGTCCGGCGTGGCCGAACCGGCGATGAAGTAGTGCTGCAGTTGCTGGAGAGCGACGTCTGAGGTGGGCGACAGGGACAGGATCTGGACCTTGATGTTCGAGTGCAGCTTCTCGAAGGCGGTGACAGCGGCCTTGGTGGCCGTGCCCTCGCCGCCCAGGCCCTGGGTGGCAAACACGATCGTCTGCTTGGCGCTGGCGGACACTTGCTTGCCTGCGGAGCCTGAGCCCGGGCCCGAGCTTCCGCACGCCGCGAGAGCGGCTGTTAAAAGGCCGGCCGCCGCGACGGCGCCCAGTACCTTGCGATGATTGCCTGCTGGCCACATCGGCATGTGGCCACCTCCTTCTTCTCGGTCCGCCGGCTGGTGCTGATGTCCTTCAGCCCGCGCGGGTGATCTGCCTGAGTTCGCTGGAAAGCTGGGTGAGGGCGGCGCTGACGGGCTGCCGCCCCGCGAGCGCCTGATGGACAGCGCTGGAGACGGCGAGGCTGAACTGGTTGTAGTCGGCGAGTGCCGGTCTCGGCCGGGCGGTCAGGATTGCGCGGCGCAAGACCGGCAGGAACGGGAACCGCCGGATGAGGCTGGGCTCGCTGTACAGCGCAGTCCAGACGGGCGGAAGCGCGGAGCTCAGCAGAATCTGCCGCTCGCTGCTCTCGCTGGTGAGGAAGCGGATGAAGGCAACCGCCGTGGCCTGGTGCTGGGAGTAGGCACTGATGGCCAGGTTGGCGCCGCCGAGCGTGCTGGCGCCGGGACCGTGCAGCCCGGGCAGGGTGGTGACGGCGAACTTGCCGGCCACCACGTTGCCGGGGCCTTCCTCGCTCGCGTCGCCGTACACATAGGGCCAGTTGGCCAGGAACAGCAGCTGGCCGGCCTCAAAGGCACGCCGGGACGCCTCCTCGTTCCAGCCGAGCGCTGCCATCGGGATCCAGCCCTTGCGGACGCCGCCGGCCAGGAATTGCAGTGCCTGCTGGCCGGCTGCTGAGTCGACGGTAACCTGCGCGCCGGAGGGGGACAACAGCGAGCCGCCGGCCGAGGCCACGGCCTCGGCGAAGTTAACAGTCAGGCCCTCATACGCCTGCAGTTGCGTGCCGTAGCCGCCAAGGCCATAGCGCGGCGCCACGGTCGATGCCAGCTTCGCCAGCTGCGCCCACGTGACCGGGGGCCGGGCGCCGGCCGCACGCAGGATGTCACTTCGGTAGTACAGCAGCGTCGCGTTGCTGGTGAACGGGACCGCGTACAGCCGTCCCCGGTAGGTGGCCGTCGTCACGGCTGGCGAAAGGAATTCCGGTAGCGGGAACAGGCGGCGGCTCAGCGGCACGATCCAGCCGCTGGAGGCGAACCCTGCGGTCCAGATGACATCCAGGCTCATCACGTCGTACACGCTGCTGTGGTCCTGCAGGTTGGCGACGAGCTGCGCGTACTGGTCGTCGGCGTCATCGGGCAGGTAGATGACGGTGACCTTCTGTCCCGGGTGAGAGGCGTTCCACCGCGCCGTCAGCGCCTTCAGGTACCCGGTGTCGACCTTGCCGGTCGCGAAGGTGATAGGTCCGGTGCCGGCCACCGCGCCGCCATGAGCGGTGCTCGCGTCAGCGCCGCCGCCGCAGGCCGCGAGTGCGATGCAGGCAGCGATCGCGGCACTCGCCGAGAGTGCCCTCGCCAGCTTGCCCCGCAGCACCACGGCACCTCCCGCCGGGCGCGCCGTCGCGCCCACCAGTACCTGCTTGTTATATACGCCTGTTAGGTAGGGGTCAACGGGGTGCGACCCGCGCAGGCGTGTGCAACGATGACGGTGAGTACCCAGGAAGGAAAGCGCCATGCGGATGCCGCTGCTTGCGCTGCTGGCGAAGGAGCCTGCGCATGGCTATGAACTTCGCGGCCAGCTCGAGCAGATTTTCGGCCAGGCGTACCCGGCGCCGAACATCGGGCAGATCTACGTCACCTTGCAGCGACTGGAGCGCGACGGCCTGGTGCACAGCCAGGACGTGGTGCAGTCGACGCGGCCGAACAAGCGGGTGTATGAACTAACCGACGCGGGCCGCGAGGTGTTGTTGCGCTGGCTGGACCGCACCAGCGACGGCGCCCGGGTGCGCGACGAGTTCTTCATGAAGCTCACCCTCGGCGCGCTTTCGGGCAGTGCCGACCAGCTGGGCCTGATCAACCGCCAGCGCCGGCACTACCTCGCACAGATGCGCGGCCTGGCCGAGCTCGCAGCCAGCGCGGACCGGCGCATCCCGCGCTTGCTGATCGAGGGTGCGATGCTGCACCTGCAGGCGGACCTGGACTGGCTGCAGCGGTGCCAGGAAGACCTGGCGTGATCGGCGAGCATGAGCACACAATGCTGCGGGCGTGCAGCCTGACCAAGACGTTCACGGCCAATGGCAGCACCACCACGGCCGTGCGCGGGGCCGACCTGGGCCTGCGTCGTGGCGAGTTCGCCGTGGTCCTCGGGTCGCCCGGCTCTGGCAAATCCACACTGCTGCACCTGCTCGGCGGGCTGGAGCGCCCCACCAGCGGGCAGATCTGGCTGAACGGGCAGCGGGTGGACGGCCTCAGCCAGGCGCGCTGGGCGGTCCTGCGGCGCCGCGAGATCGGCTTCATGTTCCAGTTTGCCGGCCTGATCGAGAACATGACGGTTGCCGACAACGTCGAGGTGGCCGCGCTGATGGGTGGTGCCAGCCGGCGGCAGGCAGCGGGCCGGCGGCAGGAGCTGCTGACCGAGCTCGGCCTCGCCGACCTGGCCGGAGCGGCCCCGGCCCGCCTGCCCGTCAGCGAGCAGCAGCGGGTCGCGCTGGCGCGGGCGATGGCGGCCAGGCCCGCGCTGCTGCTCGCTGATGAGCCGACCGGCGGCCTGGACAACGTCGCGACGCTGGCGGTGCAGCGGCTGCTCGCACGCGCGCATGCGGACGGACAGTCGATTCTGCTGGCTACCCGGGACTCCCGCGTGGCAAGCGCGGCCGACCGGGTGATCAGCCTGTTCGATGGCATGGTTGCCGACGACGCGCCGTTGCCCGACGCCCCGCGTGAGGTCACTGGGCCGGGCAGGCGGTCAGCGGTGCGCGAGGTTCTGCGGCTGCGGGACTGATGCGCGTGCGCGCGATGGCTCGCTGGATCCGGGCTGACCTGCGCGCCAGCGCGGGCCGGGCGCTGGCGATCGGCGGCGTCGTGGCCGGCGTGGTGACGGCGTTGCTGCTGTCCGCAGGCGTGCTGCAGGGCGCGACCAACCCGTGGCAGGGCCTGTTCAGCGCGACCAGAGGAGCGCAGGTCTGGCTGCACCTGGCGCCGGGCACCGGCGTGTCCGGCCTGCGCGCGCAGGTGCCGGGCATCGAGGCGGTGGCCGGCCCGTATGCCGCCACCGCCGCGACGGTGCAGCTTGCCGGGCAGCCCGGGTCAGCCGGGGAAAACGGCCAGCGCACACGCGTCGAGTTGCGCGCGATGAGCGCTCGGCTGCCGGACATCGGCAGGCCGTTGGTGACCTCCGGACACTGGCTGAGCGACTCGCCGACCAGCGGCGTCGTGCTGGAGGCGACGTTCGCGCAGGCGCTGCACGTGAGTGCCGGCTCGGTTCTGGTGCTGGAGAGCGTGGATGGGAGCACGCGGGTGCGCGTCCGGGTCGCCGGCCTCGCCGAGACCGCGGATCAGGGCTTCTATCCGGACCAGACGCCCGGCCTCATCTGGGTGCTACCCGGCCTGCTGCGGCAGGTCGAGCCGCTGGCCGGGCACACCGACGAGGTGGTCGGGCTGCGCATCGCCGATCCGGCAGGGAGCGGCGTGGCGGTCCAGCAGGTGGTCACCCAGCTCGGCAGCAGCACGGTAGGCACGGTGTCGACGTGGCAGCAGGTCGAGCAGTCGATGGCGCGGCGCAATCCGCTGCTCGGCCTGGTGCTTGCCCTCTTCGGCTTGCTGGCACTGGTCGCCGCGGTGCTGGCCATCGTCAACGTGACCAGCGGCCGGGTGCTGATTCAGCGCGCTGATCTCGGCATGCTGAAGACCATCGGCTTCACCCCGGCTCAGGTGCTAGCCATGCTGACCGCCGAGCACGCCCTGCTGGCGGGCGTGGGCGTGGTCGCCGGGCTGGTTGCCGCGAAACTCGCGATGCCGCTGCTGCTCGGCGGCGTGCCGGGGGTAAGCATGGCGGCTGCCGCCGTGCCGGCCGGCTGGGCCGCCGTGATCATCGGCGGCACACTCGCCGCCGTGCTGCTCGCCACCGCGGTGCCCGCCTGGCACGCTGGCCGGATCCTGCCAGTGGCGGCGGTGCGCTCGGCTCCGCCGCACGGGCATCTGTCCCGCCTGGCCATGGCGGTAATGGCGGCCGGGATGCCGCCCGCGGTGGTGCTTGGCGCCCGGGCCGCCTTCGTGCGCCGGCTGCCGGCCGCGCTCACGATCAGCGGGCTGGCCATCCCGATGCTGACGATCACCATCGGCCTCGGCTGCTGGGCCACGCTCGACGAGGTGCAGCGCAGCCCGGCCGATATCGGCATGGCGGCCAGCGTCACGGTCGCGCCCGGATCGATGACCCTGCCGCAGGCCGACCGCCTGATCCGCGCCGATCCGCAAGTGCAGGCCGCCTACGCCAGCGTGCGCGCGGATGCGCTGGTGCCAGGGGAGACCGCGACGATCACCACTCTCGGCATGGGCACCTCGGCCCGGCCGTACCCATTCCACGTCGTGCAGGGGAACCTCTACCACGCGCCCGAGGAAGCCGTCGCGACCCAGGCGCTGCTCGATGCGCTGCAGGTGCACGTCGGGCAGTTCGTGCGGATGTGGTTTGGCGGCGTGCCGGTCACGTTCCATGTCGTCGGCCGGATCATCGATCCCCAGTACGGCGGCGAGGTGCTCGCCTATGGCCGGGATACCCTCGCCGACGAGGGCGCGACCGCGCCGCTCGGCTTCTACAGCCTGGTGCTCCGGCATGGCATCAGCGCAGGGGTCGCGGCGGCGCGGCTGGAGCGAGCCTCCGGCGGGCGCGTGGATGCGCAGGCCGTGCCCGACCCTGCCGATCAGCTCGGCATCGTGCAAGGCGCGCTGGCTGGCCTCATCGCCGTGCTCGCGCTGACCGGGCTGACCACGCTGCTGACCGCCTCGCTGCTCGGCCGGCGAGACCACCAGCGGGACGCGGGCGTGCTGGCCGCGATGGGGCTGACCCCGCTGCAGGTCACGGCAGCGCTGGTGCTGCGCACCACGGTGCTCGCGCTGCTGTCGGTAGCAATCGGCGCGGGCGCAGGACTGCTCATCGCCACCAGGCTGATCAGCGCGGTGTCCCGGCTGTATGGCCTCGGCGCGGGCATCGGCAGGCCGCCGTCGTCGGTAGCGCTCGCGGTCGCGGTAACGGCGGCTATCGCGCTGGCGGCGCTAGCCAGCGCTGGTCCGGCCAGCCGGTCACGTGACCGCGGCCAGGCCAGGCTCGTGACCGGCCGCTAGCGCGACTCGTTCCCGATCGCAAGCCCGCTGGTCGGATCAAAGAACTGCAGGTTGGTGGTATCGACCGCGAGCGTCGCGCTGGACCCTGGCTTGATAGAGCTGCGCGCGGCCACCCGGGCGGTCCACATTGTCTTGTTGCCCGCCAGCGGGATCGCCTCGTCGTCGTCCTCGCCGGCGCGCGCGTCGGAGATGCTCGCGTGCTCGACCGGCGCGGCGTCGATCGCGAAGATGACGTGGATCTCGCTGCCCAGTTCCTCGGTCACGGTGGACTGCACCGGCATCCGCGGCCACGACGACTCCGCCAGTTCGGCGTCCTCGAAGTCCGATGGCCGGATGCCGAGGATCACGTCCTTGCCGAAGTAATTCTCCAGGCCGGGCCGGGAGGACAGCAGGGTGTCGCGCACCGCGAGCCGGTGACCGGCGAAGACGACCGCGGGGCCGTCGTCGCGGACGATCTGCGCGCTGGTGAAGTTCATGGCGGGCGAGCCGATGAAGCCGGCCACGAACAGGTTGACCGGAGAGCTGTAGAGCGCCTGCGGGCTGTCGACCTGCTGCAGCTTCCCGTCGCGCAGCACGCAGACCCGCTGGCCCAGCGTCATGGCCTCGACCTGGTCGTGCGTCACGTACACGGTGGTGACGCGGAGGCGGTCGTGCAGCTGCGACAGGGATGCCCGCATCGACACGCGAAGCTTGGCGTCCAGGTTGGAGAGCGGCTCGTCCATCAGGAAGGCCTGCGGCTCGCGGACGATCGCGCGGCCCATGGCAACGCGCTGACGCTGGCCGCCGGACAGCGCAGCCGGCTTGCGCTTGAGGTAGTCGTCCAGGCCGAGCATCTTGGCGACGTCGGCAACCCGCCGGCGGATCTCGTCCTTGGGCGTCTTGCGCTGCTGCAGCCCGAAGGCGAGGTTCTGCTCCACCGTCATATGGGGGTAGAGCGCGTAGTTCTGGAACACCATCGCGATGTCCCGGTCCTTCGGCGGCAGGTCATTGACGATACGGCTGCCGATCGTGATGGTGCCAGCCGAGATGTCCTCCAGGCCGGCGATGGAGCGCAGCGCCGTGGACTTGCCGCAGCCAGACGGGCCGACGAGCACCATGAACTCGCCATCTGCGATGTCGAGGCTGAGGCCGTCGACGCCCTTGACCCCGCCCGGATAGACCTTGTCTACCTGGTCCAGGACGATCTGCGCCATGGCAACCTCCGCTGGCTATCAAGTACTGGCTGTTGAGTAGTCCCCGGCGCGCCTGGTGCCGCCGTTTGCCAGAGGCTAACCCGCACGGTCCGGCCATGGCTATCGGACGGAACAGCACGTTACGGTAGCGTAAGGGCCGTTATTGTTTCGTTATCTTGTTACGTGGCCCGCGCACTCGGGCCGGCACGTAACGTTGCCGCGTGGAAGAGATCAACGCGAGAATCATCGGGCTGCTCGCCGAGGATGGCCGGATGAGCTTTACCGAGCTCGCGCGGCGCACTGGCCTGTCGGTTTCGGCGGCCCAGCAGCGCGTCCGCAGGCTGGAGCAGCGCGGCGTGATCAAGGGCTACGGCGCCGTGATCAGTGCCGAGGAGATCGGCCTGCCGCTGACGGCCTTCGTGTCGATCAAGGCGTTTGATCCGGCTGCCCCCGACGATGCGCCCGAGAAGCTTTCCTACCTGACCGCCATCGAGGCCTGTCACAGTGTGGCCGGCGACGAGAGCTACATCCTGAAGGTACGCGTCGCGTCACCCCGGGACCTGGAGGACCTGCTGCAGGAGATCAGGGCGTCCGCGGGCGTGTCGACGCACACGACCATCGTGCTGAGCACGCCCTTCGAGAACCGTCCGCCCCAGGTTTAGGCGAGGCAGCAGGGCCGCTACACGACCGTGAAGAAGCGCAGCTCCGGCGCGCTCTGCACGGTGACACCGGGCGGCACGATCGCGGCCGTGCCGTGATACTCAGCAGCGGCGGCACCCATGGCGCCCACCCCCGCCGCGACGATCGAGGCGCCATGCAGCAGCACGTGATCGGCGAAGGCCGTGTAGGCCCGGCCGTCCCCGGTCGGCGGCGCCGCCAGGACGACGTCACCAGGACCGACCTGCGCGGTGGCAGCGAGGTCGGCGAGCCGTCCCGCCATCTCCACGTGCGGCAGGCCGACCGGCTGCAAAGTGCGGTCGGCGGCCCGGGCGTAGGCGAGCAGGGCCAGGTCGTGCGGCCTCGCGGCGGGCGGGCAGAGCGTGCCCATGCTGAGCAGCGAGCTAAACGGCGTCGCCGCCGGAGCCTCGCCGAATGAGATCACCTGCCGGACCCAGGACCGGTCGGCGGCGGCCAGTCCGGCCGCGGCGAGCGGCGGCGCGGTCAGCAGCATCCGGGCGCCGCAGTCGGCGAGCTGGCCGGCCATCTCGGTGACGTCCAGCTGCGTGCTGACCAGGCACGGGACACCACCCGCCGCGCTGATTGCGTGCCGCGCGAGCAGGAACGACACCACGTCAGGTACGTAGATGCCGACGACGTCACGCGGTCGCAGTCCGCGCCAGGCCAGGCCGGCGGCGGCTCGCTGCACGATGCTCGCCAGGCTGGCGAACGAGCACGGCTCCGCAGGCGGCTCCGGTATCAGGGCGGGGCTGTCGCCGTAGACCGCGGCCGCATAGACAAGTCGCTGAGTCGACGTCGCGTCGCTGGTGATGGGGAGACCGCTGCCGACGAAGTTTCTCCCGGCTGGGCTGCCCCCGGTCGAACTAGCCACCTGACTACTGCGCCTCCTTGCTGGCAGCGAGGGCCCATCCTGCGGCTCGACCGTACGCGCATGGCAGCGCCAGATGCATCGTCAGGAATGTGTATCTGGCTGTGTAGGCGTAGCGCGCTAGGCAGGCAATGGACACCGAACGCGGCCGTGGACACCACCTGCCGGTTGCCTGGCTCGCGTCGCTGGCCAGCCGGTCGCCCCCCTCACAGCGGCCGGCTGGCCGTAACGCTGAACCGGGCATCGCGACGGCGGTGACCCACGGTCCCGGCAGCTAACACTAGGGAGGACCCGGGCAGCCGGCATGCGCCGAATTGCCCATTCGCATGTGCATCTGCACGTCTTGAGTTGTGTAGCCGTTCAGCCGACCTAACGTCAGGCAAGCGCTTGCGCGGGCTTCTCACTCCGGGTGCAGCCAGCCGGGACTGTGTAGCCGGCGCCAGCACTGTGTAGGCGAGTCCGGTCTAGGTGGCGCCAAGAGTATGTAGCCCAGTCGCCGGCGACTGTGTGTAGCCGGCTGCTGGCGACCGTGTAGCTGGGCGGGCACCGTGTAGCCGGGCGGGCACTGTGTAGCCGGGCGGGCACTGTGTAGCTGGGCGGGCACTGTGTAGCTGGGCGGGCACTGTGTACGCGGCCCGCGGGACGTGGAGCAACCGCGGGCCCGGGCCCGGTCAGCGCACGCTGCCGAAACCTGGTCGCTGGTCGACGGTCCACGCAGCGACCTGGGCCCGGGAGCTGAGCCCAAGCTTGGCGAGGATGTTCGCCACGTGCCTGGCGACAGTCGCCGGACTGATCACCAGCTCCGCGGCGATGCCCCGGTTGGACAGGCCGCGCGCGATGAGCAGCGCAATCTCTTGCTCCCGGGTGGTCAGCACGGAGGCAGCGGCGCTGTCGGCACCGTTGTGGCTCGCGCGGGCGGCGGGCGTGCTGGCGGGGCCGGGCCCGGCCGCCGGGTTCGCGGCACCCGAGGCCGCTGCAGCCAGGCTAGGCGGGTCCGGGTCGCTCGCGCTCGGCGCGGCCGGAGCGGGCAAGTCCGGCGCTTCGGGGGCCGCGGCTGTCGACGACGCAAGTGCGTAGCCGACGGCTTCGTGCAGGCCGAGACGGCGGCCCTCGCCGCGCAGGCGGACGGCCTCATCCGCACCGACCTCACGTTCGGCCGCCGCCAGCACGGCGCCGAGGCTCCGTCGCCGCTGCGGCTGGGCCGGACCGAGCAGTTCCCGCGCGGCCGCGGCGGCTCCTTCGAGGCGCAGTGCCGTCGCATTATCGCCGCGCAGCACTGCCAGCGCGCCGAACGCCTCCAGGCCTCTGGCAATCCCTAGGCGCTGGCCAGCCGCGAGGCTGAGCTCGAGACTCTCGGTCAGGTTCTCCTGTGCTGCCGGCAGGTCGAGCTCGGCAAGTGCGATGAGGCCGATGCCCGCCAGGCATCTGGCCATCTCAGTCCTGGCGTCGAGCTGCCGGAGCAGATCGAGGGCCCGGCGGAAGTGGCGCACGGCGGCGGCGTTGTCCTGCCTTGCCCTGGCCAGGGCGCCGAGCCCGTAGAGTGCGTGCGCCAGGCCCCAGCCGTTGTTGTGAGCCAGCAGGTCGAGCGCCGCCTCAAAGGCGGCCTGGGCATCGGCTAGCTGGCGGCCGCTGGACAGGATGGCGGCGCGCGCTGCTAGCGCCAGCCCCTCCTCCCACTCGTTCGCGTGCGCCCGCGCGGCGGCGATGGCGGCATCGGCATAGGCTAGCGCCTGATCCTGCTGGCCGGCGCCCAGGCTGATCAGCGCGAGCATCCGCTGCGCACCGGCGAGGCAGACCTCTGCGTGGGCGCCCAGATCGAGCGCAGCCTGTGCGGTCGTGGCGGCGCCCCGGTAGTCCTGGTGCTCGAACGCCAGGTCCGCGCTCATCATCAGCGCGGTCACCCGAATCGGGACCGGAACTGGCTCCGCCAGGGCAAGGAACTGCGCGAACCAGCCGATGCCCTCGGTGACGTCACCCTGGACCACCCAGGTCGGGCGAAGCGCCGAGCACAGCCGCAGGCCTGTTGGCGCATCCCGCTGCTGCAGGCAGTAGGTCAGGGCGACGCGGTAATTCGGCCGCTCCGCGGCCATCCGGTTATACAAGCGGACCTGCTCTGGCCAGGCAAGCGCGTCGCGGGCGAAGGCGCGCCTGGTCACGTTCTCGGCCAGAGTCAGCAGGTAGTCGGCATGCCGACGGCGGTACTGCTCCTGCTCGCCGGACGCGGCCAGCCGGTCGGCCGCATAGTCGCGGATCGTATCGAGCAGCCGGTACCTGGCGTCCCCGGCCAGCTCGTCCTCGAGCGCTGCCAGCGATTTGTCGATCAGAGCCGCGAGCAGGTCCAGCACTCGCTCGGCCGGGATCTGACTGTCGGTGCAGACCTGCTCGGCCATCTCCAGGCTCCAGCCGGTGAAGACCGACAGACGCCGCAGCAGCGTCTGCTCGTCGGCAGTCAGCAGCTCGTAGCTCCAGTCCACCGTGGCCTGCAGCGTCTGCTGGCGGGGTGGCGCGGTGCGATCGCCCGAGGCGAGCAGGCGGAATCTGTCGGCGATGCGGGCCGAAATCTGCTCGACCGACAGAGTCCGTACCCTGGCGGCGGCGAGCTCGATGGCCAGCGGAACTCCGTCGAGGGTCCGGCAGAGCTGTGCGACCGCCGGACTGTTCGCCGCCGTGAGCGCGAAACCCGGCCGCACCGCCGCGGCCCGGTCGACGAACAGCCGGACTGCCTCGAACTGGCCAGCTTCCTCCACCGCCATCGCGGCCCGTTCTGGTGGCGCCCCCTGGGGGGGCACCCAGCCCTCCGCCGGAGCATCGGCCGGTGCCGCGCCGAGCGGCCGGCCGGGCCGGTTCGGCAGCGACAGAGGCTGGACCCGCCACACCGTCTCGCCCCGTACCCGGAGCGGCTCGCGGCTGGTCGCCACCAGCCGGATGAGCGGACAGCCGCCGATCAGGTCCCGGGCCATGCTGGCAACGGCCTCGACCACATGCTCGCAGGTATCCAGAATCAGCAGCAGCTGGCGGCCCCGCAGCGCGTCGGCGAGCGTAGCCATGGCCGTCCGGTCGGGCTCTTCGGCGATGCCGAGCACGCTGGCAATGCGGCGGGCGACCAGCGCCGGGTCCTCGGTATCTGCGAGCTCTGCCAGCCACACGCCATCGGGGAAGCCGGCAGCAAGTTCCCAGCCGAGCCTGGTGGCAAGCCGGGTCTTGCCGATGCCGCCAGGACCGCACAGCGTCAGCGCGCGGACGCTGCTGAGCAGCAGCTTGAGATCACCCAGGTCACGCTCACGGCCGACAAAGCTGTTCGGCTCAGCCGGGAGGTTCCCGAGGCGCAAGACAAGATCTGCCGTCATAGTCACTTCGGTAGGCATTGATGCGGTCAGCGCTAGTCTCTCACCCGCAGACGCTGCAGTACCTACCTGCCGAGAATCTCCGGTTACGGAGTGATTACGGGGCGTTCGCTAGGATTCGGCGGTCACGGTGAGGTCGAAGTCCTGATAGGAGAAGGGCGTCAGGTCGTATTCCAGGGCCCGGCCGGGTCGAGCTCGAACCCGGGCGGCGACTCCAGCCGGATGGCACCGGCGGCCGGCTCAACACCGCAGCCGACCGTGAGGTGCAGCAGGTCGGGCCGGCTGTCGTGAAGGGCGACAGCGGCGGGGGAGAGGTGGACAGCAGCCGGCATGTTGCCGGCCGGCGCGGCCCCCTTGCCGTGCAGCCAGTACCGGGCGTAGACCGGCTGGGCCGGCTCGACATCCGGTGCCAGGCCATGTGGCGATCCGCACGCGCTCATGCTCGCATGGCAGCCAGGCTGGCGAGCGCCTGGCCAGTCAGCCGGTGCACGGTCCACTCCGTCATGCCGGTCGCGCCGAGGGACTCATAGAACTGCCGTGCTGGCAAGTTCCAGTCCAGCACGGCCCACTCCAGTCGGCCGTACCCGCGCTCCGCGCACAGCGCGGCTAGCTCGGTCAGCAGCGCCCGGCCATATCCCAGGCGGCGCAGCTCCGGCCGCACGTACAGGTCCTCCAGGTAGATGCCATGCCGGCCGACCCAGGTCGAGTAGTTGAGGAACCACAACGCGAACCCGGCAACCTCGCCCTCGTGCTCGGCCACGTGCGCGAACACGGCGGGATCGGGGCCGAACAGTGACTGCTGTAGCTGCTCCTTCGTGGCGGTCACCTCCGCTAGCGCGCGCTCGTACTCGGCGAGGTCGCGAATGAGCTGATAGATGGCGGGGACGTCACCGGGCCGCGCGGTCCTGATCATGCCGATAGCTTCGCAGGTCTGGTAGCGGCCGGGCAGAGGCTGACGATCGTCCCAGCGGCGCGCCGTCCGCCAAGTGCACAGACGAGAAGCCGTCCGCGGCTAGTCGCTGCCTTCCTCGAGCAGCAGGTGATAGCCGTTCGGGGTGCGGGCATGAAGGACGCGGTACTGCCAGTCCGGGCTCGGCGTCATCAGCTCCTCCCGGTAGCGCACGCCTGCCTCCGCGAGTCGCTTCTTGGCCAGCTCGATGTCGCTGACACCGAGCTGCCAGGTCAGCACCTTGTCGGGGCTGGAAGGGGAAAAGTCCCGCCGCCACTCAATGCCGAATTCGACCTTTCCGTGGCCGAGGGCGATGAAGTAGGGATACTCCGGGCCCTCGTAGGTCACGTGAAAACCGAGAGCAACATAGAATTCGCGCTCGGCCTGCAGGTCCGCCACGAAGAGGATCGGGATTATCCGGCTGAACAATGGCGCCATAGCGGGCATCGTAGCGATACGGCCGTTCTGTCGTCGCCACTCTGCGGCTACTGCAGCAAGCGGAACCGGTGCTTCCGCCGCCCGGCCCGGTGACCAGCATCGGGGCATAACCGGACGCGCCGGCGTTGAAACAATCCGTAGTGGGTAGATTACAATTGGTAGGCGAGCATGGGCATGCTGCGGCTGCCGATGCCCGTCACTGTCCGGTGATAGCGACTCGGGGGGAGATGTCACCATGACCACGCAGGCCGAAGAACTCCTTGGCGCTCGAGTAACTGGCGCCGACGGCAAGGTGGTAGGCACCGTCGAGCAAGTATTCAGGGACGATGTGGACGGAACGCCGGCGTGGGCACGTGTTCGCTCCGGCAAGACGGGCCGATTCGTCCCGCTCGGCAGCAGCCAGGTCACGGCAGACGGTCTCAGCGTCCCGTTCGACAGCCAGAAGATCATGAGCGGCCCGAACATTGAGGCGGGCCAGCACATGTCGGCTGCCCAGGCGGAGGAACTGAGCCGCTACTACGGGCTGACGGTGCCCGCTCAGCCGACGCAGCAGACCACGGAGACCACGCAGACCACCGAGACCATGCAGGCCGAGCAGCCCATGCCGCAGGCCAAGGACCAGGCAGGCGAGGAGCAGCTGTCCGACCAGGACTGGCTCGTCCGTCAGGAGGAGCGCCTGCAGGTCGGCAAGGAGATGCTCGAGAGCGGTCGCGTCCGGCTCCACAAGTACGTCGACATGGAGCCAATCGATCAGGCAGTGCACATCTACCGTGAGGAATACGACATCGAGCGTGTTCCGATTACCGCCGAGGACAGGATCCAGGGCAACATCTCCGAGGACCAGCAGGAGATCGTGCTGCACGAGGAGCGCGCAGTCCTGCGCAAGGAGATCGTGCCGGTCGAGCGGGTCCGGCTGATCAGCAGGCGGGTGGAGGAGGACAAGACCATCCACGACGAGCTCCGCAGGGAGCGGATCGAGGTCGAGCCCGACCAGTCCTTCGTCAGCAACCGCGGCGACGCGGGGATGCGGCGCTAGCACCAGGGCGCGAGGCGCCCAGCGGCACCCGATAGGAGGCGGGCCCCCGGCTGTGAGCCGGGGGCCCGTTCCGCTGCGGACGCGCCCGCCTTTTTTGCGGCATGCTGGTTGTGTGGATCTTCCGGTAGGAATCGCCCGCTATGTCGCGAACTGGGACGCCGAGGTCTGGTGGGATATGGCAGCGGGCAGCCGTACCTGGCGAATGACCGGCCCGGCGGGCCAGGTGCGCTACCTCAAGACCGCGGCTGTGGCTGCCGAGGTGCCGTTGCGGGTCGAGGCGGCCAGGATGCGGTGGGCCAGGCAGGCGGGGCTGCCCGCTGATCGAGGGCGGTACCGTGACGGGCTTTGTGGACCTGGGCAGGCTCGCGGTCACCGACCGCTGGTCGGACCTGGCGGTAGCGACCTGGAGCGTGACCTGGAACCTCGGCCCTGGCTGGGAGGAGGAGTTCCTGGCCAGCTACGGCGTGAGCCGCGACCGCGAGGCGGTCGCTTTCTACCGGCTGGCCTACGACCTCATCGCGTGAGGCGGTCGGCTAGCCTCGGCGACATGCCCGAGCCGCCACCGCGCCACGACCTGAAGGTACGAACGCTGGCTCGCTCGGACTGGGGGCGGCTGCGGGCCGCCCGCCTGGCAGCCTTGGCCGAGGCGCCGTATGCATTCGCGTCCACGCTGGCCCGGGAGCAGGCTTACCTGCCGCAGACCTGGCAGGAGCGGGCAGGCTCCGGCGCGACCGTCGGCGCCTTCGCCGGCGATCAGATACTCGGCCTGGCCACCGGGCTGCCCGAACAGCACTTGACCGGAGTGGCGACTGACGCCTGGCATCTGGTGGGCATGTGGGTGGCGCCAGCCCTGCGCGGCCAGGGCGTGGCGGACCGGCTGGTCGCGGCGGTGTGCGAGCGGGCGGCCACGGCTGGCGCTCCCGCTGTGTCGCTCTGGGTGACCGAGGTCAACACCCGGGCCAGGGCGTTCTACCGGCGGCTTGCCTTCGTCCCGACCGGCCGCCGGCAGCCGGTGCGGCCGGAGGAACCAGACCACTGGGAAGAGGAAATGGTCCGGCGGCTTGACTGAGGCAGCACTGATCGCGGCTGCGGGCGGAGTTCGTGCCCGGCGGGCAGTAGGCTCTGGGCATGCCCAGTCATGGCGTCCTGAGCTTCCTGCCGAGCCCATCAGTCAACGGGTTCCACATCGGGCCGCTATTCATCCACATGTACGGCCTCATGTACGTGGTCGGGATCGCGCTCGCCATCGTCATCATCAGGCGGCGATGGCGCGCGGCGGGCGGCGATCCCGAGATGGTCAGCGAGGTGGCCCTGTGGTCCGTGCCGGCCGGGATCATCGGCGGCCGGATTTACTTTGACATCACCACGCCGGCGGACATCCCGCCGCACTGGTGGGGACCACTCGCGGTGTGGTCAGGCGGGCTCGGCATCTGGGGCGGCGTGGCCGCCGGCGCGCTGGTGGGCTGGTGGCGGGTACGCCGCTCGGGCGCTAGCCCCGGCCTGTTCGCCAGCGCCACCGCGCCGGCGCTGCTGGTCGCGCAGGCCGTCGGCCGGATCGGCAACTACTTCAACCAGGAGCTGTTCGGCAAGCCGAGCACCCTGCCGTGGGCGCTGGAGATATCGCCCGCCCACCGGCCGGCTGGCTACCTGTCGGTTGCCACCTTTCAGCCGTCGTTCCTGTACGAGCTGATCTTCGACTTGCTGCTCGCCGCTGCGCTGGTCTGGCTCGGGCACCATCGCGACATCAAGCCCTGGGGCCTGTTCGCTCTCTACGTGACCGGATACTCCGCCTACCGGATCTTCGAGGAGACCATCCGGATCGACTCCTCCGAGCATTTCCTGGGGCTGCGCCTGAACTTCTACGTAGCCCTGGTGATGACCCTCGCGGGTATCGGCTGGTTCATCTGGATCCAGCGGCACCCCTGGCCAGTTCAGACGGCCAGCCGCCGCGCGGTGCCGGTCGCTGCCGAGGCCGCAGCCGGGCCGGAGCTGGCGGCCACGGGCGACACCGGATCCAGGACTGAGCTGGCGCCGGAGACAGAGCCAGCTTCCGGATCGGAGCTGGCAGCCGAGCCCGAGCGGGTGCCCGGGCAGGCCGCGGAGCAGCCAGTCGGCCAGCCTGGCGAGGCCACGGTCTAGGCCCGCGCCTGCTAGGCTCAGTGACCATGAAGCGCGCAGGACTGACGACGACGCCGGAGGACGTCCCGGCGCGCTGACGATTGTCTGAGCGACAAAGCCCCGGGGCGGGTGCCCCGGGGCTTTCGCATTCCCGCGGTCACTCGCCCGCTCTTGCCACTGCGAGGAGTCCGCCATGTATGACCACCGCAAGCTCGGCCGCGAGCTTGAGATCTTCGACACCGACCCGCTCATCGGCGCCGGCCTGCCGTACTGGCTGCCGGGTGGCGCCGCGATCCGGCACTCGCTGGAGGAATACCTCAGGGAGCTCGAATGCCGGGCCGGGTACCAGCACGTCTACTCTCCGGTGCTCGGCAAGCGCGAGCTGTATGAGATATCCGGGCACTTCGACCACTACCGGGAGGGCATGTACCCGCCGATGGCGATCGGCTCGGGCCAGGGCGCCAGCCCCGGCGATGCGGCGCGCGGTTCCGGTGACCAGGTGGTGCTGCGGCCGAGCCTGTGCCCGCATCACGCGCTGATGTACCGCAGCCGCGCGCACAGCTACCGCGAGCTGCCGTTGCGCCTGGCCGAGCTCGGCGGGCAGTACCGGTCCGAGCTGTCTGGCGTGCTTGGCGGGCTGACCCGGGTCCGGGGCATGCAGCTCAACGACGCGCACATCTTCTGCACCCCCGAGCAGGTGGCAGCTGAGGTCGCCGCAGCGCTCGGCCTGATCAGGGCGGCTTACACCGACCTTGGCATCGAGCCGCTGCGCTACCGGCTGTCGCTGGCCGGATCGGGCGGCAAGTACGTCGGCGGCCACGAGCTCTGGGACACCGCAGAGCAGATCCTGGCGGGCGCGCTCACCGGGGCCGGCCTCGAGTTCGAGGCCGAGGCGGGCGAGGCAGCCTTCTACGGGCCGAAGATCGACGTCCAGGTGGCCGACAGTGCTGAGCGGGAGGCCACCTTGTCCACCGTCCAGGTCGACTTCTACCAGCCCGAGCGGTTCGGCCTTGAGTACATCGGCGCCGACGGTGGCCGGCATCGGCCGGTGCTGGTGCACCGAAGTGTCGTCGGCAGCATGGAGCGCGCGGTGGCGCACCTCATCGATGTGCACGGGGGAGCTTTCCCGGCCTGGCTGGCGCCCGTGCAGCTGCTGGTGCTGCCGATCACCGACGCCGAGCTGGCGGCGGGCGTCGCGGTCACCCGGCAGGCGCAGGCACTCGGATTGCGCGCTGAAGTCTCCCGGCCGGATGCTGGCAGCCTCGGCGCGCGGATCCGGGCTGGCCGCCTAGTGCCGTACGCGGTCGTCATCGGGTCGGCCGAGTCGGCCGGCGGGGAGGTCAGCATCCGCCTGCGGGACGGGCGGCGCCAGTCTGCGATGGCAGCCGGTGCGGCGCTGGACGTCATCGCGGCTCAGGTCCGCGCTCGCGGCTCCGCGCTCTGGCCCGAGCAGGACACACGCGGCCGGTGAGCAGCGGCCGCGTCCGGTCGCGCCGCGATTACCAGGGCGAACTCTGTCCCGGGTAGATCTGCGCCATCAAGCTGGCCGCCGACGCTGACCCGCAGACTGCCGTCGGCAGGCGATCGGCCTGCGCAGCTGAATCGACCCAGTCGGCGAGCGACCTGCCGCTGACGACGGTGTCCTTGTTCGCATCCCACCAGGTGCTGAATTGCGCCGCGCGGTCACCGGCGCCGCTGCCGGCGAGCGGCAGAACCTTGCCGCCGGCGAACCACGGCTGCCCGCTCGGCGCCGTGATCGCGCCCTGGGTCAGGCCACACTGCACCAGCATGGCCTGGCCGTCCGCGTCCCGCGCGGAGAAGGAGTCGTTCGCACCCGACGTGGACGCTGTAGGCGACGGTGCACCGCCTGGAGATGCGCTAGAGCAGCCCGCCACGGTTGCGGCGGCCGCGGTCAGCGCCAGGGCAGCGATCAGCCTCAGGTGCCTCATGAGCCGCCACCGCTCGCTGCGTCCTGGTGATTCTGCAGCTCCATCTGATGCTGATACTCCGCTTCCTTGGCGCTCAGGTTGTGCACCTTGTTGTACTGGTCCCACCAGGTGCTGAAGGCGGCTGCGGAGGGCTGCTGGCCGGGGCTGCTCTGGTCCGACAGCATGATCTTCCCGTTGACGAGCCACGGCTGGTTCGCCAGGTCGCTGGCCGGGATGGCATGGGCGTTGATCAGCGCCTGCACCATCGGCACGTTGATCTGCGTCTCGGCGTCGGCGAAGTCGTAGCCGTTGGCGGTTGCCGCACTGGCGGCGTTGTCGGTAGGCAGGTCCATGGGGACGCCGAAGAGGCTGGCGACGGACTCCGCCTTGTCGGCATAGTCACCGACAACGGGCAGCCAGGTGGCCGCGTCCTTGGCGAAGTCGATCATCGAGTTCACTTCGGCGTTCTGCTCGTCCTGCTGCGTGCCCACGACGTACTTGATGTTTCCCGACTCGGAAGTGACGCGCCCGAGCAGGGACGCCATGTCGTCGTCCGGGCTGGCCGGGCCGCCCGGCGGGAACCCCGTGGTCTCGCCGATCGTGTAGTACCGGCCGAGCGCTGTCTTGATCGAGGCGTTGAGTACGCCGGCGTCGTGCGCGTTGGAGAGGATCTGGTTCAGGAACTGCGACAGCGGGGTGTCGCTGCTGCTGCCCGTTACGTGGGCGCCAGTGATCTTCAGGATGTACGGGGCGTCGGGGTTGTTGCCAAACGTCAGGACGTCGCTCGGCCCGTTGTAGGTGGTCGACTCCGAGAGGTCGAGCAGGTAGCGCTGCGCGGTCGCGAGCAGCGCCTGCTGGACGGCCGGGTCCTCCTGGAAAACACCGGACGGCGGCGTGTTGTCGATGATGTTCTTCGCTGCCTCGGCGGAGAGCCATGCGTCCGGGTTGTGGCCGCGTGGGACGGAGGTCGAGGCGTTCAGGAAAGCGCCGACAGCGTTCGGATCCGGCCAGTCGAAGACCGTCATCGGCGTCATCTCGGGGACAGCCTTGCCCGGCGGGACCAGGGTGAAGGTTCCGGACGGCAAGCCCTCGTTGTTCCGCTCGCCCTGTGCCCACAGGCCGAGCTGTCCGAGGTCGTAGCTGCCGTCGTTGCCGAGCAGCAGCTTCGCCAGCCCCGCGCCGTCGGGACCGCCCATCACCTGCCAGGTAGCGTTCTTGTTCTGCGTGTCGGCCGTCAGCAGTACCTGGAGCGGATCGTAGTTCGCCAGCGTCTGCTGGAGCTGGTCCCTGTCCTGCTGGTCATAGCTGGCGCCGTAGCCGACGGGGACGGTCAGCGTGCCGTTCTGCTCGTCGGTGTAGACGCTCTGGGTCATCAGCGCGAGCAGGCTGACCCCCTGCTTGTTCAGCGGCGACTTCGGCTCGCTGACCGCCCAGTCCGAGCCCGGCGGGCCGAACTTGACGAGCATTGTGGCCGACCAGATATCCGGCGCGTCGGCGATGGCGTGCGCCGCCGGCGGTGACAGCAGCCCGGCCTTGTCGGTAGCCGCCAGCCCCTGCCCGAACGTGGCCAGGATCTGCTGATCGGCCTTGGTCAGCACCGTGAATCTGTCCTGATAGTCCAGCTTCGCGTTGGCACCGTCGATGTTGTGCAGGGTCTGGGCCAGGTTCGCGACCGACGGGGCGCCGTCGTTGTAGAAGTCTGCGAGCCATTGCTTGTCACCGGAGTCGGCATGGTCCTGGATGTCTGCCTGGACTGCCTGGATCGCGGTGCGGGCTGCCTTCGGGTTGCTGTCCGCCTCGGCCTCGGCTGCGGCCAGGTTCTGCGCATCCGCCTGCGCGGTGAGCGCGTCCGAGGGATTCCACGGGATCGTCACGATGCCGCCGCTGAGGCTGACGTGCTGCCGCTCCCAGTCCGCGGCGAGGCTTGCCCGCGAGCGCATGCTCGCGGCGTCATCAGCCGATCGCCCGAGCGCCTGATTCAGCGCGGCCAGGCTGACCGGCGACCCGGCGCCGCTGTTCCAGTACCCGTTCATCGTGTTGACGATGATGGGCACGTTCGTCGACAGCACGTTCCGCAGGTTCTCCAGTGCGCTGGCCGCCGTGCTCACGAGCTCGGGGTTGACCCCGACCTCACCACCGCTCATTCCGCCCACCTCGCGTCGTCCCGCCGCGTGTCGCGGCGGCGGTCAAGCGGACTGGCGCTCCGCCTGCTGCTTCTCGATCTTCTCCATCTGGTCGCGGACGCCGCTGATGACGCTGGCCTCAGCACCCGGCATCGTCGCCAGAAGGCGCATGACCCCGCTGTAGAAGGAGTTCCAGTCGCCGATCCACGCCGTCGCGGCTGGTCCTTGCCAGGTGCCGGAGTTCAGCAGTGGCTGCACCTTCTTGATCGCCGCGCTGATCGCGTCGACGGCAGGCTGGACTGTGCCGTACATGTCGTTGCAGGCGTCGTCGACAGCCTGCTCAACGATGTCCCCGAACCCCATGCCTGCTCACCTCTCGCGCTGCTCCGCGTCCTCCGCGAGTCCCTGGCGATGCTACAACCGCAGGGTGGACAATCTGGTGCGGGTGGGCAGATCGTTACGCCAACGCGTGACATTCGCGTGACCGGGCAGCGCGGTCGGCTGACTGGTCTGCGAACCGTCATCCGGCGTGCAGGCGAGGTCAACGTCGGCCCGCAGACCAGATACCGGCCGGCCGCGGTCAGTGCCGCGGCCGGCCGTGGTCCCGCCGCAGCCGGCGAGGACCCAGGTCGCTCAGCGCGCTTCGTCTGGCGCCGTCTGCAGGCTCTCGTGGTGCCCTGCGTGCGCGTGCCGGCCGGCCGCCGGCCGGCTCAGCGCTAGCTCGTCCGGGCGGTCTGCGACGACCAGGTCGGCCGTTTCCCCGGCTGCCGCCATCGCCTCGGCGGGCGCCCCGTCCACCTCGTGGGTCAGGCCGTGGACATAGCGCTTGCCGCGCAGGAGCGAGGCCATGCCCGCGACCAGGCAGGCGATGATGGCGAAGGAGAAGGCCACGGCCAGCCCGTGCTCGAACGGCGCGGAGATCAGGTTGGGGAAGAAGCTGTGCCCGGTCAGGTAGGCCGCGTTGTGGGCCGGCAGTTGCTTGAGCACGGGCCCGAGCAGAGTCTGCACCGGGTTATAGCCGAGCAGCGCGGCGAACATGATCGACACCGGCGGCAGCCCCGCGATTCGCGCGGCGTCCGCGTGCGGGACACCCTGCGCGGTCAGGCCGTGCGCCATGGTGGTGGGCAAGCTGCCCGCCAGGCCGAGGATGATCAGCGAGAAGAAGATGCCGATCGACAGCACCATGGCCGAGTTCTGGAAGGTGGCGGCCATGCCGGCACCGACGCCGCGCTTGTCCGGCGGCAGGCTGTTCATGATGCCAGCCCGGTTCGGCGAGGCGAACAGGCCCATGCCGACGCCGTTGAGCAGCAGGATCCCGGCGAACTCCCAGTAGTTGAAGTTGACCGGCAGCAGCAGCAGGAAGACGAATGACAGAGCGGCCACGATCATGCCGCCGGTGGCGAATGGCCGGGCGCCGAAGCGGTCGGACAACCAGCCGGACACCGGTCCGGCCACGAGGAAGCCGATCGTCAGCGGCAGCATGGCGATGCCCGCCCACAGCGGTGTCCGCTCGAAGCTGTAACCGTGAATCGGCAGGTAGATGCCCTGCAGCCAGATGATCAGGATGAACATCAGGCCGCCGCGGCCAAGGCCGGCCAGCAGGCTGGCCAGGTTTCCTGCTGAGAATGGCCGGAGCCGGAACAGGTCGAGC
The DNA here is from genome assembly GCA_036495585.1 of Streptosporangiaceae bacterium. Lineage (GTDB taxonomy): Bacteria > Actinomycetota > Actinomycetes > Streptosporangiales > Streptosporangiaceae > JAJYUU01. The sequence continues at coordinate 44,201 of DASXMP010000090.1, forward strand.
CGGAACATTGGCTCGGCCACCCTGGTCTCGATGATCGCGAAGATCACCAGCAGCGTGACTCCGCCGCCCACGAGCGTGATCACCAGTGGGCTGGTCCAGCCCATCGTGTGGCCCCCGTACGGCTGGATGCCGTAGGTGATCCCGGCGAGCGCGGCGATCAGTCCGGCGCCGAAGGTCACGTTGCCCCACCAGTCCAGCGAGGCGGGCTTGCGCACGCCCAGCTCGCGGAGCTTGAGGTAGGACCAGATGGTGCCGAGGACACCGAACGGCACCGAGACGAGGAAGACGAACCGCCAGTCCAGCGGTCCGAGGATGCCGCCGAGGACGAGCCCGATGAACGAGCCGGCGATGCCGGCGACCTGATTCAGCCCGAGCGCGAGCCCGCGCTGATCGTGCGGGAATGCGTCGGTGAGGATCGCGCTGGAGTTGGCCATCAGCATCGCGCCGCCGACGCCCTGCAGGATCCGCATGATGATCAGCCACCAGCCGGCAGCTGTGCCGTGCATCCAGGTCAAAGACAGCAGCACGGAGAACGCGGCGAAGACCGCAAAGCCGAGGTTGTACATCCGGACGCGGCCGAACATGTCGCCGAGGCGCCCGAAGCTGACCACCAGAACCGCAGTGACCACCAGGTAGCCCATCAGCAGCCAGAGCAGCAGGCCGGTGTTGCCTGGCTGGAGGGGATTGACGCCGATGCCACGGAAGATGTCCGGCAGCGCGATCAGCATGATGGACGAGTTGATCGTCGCCATCAGCACGCCCAGAGTGGTATTCGACAGTGCTATCCACTTGTAGCCCGACCCTGGGGCACTCGGTCCCCGCTGGGTCCTGGCTGGCAGGGCGTGTTGGGCGGCCGGCACGGCAGATCCTCCTTGGGTAGCACCCGGGTAGGCGCACGGGTGCCTGAGCAGTCTGAACTGGGTAGTTGCTTAATAGCAACTAACCGAGCCTACGGTGTATTCCCAAGCTGCGCTGCGCCCGAGATGACCGCGCTTGTTCCGAGAGCCCACGGCCTGAGTGTGACGGAGCACATGCTCTATTACCTGGGGCCACGAACACGAGCGTGAGCTTCTCAACGCCCGTTAGGCAGCGAGCGTCTGACGGCCGGGCGGCGGGCGGACCGTTTCCGTCTGGTCCGGCCGTCTGTCCGGTTGTCCCGCGTGAGCGCGAGTGCTCAGGCAGTGGCCAGATGTGCGGTGCGGGCGCGCCAGAATTCCTGTCCGGCCGCGGGCAGCAGGTAGATCGGGTCGTAGTACTCGTACTCGCGCTGCAAGGCCAGCGGGTCGTCAGCCTCGACGCCGGTCCGGTAGTTCTTGGTCCAGTACGAGACACCGAGCTCGCGGTCGTAGCGCGACACCTGGTGGACCCAGCGTTTGCCCACATACGGCACATCGCAGATGATCCGCGGGGTGGCGAACCCGGGCAGGTAGCCCATGATGTCGTGCTGGAGGTCCTGCGCCTCGGCCAGCGACAGCCGCCAGTGCTCGCTGCCGGGGATCATGTCGCACATGTAGAAGTAGTACGGCATGATCTTGGCGTCATCCAGCAGGGCGAAGCACAGGTCCAGCAGCTGCCCGGCGCTGTCATTGGTGCCGCGCAGCAGTACGCCCTGATTGCGGACGTCCCGGATACCGGTCGCGAGCATCGCCTTGGCCGCCCGGGCGACCAGGGGGGTGACCGACTGGGCCGAGTTGACGTGCGTGTGGATCGCGATCGCCACGTCCCGCTGCCTGGCGGTGGCGGCGAGCCGCCCCATCCCGGCCTGAACCTCATCGGACAGCCAGTGCTGCGGCAGGCCCATCAGGGCCTTGCTGGCCAGCCGGATGTCGCGGACGCTCTCGATTTCCAGCAGCCCGGCCACGAACGACTCCAGCCGGGGCCAGGGCAGATTCGCCACGTCACCGCCGGATACGACGACGTCGCGCACGCCCGGGGTGCGGCGAAGATAGTCGAGCATCGCTCCGAGCCGGTCCTCCCGGCTGAGCGCGAACTTGTGCTTGTCCACCAGCGGCGTCGAGTTGCCGACCAGGTCCATCCGGGTGCAGTGGCCGCAGTACTGCGGGCAGGTTGGCAGGAGCTCGGCCAGCACCTTGGTCGGGTACCGGTGAGTGAGGCCCTCGACCGCCCACATCTCGGCTTCGTGCAGCGAATCCCTGGACGCCTCCGGGTGCGAGGGCCAGTCGGCGCGCCGGTCGGAGTAGACCGGGATCATGTACCGGCGGACGGGATCGGCGTAGAAGGCCTCGGTGAAGCCCGGATCGGCGGGGGCCAGCCCGGGGACCATCGTGCTCAGCATCTGCGGCGGCAGGAGCATGGACATCGTTGCCCGCTCCGCCTGGTCACGCTCCAGATCGGAGTAGAACCGGTCATCCAGCCCGGCGCCGATGACCTGGCGCAGCTGCCGCACGTTCTTCACGCAGTGCGCCCGCTGCCACTGCGCCGACTCCCACTCCTGCTGGGTAACCTCTGCCCAGCCGGGCAGCCGCCGCCAGTCCGGCTCTGCCAGCTCGGTGTGCCGGTAGGCGTACGGCTGGTCGATCATGATGAAATACCTGCCCTTTCGAGACTGGCCAGATCCCGGGACGATAGCCTGCGAAATCCGCAGACTACGCAAGAACATGCTGTCTGTGTAGTCTTGGACGAGAAATCCTACTGATTACGGTACCTGCCAATCTCGCCGTCAGGAAGGGGTGCGCGCATTGCCGCTGCCGACTAGCTCGCCGCTCGGCCTGCACCGGGTGCTAGAGCCGGCCGCGGTGCTGCCGCAGGCCGCCTGGCGGCTGGACGCCCGGCCCGAGATCTGGCCAGATGAGGTCCGCGTGGCGGTGCGGCGGCTGAACCTGGACGCCGCCTCGTTCCGCCAGCTGCGGGAGAGCGCCGGAGACGACGCCGCCGCCATGAGGTCAGCGGTGCAGCAGATCGTCGCCACCCGCGGCAAGATGCAGAACCCGGTGACTGGCTCTGGTGGCATGCTCACCGGCGTCGTCGAGGAGGCCGGCCCGGACTCACCGCTTGGCCTGCGGCCCGGAGACCAGATCGCCACCCTGGTCTCGCTCAGCCTGACCCCGCTGGTCATCACCGACGGCCTGGCCCGCTGGGACGGCACCTCGGAGCAGGTGCCGTGCGCCGGCCACGCGATCCTCTTCGGCCGCTCGATCGCGGCGAAACTGCCAGCCGACCTGCCGGCCGAGCTGGCCCTCGCTGTGCTGGACGTCTGCGGTGCGCCGGCGCTCACCCACCGGGTGGTCAGCGCCTGCCCCGGCTCGAGCCCGGTAGTGGCAATCATCGGCGCGGCCGGAAAGAGCGGGTCACTGTCGGCGGCCGCGGCGCGCCAGGCAGGCGCCCGCACCATCATCGGCGTGGTCCCGCACGAGGCCGAGGCCGCGGTGCTGCGTGCCGCCCGGGCGGGCGACGGTAGCTCTGGCCTGGTCGACGAAATCGTGCTCGCCGACGCCCGCGACCCCGTCGGGGTCTCCGGTGCGATCGCCCGCGCGGGCGGCCCGGCCGACGTGACCGTCGTCTGCGTCGACGTGCCTGGCTGCGAGGGCGGCGCGATCCTGTCCACGGCGGCGGGCGGCACCGTCATCTTCTTCTCCATGGCGACATCGTTTACCGCCGCTGCGCTCGGCGCGGAGGGCGTTGCCGCCGACGTCACCATGCTGGTCGGCAACGGTTACGTGCCCGGGCACGCCCAGCTCGCCGTTGACCTGATCCGCACCGAGCCCGGGGTGCGCGGCATCTTTCAGCGCCGGATCGAGGAGTAATCATGGACGCACCTGTCACCAGCAGGCTGAACCTCGCCCCCGCGGTGGTCGCACGGGCGCGTGCGCTGGCCGCCAGGGCGGGCCAGCCCATCGTGGAGATGGCGAGGACCCACACCACGGTCTCGGTCGAGCGCGCCGTGCTGCGGCTGGCCGGCCTGGCCGGCGCGGACGCCGAAGGGATGCCGTGGGTGAACCATCTGGTCGATGCCGTGCGGCAGCAGACCGGGCTGGAGCACGGCGTGGCCCTGCCGGCCTGGGACGCGCTCGCCACGGGAGGTTACCCCGACCTGGCCGCACTGGCGCAGGCAGCCGCGCATGGCTCAGCAACGTTCCGGATCCCGGACGGGGCAGCCGCCGCAGCGGCACGTGACGCAGCAACCGCGGCGCTCGCCCGCGGGTTCGCCCGGATCGACGCGAACCGGGCGCGCCGCCAGCAGCTGATCGACCAGACATCTGACCCGGGCAAGCCGTGGATCTACCTGATCGTCGCGACCGGCGACATCTACGAGGACATCCCGCAGGCGCAGGCCGCGGCGCGCGAGGGTGCTGACATCATCGCCGTGATCCGGTCCACCGGGCAGTCGCTGCTTGACTATGTGCCTGAGGGTGCGACCCGCGAGGGCTTCGCCGGCACCTACGCGACGCAGGAGAACTTCCGCCTGATGCGCGCGGCGCTGGACGAGACCAGCCGAGAGCTAGGCCGCTATGTCCGGCTGACGAACTACGCCTCGGGCCTGTGCATGCCGGAGATCGCGGCGCTAGCCGGCCTGGAGCGGCTCGACATGATGCTGAACGACTGCATGTACGGGATCATCTTCCGCGACATCAACCCCCGCCGGACCTTCATCGACCAGCGGTTCTCCCGGCAGGTGCATGCGCGCGCCGGCATCATCATCAACACCGGCGAGGACAACTACCTGACGACCGCAGACGCCGTCGACGCCGCGCACACGGTCGTGGTCAGCCAGCTGCTGAACGAGTACTTCGGCAGGGAAGCGGGCCTGGCCGATGGCCAGCTCGGCCTCGGGCACGCGTTCGAGATCGACCCGAAGGTGCCGGACTCGTTCCTGCTGGAGCTGGCGCATGCGCAGCTTGTCCGGGAGCTGTTCCCGGATGCGCCGCTGAAGTACATGCCGCCGACCAAGCACATGACCGGCAACGTGTTCGCCGGCTACCTCCTGGATGCCTTCTTCAACCTGGCCGGGGTGATGACCGACCAGTCGATCCTGCTCATCGGCATGATGACGGAGGGCATCCACACCCCGTTCCTGTCCGACCGCGACCTGGCCCTGGAAAACGTTCGCTACGTGCGCGACGCCGCGGGCCGGCTGGGGGAGAGCTTCGTGCCCGCGCCTGGCGGGTTCATCGCGCGGCGCGCCGAGCACGTGCTCGGCGAGTCCATCGGGCTGCTGGAGCGGATCTGCGAGCAGGGGCTGCTGACAGCGATCGGCGACGGAACGTTCGGCATCACGCGCCGCCCGGCGGACGGCGGCCGGGGCCTGGCGGGCGTGATCAGCCGGGCTGACGGTTACTTCAACCCGGCCAGCGCCTTCCTTGAAGATCAGGACCGGGAGCGTCCGGGCGATGGGCCGGCGGCCGTTTCGCCGGCCGCTGCCGTGGCCGGCCGTGGTGTGGCTAGCACTGGTGTAGCTAGCACTGGTGTGGCTAGCACTGCGGTGACGGGAGCTGTGTGATGACTGGGCAGATCGTCCGGCCGTACGGGGACACCACCGGCGACGGGCGCGTACAGGTGTCGTTCACGCTGCCGGTGCCGTTCGGCACGGCGACCGAGCAGGCGCGAGCCGAGGGCGCGGCGCTGCAGCTGGCCACCAAGATGGGCCTGGAGCCTGCGATGGTCGTGCACGCCAAGGGGATGGGCCCTGACTACACGTTCTTCATTGTCTATGGCCGGGTCAGCCACCTGGTCGACCTGTCGCAGGTCCAGGTGACTGAGCGGGAGTTTCCGTTGCTGTCGTCGGCCGAGGTCAACCTCCGGATCCGCACGGGCCTCGGGCGCAAGCTCGTGGTGGTCGGCGCGTGCATCGGCACCGACGCGCACACGGTCGGCATCGACGCGATCCTCAACGTGAAGGGCCACTCAGGCGAGAAGGGCCTGGAGTACTACCGGGAGATCAAGGTGGTCAACCTCGGCTCGCAGGTGGCGGTGCCGGACCTGGTCGCCCGGGCCAACGGGGAAGGCGCTGACGCGGTACTGGTCAGCCAGGTCGTGACACAGCGGGATGCGCACATCCACAACGCCAAGGAGATGTCGGCGGCGTTCGACGCCGCCGGGGACCGGCCGCTGCTGGTCGTGGGCGGGCCGCGGTTCGACCCGTCGATGGCCGCGGATCTAGGTGTAGACAAGATCTTCGGCAAGGGCACGACGCCGGGCGAGGTGGCCAGTTACCTCGCGTATGCGCTGGTCCCGGACGGCGATGGTGCTGCGCGGCCCGCGCCTAGGAAGCCCGGCGAGATTACCGGGGCCGCAGCGTGAGCGCGGACCAGCTCGCCGGGCTGAGCGTGACACACCGGCGGTACGTGCCATATAGCCATGCGCACTACGGCGGTGACCTGGTGGACGGCGCGTACGTGCTTGGCCTTTTCGGTGATGTGGCCACCGAGGTGTGCATCCGCGGCGACGGGGACGAGGGCCTGTTTGCCTCCTACTCAGACGTGCAGTTCAAGGCTCCGGTGCGGGCCGGAGACGTGCTGGAAGCGACCGCCGTCATCACCCGGGTCGGCACGCGCAGCCGGGAGCTGTCGTTCGAGGCGCGGGTCGTATGCCGGGCTCAGCCCGAGCGCGGGCCGTCCGCCGCCGCAGTCCTGGCTGAGCCGATCGTCGTAGTCACCGCCACCGGCACCGTCGTCGTGCCAGCGACCTGACCGGGCTCGCCAGCACGTCCGCGCGGTCGCGGGTGCCGGACTACCCGCAGCCCGCTCCGGGTGATGGTCCACCCGCCAGGTGGTGAGGTCCGGCAAGCGCGGCGAGCAAGGCCGCCTACGGCTCGGCGAAGTGACCTTCGCCGTCTGCATAGGTGTAGATCTCGCGGCCATCGAGCAGGGCATGCTCGACCCGGCTGAGCACGTCGAGCGGATCCCCGGACCACACGGTCAGGTCTGCGTCCTTGCCTGGCTCGATCGAGCCGAGCCGGTCCTGCACGCCGATGATGCGAGCCGGGTTAATGGTCAGCGAGCGCAGCGCGGTGTCGCGGTCCAGGCCGTGCTTCACCGCGAGCGACGCCTGGTGGATCAGGAAGTTGATCGGCACCACCGGGTGGTCGGTCGTGATCGCGATCGTCACGCCAGCGACGGCGAGCTTGCCGGGGTTAGCCAGCGACCGGTTCCGCAGCTCTACCTTGGAGCGGCTGGTGAACAGCGGTCCAATGATGACCGGGATGTCCTTCGCCGCGATGATGTCGGCGAGCAGGTGCGCCTCGGTGCCGTGATCCAGCACAAGGTCATAGCCGAACTCGTCGGCGAGCCGCAGCGCGGTCGCGATGTCGTCGGCCCGGTGACAGTGCTGGCGCCATGGGATCTCGCGGCGGAGCACAAGGCCGAGCGCCTCCAGCTTGAGGTCGCGGTCGACTGGCTTGCGCTCCTCGGCGGGCTTGGCCTCCTCGGCCTCGATCCGCCGCAGGTAATTGGCCGCGTCCACGAACGCGCCACGGATCACCGCCGCCGTGCCGAGCCGGGTGCTTGGCTGCTGCTTACGCTCGCCGTACACACGCTTGGGGTTCTCGCCGAGCGCCGACTTCAGGCCGGCCGGTGCGCGCAGCAGCATCTCGTCGACCGTGCGACCCCAGCACTTGATGGCCGCCGTCTGGCCGCCGATCGGGTTGCCGGACCCGGGGTTGACGTTGACCGCGAGCACGCCGCCGGAGACCGCGTCCCGGAAGCCGAGGTCCGCCGGGTTGATGGCATCGAGTGCCCGGACGTGCGCGGTGACTGGCTCGGTGAGCTCGTTGCTGTCCGAGCCGGCCCAGCCTTCGGCTTCCTCGTGCACGCCGACGTGGCCATGCGCCTCGATGAGCCCGGGCAGTACCCACTTGCCCGCGGCGTCGATCACTGTGGCATCAGCAGGGATGGTGACGGTGCCCGCCCGGCCAACCGCCGCGATCTTTCCGTCTGTGACAAGGACGACGCCGTCCTGGATGGGCTCGGCGGTGATGGGCACCACCGTGCCGCCGGTGATCGCTACGGTCCGGTCAGCCATCTGGGCTCCTCCCCGGGGGTTGCGGACGCGGCGGCGGGACAAGGTGCCGCCAGTACCACGATAGAGGGACAAACGCCGCCGCAGCACGGACGGTGCGGCGAAGGGGCTGCCTATAGTGAGCTGTGCTCGCTTCCAGCTACATCACGCCGAAGGCCCGCAAGGGAGAGCTCAGTCCCATCGCGGGGCGCGGCATCGTCGCACTGGCGCCAATCGCCGCCGATGAGATCGTGGCAGTCAAGGGCGGCCACATCGTGGATACCGAGGCGCTGCACGAGCTTCCGGACCGACTGCAGAACTCCGACATCCAGATTGCGGACGACTTGCACCTCGTCGCGCTGGAGGAGGCCGAGTACGAGCCGGTGATGCTGTTCCTCAATCACTCCTGCGAGCCGAACGTCGGCTTTGCCGGCAACATCGTGCTGGTGGCGATGCGCGACATCGCGCCTGGTGAGGAGCTGACCACGGACTACGCGCTCTTCGATGACTACGACGGCGAGATGCAGTGCGCGTGCGGCACGCCATCCTGCCGCGGCTCGATCGGCGGGCGCGACTGGCAGCGTCCCGAGCTGCAGCGCCGGTATGGCGACTACTTCTCCTGGTACCTGCTGCGGCGCATGCGCGCGGCTGGCGTTACGGCCTAGACGACACCCGAGTGCCGCCGCGCCGGGACATAGCTCGCAACTCGCGCCGCCGCATGCCACGCTCACAGCATGCTGACGCGGGTAGAGGCTGCGGCGGCCCGGCGGCGGCTCAGGCGGGTTCAGCGAGCACGGCCGCCCGCCGAGCGGCGGGCGGTGCCAGCGGTCGAGCGGCCCGCGGTGCCACCGGCCGCGCCCGGGACCGACGGGCTGCCGCAGATCAAGCACATCGTGATCCTCATGCAAGAGAACCACTCCTACGACAACTACCTCGGCATGCTGGCTGGCCGGGGCGATGGGTTCACGCTGGATGCCGACGGCAGGCCGACTGAGACCAACCCGGCCGGCGACGGCTCGGTCGTGCCGCTGTGGCACATCGGCAAGACTTCCCAAGCCGCGGACGTGCCCACCCAGACCTGGCACGCCAGCCACATCCAGCGCGGTGACGGTGCCTGCGACGGCTTCGTGCGGAGCATCGAGGAGACGGTGCCGGGGCGCGATGCCAGGACAGCCATGCGTTACTGGACGGAAGCCGAGCTGCCGTTCTACTACGGCCTCGCGCGAACGTTTCCGCTGGCGATCCGCTGGTTCAGTGCCTGCCTGGGCCCGACGTTCCCGAATCGCCGCTTCCTGATCGCGGGCACCGCGAACGGGCTGATCGACGACCTGCCGTTCGGCATGATCGACTACCCGGCAGCCGGCACGATCTTCGACCACCTCAGCGCGCACCGCATCACCTGGGCGAACTACCACCAGCTGGCCCGGGCACGTATCCGGTGGCGGCTGCTGTCGCATGCGACCGGGCTGCGGTACCTGCGCCTGCTGGCCGGCGCGATCGGCGCCGCCATCCCGCAGCTAGAGGCGACGGTAACGAGCAAGCTGCAGGTCACGGCCGACCTGTATCCACTCGGATTCCTGCGCACTGTCAACCATGTGCGGCCGATCGGCGACTTCTGGGCCGATGCAGCTGCCGGGACGCTGCCGTCGGTCAGCATCGTCGATCCGGACTTCACGCTGAACTCTGAGGAGAACCCGCAGGACATCGCGGCGGGCGAGGAATTCGCCGCGCGGGTCATCAACGCGGTCCTGGCGGGGAAGGGCTGGCCGCAGACGCTGCTGGTCTGGCTGTATGACGAGCATGGCGGTTACTACGACCATGTGCCGCCGCCGGCCGCGGTGCCGCCCGACGACGTGCCGGCCAGCAGCCCGTACGAGCGGTTCACTGTCCTTCGGCTGCTGCGGCGCACCAGGCTCGGCAAGAAGATCACCATGGCCGACGCAGGCCCGCGCACCTACGACCGCCTGGGCTTCCGCGTGCCGGCCGTGATCGTCTCGCCCTTCGCCAGGCCCGGTTACGTGGCCGAGCATGACTACGACCACACGGCGATCTTGCGGCTGATCGAGCGCAAGTGGAATCTTCCGCCGCTCACCGCGCGTGACGCTGCCGCGAAGGACCTGCTGGATGCGCTGGACCTGACAGGTCCACCTGCGTTCCTGACGCCGCCGATCTTGCCGTCACCGCGCCGCAAGGCCTAATGAGAGCTAACTGCCGGGCAGGTGCCTAGCGTCCGCCGCCAAGCTCGGCGATCCAGGCGCTGGTCACCGAGAAGTCGGCTGGACGGCGCGCCGGCGCTTCAATGGCCCGCCGGGTCGGCGGGCCGATCGCCGGCCGCACCGGGATCGAGGTAGTGATCACCGGCGGGCTGCGTCGCTCCGGCGCTGGCAGTGCCGGAGCGGCGGACCGCCCGGACAGCGTGGTCATCGTGAGGGCGAGTGCCGGGCAGCTGTCGACGGCCTGCCGGACCACCTTGGTCAGCCAGAATGGAACGTTGACCTCCAGGAATGCCGGGTAGCCGTGCTCGTCGAGCTGGATCAGCTCGGGCACCAGGTGCCCGCACAGTCCGTGGCCCTGGCACCGGGTCCAGTCGACGGAGAGCTTGGCGTCGCCGGGAGCATGGTCGACCGGTAGGACGCCGGTGGTGCGCTTGCCGCAACTGCCGCGGAACAGGTGCTCGCTCAGGTCGGCGCCGAAGACATCCAATGCCGAAGCCACGAAGTTGGCGGTGCCGTCGGGATGCGCGCAAGCCCCGCGACCGCGCACGCCCGCAGCGGCCCGGCGGACCGCCTCCAGCTCGTCGACGCCGCCTGCCCCGGCCGCCACCGCGGCCAGCGACCTGGCAACGGCGGGCAGCCCCAGCTTGCACGGTCCGCACTGGCCAGACGACTGCATGGCCATGTACCCGGCAACCCTGGCCACCTCGCCGAGCGGGCACGTGTCCTGGCCGAGCACGAGCACGATTCCGGCGCCGAGGGTTCCGCCGCCGGCTGACATGCCGGACCGGCTCACGGGCACGTCGTAGGCGGCCTCTGGGCTCAGCCACATGCCGTGATAACCGCCGACGAGCACGCCGGCTGGCTGCTGCGCACCGCAGATGTCGAGGATGTGCCCGAGCGGAACTCCAGTCGGCGTCTCGACGACCGCTGGCCGCTGCACGTCCCCGCCGACAGTAAGCAGCACGGTTCCGGGCTCGTCCGGATCGCCGGTCGAGGAGTAGCCGGCCGCCCCCAGCATGCCGAGGATGGCCAGCTGGGCGAATGTCTCCGCGTTGGACAGCAGCGTCGGGGCACCACCGACGCCCGCGTCGCTCGCCCTGGTCTTGATGCCGGGCGGCAGGGCCGGGTTGCCGTTGATCCCGTTGACCAGCGCGCCGCTCTCGCCGGACACGAACCGGTCGGGTAGCGAGACGACACGGGTGATCCGCGAGATGCTCCGGTCCGAGTCGACCGCGTCGATGACCGACTCGACGTGCGGTCCGTCCCCGGCCACGGCGACGATAACCTCCGTCGCGTGCAGCGCTCGTGCGGCCAGCAGCGCGCCGTCCAGTACCAGGTGTGGCGACCGGGTGAGGAGCATTTTGTCTTTCGCGCTGCCGGGCTCGCCCTCAGTGCCGTTGACGACGACGACCGGTCGGCGGCCGGTGCGCTGGCACGCAGCGACCACAGCGCGGATCTTGCGCGCACTAGCGAAAGCGGCGCCGCCCCGGCCACGCAGATCGACCTGATCGCACAGGGACACCAGCTGAGCCGCCCCGGCCACCGGTGCTGGGCCGAAGATTGACCGATGCGTGATCAGATCGAGCCGGGGGAACCGGTCCAGGCCAGCGGTCAGCCGGCCCTGTCCGATCCAGATGGCGGGCTGGACTGACTGCGTCATCGGCCCGGGCCCTCGTAGCGACGGCCACCGGTGCCCGGCCGGATGCCGGCCTGGCGTGGCGGCTCAGAGTCGTAGCCACCCGGTTCGTAACCGCCTCGCCCATAGTCTCCCGGGCCGTAGCCGCCGGGGCCGTGTTGACCGGGCCCGTAGCCGCCGGGGCCGTAGCCTTCCGGTCCGTAGCCGCCTGGTTCGTAATTGCCGCGCCCGTGGTCGCCCGGACCGTAGCCAGTGTCCGGATACTGCTCGTCCGGATACCGCTCGTCCGGATACCGCTCGTCCGGATACCGCTCGTACGGACGCTGGTAGGGGTCATCGGCGTACCGGCCGGGCGGGAGGTACTGGCCGGGCGGCAGCGCGGCCAGCTCGCGGGCCAGGCCCGCCCTGCCCCGGGTCGGCGCTGGCAGGACCGGTGCGACCCCTGCAGTGATCTGGCCGAGGAGCTCTGCACCGGGAGCCCGTGGCGGCAGCGGCGTGCGTGCGAGGTCAGCGCCCGCGGGAGTGCTGCCGGGCCCGCGCATGCCCATGATCCGCCGCAGCGCCAGAGCCCCGGCGACGATGGCGAGCAGGCCGCCGTAGCTCCAGTCCACGTACGGCTTGGCCGACCGCCCGGCCAGCAGCCCGTGCAGGACGGCAAGCGGCCAGCAGGCGTACGCGGTCGTGTGCAGCAGGCGCCAGATCTGCGGGCGCCTCCCGGTGGTGAACCTTCCACGCAGCAGGCCCGTAATCATGATGAGGAGGAGTAGGTCTGATGCGATCGTGCCGAGGCCCATAAAAAAGGTCCGGTCCGAGGACATGAACGGGATGAAGCCGTCGATGGGGTGGACCCGCTGGGCCATGACCTCGAGCATGATGTGGTTGGCCAGCGCGGCGATCGCCAGCAGCGACGTCGTCCGGTGCAGCGCCTGAGCAACGATCCGGTGCGCCGGCGTCATCATGATGCGGTCGCCCGCGAGCACGCCGGCACCGACGGCCGCGGTCAGCCCGATGAGCGCGAAGACGCCAGAGTAGAAGAGCAAGAACTTGGTGATGGCGGCGGCGATCCTGGTGACCTCGCTGGTCCCGCCCGCGGTGGCGATTTCCTCGAAGATGGCCGGCAGCAGGAGGCTCAGCGCCGGTAGTCCGACGACCATCGCCAGACGCGCGCGGTTAACCTGCTTAATCTGGCCAACCTGAATAACGCCAGATGATGAGCGGCTGGGCATGTCAGCTCGATAGTTCCTTCGTTCTGAGAACGACTTGCGATCCTGGCTTCGCCTTTTCGGGCGATGCCTTAACGCATAGGCACCATTGCCGTTACACACACGGTCCCCGCTCGCATCTCCTAACTTAGCGGACTGACCTGCGCGGCACGGGGAAACAAAGAGAAACCGGCATGTCGGCATGCCACGGCGAGGGGCCGTGCAGCCCGAACAATGCACTTCTCCGGCCCGGATGCAGGCCGGGCGGCGCCAGGCATGCCTGGGCGCCGCCCGGAAGCAGCCAGCGGTAACGAGCTATTCGTTGCCGAACGACTGAATCTCAGCCAGCTCCGTCTCGGTCAGCTCGCGCGGCGTGTCGCCCTTGGCGACCTTGGCCCGCTGCACGAACTGGCGGATGCCGTCCACGACCTCGGGATTGGCCAGGGTCGTGACATCACCGACGTCGGCGAAGTTCGACACCGACGCGATGACCCGGCGCATGATCTTGCCGGACCGGGTCTTGGGCATGTCCGGGACGATCCAGACGTTCTTTGGCCGGGCGATCTTGCCAATCTCGGTCTCGATGGCCGCCGTGACCTTGGCCTGCATCTCCGGCCCCGCGTCGTAGCCCGGCTTGAGGGAGACATACATCTCCACCATCCGGCCGCGGATGTCGTCGATGACCGGCACCGCGGCCGCTTCGGCGACCTCGTTGACAGTGAGTGCCGCCGACTCCAGCTCCTTGGTGCCGAGGCGGTGGCCCGCGACGTTGATCACGTCGTCGATCCGGCCCAGGATGCGGAAGTACCCATCGTCGGCCTGCAGGGCGCCGTCGCCGGCGAAGTACGGCCAGTCGTGCCAGTCCTTGCTGTTCGGGTCGGTGTTGTACTTGCGGTAGTAGGTGTCTACGTAGCGCTCAGGCTGGCCCCAGACGGTCTGCATGATGCCGGGCCAGGGGTTGCGAATGCAGATGTTGCCGGCCCGGCTGCTGCCCTTGGGGATCTCGTTGCGCTCTTCGTCATAGATCACCGGGTAGACGCCAAGCACGCCCGGTCCGCAGCTACCTGGCTTCATCGGCTGCAGGCCAGGCAGCGTGCTGCCAAGGAAGCCGCCGGTCTCGGTCTGCCACCAGGTGTCCACGATCGCGGCCTCGCTCTTGCCCACGAACGTGTAGTACCAGCGCCAGACCTCGGGCTCGATCGGCTCGCCGACCGTCGTCATGTGCTTGAAGTGGTAGTTGTACTTCAGCGGCTCCTCGGGTCCGACCTTGCGCAGCATCCGGATCGAGGTGGGCGAGGTATGGAAGATGTTCACGCCCAGCTTCTCCGCGATCCGCCACGGGCGCCCGCCATCGGGGTAGTTGGGGGTGCCCTCGTAAATGACCGTGGTGGTGCCAAGCGCCAGCGGCCCGTACACGATGTAGGAATGGCCGGTAATCCAGCCGATATCGGCTAGGCACCAGTACACGTCATCTGGGTGGATGTCCTGGTAGTACTTCGAGGTGCCTGCCACATACGCCATATAGCCGCCGACGCTGTGCTGCGCGCCCTTCGGCCGGCCGGTCGTGCCGCTGGTGTACATGAGGAACAGCGAGTCGGTCGCGTCCAGCGACACCGGGGCCACAACCTGGCCAGCGTACTTAGCGATGACCTCGTCCACGAAGAAATCGCGGCCGTCCGCCATCGGCGTCTGCGACTGGTACTCGCCCTCGCGGCGGCGCCACACCAGGACCTGGTCGACCTGCTGTCCCTGCCGCGCTGCCTCGGCGACGGCCTCGTCCGCCTTCACCTTGTGGTCGGTCATGGACCCGGCCCGGTAATAGCCGTCCATGGTGATCAGCACGCGGCTGCCGGAGTCCGCGATGCGGGTGCCGCACGCGTTGCCGCTGAAGCCGCCAAAGACCTGCGAGTGAATGACGCCGAGGCGAGCGCACGCGAGCATCGTTACGACAGCCTCGGGGACCATCGGCATGTGCAGGGTGACGCGGTCGCCCTTCTGCAGCCCGGCAAAGTCGCGCAGCAGCGCTGCGAACTCATTCACCCGGCTCAGCAACTCGCCGTAACTGATCGTGATGGTCTCGTCTGCCTCGAGTTCGGGTACCCAGATCAGCGCGGTCTTGTCCGGATTGGCCTCCGCGTGCCGGTCAACGCAGTTGTAGCAGGCATTCAGCTTGCCTCCGGTAAACCACTTCCAGAACGGCGCATCACTGGTATCGAGCACTGTGTCCCAGGGCTTATCCCAGGTCAGCAGGTTTGCATATTCAGTGAAGCAATCCGGGAACTTGTCCTCAGTAAACCTTTCCAGAATTGCGGGGTCATGTGCATTGGCCTGCTGCACGAATTTCTCTGGCGGCGGGTAATACTCTTCCTCCCGCCAGTGGACAGCGATCTGGGACTCAGAGACCTGCGGTGTCTCCGAACTTTCTGTCATCCTTGTCCTCCAGGCCGTGATGAATCCGCGCGCTGGACGCGGGCGGTCCGTCGTGGGGGGCCTTGCCGCGAGCCGGGCTTCCCGAAGCCGCACCCCATGCACACGGGAGCTCACTCATGTGCCGACAGCCTGCCGCTGACGACCTTGTCATGGGCGCTCTCACGTAGTCGGGAAACACAATGGTAACGCTGGCCGACATCGGGCAACAGGGCCGCTGCCGCGCCACAGGAGTGGCGGGAGACACCGATGCTGGCGCAGGAGTTGACATCGACGCGATCAACGGTAAGTTGCTGCGCAGTCCAGCACCGGGCCAGCAGGCCAGGGAGGGTTAGCCGGGCCGTTGGCCGCGCCGTGCGGTGGCCAACCGGGTCGCCTCCGCGGGGTTAACGATAGGCCGGACGCTCTGGCTGGGCGGGGGGTTGGATCCGGGAGGGGCCTGGGCATCCAGTAGACAACGGAGGGCGAGCCCGCTGCCGACGGGACGCGCTCCGGTCCGAAGGGTTTTCCCAGGCCCTCTTCCCTGCTGAGGGCTCTTGCTGCCGCTACGCGCTCTTGCGATGGCGGGCTGGCTGCCGCGGTTCGGGCGTCGGCACGGGTGCCCGCTGACCACGGATCACGGCCAGTCGCTCCGCTAGCACTTCCTCAAGGTCGGCCACGGTCCTGCGCTCCATGAGCATGTCCCAGTGGCTGCGCGGCGGCTTCGCCTTCTTCGGCGTCGGAACATCGCCGGCCGAGGTAACGGCCAGAGCACCGCAAACCCGACATTCCCAGTTCATCGGCAGTTCCGCCTCGGCGGAGAAGGGGACCGTGAAGCGGTGTCCCTTGGGGCAGTCGAAGGCCACCTCCTGGCGTGGTGCCAGGTCGGTGTTACGGTCGTTCTCGTAGCTTGTGGCTCCGAGACGCGTGCCGCGAAGTGCTCGCTCGGCCATGTGTTGCTGCCTCCCAGGGGCTCTGCGTCCTACTTGACCAACGGTGAGGTCCCGGTCAAGATTCCCAGCACGCGGCGTTTCCAACCGTCATGGCCGTGCCTGATGTGAGGAAAATGCCTGACTAGGCCGGCCGACGGGCCCCGGCGCTAGTCGCCCCCCCGCGGCCGCCACTGCCCCCTGGCTATCAGCACGTCCCGCAGTGTCTCGGTCTGGTCGGTCATGATTCCGTCCGCGCCGAGGTCGAGCAACCGCGTCATGACGGCTGGCTCGTTGACGGTCCAGACATGGACCTGCAGGCCCAGGGCGTGCGCGCGGGCGATAAACCAGTCGGTCGCCAGGTACAGGGGGATCTGCGCGCACCGGATGGAGCGCACGGCAAACCGCTCGGCCAGCCGCCGCAGCGGCAGCGCGGCCCGGATGGCTGCCACGTCGGCGGGGGCCGCGGCGGTGCAGACCGGACGCGGCAGCAGCTTGCGCGTACAGCTGAGGCGACGGCCGGAGAACGAGGTGAGGCAGACACGATCCCAGCAGTCCGTCGCCTTGAGCACGTCCACCAGCGGCCCGATCGCGGGCTCGTCCTTGACATCGATGTTGAACCGGACGTCCGGCCAGGCCGTGATCAGCTCCGCGAGCAGGGGGATGGGGTCGGTCCCGTCGATCCTGGCGGCCAGCACATCGGCCGTGCTGAGCTCCGCGATCCGTCCGCGGGCGTCCGTCACCCGGTCGAGCGTCTTGTCGTGAAACGCGACGACCGTGCCGTCCGCGGTCGCGTGCACGTCGGTCTCCAGATAGACGTAGCCGAGCCCGACGGCATGCTCGAATGCCCGCCACGAGTTCTCCGGGAATTGCCCGGCTCCGCCCCGGTGGGCGAACGCCAGCGGGCGGGGCTGATCGAGATATCCGGTCGACACGGCCTCAGTATCCACGCCGGCGCCGCCCCGCCCGCGCAACCCGGCCGCGTCGTGGCCCGGCAGCGGCAGATCACCCTGATGCCCACTCGCGCCGGCGTGCCTCGGCCATCGCGATCGCCGCCGCGGCGGCAACGTTCAGGGAGCCGACCTTGCCGGGCAGCGGGATATAGGCGACCAGGTCGGCAGCGGCCAGCAGGGCGGGCGAGCAGCCGTGATCCTCGTTGCCGACGGCCAGGCAGACGTCGTCGGCGAGCATCGCCTCGTGCAGTGGCACCGAGCCGTCGGCCAGTTCGATCGCGACGACCTGGTAGCCGGCCTGCCGCGCTGCTTGCGCACCGGCCGCCGCCGAGTCGGCGCGCTCGAAGGTGATCAGGCGGTCCGTGCCGAGGGCAGTCTTGCGCGCCGACGGGTGCCCGGGCGCCGGCGTGTCACCGCACAGCCACACCCGCCGGATGCCGAAGGCGGCCGCAGTCCTGATCATGGATCCCACGTTGAAGGGCTGGCCCACGCTGTCGAGCAGCAGGCTGATCTCGCCGTGCGTGCGCCGCCGCCACTCCCGGTTCAGCCGCTTCACGTCCGTCATGCCGAGCTGACGGGGTGCGCCGGGCCCGGTCATCTGGCCGCCGCCGGTGCGGGCTGCACGCCGAGCAGGCGATATCCCGATCGCGACGCGAGCCGCTGCACGGTCCAGCCGGCGTCGGCCAGCCAGCGCTGGAGCGAGTCGGAGCCGAGGTTCCGCTGCACGACCAGGTAGGCGGCCCCGTCGGAGGTCAGCCTGGTCAGCCAGCTTGCCAGCAGCGCGTGCAGCGCCTGCTTGCCGACGCGGATCGGCGGGTTGGACCAGATGAGCCGGTAACGGGCCGGCATCTGACTCGCGTCCGCGGCCGGCACGCAGCGCACGTTGGCGAATCCGTTGGCGGCTGCATTGCGCTGGCAGAGGCCGAGTGCGCGCTGATTCACATCGACGGCCCAGATGCGCGCCGCCGGGGCTCTGGCGGCTAGCGTGAGTGCCACCGGACCGTATCCGCAGCCCAGGTCCAGCAGGTCACCAGCCTGCGGCGGGGGCGGCGCCGCCTCGAGCAGCAGCCGGGTGCCGGGATCGAGCCGGCCGGGCGAGAACATGCCGGAGTCGGTGGCCAGGGTCAGCTTGATGTCGGGCAGCACCACGTGGACGGTGCCCGGCCGGTGCGATGCCTCCGGCTCCTCAGCGAAGTACTGGCTGCTCACTGGGCCCGTAGTCGGCCTGGTCCAGCACCGGGGCGATGTAGGTGCGGCGCACCCAGCGCTCCACGACGAACGTGAGGATCGGGATGGTGCCCGCCGCCAGCACGATGATCGTGCTGGGACTGGCCACCTTCATCCGCACCGCCCTCGTCATCGCGAATGCGACCACGATGTAGATGATGTAAAGGATTCCGTGCAGGGTGCCGATGACGTCGGCCGGCTTGGCGTTGTGCGCCCAGATCTGCAGCGGGATGCAGACGAAGACCAGGATGCACAGCATGGTGCCGGTCACGTAGGCCATGGTGCGGTAGGCGCGTACCACCAGGCGGATCATGTCGGTGCTCGGCCAGCCACCGTTCACCATGGCTCCCTTCCGCATCGCAGGCTTGGTCATCGCAGGCCGTGCCACTTCCCATGGCCTTGGACCTGCTTGTTCAGATTCTCCAGGTAGGCGTTGTAGGCGGCCAGCTCCGGATCGTCCGCCTCCTCCTCGTCCGGCCCGGCGCCGCCCCTCGCGGCCACGCGGCGTGCCGCACCGGGCAGGCTGAGGCTCAGCGCCAGGCCGTCCGCGGCCTCGGGCTCCGGCTCGGCTTCGCCGTCGGCGGGCCGGTGCAGCTCGTCGATGATTGTCTTGGCCCAGAAAACCACGCCGAAGATCGTGAAGACCGGCCACTCGAAGGTGTAAGCCCAGCTCAGAGCATTACCGCTCTCAGCCCGGTGGAACTGCCAGTCGCCAAGCCAAAGCATGCCCCACGCGGCGAAGACGGCGAAGCCGTGCCAGGCCAGCCATCGCGGGCTGATGAGGAACAGCCAACGAGGTTGTGGCTTGGCGCTGGGCATGGTACGAGGGTAGCGCTACTACGTACAGTAGTTGGCCATGCGGGTAGGCCTGACCGCGCGGCCCGCATGACCGGCCCCGGTCCCGGCCGCCGTGCAGGCCGAACGTGCAGGCCGAACGTGCAGGCGCAGAGTAGCCGGCCGGACCGATCTCGTTAGTGTGCGCCGCTGCGGTCACGGCCGGAGCGCGAGGGTAATAATCAGTCCCATGTCACTCGCTGATTGGCTGACCGGACGGGGCGCGCTCGCCCGGCGCCTGCCCGAGCGGATTGAGGACCTGCGTGGCCCCGTCCGCGGCGTGATCATGCTGCCCCGGCACTTGTCCTGGCCGGGCTTGCGGGAGTGCGACGTCACCAACGACGACACCCGGCGAAGCATGTACGGCATCGTGCTGACGCAGGGCCGGCGCAATGACGTGGCCAGGTACCTCAACCCGCAGCTGCTGCGCGAGGACTGGCCGCTGATCTCCGGCAGGCTCGATCCCAAGCTCCGGGGATACTGCGAGCGGCGGTTCGCGCTCAAGGCGCGGTCGCGCCACGCCGAGACGACGCCTGCTTAACCGCCAGTCCGATGACTGAGCCGAGCCCAGCCCGGGCGGCCCATCTCTCCGCGCCGCCGGCCGGCCCAGGCGGTGCGGCACCCCCGCCCGAAGGCAAGTGGTGGACCCTGCTGGCAGTCTGCCTCGGCACCTTCATGCTGCTGCTGGACATCACGATCGTGACCGTCGCGTTGCCGGACATCCAGCGCGCGCTGCACTCCACCTTCGCCGACCTGCAGTGGATCGTGGACGCCTACGCGCTGACGCTCGCCGCGTTCCTGCTGACCGCGGGCACCCTGGCGGACATGTACGGCCGCCGCCTGCTGTACCTGATCGGGCTGGTGGTGTTCACCGGTGCATCGGTCCTGTGCGGCTTCGCGGTCAGCACGATCATGCTGGAGCTGTCACGCGGGCTGCAGGGCGTGGGCGGCGCGATCATGTTCGCCGTCTCGCTGGCCCTGCTGGCTGACGCGTTCCGCGGGGCCGACCGCGGGGTCGCGTTCGGCGTCTGGGGCGCCATCACCGGCCTGGCCGTGGCGATCGGCCCGCTGCTCGGCGGGATCCTGACGACCGGAATCTCCTGGCGGTGGATCTTCTTCGTGAACGCGCCGATCGGCGTCGTCGCACTCATCATCACCGTGCTGCGGGTAGCCGAGTCCCGAGCGGCCCGGGCGAATCGGCCCGACTGGGCGGGCTTCGTGCTGTTCACTGGCGCGCTGGCGAGCCTCATCTACGCACTGATCGAGTCCAGCCAGAAGTCGTTCACCGATACCGTGGTGCTCGCCTGTTTCGCGGCCGCGTTCGTGCTGCTGTGGGCGTTCGTGGTGGCCGAACTGCGCGTGGCGCACCCCATGTTTGACCTGCGGCTGTTCCGGCTGCCGACGTTCAACGGCGGCCTGGTTGCCGCGTTCGGGATCAGCGCCTCCATCTTCTCGGTCTTGCTCTACTTGGTGCTGTACCTGCAGGACATCCTCGGCTTCTCGGCGCTCGGCACCGGGGTCCGGCTCACGATCATCTCCGGCGGCATCCTGATCACCGCCACGATCTCCGGGCGGCTATCCTCGCGGGTTCCGGTCCGGCTGCTGATCGGGCCCGGCCTCATCTTGGTCGGCGTCGGCCTGCTGCTCATGCGCGGCCTCGGCGCGGCCTCTGGCTGGACCCACCTGATCCCGGGCATGATCGTCGGCGGGCTGGCGGTCGGCCTGGTCAACCCGCCGCTGGCTTCGACCGCCGTAGGCGTGGTGGAGCCGCAGCGCGCTGGCATGGCCTCCGGAATCAACTCCACGTTCCGGCAGATCGGCATCGCGACGGGGATCGCGCTGCTTGGCACACTGTTCGCGGCAAAGGTCACCTCGATCATCACCGCGGGCGTGGCTGGCATCCCTGGCCTGGCCGGCCACGGCGCGCAGATCGCCACTGCGGTCAAGTCCGGCCAGTCCCACCTCCTCATCGCCCGCGTGCCGGGCCCGGCCCGGCACGCCGTCGCGGCCTTGACCAAGTCAGCGTTCACTTCGGGCCTGGACGAGATCCTGCTGGTCGCGGCGATCATCGCGCTCGGATCAGGCGTGGTGTCGCTGGCCGCGATCCGCAGCAAGGACTTCGCGTCCGGCCGGCAACCGGCGGCCGGGCAGGCGCCCGGTCACTGAGCACAGCGTGCGGCGGCCACGCCCGCCCCGCGGAACCGGGACGCCGCACAGGCCGGAAGGCCGGGCGATCTGCGCCAGGACGTCCGCTGTACCCGGCTCTGCGGCCTGCCGGGACCCTGCCGGCCCGGGCAGCGGCCGGCGCTGCCTACAGTTACCGCATGCGGAAGTACGTCATCATGGGTGTCCAGGGCAGCGGCAAGGGCACCCAGAGCGCCATGCTCGCCGCCGATTTCGACCTGGTGCACATCGCGGTCGGCGACATCTTCCGCTGGAACGTGCAGAACCACACCAAGCTCGGCGCCCAGGTCCGCCGCACCATGGCCGCCGGGGCACTGGTCAGCGACGACCTGGCCGAAGGCGTCGTGAAGCAGCGCCTCGCCGAGCATGACTGGAACTACGGCTTCATCATCGACGGGTTCCCGCGTAACGAGCGCCAGGCCGAGTTCTTCCTGGAGAGCTACGACATCGACGGCGTCATCCACCTCGAACTGCCCGACAGTGAGGTGCGCCGGCGGGTGATGGCGCGCCGGCACTGCGACGGCTGCGGCATGGACTACAACCTCATCGACGCCACCCCGCGCGAAGAAGGCCGCTGCGACGTCTGCGGCGGCAAGCTGGTCCAGCGCGAGGACGACACCGAGGAGGCGCTGGCAGTCCGGCTGCGGGATTACCACTCCAAGACCAACCCGGTGCTCGCCATCTTCGGGCGCAAGGAGTATGTGGTGTCGGTCGACGCCAGGCCGCCCAAGGAGCAAGTCCAGCAGGCCATCCGGACTGCGCTCAAGCTGCCGCCCGGTCGCGGTTGACCGTTGCCGTGGCGCGGCCAGGGCCGACCTCATAGCCTGGGGACGTGCGCGAAATCGTCGTCTTTAGCGGTAGTGCCCATCCGGTGCTATCGGCGGAAATCAGCGCAAATCTTGGCGTTTCGCTGAGTCCGGTGCGGCTGACCAGGTTCGCCAACGACTGCCTGGAGGTGCAGCTGCAGGCGAACTGCCGGGAGCGCGACGTGTTCGTGATCCAGCCGCTCTGCCCGCCAGTGCAGGAAAATCTGGTCGAGCTGCTGCTCATGCTGGACGCGGCCCGGGGCGCCTCGGCCGCACGGGTGACCGCGGTCATTCCGTACTACTCCTACGCCCGCTCGGACAAGAAGTCGATGCCGCGGATCTCGATCGGCGGCCGGCTGGTCGCCGACCTGCTGGCGACCGCCGGGGCGAGCCGCGTGCTGACCATGACGCTGCACGCGCCGCAGGTACACGGGTTCTTCTCGGTGCCGGTCGACCACCTGCACGCGCTGCGCGAGTTCGCCAGCCACTTCAGCGGCGAGCAGCTGGGCAACTCGGTGGTGGTCTCGCCGGACCTCGGCAACGCCAAGAACGCCGCCGCGCTCGCGCGCATGCTGCAGCTGCCGGTCGCCGCGGGCGCTAAGGAGCGCCTGAGCGACGAGCACGTGACCATCAGCGAGATCATCGGTGAGGTGTCCGGCCGCGACGTGATCGTCCTGGACGACGAGATCGCCCGCGGCTCCACGATCCTGGAGCTGCTGGACCGCCTGCGCGAGCGGGATGCGCGGTCGGTGCGGATCGCCTGCACGCACGGGCTCTTCAGCGACGGCGCGCTCAAGCGCATCTCGGCGCACCCGGAGGTGCGCGAGATCGTCTGCACCAACACATTGCCAGCTGTCGAATTCGGCCAGGATCTCAAGGTCATCTCGGTCGCGCCTGCCCTGGCCGAGGCGATCCGGCGGATTCACGAGGGGGAGTCCGTCAGCGCCCTGTTCGGGGCAAGCTAGCCCGCTGGGCTGGCCGCCTCAGCCCGGCACCAGCTGGTCATCGCCCCGGCGCGGGATCCGCTGCGGTCGCCGCCCACACCGCTACCTGGCTGCGCGAGCTGAAGCCGAGCTTGGCCAGAATGTTGGCGACATGCCGGGCCGCGGTCGCCGGGCTGATGACCAGCTCGCTGGCGATAGCGCGATTGCTCAGCCCGGCCCCGAGCAGCGTCACCACCTCGCGCTCGCGCTGCGTCAGCAATCCGGCCGGGCCGTCTGCGGATGGCCGGGCTAGCGCGTCGGTGCGGACCGGTGCCGCCGCCTCGCCATCGCCAGGTACGCTGAGCGCGAGCTGTACGGCATCGGCCGCTGGCATGGCCGTGCCCGCCGCCCACAGCCTGGCGGTCGCCGGCTCGCCGAGGCCCGCTGCGGCGTCGAGCAGCCGCTGGGTCCGAGCACCGGGTGCGGGCGGCAGGCCGGCTTGCAGCCGCAGGGCGCTGACCGCGCCGGCCAGCTGCACGGCGACCTGCGGGCGCTGTTCGGCTACCGCCAGCGTAGCGATTGCCTCCAGCCCGCGTGCCATGCCGATCCTGCTGCCGCTCAGGTAGCTCAGCTGCAGGCCGCGGGACAAGTGCTGCCGCGCGGCGGGGAGGTCGGACTGGGCGATCGCAATCTGGCCGAGACCAGCCAGGCAGCGGGCAATATCCGGGCGGGCATCAAGTTCGCGCAAGATCTCGAGGGCCTTCAGGTAGTGCTGGCGCGCGGCCTCATGGTCGGCGCGGAGTCTGGCCAGGTCGCCGAGCCCGAGAAGGGCGCGGGCCGAGCCCCAGAGTTGCTCGATGTCGTCCAGGATGGCAAGCGATTCCCGGGCGAGGCGCTCGGCCTCGGCCAGGTTGCCCCGGGCCGCGGCGATGGCGGCCCGGGTGCCGAGCGCGTAGCCCTCGTTCCACCGGTCACCGGCGGACCTGGCGGCTTGGACGGCCTCCGCTGAGTGCTCGTCGGCGTCATCGAGCCGACGTGCGTGCAGCGCGGTCTCGGCCAGCACATTGAGAGCCGCTGCGACCCACGATGGCACGCCAGCGGCCCGGCAAGCCTGGAGTCCGGCCACGGCCAGGTCCTCGGCGTCGTGCGCCGACCCGCTCGCCAGGGCCAGCTGCGCACGGCCGACTTCGGCCGGCCCGACAACGCCATCGGGCAGCCCGCTGTCCCGCGCCCGCTGCAGCAGGCTGTCCATCCAGGCCGCGCCCTCGGCTAGCGTCCCGCGGACGATCCAGACAAGCCGCATAGCCGCGCAGATCCGCAAGCCGGACGCGGCGTCGCCGTCGGCGACGCACTCGGCGAGCATCTCGTGCAGGTTGGCCAGCTCCAGGTCGTACCGCCGGAATTGCTCGACCCGGGCCGACCATGGAGCCGGTGTCGTAGCCATCGCGACGGCCAGCCCGTACTCGCACTGGCGTACCACCCAGGCGCGATGGCGGCGGTGAAACTCCTCGCTCTCCCCGGCCTCCGCAAGCCAGCCGGCCGCGTACTCGCGCACCGTCTCCAGCATCCGGTACCGCGCCTCGCCGAGTGCATCCGGCTCGACCTCGATCAGCGACTTGTCGGCCAGCGCGGTCATCAGGTCCAGGATGTCCGCCGCGCGGAGCTGCTCATCCGCGCACACCGTCTCGGCCATTTCGAGGGACCAGGCGGCGAAGGCTGACAGCCGTCGCAGCAGTAGCTGCTCCGGCGGCGACAGCAACTCATAGCTCCAGTCGAACGCTGCGCGGAGCGTCTGCTGTCGCGCGGGCACCGACCGGTCCCCGCTGGTCAGCAACTCCAGCCGGTGGCTGAGCCGGTCGGCGATCTGGTCCACGGACAAGACTCTCGTCCAGGCGGCGGCCAGCTCGATTGCCAGCGGAAGGCCGTCGACCATGCGGCAGATCGCTGCCACCCCGGCGGCATTGGCCGCGGTCAGCGCGAAGCTCGGCGAGGCGGCCGAGGCCCGCTCGGCAAACAGGGCAATCGCGTCGAAGGCCCGCAGTTCACCGAGCCCGGCAGCCGCACTGGCCGGCGGCAGGGACAGCGGTGGCACTTGCCAGACTGACTCGGCCGCCACGCGCAGCGGTTCCCTGCTGGTGGCGAGGACCTTCAGTCCCGGCGCGGATGTTAGCAGGCGCTGGCAGAGGCTGGCGCACGCGCCGATGAGGTGCTCGCAGTTGTCCAGCGCGAGCAGCGCGCGGCGCGGCCGCAGCGTGTCGGCGAGTGTCTCCAGCAGCGGCCGGCCGGGCTCCTCGGCGACGCCGAGCGCGGCGGCCACGCGCGGTACGACCTGGTCGGGCTGGCTCAGCTCGGACAGGTCGACGTACCAGGCGCCATCGGGGAAGGCACCGGCCAGCCGCCCGAACACCCTTAAAGCCAGCCGCGTCTTGCCAATGCCGCCGGCGCCAGCGAGTGTCAGGGCCCGGGCAGGCCCGGCCAGCTGCAGCAGCTCGGCGAGCTCGCGGTCGCGGCCAACGAAGCTGCTGAACTCCTCGAGCTGATGGGCGGCGTCACGAGCGGTCATCTTCGCTCCCGCGGCACGACTGGTCGTACCGCCAGATCGGCATGCATACGGCATGCATACGTTAACCCTGATTGCCCTCAGCCTGGGAGAGGCGCTCCCTAGTCAGCATCGAGCAACTCGACACCGTGCTCGAGGTCCAGCAGGAACCGCTTGCGTGCCATGCCCCCGCCGTAGCCGGTGAGGCTGCCGTCCGCGCCGATCACCCGGTGACACGGGATGATGACCGCGATGGGGTTCTTGCCATTCGCCAGGCCGACCGCCCGGCTCGCGCCCGGCCGGCCGAGATGATCAGCGATCCGGCCGTAGGACCATGTCTGGCCGTAGGGGATCGACCGCAGCGCTGCCCACACCTGCTGCTGGAACGGCGTGCCGGCCGGTGCCAGCGGTACGTCGAAGCCGGCCCGCTCGCCGGCGAAGTACGCGGCGAGCTGCGCGGCTGCCGAGGTGAACGGCTCGTCGCCAGCATCGCCGGGCAGGCCGAACATCGCGTCGCCGGGGCGGTACCGCTGCGCGTCCATGTACAGCCCGGTCAGGGCGCCGTCAGCGGCCACCAGCGTCAGCGGCCCGATCGGGCTGTCCAGCACTACATGTGTCTCGTCCATCACCGTGCTCCTCTGCCTCACCGTGCTCCGCCACGCTGGCCGGGCAGATAGTTGATGTCGTGCTCAGTCGTCGCCCACAAGTACTGGACGGCGTACGAGCGCCAGGGCCGCCACGCGGCAGCGCGGCCGGTCAGGCCGGCGGGCGAATCAGGCAGACCCGCTTCGCGCGCGGCTGAGCGGACACCGAGGTCGGTGGCCGGAAAAGCGTCCGGGTCCCCAAGGGCGCGCATCGCAAGCGTCTCCACCGTCCACGGCCCGATGCCGGGCAAGGCGGACAGCAGCGCGCGTGCCTCCAGCCAGTCGGTCCCGACGCTGAGGTCGACCGCTCCGCCGGCCAGCGCTCTGGCGAGCGCGACGAACGATTCGCGCCGCGACCGGGGCATGGCCAGACTGTCCTGATCGGCCTCGGCCAGGACCGCGGCCGGCGGGAACAGCCGGCTCAGCCCGCCAGCTGGGTCTTCGACGGGCTCGCCATATTGCTCCGCCAGCCGGCGGGCGTGCACCTTCGCGGCCGCGGTTGATATCTGCTGGCCGAGCACCGCGCGCAGCGCGAATTCCTGCGGATCGACGGTGCGCGGCACGCGCCGTCCCGGCGCCTTGGCGACCAGCGGGGCCAGTACCTCGTCAGCGCCGAGCACCTCGGCGACGGCTGCCGGGTCAGCGTCCAGGTCCAGCAGCCGGCGGCACCGGGCGATCGCGCTGGCCAGGTCGCGCAGGTCGGTGAGCGCGAGCTGGCAGCTCACATGGTCGGATCCGGGCCGCAGCGTGACGATGCCGGGTCCGTGCGCTAGTCGCAGGGTGCGCCGGTAGGCGCCGTCCCGCCACTCCTCGACTCCTGGCACGGCAGTGGCGGCCAGGTGGCCGAACACATTGTCGGGCTGTAGCGGCGCCCGGAACGGCAGCCGCAGCGCGAGCGTGCCAGCGGCGGCCGCGCCCGGCTGGCGGCCGGCCCGGGTGCGCAGCTCGCTGGGCGACAGCGCGAAGACCTGCCGGACGGTGTCGTTGAACGTCCTGATGCTCGCAAAGCCGGCGGCGAACGCGACGTCGCCCATTGGCAGGGAGGTTGTCTCGATGAGCAGCCGGGCGGTCTGCGCGCGCTGGGCCCGCGCCAGCGCCAGCGGCCCGGCACCGAGCTCAGCGAGCAGCAGGCGCTGCACCTGGCGGACGCTGTAGCCGAGGCGAAGGGCGAGCTCCGGCACGCCGCCGTGGTCGATGACGCCGTCAGCGATCAGCCGCATGGCGCGGGCGACGACGTCGGCGCGCATGTCCCACTCCGGCGAGCCGGGGCTGGCATCGGGCCGGCATCGCTTGCAGGCACGGAAGCCGGCCTGCTGGGCGGCGGCCGCGCTCGGGTAAAAGCGCATGTTGCCGGGCCGGGGCGGGACCGCAGGGCAGCTCGGCCGGCAGTAGATGCGCGTCGTCGTGACGGCGGTGAAGAACCACCCGTCGAAGCGCGCGTCCTTAGACTGGACTGCACGGATGCATCGGTCGCGGTCGTCGTACATGCCTTCAGTCTCGGCGATCTGACTGGCAGCGCGCTAGCGGTAATGCGACATGAACCATGGAAACGCCGAGTTCCAGAGGTAGTTGTCGCAAATCCGCTAACCGAGTTATTTCCTGGTCGTTAACCTGGCGCATGTTCTGCGCGCACCGACCGCGGCCCGTCCATCGGGTCAGGCCAGCGCGTTCAGTACCGACAGCTCGGCGGGGGAGAGGCGGATGGCAGCCGCCGCGACGTTCTGCTGCAGATGCTCCAGGTCGCCGGTACCGGGGATGGCCAGCACGTGCGGACCCTGGTGCAGTGTCCAGGCCAGCCTGATTTGCGCCGGCGTCGCGCCATGCGCGGCCGCCATGGCCTGCACATCGGCGGGCACGCCGCTATCGGCAGGACCGCCGTGCCGGCCGGCCCCGGAGATGGCGAAGAACGGCACGAACGCGATGTCCTGCGCACCGCAGATGTCCAGCATCGGATCATCGCTGCGGCCGAGGGTAAATGCGTTCTGCACGCACACGACTGGGGCGATCGCCTCCGCCTCGGCAAGGTCAGCTGGTGTCACGCCGGACACGCCCAGGCAGCGGATCAGCCCGGTGTCCCGGAGGCTGGCCAGAGCGCCAAAGTGCTCGGCGATGGAGGCGCCCATGCTGGGCATCCGGCGCAGGTTGACGACGTCCAGGTGGTCGCGCCCGAGCTGGCGCAGATTTTCCTCGACCTGGCCGCGCAGCTGATCCGGCCTGGCCGCGTCCGTCCACTCGCCATGCGGATCGCGACCCGGGCCGACCTTGGTGACGATGACGAGATCCTCTGGGTACGGCGCGAGCGCCGAGTTGATGAGCTCGTTCGCCGAGCGGAGCGCGGAGAAGTAGAAGGCCGCCGTGTCAATGTGGTTGACCCC
Organism: Streptosporangiaceae bacterium; assembly: GCA_036495585.1. Lineage (GTDB taxonomy): Bacteria > Actinomycetota > Actinomycetes > Streptosporangiales > Streptosporangiaceae > JAJYUU01. The sequence continues at coordinate 73,028 of DASXMP010000090.1, forward strand.
GAGGTTGACAGCGCGGCGGAGCACCGCGATGGCCTGCGCGCGGTCGCTCGGTAGTGCGTCCTTGCCAAATGCCGAGCCGCGCTGGGTGAGCCGCATGGCCCCGAAGCCGAGGCGGTTCACGACCTGATTGCCGAGCCGCCAGGTGCCAGCCGCGGCAGCGGTGACCGCCGGTCCTGCGGGGTGCCCTGCCATAGGGCCATTGTCTCAGAATCTTGCCCATCCGGCAAATTTGCGCGGCCCGCAAATTGAGGTAGCATAGAGCGGTGACCATGGCAGAGACCCCATTCTCGGTGCAGCCGGTCGGAGCACCGGGGGAGCAGCATGCCGGGTTGCGCGAGCGCAAGAAGGTCGCTACCCGCAAGGCGCTCGGGGTGGCGGCGATGCGGCTGGCCATTGACCGCGGCCTGGAGAACGTCCTGGTCGAGGACATCGCCGAGGCAGCCGGCGTGTCGGCGCGGACCTTCAACAACTATTTCGGCAGCAAGTACGAGGCCATCTGCGCGCTGGGGTTCGACCGGGCCATCCGGATCGGGACGGCGTTGCTGGAGCGGCCAGCGGACGAGCCGCTCTGGGACGCGATCATGGCTGCCGTGATGTCCGAGTACGGCAGCGCTGACCGGGCCCTCGGCGAGGAGTGGATGGCCGGCATCCGGATGGTGACCGGCACGCCGGCGCTGCGAGGCGAGTACCTGAAGGTGCAGGCGATGACCCAGTCCTCGCTGGCCGACGCGATCGCCGTGCGAGCACAGCTCGGACCTGGCGCCGCCATGTTCCCGCGGGTCCTCGCGGCGGCGGTCACGGCCGCCCTGCAAGCCGCCCTCGAGGCCTGGCTGCATGCCGACCCGCCGACGGCGCTGGCGCCGGTAATAAGGCGTAGCCTCCGGCAGCTTGCCGACGGCATGATGCAGGTGCTGCCGCCAGCCCCTGCTCCCCAGGCCGGGGATTCCGGCTGACGACCGAGCGATCGTACCTGGCCCGTTCCCATCCGTAATGAATCCGAGAGAGCCGAGAACCGCGTGCTGATCCGCCTCCTGCGCACGTACCTGCGCCCGTACCGCAAGCAGCTGGGGCTGGTGCTGGTGCTGCAGCTCGCGCAGACCATTGCGACCCTGTACCTGCCGACACTCAACGCCGACATCATCGACAAGGGCGTGATCTTCCACAACACGCACTACATCCTGACCACCGGCGGGATCATGCTGGCGATCACGGTGGCACAGATCGGCTGCGCGATCGGCGCCGTCTACTACGGCGCCCAGGTCGCGATGGCGCTCGGCCGGGACGTCCGGCAGGGCATCTTCGCCCAGGTCCTGCGGTTCTCGGACCGCGAGGTCAGCCTCTTCGGCACGCCCTCGCTGATCACCCGGACGACCAACGACGTCCAGCAGGTGCAGATGCTGGCGATCATGACGTTCACGCTGCTGCTGTCGGCGCCGATCATGTGCGTCGGCGGCATCATCCTGGCCCTTAACCAGGACGTGCGGCTGTCCTCGCTGCTCGTGGTGGCGGTGCCGCTGCTCGGCATCATCGTGCTACTGATCATCTCCCGCATGCGGCCGCTGTTCCGGCAGATGCAGGAGAAGCTGGACGGCATCAACCGGGTGCTGCGCGAGCAGATCTCCGGCGTCCGCGTCGTGCGCGCATTCGTCCGGGACCCGCAAGAGCGCGACCGGTTCGACCGGGCCAGCACACAGCTGTTCGATGTGTCGCTCGGGGCCGGCAAGCTGATGGCGATGATGTTCCCGTCGGTGATGCTGGTGCTGAACCTGTCCACCACCGCGGTCGTCTGGTTCGGCGGCCACCTGATCGCCGACGGCTCGATGCAGATCGGATCGCTGACCGCGTTCATCACCTACCTGGCGCAGATCCTGACCGCGGTGATGATGGCGACCTTCATGTTCATGCTGGTGCCGCGGGCCGAGGTCAGCTCTGAGCGGATCATGGAAGTGATCGGCACCGAGCCGGCCATCGCTGCGCCGCAGCGCCCGGAGTCGGCGCTGCCGCAGCCGGGACGGCTGGAACTGCGCGGTGTCGAGTTCCGCTACCCCGGCGCTGAGGAGCCCGTCCTGCGGGACATCAGCCTGACGGCCCTGCCTGGCCAGACAATGGCGGTCATCGGCGGCACGGGCAGCGGGAAGACCACGCTGGTCAACCTCATTCCGCGGCTGATCGACGTCACCGGCGGGGCGCTGCTGGTCGGCGGCGTGGACGTGCGCGACCTTGATCCTGCGGCACTGTCAGCGGCGATCGGGCTGGTGCCGCAGAAGCCCTACCTTTTTTCCGGAACGGTGGCGAGCAACCTGCGCTACGGCAACCAGCAGGCGAGCGACGACGATCTGTGGCGGGCGCTGGAGATCGCCCAGGCACGAGACTTCGTCGAGCGGATGCCAGACGGCCTGAACGCTGCCATCGCGCAGGGCGGCACCAACGTGTCCGGCGGGCAGCGGCAGCGCCTGTCGATCGCCCGGGCACTGGTGCACAAGCCGAACATCTACCTGTTCGACGATTCGTTCTCGGCCCTGGACTACGCCACTGACGCGCGGCTGCGCGCCGCACTGGCCAGCGAGGTGACAGGCGCCACGATGATCATCGTCGCCCAGCGGGTGAGCACGATCCGGCACGCGGACCAGATCGTGGTGCTCGACGGCGGCCGGATCGTGGCGACCGGCACGCACGGCGAGCTGATGGAAGCCAGCGAGACCTACCGGGAGATCGTGCTCTCCCAGCTGACCGAGCAGGAGGCAGCAGCATGAGCGGGGGATCAGAAGCCAGCGCCGCACCGGAAGACGCTGCGCAGGCGAGTGCGGACGGTGCGGACGGCCCCGCCGGGGAGCGTGCCACTCCGCAGCGCGGGCTCGGCCCGGCCCGCGGCATCGGCCCGGGCGCGGGCCGCGGGCCCGGCCTCATGGGCGGCATGTCCACGGAGAAGGCACTCGACTTCGCCGGCTCGAGCCGCCGCCTGGCCAGACTGCTGCGGCCCTATCGGGTCCTGGTGAACGTGATGCTGACACTGGCGACGGCCGGCGTGACGCTGCAGGTGCTCGGGCCCCGCTTGCTGGGCGAGGCGATCAACCTGGTGTTCTTCGGCGTGGTCGACCACCGCGGCACCGACTTTGGGCATGTCGCGCAGATCCTGGCCGTGGTGGTCGCGCTGAACGTGGGCAGCGCAGGCTGCGCGCTGTTCCAGGGCAGGCTCACCGCGACCATGGTGCAGCGGGCTGTGTTCGGGCTGCGCCGCGACGTCCAGGCCAAGCTGGCCCGGCTCCCGCTGAGCTACTTCGACCGGATGCCGCGGGGCGAGATCCTCAGCCGGGTCACCAATGACATCGACAACTTGCAGCAGTCCCTGCAGCAGTCGCTCAGCCAGCTCGTCACCTCGCTCCTGACCATCGTGGGCGTGGTGACACTGATGTTCGTGATTTCCTGGGAGCTGGCCCTCATCGCACTGGTCACCATCCCCGCGTCGGCCTACGCGATGCGGAAGATTGCCGGCCGGGCGCAGCCCCAGTTCATCAAGCAGTGGCGGTTCACCGGCGCGCTGAACGGCCACATCGAGGAGATGTACTCCGGGCACGCCCTGGTGAGCGCCTTCGGCCAGCGCGAGGAGGCGCTGGCGACCTTTACCGAGCAGAACGAGTCCCTGTACCACTCGAGCTACCGGGCGCAGTTCATCTCTGGCACGATCCAGCCGGTCATGATGTTCTTCTCCAACCTGAACTACGTGCTGGTCGCGGTCGTGGGCGGCCTGCTGATAGCGGGCGGCTCGCTGACGCTCGGCGCGGTGACAGCGTTCATCCAGTACTCGCGGCAGTTCAGCCAGCCGCTGACTCAGGTCGCCAGCATGGCCAATCTGCTGCAGTCCGCGGTGGCGTCGGCAGAGCGGGTGTTCGCCTTGCTGGACGCGACCGAGCAGGACGCGGACCCGGCGCAGCCCGCGTTGGTCGCCACGCCGGTGCGCGGGCGGGTGGAGTTCCAGGATGTCTCGTTCAGCTATGTACCTGACCGGCCGCTGATCGAGCACGTGTCGCTGACGGTCGAGCCGGGCCAGACTGTTGCCATCGTCGGGCCGACCGGCGCCGGCAAGACGACACTGGTCAACTTGCTGATGCGGTTCTACGAGATCGACTCGGGGACGATCTTGCTGGACGGCGTCGACACCGCCGCCATGAGCCGCGCTGAGCTGCGCGCCCTGACCGGGATGGTGCTGCAGGACGCCTGGCTGTTCGGCGGCACCATCGCCGAGAACATCGCCTACGGCAGCATCGGCGCGAGCCTGGACGAGATCGTCGAGGCAGCCCGGGCAACCTATGTGGACCGGTTCGTGCGCACACTGCCGGACGGCTACGACACGGTGCTGGAGGACGACGGCACGAACGTCAGTGCCGGGGAGCGGCAGCTCATCACCATCGCCCGCGCGTTCCTGGCCAGGCCGGCGGTGCTGATCCTGGACGAGGCGACCAGCTCGGTGGACACCAGGACCGAGGTGCTGATCCAGCACGCAATGGCATCGCTGCGCGAGGGGCGGACCAGCTTCGTGATCGCGCACCGGCTGTCCACGATCCGCGACGCCGACGTCATCCTGGTGATGGAAGACGGCCAGATCGTCGAGCAGGGCACGCACGCTGAGCTGCTCGCGGCGCAGGGAGCCTACGCCCGTCTGTACCAGGCCCAGTTCGCGCAGGCGATGGCCGAGGTCGCCTGACCGGGCGATCAGCGCACGAGGAGAGAGGACAAACGCGGGTGCCCTACGGTTACATCGGCTCGATGCGGACGAAGGACGGCCACCGGGACGAGGTCATCCAGATCCTGCTCGCGGGGACGGATGGCCTGCGGGCAGCCGGGTGCCAGCTCTACGCCGTCTGCACCGACCCGGAAGACGGCGAGAAGATCTGGGTCACCGAGATCTGGGACACTGCCACCGATCACGACGCTTCGCTGCAACTGCCCGAGACCAGGGCCGCGATCGGCACGGCGATGCCCCTGCTCACCGGCGAGTTCAGCCGCCAGGAGCTGACAGTTGTCGGCGGGCTCGGCGTCCGGCAGGCAGGCTGACGCGGCCTGGCCGGCGGTGCGCGGCTGGCGCGGATCAGGTCCGCGGCGCGTACTCGATCGAGTCAAAGGGCCAGTCGCGTTCTAGCCACGCGAGGACCGCGTCGTGGAGGACCGGGTCGAGCCCGGCGCAGTCGGCGCGCACCCAGGACTGGACGGAAGCGTGCCGCTGACCCTCAGCGCCGCTGAGTTCGTGGCCGCTGGGCGGGTAGATATACACGCAGCCGATGACGTCCCCGCTCGCTGTGCTGAGCACGGTATAGGTGAACCCGCGCCGCTCGGCGAAGTCCCGTGCGTGCCGCTGCAGGTCGCGGAGATTGTCAGTCAGGGACATCTCGCGCGGCCAGCTGCCGTCCGGGAACCCAGGCGTCGCCCGGATGTGGTCCATACTGCCCGTCCAGGCGGCGTAATCGGCGTCGTTGTGCTGGGGGCCGAGCGGGGCGAGCCGGAGTTCCCCGGCGATAAGCCCGCCCGGCACCGCGAAGTCTTCCGGCACGAACAGATGGTCGGTCATCCGGCGATGTTAGCGCGCGTGCGGCGGCACCGCCGGCCGTCACGAGGGCGACGCCAGCGCCTGGAACTGATCGAGCAGCGGCCACATGGCCTCGCCCATCTCTACCTGGGTGAGGAGGACTCCGGCCGTACCGTCCGGGTCGAGGAAGAAGTCTGTGCCCAGTCCGCCGGACCAGCCGATGCGGCCGCGCTGTGGTCCCGCTGTCTGCACGGCCACGCCAAAACCCCATCCCATGCCGTCCCAGAAGCCTGGGAAGAAGCTGTCAGCGGTCTTGGCCGCCGCCGGGACCTGGTCGCTGCTCAGCTGCTGCAGGTGAGCAGGCGAGATCATGGGTTGCCCGCTGACCCGGCCGCTGCCGGCGAGCGCCTGGGTGAAGCGGTGATAGTCCCGTGCGGTGGAGACGAGCTCGCCATGGCTGACGTCAAACGACGGCGGCCCCGCGTAGAAACCGCCGCCGGCGGGCTCAACCTCCTGCAGTCCCTCGTCGCCGTGCCGGTAAGCCGCCGGCAGCCGGTCCAGCTTGCCCTCCGGTACCCACAGCGCGGTGTCGGTCATCCCGAGCGGCCCGAACAAGTCCTCGGCCAGATGGTCACCGAGCGGGCGGCCCGTCACGCGCGAGATAAGGATGCCGAGCACGCCAAACGAATGGTGATAGCGCCACCCTTCTCCTGGCTGGAACGCCAGCGGAAGCTCAGCCAGGCGACGCAGCCACTCGTCAGCGCCGAGTGCGGGCGGCTCGGGGCCCGCCTCGGTACCGTTCGCGGCCATCGCCTGCTGCAGCGGCGAAGGCTGCATGATCATGCCGTAGCCGGACGTATTGGTCAGGAGGTGGCGAAGCGTGATGGCTCGGCGGGCCGGCTCGGTGTCGTCCAGCTCGGCCGCTGGATGGCGCAGTACCTGACGGTCAGCCAGCTCCGGCAGCCAGTCCGCCACACTCTGGTCGAGGCCGAGACGCCCCGCCGCCACCAGGCGCAGTGCGGCGACCGAGGTAATCGCCTTGGTCATGGACTGGATCCGCGTGATCGCGTCCTCGCCCATCGGCGGGCCGCCGATGGCCGCGACACCCGCGGCGACCACCTCGGCGTGCTCCGCACCTACGAGCGCGACCGCGCCAGGAATTGCGCCGGATGCCACGTGTCGATTCAACAGCTCCTGCACCGCCATGCTCACCCCGGCGATGGTGCCACCCCTGACCGCGAGGATCAACTCGCCGGCCGAGTCCCGGCCCGGGCTCGCGTCCTGCCGCTAGGACGCGGACCGGCGCAGCAGCTCGGCCAGCTGCCCGCCGAGGAACTCCAGGCGCTGCTCGACGTGGCGGAACCGGTCGTCGACGCGGTCGAAGGCCCGGTGGACCTCGCCGAACTGCTGGCTGATATCCCGGAATTGTTCGTCCAGGGACATCAGCAGCCCGCGCTGCGTGTCCTGGCGCTCCTCGATCCGGCCGAGGCGCCACTCGTGCGTACGCGTCAGCTCGATGACGACCTCGATGTCGTCTGGTGGCGTGCCCGCGTCGGCGCGCGGGCGCTCGGCTTGGTCATCCCGTAGCGGCACGGCTGACAGGCTACGGCCCTGCCGGCCACGCCACGCCGCTGACGGCGGAAGTCGGCGAGCGAACAGCCGCGGCGGCCACGCGACACGCAGTTTCCGAAAGATAAGTTCCCAGACATCGAAATACGGGTCATTATTTAACTTGAGTTGCTGTGATGCGACAGGACTGGGCGCTGACTGCAGGCGCGACGAGCTCAGGAGGCGTGATGCGGGCAGCAGGCAAGGCGCTGGCAGCGTTGGGTGCGGCGGGAGCGCTGACGCTGAGCGTGTTCTCCGGCGGGACGGCAGCGGCTTCTGCTGACCGTGGCGCCGGGGCACAGGCTGCGGCAGGCACGTCCGGCAGCGTGCCGAGTCGGGGCTGGGTGCCCTCGACCCCCGAATACTGGCCGCAGGTGGTCGGCGAGCAGAAGACCGAGCCGGTAACGATCACCCATGGCGTCCAGGAGTACACCGAGAACTATCAGACGGTCAGCGGCGCGCAGCACGCGCAGATCATGGACATCGACCTCACCGACCCGAATATTCACTTCGGCATGGTGGAAGCCGGCGACAAGATCGTCGACCCGTCGGACGAGGTGATCTCCTCGATGGCCAGCCGGACCGGTGCGGTGGCTGGCGTGAACTCCGACGAGTTCGCGATTAACACCACGGGCCAGCCGATGGGCATGGTCGTGCAGAACGGCGTGCTGCAAGCCAGCCCGGTGGCCTCCTGGCCGGCCGAGGTCGAGGTGCTGAACAACGGCCAGTTCGAGTTCACCACCGAGACGTTCAGCGGCACGGCCGACGACACCACGACCGGCAGCAGCGACCCGCTGGCCGCGCTGAACCGGATCGACCAGAACAACCTGACCGCCGTCACGCCGTACCTCGGCGCCGCCACCATCGGCGCATCGACGATCGCCAGCCTGACCGTGAACGGCGACGGCTCCCTCACCGTGAACTCGGTAACGACCAGCCAGACGGCGCTCCCGCAGGTCCCGCAGGGCCAGGAGGACCTGGTCGCGCGGCGCGGCACCCAGGCCTCGATCTGGCTCCAGGGACTGCACGCCAGCGACAACGTGACGCTGTCCGACAGCGTGGCTCCCTATGGCATCGGCAGCGACCCCACCGACGTGCAGACCGCGGTGAGCGGAGCGGCCTTCCTCGTGCAGAACGGCCAGATGGCGGTGCCGGTCACCGGCGGCGGCGAGAACAACGTCGACTACCCGGTGGTCGGCATCGGCACGACCAGGGACGGCAAGCACGCTGTCGCGGTCGTCTTCAACGGGCGGGAGAGCGAGAGCGTCGCCGTCGGCCTGACCAGGCCGCAGCAGGCACAGTGGTTCATCGCACACGGCATCTACAACGCGATCGAGTTCGACTCCGGCGGCTCGGCCGAGATGGTCGCCAGGCTGCCCGGCGACCAGAAGGTCAGCGTCCTGAACACGCCGTCGGACGGCGCTGAGCGGCCGGTGGCCAACGGCCTGTTCATCTACACGAACCAGGCAACGCCAACTGCGGCGACCAAGACGGTGGTCAACGAGGGCAAGCCGTACGCCATGCTGTCCGGCACCACCGAGCCGGTCAGCGCCTACGCACTCGACGCCGAGGATAACCCGGCATCCGACGCGGTGAGCCTGTCTGTGCAGCCGCACTCGCTGGCCTCGGTGAGCGGCACGAGCCTGACTGCGGGATCGCATCCGGGCTCCGGCTCGCTCATCGTCACGGCCGGCCACGCTACGTCGCGCGTGCCCCTGACGGTCACCTCGAGCCCGGCCAGCCTGAGCCTCAGCCCGAGCGCACCGGACCTGGCCAACAGCGCCACCCAGCAGTTCGCGGTCACCGGAACCGCGCGTACTGGCGCGCTGGCGCTCGGCAGCCAGGACGTGACCTGGAGCGTGTCGCCGGCAGCGCTCGGCGCGATCAGCTCCACCGGGCTGTTCACCGCGGCGGCAAGCGGCAGCGGCCTGGCCACGGTGACTGCCACGGCTGGCGGCGTCGGCGCCTCAGCCTCGGTTGCTGTCGGCAGCGACTCGGTGGTCCTCGATCCGATGACGGACCTGAGCAACTGGACACTGAGTACGCTGTCCAGCACGGGCAGCCCACCGACCGCAACCTCGTCGGAGTCGACCAGCCAGCTCGCGCAGCCCGGCGACACCGGTTCGATGGACGTGCATTACACGATTCCCAAGGCCAGCGGTGTGTCGCAGATAGTGGTCAACCCGGCCGCCCACTACAGCGTGACACTCGGGGAGAACGGCGCCGGCGAGGAGCCGACCGCAATCGGGGTGTGGATCAAGGGCATCGGCGGCAGCCTGGGCACGCCGCTGGCGAACGGCGAGCTGACGTTCGCGGAGGCCTGGCTGCAGGTCAACGGCGAAGATGACGTCTTCTATCCGACCACGGTGACCTACGACGGATGGCAGCTCATCACTGCGCAGCTGCCGGCCGGGACGGCGTTCCCGCTGACGCTGAACTTCCTGGACTTCCTGGTCATCAACCCGTCGTCGACGACCAGCGGCGACCTGTACGTGGCCGATGTGGAAGGCCTGTACTCGCCGCGGACCCCGGCGCCGTACGCCTACACGGCGGTGCCGAAGAACCCGGCGTGGCTGCAGTACGACGAGAGCCCCGCGCAGTTCGAGAAGGGCGGCGTGACGGTGGCGGCGTTCGGCGACTCGCACCTCGGTTCGGCCGACGAAAACAGCACCGGCGCGGTGGTCACCGGCGACATCGGCTCGGATCTGGCAGCGCTGCCCGCCGCTGCGAGACCGAACATGGTGCAAGTGGACGGCAACCTGGTAGACCCGGGCTCGGTCGGCGACCTGGACTACGCACAGACGCTGCTGAACTCCTTCGGCGTCCCGTACCACACGGCCGTCGGCGATTCTGATATCGGCCAGGGAGCAAATCCGGAGAGCGGGAACTGGACATCGGTGTTCGGGCCGACGCACTACTCCTACACCGACGGGCCGGCCGAGTTCGTCGTGACCGACAGCGCCTGGGAGGGCCTCACCGAGTCCGACCCCTACCAGGTACCCAGCGAGGAGCAGTATGCATGGCTGGTGTCGACGCTGAACGCCAGCACCGCCAAGGACATCGTCGTGGTCACCCACGCCAGCCCGTACGACCCGCAGCCGCTGCAGAACAGCCAGTTCAGCGACCGGTACGAGGCGCAGATGTACGAGCAGTTGCTGGCGAACTACCAGGCCTCGCACCCGTGGACTCATGTGATCTTGCTGTCCGGCCAGGCCCGCGGGTATTACGAGCAGGTCATCAACCCCGAGGGCACAGTAGATCCGCATGGCCTGCCGAACTTCGACGTCTCCGACGCCGGCGTGCCGCCGTACGCGACCACGAGCCAGGGCGGCTTCTTCAATTACGTGCTGTTCCACTTCCTGGCCGATGGCACGGTGCAGTTCGCCGTGCAGCCGGTGCTGACGTCCATCGCGCTCACCGCGCCGGATGTCAGCCTGACGCCGCGCACCAGCGAGCAGCTGACGGCGACCGGGACCACGCCCGCTGGGGACAACGTGGCTGCGCTGCAGGTCCCGATCGCCGACCCGGCCTCGCACGAGTGGACCAGCAGTAACCCGCGGGTGGCCAGCGTGGACCCGCAGACGGGCAAGGTCACTGCCGTGTCGCCGGGCACCGCGACGATCTCGGTGGAGTCCGGGGGCGTCACCGGCACGGTCACCGTAGCGGTGACCAGCTAGCCGGAAGGGCCTGACCCGCGTAGTCGCAACGGCCGCCTGCCAGCCCCCGGCCGGGCTGGCAGGCGGCGCCGTTCCCGGTCCGCTGAAGGTTTTGCACCGGATGATGGCCCAATCAACTGCATGATCATGCACCTATGTGCATATAATTGCAGCCGTGTCTAAGGTGCTCTCTTCCCTCCCCGCCGGTGAACGCGTCGGAATCGCCTTCTCCGGCGGTCTCGACACCTCGGTTGCGGTCGCGTGGATGCGCGAGAACGGCGCGATCCCCTGCACGTACACGGCCGACATCGGGCAGTACGACGAGCCCGACATCGCCTCAGTGCCCGGGCGCGCCACGGCGTACGGCGCGGAGATCGCGCGCCTGGTCGACTGCCGCGCGGCCCTGGTCGAAGAGGGCCTGGCCGCGCTGACGTGCGGGGCATTCCACATCCGGACGGGCGGGCGCACCTACTTCAACACCACGCCGCTCGGCCGCGCGGTGGCCGGGACCTTGCTGGTGCGTGCCATGCTTCAGGACGACGTGCAGATCTGGGGCGACGGCTCCACCTATAAGGGCAACGACATCGAGCGGTTCTACCGCTACGGCCTGCTCGCCAACCCGTCGCTGCGGATCTACAAGCCGTGGCTGGACGCGCAGTTCGTGACCGAGCTCGGCGGCCGCAAGGAGATGTCGCAGTGGCTGCAAGCCCGCGGCCTGCCCTACCGGGACGCCGCCGAGCGGGCCTACTCGACCGACGCGAACATCTGGGGCGCGACGCACGAGGCCAAGGCGCTGGAGCGTCTCGACGCCGGCCTGGAGATGGTCGAGCCGATCATGGGCGTCCGCTTCTGGGACGCCGCAGTCGAGGTGCCCGCCGAGGAGGTGACGATCGGCTTCGAGCAGGGCCGGCCGGTCACGATCAACGGCAAGGAGTTCGCCTCCGCCGTCGACCTGGTGCTGGAGGCCAACGCGATCGGCGGCCGCCACGGCATGGGCATGTCCGACCAGATCGAGAACCGGGTCATCGAGGCCAAAAGCCGAGGCATCTACGAGGCACCGGGCATGGCGCTGCTGCACACGGCGTACGAGCGCCTGGTGAACGCGATCCACAACGAGGACACCCTGGCCAGCTATTACGCCGAAGGGCGGCGGCTCGGCCGCCTGCTGTACGAGGGACGCTGGCTGGACCCGCAGGCGCTGATGCTGCGGGAGTCGCTGCAACGCTGGGTCGGCACCGCGGTCACCGGGGAGGTGACCCTGCGGCTGCGTCGCGGGGAGGACTACTCGATCCTGGACACCACCGGTCCCGCGTTCAGCTACCACCCGGACAAGCTGTCGATGGAGCGGGTCGAGGACGCGGCGTTCGGGCCGGCCGACCGGATCGGCCAGCTCACCATGCGCAACCTCGACATCGCCGACTCCCGCGCCAAGCTGGAGCAGTACGCGGGCCTCGGCATGTTCGGCGGCGGGCACGCGGCGCTGATCGGGGCGGGCGGCGGGACCGCCGACCTCATCGGCGCGATGCCGAGGGGCGGCGCCGAGGCGATCGCGTCGGCCGGCGAGGTCCCCGACGACGAGCTCCTCGACCGCGCCGCCATGGAATCAGGCACCGACTGACCAGGACGCTGGCGCGTCCCGCACGCCCCTGGCCAGAATTTACTTGAGCAGTAAACTACCCGGGTGACACAGCTGCCTGGCGGGATGGACGCGGCCCCGGCGGCCGGCCAGGCAGCGGGGGAGCGGGACGCGCGGCGCCTGGGACTTGGGCTGTTCCTCGTGTCGGCCGCGCAGTTCACCCTGCAGCTTGACTTCTCGATCGTGAACGT
>DASXMP010000091.1:0-9798 GCA_036495585.1 Streptosporangiaceae bacterium
CTGCTGGACCGGTCGTCGCCGTACCGCGGGCTGTCGATCCTGTCCGTCGGCGTGCCCGAAGCCCTGGCCTTGAAAGAGCAGGATCCCGCCGTTCGAGCTGGCCGGTACCGTGTCATCACGCTGCCGTGGATGGTGCCATCCGGCGCGATCTCGTTCTCGCCGACGACTTTCCCCCGCTCGATGGCAGAGGTCTGATTTCGGCCGCCACGTTCTAGCCAGAGCGCGTGCCTACTCCTTCGCCGTCCCGGTCGGCAGCTTCAGCAGCAATGACGCTGCCGACCGGCGGGCCGCTGGCGAGGAGAGGTTTACCAGCGGCGGCGCGACCGATGGCGATTCCGGCGAGCTGAGAAGGCGCCCACCAGGATCGTCACCAGCCAGATCAGCAGGGCGATCTTGAGGAAGGCGAAGAACGCCCAGCCCACGCCCGGCAGCACGAAGAACGTGAACAGCAGCAGCACCGCGATCGGCAGCAGCCGGGGTCCGCGCCGGTAGTAGCCGGGACGTCCCGCCCACGGCGGCGGCCCCTGCCCCTGCTGCCCGGTCGGCGGCACCTGGCCGGCGCCTGGCCCGAACGGAGGAGCCTGACCCGTGCCTGGCCCGAAGGGCGAAGGCTCCGGCAGGTCGACCATCACGCCGCGCAGCTGGCCCACTGTCTTGGCCCCGAGCGCCGAACTAATCCGCTCGTCCAGCTCCTCGGAAGTGAGCCGGCCTTCAGCGAAATGCTCCCGCAATCTCGCCGTGACCTGCTCGCGGTCCGCGTCCGATACCCGCATGTTTTCGTTCATTGTCCCCCTGCCCCGCCTTACCTATATCCCCTGCGTACCCATATCTTGCTCGTCGTCCTCGGCTGGCTCGGCATCATCGGCGAGAATCCGGTAGAGCTCTCGCCGGGTCCGCTCCAGCAGCCGCTCAGCGGCCCGGACCTGGTGCGGCAAGCCGGCGTGCGCGATCTGCACGATGCCGCTGCCGAGCCGGGCTGCCTCGGCGAACAGGCCAGGCACCTGCCAGGCCTCCTGCTGCTGTGTCGACTCCCAGGCGCCGCGTGCCATCTCCGGGTTTTCCTCGATGTACTCGCGACCCGCCTCGGTCAGCTGGTACGCACGGCGCCCAGCCGACTCTTCGCTCGTGATGAGGCCCTCGTCGGCCAGCTGGGAGAGCGCCGGGTAGACCGCGCCCGGACTCGGGCGCCAGGCTCCGCCGCTGCGTTCCTCGATCTCGGACATGATCTGGTAGCCGTTGCGCGGGCCTTCTCGCAGCAGCGCGAGGATCGCGGCGCGCACGTCGCCCCGGCTGGCCTTGGTGCCCTTGCCCGGTCCTGGTCGGCTTGGTCGGCCCGGCGGTGGCCCTGGCCACCAGGCCCGCTGGCCGCTGAAGATCCCGGACCAGTCTCCGCCGCCCCAGTGCCCGCCCCAGGGCGGACCGCCCCAGTGGCTGCCCTTCCCGCCGGCGGGACCACTGCGGCGCCCGCCGAAGCTCCAGTCCCAGTGGCCGCTGTCTTCATCGTCGTCAGCCTTAGGCCCGCCTGACGCCGAGGCCTGGAACCCGCGCTTGAGCTGGCCGAGGAGGCTGCCGATGAACTTATGGAGGTCTGCCATGCCTGGCTCGAAGTCACCGAGGCCGCAGGCTGCGCCGGCGGACATAGGGATCCCTGCCTTCCTCGCGATACGATCACGATATATCGACAGGCTATGTCAGCCTTCCCGCTAACACAAGTCATAACTCGAGTAGGCCGCTCAGCAGCACGACAGGACAAAACGCTCAGTCCAGACCGGCAGCGCTCAGGAACATGGCCGCCTGCCAGGAGTGACCGCGCTGAAACTCGCCGGAATCCCGTCTGCGCGCCTAGCCGAGTGCCGGGTTACGGCACCGGCCGACGACAGGGGCGTCGAGCGCGCCGGGTGATGGAGCCAAGGACAGACGCTGCGCTTGGCCGAGACCGCCACGCCAAGACGAAACGGCGCGCGCCGTGCGCGGCAGGCTGGCTCCCAGCCAGGTGCCGCGCATGACGGCGGCATGGATCATTTTTCGGAACGCATGCCCGGGTCTGTGGTGCGGCCCGGGCGAGGCCTGCCGAAGGTCAGCTAGATACCTTCGAGCCTGCGTCGGTCTTGACCGGCGCTTGCTCCGGATGTGCCCGCCCGGCAAAGGCCGCGCCGGCCAGGAGAATGAGTCCCACCACGAACGCGGTAAGCGCCCGGAAGACATGGTGGCCCTTATGCACGCTGCCCACCATGAAGTGAATCGAATTGGCGGCACCCGAGATGTAGAGCACCCCGGCGACAAGGGCGAGTAGCCCAAGGATCCCAAGGACGATGGCCACCGCACGATAGGTGGCGGGATTGGCTGGCGTGCGCGTTGAAGTCACCGAACTCACCTGCTTCCCCGGAAGGGTAGTCGGCACGCTCCGCCTTCGATCCAAGGGAAGCGACCGAGCAGGCGGAAGTAGTTACGGAAGCGGCTTTCCCAGCCTGGCAGGGCGAAAACCACCTGGCGGGACCTACGGGCATGCGAATGCGTGCGGCTCGAAGCCCGGCCATGCCTGACCAGCAGGGAACGTGCCCCGTCGCCCTCGCGGTTTTACGCCTGATCCCCGGCCCCGTTCGGCAGGGACCACAATGACAGGTCGGTCCGGACCCGGCGGACGCCCCGATGGCTGCGGAGAGTTACGACCTAGCGGTCGTCTAACTGCACTGGAACTCCTCGGGTGAGGATGCGGTGACCGACCTCGCGCGACTGGACACAGTTACCTCCGCGGGCTGGCCGCAGCCGGCCGAAGTCAATCCGATGAAGATCACGCCTTGCGTCGAAGCCGACGGGCCGATCGGGGCGTGCTGGCAGGTGACGCCGCTGCCTGCGGTCGCGCACGACCAGCCGGCGTCATCGCTGCCACCGTCTTGGCCAGGACCGAAGCCGTGCGTCTGGCCGCTGCTGAGGAGCGACGCTCCGGCTGGCAGGGAAATCGTGGCACGAAGTTTGCCAGTTGCCGCCGCGCCCGTGTCCGTCACGTGGAAGACGACCTCGGCGACGTTCCACGGGCCCCACGGGCCGTTGGCGTCGATCGATGCCGCTAGCTGGAACGCGGGACCGGACGGGCCTGGCGCGGAGGCTGGGCTCGAACTCGCGGCTGGGGATGTCGCGGGGTGCTGACGGTGCTTCTTGCGCGCGGGCTTCCCGTCGCCACTGGGGCTAGGCGAGCTCGTCGGGCTCGATCCTTGAGTGGGTGTCGTCGCTGCTGCCGCCGCACCGGCGGGCCGGGCCGGCGGAGTGGCGTGCTTGCCCGATATGGTCGCGGCCCAGGCGCCGGCGGCGATGGCTACGACGAAGACGGCTGCGACGGTTACGAGCACGCGCTGCTGCCGGGGAGATTGCCTGAATCGGCCCAGCAGCCCGGGTGGACCTGCTTGGGAGAGGAGGCTGGCGTCGGGGTCGCTGGCCACTCCACCGGCGACCTGGGCACCTGCGGATGCGGACTTACCTGCCGCAATTCTCGCGCCAGCAATGCCCGCAGGCGCGATGGCCGCGCCCACGGCCGCGCTCTGCGCGGCGCCGGAGAGATAGGCGCTCGCCGCGCTGCCCAGGTAGATCGGCGCCACTAGGCCCCGGAGGGTCACGCCGACGTCCGCAAGCTCCGCGTAGACCGCGCCGCAATCGTCGCAGGAGCTGAGGTGCTCGGCCACCGCGAGGGCGTCGCGCCTGGACAGGGAGTTGCGGAGGTAGCCCCCGAGCTGTTCAGCGAGCGGCCGGCAGTCTGGGCGAACTCTGGCGGCGTGCATCTGCAGGTAGGCCTGCCGCAGCCCTTCCCCGGCCTTGCGCCGGAGCGCCGCCACACCGTTGCGGCTCAGGCCGAAGATCGGGGCCGCCTCCGCCGGGGTGGCCTCTTCGACCTCGGTGTGCCAGAGCACGGCGCTCCACCGCTCCGGCAGTGACCGGAAGGCCCGCACGATCAGGGATTTGTCCAGACTGCCTACCGCCGGGTCGATGAACAGCTCGCCAGGGTCCGGCAGCTCGCCCCCGCGCAGCGGCACCTGCGCTCGCGGTGCTCGTAGTCGGTCGGAGCTGACCCGCCGGAGCGCGGTCAGCAGGTATGGGCGGAACGCGTCGGTCGGACCGCCGCCCACCTTGGTGACATTCAGGACCCTGGCAAAGGTCTCGGCGACCACATCATCGACTTCTGCCGGGGGGACCAGATGGCCGGCCAGCCGTCGGGCCGACGGCTCGTGGCGCTGATACAGCACGCCGAATGCCGAGTTGTCCCCCGCTCGCACCTTATTGAGCAGGGTCGCGTCGTCGGCGTGTTCTGTCCTGGATGCGTCATCCGCCACTAAGTACTACCCCCGCCTGCGTGACACGCTAGTCACACAGAATCATGGCCTTTGCCGCCTGATCGCGCCCATCGTTCACGGTCTCTTGAGTGCAGAGATTCGAAGTCGTGCGCGGATACACAGCGGCAGGACCCTGGCCAAAGGGGCGGCCGGCTGGGCGTCCGGCCACCGGGCGGACCCTTTGGCGGACGTCGCGAGCGGGCGGGCGGCCTCCGGCCGCGGTCACCGCTAGATGCTTGCGCCACCCTCACACGGGAAGACGCAGCCCGTGGTCCACCGGGACTCCTCGCTCAGCAGGAACAATGCCGCCCGCGCCATGTCGTCAGGGTGCGCGATGAAGTTCAGCGGCGCATGCGCGGCCATCCGCTCTCGCATCGCCTCGGTGTGCATCCAGCGGTCGAACATTTCCGACCTAGTTGCTCCCGGCGCGATTGCGTTCACCCGGATCTGGTGTGGCGCGTAGTCCAGCGCGGCGCAGCGAATGAGCCCGGCCAGGCCCCACTTGCTGGCGGCGTAGTCGGAGTTGCGTGGCCCTCCGATCAGGCCGCCGATGGAGGACGTCACCACGATCGATCCGCCGCCGGCTTCGATCAGGTGCGGTATCTGGTGCTTGAGGCAGAGGAACACTCCGCGCAGGTTGGTGGCCAGCACGGAGTCGAACTTGGCGGTGTGCATCTGATGCAGCGGTACCTGACCGCCACCTTCACCGGCGTTATCGAAGGCCGCGTCCAGCTTGCCGAATGCCTTGACCGTCGTATGCACCGCGTCCGCCACCGAGGACTCGTCCCGGACGTCGCAGCCGACGGCAATCGCCTGACCGCCCGCCGCCTTGATGCCAGCAACGACGTCCTGCAGCCGGTCGATCCGGCGCGCCGTCGCCGCCACCAGCGCACCCTCGGCCGCGAACAGCCGCGCCGCGGCGGCACCGATGCCGCTGGACGCCCCGCTGACGAAGACCGCCTTCCCGTCCAAGCGACTGGCGGTAAAGGTCAGTGGTGGCGGGCTGGCATAAGGCATCGGTACCTCCGGGCAGGCAGAGTAAGCGCCATATGCCGGCGCCTACTTGTAGGGTTGACGTTGTCAACCTTACGTCGCCCAGGTTGACAACGTCAACCTGGAGAGCCCTGATGACTCCCACCCGCGAACGAGTCGTGCAGGCCGCGGCCGAGCTCCTGGAGGAGGGCGGGACCGCGGCTGTCACCTTGCGGGAGGTTGGCCGTCTGGCCGGGGTGTCGCACAACGCCCCGTACAAGCACTTCGCAGACAAGGAGGAGCTGCTTGCCGCCGTGGCAGCTGCCAGTCTCTGGCAGAGCCAGGCCCGCACGCAGCGGATCCGCCGCAGCAAGCCGCCGGCCGATGCCATCCGGCAGCTGCTACAGAGCTTCGTACGCCAGGGACTCGGTCACCCGGAGATGTTCCGGCTGACATACGGCCCGTGGCGGACCGGTTCGGCCGAGCTTGGCGAGGCTGCCGACGCCGCACTGTCGTCGTTCGTCGCGGCGGTGGCCGACGCCCAGCAAGCACGCGCGCTGCCGGCCGGCGACCCGGACCGCGTCGCGGCCCTCTTGCTGGCCCTGGCCCACGGCGCAGTGGACCGCGCGCTCGCCGGGCACTTGTCCAGGGCCGGGAAGGGCCATGCCGACCCAGCCGACCTCATCGACGACCTGTTCGCCTTTCTGACCTCATCCCAGTGAACGACGCCGGACGGCATGAAGGCTTCGGCGTTCAGTAGCGATGGTGACAAGCGGAGCGGTCCGTCTTAACCTGGCGGCAGCACGTGGTTGCGCCTAGGGTTCCGCGCCGTTCCTGCCACGACGACCACAACCAGGGAACAGCGGGCTGGACCGAGCGGCGCCGAGAGCTTGCCCGGCCGGAGAGTGTCGGCAGCCTCGCCAGCTTCGCTGGTAGCCAGCTAGCCGCGGTCGCCAGCTGGCCGGCAGGGCAGGTGAACACCTGACGGGAGAAAAGCCCCGAGGGCTCATGTCGGCATGCCCGGATAACCGGGTCGCAGAAGGAGCCTTTGGGTGCACGATGTCGTTTCCCCACAACTCACGCCCTCCGTCATCGTGATCGTTATTGGCGCCGGGGCGTTGCACGCCACCTGGAACGCCATTACCAAGCAGGCACCCGATCGCCTAGTCGCGTTCGCCTGGCTCAGTGTCGCCTCGACCGTCGGCGGTGGCCTGCTGCTCGCGTTCACTGGTATGCCGGCGGGCCCCGCGATCGGGTTCGCGATCACCTCGGCGGCCATCCACCTCGCCTACGACCTGGCGCTGATGAACTCCTACCGCCTCGGCGCGTTCAATCAGACCTACCCGCTCGCTCGGGGTACCTCGCCGCTCGTCGTCGCGGCCGGCGCATTCGTGCTGGTGCATGAGGAACTGAGCCCGCTGGCCCTGGCCGGAGTCGCGGCGCTCGCCGTCGGGCTGATGAGCCTGGCTTTCTCGGCCGGCCGGCTGAGCAGGGGCGATCTGCCCGCGGTCGGCGCGGCTGTGCTCACCGGCCTGACGATCGCGGCGTACACGATCGTGGACGGCATCGGGGTGCGGCGCGCAGGCGATCCATGGGCGTATGCCGGGCTGCTGTTCCTGCTGCAGGGCCCCGCGATGGCCGGGCTCGCGGCCGCTCGGAGGCCAGCCAGCGCATGGCGCGATTACCCCACCATGCGTCGCGGCTTGCTGGCTGGGGTGCTCTCCCTGGTCGCCTACGGCATCGTGCTGTGGGCGCAGACCCGCGCTCCGCTGGCGGAGGTCGCGGCGATCCGCGAGACGAGCGTGGTGTTCGCGGCGGTTATCGGGGTGCTGGCATTCGGCGAGGACTTCGGCCGCCGTCGGGTAGCAGCGGCCCTGGTCATCGCGGCGGGAATCGTGCTGATTGGCCTGTGACCCGGCGGCGCAGGACTGGCCTGATGCCCGCCCGGCGTCAGGCCAGCCAGCCTCGGATACGCCGGGAATCGAGAAGGAACGTCATCGCCAGCACTACCCCCGTGCCCACCGCGGCGCCGCCGACGGTGTCGGTGAAGTAATGGAAGCCGAGGCCGATCATCGCCACGCCGACGGCGCAGCCCACTAGGGACGCGATCACGACGAGGGTGACCCGAGCGGCTGCAGGCGGCCGCCGGTGCGGCGGGCTGACCAGGAGGATGGCGATGCTGGTAGCCATCGCAAACAGCACGGTGGTATGGCCGCTCGGATAGTCGGGGTAGCCGCCCAGCGTATGGCGCACCAGGTGCTTAGCCACCTCGGTCAGCACAACCGCGAGCGGAACGCTGACCACGACAAGGATCGCCCCGTTCAGCCGTCGGGCCGCCAGGCTGGCCACCGCGATGGCGGCGGTGATGATCGTCGCCTGCACCGTCTCACCGAGGTCGTGCACCAGGCCGAGAATCCGCGCGTGTGCGCTCAGACCGCCGCGGATCCAGGAGTCGACCGCGCGGTCGACCGCGTCCGGGCCGCTGGTGTGGGCGACCAGTGCCGCGATCACGATCGCGATCACAGCGCAGCCCGCCAAGGTGATGGCCGCCGGGCGGCGGGCGGGAAGCGACAGCAAAGGCTGCACCGGACGCCCGTACTTCCTGATCGCTGTGATCCCGCTGCGTTGGTGCGCATGCGCGGCCCTGGCGCGCACCCCCGTGGCCGCACGTGGCGTGTCCGCGCCCTGGCCCGGCAGGTCCTGGCTGGCCTCGGGTCCGTCAAGGCCCGGCTCGGGCTGTCCGGGCAGCGCTCTGGTTCTACGGTCAGCAGCCATGCGGTTGTCCTCCGGCTCAGGTGCGCCGGATGACGGCCAGCCAGGCCTGCACGACCGTGGTGCCCTCGATCGGGTTCACGTCGAACGTGTCGGCGGTGATCGAGTCGATGGTCCAGCCGGCCGCGAAAGCGTCCCGGAGTTCCTGCTCCGTGACTCGGCGCGGGCCCCACGTGCCGGGCTGCCGGTCGCTGAAGCACATCAGGTAGCAGATTCCGCCGGCCTGCAGCACCGAGGCGAGGCTGGCCACATAGCGGGGGCGATCGGCGTCGTCGAAGACATGGAACACGCCGCTGTCGATGACCGTGTCGAAGACCGCATCGAGTTGCCCAAGATTGAGCACGTCAGCCACCTGGAAGCTGGCATGAAGCTCTCGCCCTGCCGCCTTGGCGCGGGCCGCCGCCTTGGACCGCGCAGTCGCGATCGCCGTAGGCGCGATGTCCACGCCGGTGACGTCCGCCCCGTGCTCAGCGGCGAGCAGCGTCTGCTCGCCGGACCCGCAGCCCGAGTCCAGCACGCGGCCGCCGAGGAGGCCTGCGTCCGCGAGCCGCACGAAGGCCGGCTGGGGACGGCCGAGATCCCACGGCGCCGGCTCCGGCCGGGTGTAGCTGTCGTCCCAGGGTTGGGTCATGCGCTCCATCATGCCGTCTCGGGCCGACTAGTCCAGCCTGATGACGTGTCGGCGCCGGGCAGTCCCCCAGCCGCGCGCCGTCGGTGGCGATTTGCCCGCGGCCCGCTGCCGATGGGTCGGCGCTCACGCCTGCTCCGCGCAGGCATGGTCGGGCTGCCGGGCTCGCAGTATCAGGCGACCGCCGACGGCCCTACGGTATCTGTCATGGAGACCAAGCTGACGCTCGTGGTCCGCGGCGACCTGGGCATGGGACGAGGGAAGATCGCCGCCCAGGCGTCGCACGCGGCCGTCGCCGCCACGCTTGCCAACCTGCGCAGCCGGGACTTCCGGGCGTGGCTGCAGGACGGTCAGCCCAAGGTCGTCTTGCGGGCGACGGGGGAGGCGCACCTGCAGGAGATTGCCGAGCAGGCTAGTGCGGCCGGGTTGCCGGTCCAGGTCATCCACGACGCTGGCCGCACCCAGGTAGCCGAGGGCACGCCAACCTGCTGCGCCATCGGCCCGGCAGCGGCCAGCCGGATCGATGTGGTCACCGGGCAATTGTCTCTCCTCTAACTCGCTGCTGTCGGGCCTGCCGTTCGGCGTTTCGGCCGGCGCAGTGTCAGAAGGCCCGGCTAGCGTGCATCACATGGCGCGCGTCGTGCTCCCTGAGATTGACCTGGGGTCAGTCCAGGACGCCGTCGGCCCCGGCGCCTACCGTGCGGCGCTGCGGGACCTGGAGGACGGCGCCGTCCGGCGGCTGGACTGGGACGCTGGCGCCTCCGGTGTGCTCGGGGTCGTCAGTGACAGTGGCGGAGAGTTCCACGAGACGGTCGTTTACCTCGCGACCGGCGCGGAGCCGGCCAGATTCGGTCACGCGTTCTGCACCTGCGCGAAGGGCACCGAGTGCAAGCACGCGGCCGCCATCGTGCTCGCGGCCGCGCTGTCATCCGGCCAGGAGCTCGTCATGCGGCCGTCGGCCGCGCGCTGGGAACAGTCGCTCGCCGCGCTGCTCGACCTTCGATCCGCGCCGGGCTCCGCCGCGCAGGACCAGGCACGGTTGGCACTCGAGGTGAGCCTGTCCGCGGACAAAGACCCGTACCGGCACAGCCGCGGAGCAGCGGG
>DASXMP010000092.1:0-71105 GCA_036495585.1 Streptosporangiaceae bacterium
AGCTAAGGGCAGATTGCTCACGTGTTACTCACCCGTTCGCCGCTCGAGTACCCCGAAGGGCCTTTCCGCTCGACTTGCATGTGTTAAGCACGCCGCCAGCGTTCGTCCTGAGCCAGGATCAAACTCTCCGTTGAATGTCTATCGCAGACCGCGGTGACCCGAAGGCCGCCAACGGTGTGCAGACTGAAGAGATGCCTCACACGGCGTTTAGCCGCCGAGGCGATCTGGCAATAATCCTCAGGGTGAACATAGCCGACGTGTCGGCTTTGCCACCCCATTGACGAGGATGTGCATGTGCACTGGCTTTTAGCACGCTGTTGAGTTCTCAAGGAGCGGACGCTCACCGTCAGGAGCCGGTAACGACTCCCTCTGGGGCAACCCTGCTAACTTACCGGACGGGCCAGGGCCTGTCAAGTCAGTTAGCTGGACTGGACTTGCTTGGTTACTGACTGTGCTGCCAGCTTACCTCCACCACGATTGCCCGATACCGGAACGAGCCGATAGCGGATGATCTTGGCTAAGGGAAGGAAGCTGGCCCCTGAAGCATTCGCTCTAACCGAGCGGCTGCTCTCTCGGGGCAGGACGAAACATTAGGCAGCAAAGGCTGCCAAGTCAAATCGGCCGTCCATGGCTGGCCGCCAGCACCACCGCCGACGGCCCGGCCCAGGCCGGGGTCACCCTCCAAACCTGCCGGTCGCCTGACCCTCTGCTGGCCAGCGGAACTCGTGGCTCTCGGCTCCCGCTGAGCCACCGCCAACGAGCGCCGTCGCAGGTCAGCGTTTTGGACCACGGCCGGCACGGAGTACCAGGCGGCGGTCGGCACCTCGGCTCGGAGCCAGGTCTGGTGCCCGGCAGGGTGGATCGCCCGGCTTCCGGTGCGGCCCGGAGCAACCCTCCACAGGCGGCCGAATCCGGCTGTCCAGACGACGGGAACTGTCGACTGATTCATGTGATCAATGCCATATTTGTCCTGCCATTCTGGATTATCGGCCGCTCGCCATTTGTGGTCCGACCGGCCCAAGACGGCCGAAAGTTGCCAAACCGCAACCAACCTGACGGAAAGCCTGCCGGGGCACGGCGGCCCGCCCGACCTTGAACAGGTCGTGGCCGTTCCGCGGGCGCGACCGTCTCGCGAGCGTGGCCATCCCGCCGGTGCGCGACTGGCTAGCTGCCGCGGCGGACCCGGACTGCTCCAGTCGTCCGCTTACCGCGGCGCAGCACCAGGTACTCGCCCTGCAGCAGATCAGCTACCGCTGGTACGGCGTCCTCGGCGGTGACCTTCTCGTTGTTGAGGTAGGCGCCGCCCTCGGCGATGGCGCGCCTGGCGGCTGACTTGCTCGGCACGATCCGGCAGGCCGCCATCAAGTCGGTGACCGGCGGCAGCGTGCCGCCCGCCAGCATCTCCACCTCGGCGTGTGGCACCTCGGCCACGGCAGCGGTAAGGGTCGCAGCGTCCAGCGCTCGCAGGTCACCCTGACCGAACAGCGCCTGGCTGGCCGCCTGCACCCGCGCCAGCTCGGCCTTGCCATGCACCAGCGAGGTCAGCTCCTCGGCCAGGAGTCGCTGAGCCTGCCGCGCCGCTGGCCGCTCGACGGCCTGGCGCTCCAGATCCTCGATCTCCTCCCGGGACCGGAACGAGAAGACCCGCAGCAGACCGGGCATCTCCGCGTCTGAGCGGTTCAGCCAGAACTGGTAGAACGCGTAGGAGCTCATCAGCTCCGGGCTCAGCCACACGGCCTCGCCCTCGGTCTTGCCGTACTTGGTCCCGTCCGGCTTGGTGATCAGCGGCGTGGCCAGCGCGTGCGCCGAGTCGCCGGTAACCCGCCTGATCAAGTCGACGCCGGAGACCAGGTTGCCCCACTGGTCGCTGCCGCCGAGCTGCAGCGTGCAGCCATGGCGGCGGTGGAGTTCCAGGTAGTCATTGGCCTGCAGGATCTGGTAGCTGAACTCGGTGTAGCTGATCCCGCCTGCATCCAGCCGCGCGCGGACGACCTCGCGGGACAGCATCTGGTTGACCGGGAAGTGCTTGCCGATGTCGCGCAGGAAGTCCAGCGCGGTCAGCTGCTCGGTCCAGTCGAGGTTGCTCACCACGATGGCGCCCGACCGGCCTGGCGTGAAATCAAGGTACTGGCGTACCTCGGCCCGAATCCGCTCGACCCAGCCGGCCACCACCTCGCGCGGGTTCAGCACCCGCTCGACCGACTTGCCGCTGGGGTCGCCGATCAGGCCGGTCGCGCCTCCGACCAAGCCGATCGGGCGGTGGCCGGCCTGCTGGAAGCGCCGCATGGTGAGCAGCAGGACCAGGTTCCCGATGTGCAGGCCCGGCGCCGTCGGGTCAAAACCGCCGTAGAAGGTGACAACCCCGGCGTCGAGCGCCTTGCGCATGTCATCCAGGTCAGTGGAGACGGCGATCAGCCCGCGCCATGTCAGGTCGTCGATGATGTCGTTCACGGCTGCATCGTCCCACCCTCGGCGCTGCGGCCGGTAACCGGTCGCGGCCTACGCACTCGCGGTTTCGACGGACGATAAGGGGAAACGTGCCCGTCCCCGGCCAGCCAGTACCGCCAGGGCCAGTCCACTGCCCGGCTGACGCCAACGCGCGGGCCGGTGCAGATCTGTTCGCTCGCGGCCGTGACATGTGCGGCGGTGATCACGGCCGCTGAGCTCGTCCCGTCCGGCCCGATGGCGCCCGGCGGGCCGATGCCGAGCGGCGTTCCCGGGCCAGTGTCGCGGACGTCGTCGCTGCACAGGTCGACGCCGTCGAGCCCGCGGTCGATGCCAAGCGCCTGGCACAGGCGCGCCGGGCCGCGCGCCAGGTCCACTTCACGTAGCCGGGACCCGTTCTCCGCCCGCCTCCCCCGGCGGCGAGCGGCGAGGTCTGCCCCGGCGATCACCTGGCCGGCCCGGATCAGCACAGCGGATGGCTGGCCGGCCGGCCCGCATACCACGTTCACGCAGAAGTGCATGCCGTAGGTGAAGTAGACGTAGGCGTGGCCGGGCGGCCCGAACATGACAGCATTGCGCGCCGTCTGCCCGCGGAACGAGTGCGAGGCCGGATCGCCCGGCCCGTCATACGCCTCGACCTCGACCAGGCGGACCGCCACCAGACCCGCCGCGCTGTCGTGCCACAGCACCGTGTCGAGCAGGTCAGGAGCCACCTCGAGGACCGGGCGGTCGAAGAAACCGCGAGGCAGCCGCTCGGGCGCCCGGCGGCCGGAAGATTCGATCCTGTGCGCCTCGACCACGCGTCCGAGAGTACCGAGGCCGCGGGCCAGGCCAGCGCTGCCTGGCTACTGTTACCGCATGGCGGATTCTGCCCCGGTGCCGGTGGAGATGTTCGGAGCCGCGACGGCGGGGCCGGATGCATCAGGCGCGACCCATATGCACCAGGCCGCGCTGCCGGTGCGGCGCGACGGTCAGGCCGTTCCGGCAGTGATCTGGCTGCCCGAGGGCGCCGGCCGGCCGCTGCCGCTCGTGCTCGTCGGCCATGGTGCCGGTGGCAGCATGCAGGCGCCCATCGTCACCGGTGTCGCGCGCAGGCTGACCGCGCTTGGCTGCGCCGTGGCCGCCATCGACCTGCCGTATCACGGCGAGCGGACTCCCCCGGGCGAGGTGGGAATGTCGGCCCGCGAGCGCCGCGCCCGGCTGGGCCTTTCCGCCTGGCGGGAACGAAACGCCTGCGCCACGATGCAGGCAGTGGCGGACTGGCAAGCCGCTATCGATGCGGCGCAGGCGCTGCCCGAGGTCGGGCAGGGCCGGGTCGGCTACTTCGGTCTCTCGCTCGGCACGCGTTGCGGCCTGCCGCTGGCGGCCGCCGAAAGCAGGCTGACCGCCGCTGTGCTCGGGCTGTTTGGTTATGCTGGGCCGGCCGGGCCGCCGGGAGTCGCCGAGGCAGCCCGACAGGTCACGATCCCGGTGCTGTTCCTGGTGCAGTGGGACGACGAGCTGTACCCCCGGTCCGACGGATTCGCCCTGTTCGACCTGCTTGCCTCCGAGCGCAAGACGTTGCACGCCAACCCGGGCGGGCACCTGGACGTGCCGCGCAGCGAATTCGCCGCGGCCATGGGCTTCCTGGCGCACCACCTCGGCGTGCGATGAACTAGTCTGCGGCGGCCGGCGCGCTCAGTTTCCCGGCGAGGTGCCGCCGGCCGCTAGTCTCCCGCCGCCCAGGCCGCTTGCTGCTGCACGTCCTGCTGCAGCCTGGCCAGTTGCTCGGCCACCCGGACCGGAGCAGTGCCGCCGCGGGCGGCGCGAGCCGCGATCGCGCCGTCGACGGTCAGCACGTCACGCACGTCCGGGGTCAGGAGCGGTGAGACCTTTGCCAGGTCGTCATCGCTGACGTCCGCAAGCTCGCAGTCGTGCACCTGGCACCACACGACCAGATGTCCGACGACCTCGTGCGCCGCGCGGAAGGGGACGCCCCGACGGACCAGCAGTTCGGCCAGATCGGTGGCGAGTGCGTAGCCGGCTCCCGCGGTCGCAGCGAGGCGCTCTGTGTTGAACCTCAGCGTCGCGACCAGCCCGGCCATCGCGGGCAGCACGGTGAGCAGCGTGTCGACCGCATCGAACGCAGGTTCCTTGTCCTCCTGCAGGTCCCGGTTATACGTGAGCGGCAGCCCCTTGAGGGTGGCGAGCAGGCCGGTCAGGTTACCGATGAGGCGGCCAGCCTTGCCACGCGCCAGCTCGGCCACGTCCGCGTTCTTCTTCTGCGGCATGATGGACGATCCGGTGGCATAGGCGTCGTCGATCTCCACCCAGCCGAACTCGAGTGTCGACCAGAGCACGATCTCCTCCCCCAGTCTGGACAGGTGCACGCCAAGCAGGGCGGCCGCGAAGCAGAACTCCGCCGCGAAGTCCCGGTCACCGACCGCGTCCATCGAGTTGTCCGCAGCGGCGGCGAAGCCGAGCTCAGCCGCCACTGCTTCGGGGTCGAGCGGGAGCGACGACCCGGCGAGCGCGCCCGAGCCGAGCGGGCTGACCGATGTCCGTGCGTCCCAGTCGCAGAGTCGGCTGGCATCCCGCGCGAACGCCTGCACGTGCGCGAGCAACTGGTGCGCCAAGAGCACCGGCTGGGCATGCTGCATATGGGTCATGCCCGGTGCCGGGGTGTCGCGGTGCCGCTCCGCCTGTGCGATGAGCGCTTCCTCCAGCTCGGTCAGCCGGGCGGCGATGGTCCGCACCTGATCGCGCAGGTACAGCCGCAGGTCGGTGGCGATCTGATCGTTGCGGCTGCGCCCGGCCCGCAGTTTGCCGCCGAGCTGTCCGACACGCTCCAGCAGCCCTCGCTCGAGCGCCGTGTGTACGTCCTCGTCACTGACCGACGGACGGAACTCGCCTGTGCGCGCGGCCCGGCCGAGATCGTCCAGCGCCGCCAGCATCCGGCTGAGCTCGGTATCGGTCAGCAGTCCGGCCCGATGCAGAACGCGCGCGTGCGCCGCCGAGGCCCGCAGGTCGTAGGGCGCCAGCCGCCAGTCGAACTGGACGCTGACCGAGAGCCTGGCCAGTGCATCGGACGGGCCAGACTCAAAGCGCGCGCCCCACAGCCGCAGCGCCCCGCCGGGCGCGTCTTCTTCCAGCGAATCCGCCGGCGTCACGGCGGCCGCGCCGCCCGAGACCATCGCCGGCTCCGCCGCAGTTCCTTGATCGTTCATTGGCTGAGGTGTCACGAGCGAGCTCCTGAGTCGGTAATGATGGGTGCGAGAGGGAGGCGAGGATGACGCCGGAAACGGGGCAGGCACGCACGGGCGAGGTACCGGTCATAGCCGTTGCAAGCGGCAAGGGCGGGGTTGGCAAGACGACCGTCGCGGTGAATCTGGCGCTCGCGCTGTCCGCAGCGGGCCTGCGCATCGGGCTGGTGGACGCCGACCTGTACGGGCCGGATGTGCCGAGGATGCTCGGCCTGCGCCGCCGGGCCGCGACCCGGGAGCTCACCATCTTCAGCGTGCAGGGGTCCGCGCAGGCCAAGCTGCAGGCCGTCGAGCGGCACGGGCTTCAGCTCGCCTCGGCCGCGTTCCTGGTCGGTGAGGCGCAGGGCCTGGGCTTCGACGCCGGCCTGGCGCAGCTGCTGGTGCGCCGCCTCATCTCCGACACGCAATGGGACAAGCCGGACTGCCTGGTGCTCGACCTGCCACCGGGCACGGCCGACATCCAGCAGTTCGTGTTCGCCTTGCGCGGCCGGCCAGTGCACGTGCTGGTCGTCGTAACGCCGCAGGTGATCGCCCATCAGGACGTGCGGCGTCTGATCGCCGACCTGCAGCGCCGCTCCGCGGTAACGGTAGGCGGCGTGGAGAACATGAGCGGGCTCATCTGCTCCCACTGCGGCGAGATCACGCCGATGTTCCCGCAGGCTCCGGCGGACGAAAGCGTGTGGGGCTTGCTGGAGCAACTGGCCAGCATCCCGTTCAGCCCGGCTGCCGCCGCTGACGCCGACCAGGGCAAGCCGGTGATGCTGACCCGTGCCGTGCCGGAGCAGGTGGCCGCGTATGAGTTGCTGGCCAGGCGCTTGCGCGAGCTGGTCTGCTGACGTCGCGCTCATTTCGAGGGGGCAGCCGGCCCGGTCCGCTCCGGCAGCTTCAGCAGTGCCAGGGCCAGGTCTGCGCCGCCATCCGGGGCCCGCGAGATGACCAGCACGGTGTCGTCCCCGCCGACCGTGCCAAGGACGGTAGGCCAGCTCGCGTGGTCGATCGCCGAGGCCAGGAGCTGTGCTGCCCCTGCGGGGGTACGGAGTACGACGAGATTGGCGCTGGATTCGGCGCTGATGAGAAGCTCAGCCGCGATCCTGGCTAGCCGGGCGGATGGGTCGGCCGCCGACGGCGCGAACGGGCCGCCGGCGAGCACGGCGCCAAGGCTGTTGGCCAGCCCGCCCGGGCCGGGCTCGCCCGGCAGTGCGTAGACCAGTGCGCCGTCGCTGCCGCGCAAGCGGACGGCGCCGAGTTCCTCCAGATCGCGGGACAGCGTCGCCTGGGTGACGCGGACGCCCCGTTCGTGCAACCGCTCGGCCAGCTCCTCCTGCGACCTGACCGGCGATGGCTCGCTGAGGATCGCGGCAATCTGCCCGTGCCTGGCCGCCTTCGTCAGCGGGCTGGTGTTCATTGCGATGCGCCTGGCACCAGCAGCACCCGCGGCACGCCGAGGAGGAAGCAGAGCAGTGCCTTCTGCGCATGCAGCCGGTTCTCCGCCTGGTCGAAGATCCGGCTGGCCGGCCCGTCCATTACGCCACCGCTGATCTCCTGGCCGCGGTGCGCTGGCAAGCAGTGCAGCACCATCGCGTCGGGGCCGGCGACGGCAAGCTTGGCCTCATCGAGGCTGTAGGCGACCATGACCTCGGAGCGGGCGCCCTCCTGGCCCTCTTGACCCATCGATGTCCATACGTCGGTTGCCAGCACGTCGGAATCCTTGCACGCCTGCTGCGGATCCGCGATGACTTGCACCGAGCCGCCAGTACGGTCCGCGATCGCGGTCGCCGTCGCCAGCACGCCCGCGTCCGGCCAGTAGGCCTCCGCTGCGCAGATCCGCACGTGCAGGCCGGCGGTCGCGCCACCAAGCAGGTAGGAGTGGGCCATGTTGGAGGATCCGTCACCGAGGAACGTCAGCGTCAGGCCAGCCAGCTTGCCGCAGGTCTCCGCGATCGTCTGCAGATCGGCGAGCACCTGGCACGGGTGGAACTGATCGGTCAGCGCGTTGACCACCGGGACCGCGCTGACCGCCGCCATCGCCTCCACCCGCTCCTGGCCGAACGTCCGCCACACGATCGCGGCGACCTGGCTGGCGAGCACTCGCGTCATGTCCTCGATCGACTCGCCTCGCCCCGCGTGCGTGCCCTGCGCGTCGATCACCAGTGGATAACCGCCAAGTTCGGCGATGCCGACCGAGAACGACACCCGTGTCCGCAGGGACGGCTTGTCGAACAGGACAGCCACCGCGCGAGGACCGGCAAGGGGCTGGTGCTGGGGGTGCTGGCGGGATCCGTCAGCCTGGACTGCGCGCATCTCTGTCGTACCTGCCGGCGCCAGCCAGGCGCGCCGGGCCGTCTTCAGATCGGCCGCGAGCGCCAGGACTTCCGCTTGCTCGGCCGGAGTCAAGTCATCGTCGCGGAGGAAGTGGCGGACGCTTCCGAACGCGGCGCGTCCGGCCGCCGCGCTCACGAGGTACCGTCCTGGCCCGCGAGGACCACGCTCGCCGCGTCGAGGATGCCCGGCAGCGCGGCGATAAAGGAGTCGGCTTCTGCCGCCGACAGGATGAGCGGCGGAGCGAGCCGGACCGCGTCCGGCTGGACCGCGTTTACCAGAAATCCGTGCCGCTGGGCCGTGGCCGCCACCGCGGTCGCGGCCTTGCCGGTCAACACGATAGCCAGCCACAGCCCGTTGCCGCGGACGCCAGCAACCAGCGGATGGCCGAGCGCGGCGATCCCGTCCGCGAGCCGTGCGCCCACCGCTGTCACGTTGGCGAGCAGGCCGTCGCGCTCGATGGTGTCCAGGACCGCCAGCGCGGCCGCGCAGGCGATCGGGTTGCCACCGAACGTGCTGCCGTGATCGCCCTTGCCGAGCACCGTGCCATTGCGGCCGATGCCGATGCAGGCACCGATCGGCAGCCCGCCGCCGAGGCCCTTCGCCAGCGTGAGCACATCCGGGGCGATGCCCTCAGCCTGGTGCGCGAACCACGCGCCAGTCCGCCCGATGCCGCTCTGGATCTCGTCCAGTACGAGCAGCGCGCCGGCCTCGTCGCAAGCCTCGCGGGCGGCTTTCAGGTAGCCCGCCGGAGCTGGCACCACGCCACCCTCCCCGAGCGTCGGCTCCAGGAAGACGGCCGCACAGTCCGGCCCGACCGCCTCCGCCAGTGCGGCCGCGTCACCATAGGGCACGAACCTGACATCCACGCCAAACGGCTGGAACGGCTCGCGGATGGCCGGCTTGCCGGTGAGGCTCAGCGCGCCCATGGTGCGGCCATGGAAGCCGTTCTCGGCCGCCACAATCACCGGTCGCTGCGGTCCCTGTGCCCGGCGGACCAGCTTGAGCGCGGCTTCGTTGGCCTCGGCGCCGGAGTTCGCCAGGAACACCCTGCCGTCGGTGCCGAGCAGCTGGATCAGCCGCTCGGCCAGCTCGACCTGTCGCTCGTGCAGGAACAGGTTGGAGGTGTGCGCCAATGTCGCGACCTGCGAGCTGACTGCGTCGATGATGGCCGGATGTGCGTGCCCGAGGGAGCTGACCGCGATGCCGGCGATCAGGTCGAGGTAGCTGTTGCCGTCGACGTCGCAGACCTGGCAGCCCTTGCCGCTCGCCAGGGCGACCGGGGGCATGCCATAGGTCAGCATCATGCTCGCGCCGTACCGGTCTTGCAGAAGCTCAGTGGCTGACATGATCCGCTCCCTGGGGGTGGGTGGGGGTTGCCGGTACCCGGTTCGGCACGACCATGGTGCCGATACCCGAATCGGTGAAGATTTCCAGCAAAATTGCGTGCGGCAGCCTGCCGTCCAGTACGTGCGCCTGGGGCACGCCGCCGCGCACCGCGGCCAGGCAGCCGCTCATCTTGGGGATCATGCCGTCGGAGAGGCCCGGCATGAGGGCGGCCAGTTCGTCGGCGGTGAGCTGGCTGATCGGGCGGGCGGCCAGTGCACTGGCCGCATCCGTGCCCGACCAGTGCGGGTACAGGCCAGCGACGTCGGTCAGGAACACCAGCTTCGCCGCGCCGAGCGCTACCGCCACGGCGGCCGCTGCCGTGTCGGCGTTGACGTTCAGCACCTCACCCGACTCGCTGCGCGCAACGCTGGAGATCACCGGGATCCGGCCGTCGGCTAGCAGCGCATGCACCGCTCCCGGGTTGACCGTCATCACCTCTCCAACCTGGCCGAGGTCTACCGGCTTGCCGTCCACCTGCGCCTGCAGGCGGCGCGCGATCATCAGATGCGCGTCCTCGCCAGACATGCCCACCGCGAACGGGCCGTGGGCGTTGATCAGGCCGACGATCTCCCGGTTCACCTGACCCGTCAGCACCATGCGGACGACGTCCATGGTCTCTTTCGTGGTGACGCGCAGGCCGGCCGCGAAAGAGGTCTCGATACCGAGCCGGTCCAGGTGCGCATTGATCTGCGGACCGCCACCGTGGACCACGACCGGCCGCAGCCCGGCATACCGGAGGAAGACCACATCTTGCGCGAATGCCTGGCGCAGCGCATCGTCGGTCATGGCATTGCCGCCATACTTCAGCACCACGACCTCGCCGTGGAATCTCGACAGCCACGGCAGCGCCTCGATGAGCGTGGCCGCCTTGGACACGGCGCCGTTCCCGTCCTGGACAGGGTCTTGATTTTTCATGTCGAGTAATCCGAGTTCAGGTGCACATACTCCGCGGTGAGATCGGTCGTCAGGATCGTTGCCGCGTGCTGGCCGGCGGACAGGTCGACCGTGATCGTCACCTCGCGCGGGCGCAGGTCGACGCCGGAGCGCGGCTCGCCCAGCTCCCCCGCCTTGCATACCCACACGCCATTGATGGCGACGCCGAGCTGGTCAGGCTCGAAGGCGGCGCTGGTGGTACCTACTGCGGCGAGGACGCGGCCCCAATTCGGATCCTCGCCGCCGATCGCGCACTTGAGCAGGTTGCAGCGGGCCACCGCGCGCCCGACCTCGACCGCGTCCGCCTCGGTGGCGGCGTTCGTCACCTGGATCGCGATCGACTTGCTCGCGCCCTCGGCGTCCGCCTGCATCTGGGCCGCCAGGTCAGCGCATGCCTGCGTCAGGCCGCCCTGGAAGCCGGCCAGATCGGGCCTTATGCCGCTGGCACCGCTAGCTAGCAGCAGCACTGTGTCGTTGGTGGACATGCAGCCGTCGGTATCCAGGCGGTCGAAAGTGGTGCCGACCGCATGGCCGAGCGCCTGATCCAGGCTGGCCGGCGGCAACTCGGCGTCGGTGGTGAGCACCACGAGCATGGTGGCGAGCGCCGGGGCCAGCATCGCTGCACCCTTGCCCATGCCGCCGATGTGGTACCCGTTGCCGGCCACGATCGTCGTCTTCGGCACCGTGTCGGTGGTGCGAATCGCGTCCGCGGCTTGTGTGCCACCTTCCTTGCTGGCCTGAGTCGCCGCCGCCCTGACGCCGGGCAGCAGCTTGTCCAGCGGGAGACGTTCGCCGATCAGGCCGGTCGAGCAGACAGCGACCTCGCCGGCGCCGATGTCCAGCAGGCCCGCCAGGTGCTCGGCGGTCTGGTGCGCGTCCTGGAAGCCAGCCGGACCGGTGCAGGCGTTGGCCCCGCCGGAGTTCAGCACGACCGCGCGGACCTGGCCGCCCGCTATGACCTGCTCGGTCCACAGCACGGGCGCGGCCTTGACCCGGTTGGAGGTGAAGACGCCGGCCGCTGCGAAGGCAGGTCCGTCGTTGATCACGACGGCAACGTCTGGATGACCTGAGGGCTTCAGGCCGGCTGCGACGCCGGCTGCCCGGAAGCCTTGCGGGCTGGTGACTGTCACGGGGCGACTCCGATCGCGGTGAGCCCGGCGGTCTCCGGCAGCCCGAGCATGAGGTTGGCGTCCTGGATGGCCTGGCCCGCGGCGCCCTTGCCGAGGTTGTCAATGGCCGCGACGACGACCGCGCGGCCGCTACGGCCAGCCCTCGGATCAGCGCCGATCTGAAGGTGCACCCCGTTGGAGCCGTAGACCGAGGCGGTGGCCGGCCACTGCCCATCAGGCAGCACGGTGACGAACGGCTCGTCGCGGTAGGCATCGGCCAGGGCGTCACGCAGATGCGCGGTGCTGATGTTCGGCTCGGTGAGCGGCGCGGTGCAGGTGGCGAGGATGCCGCGCGGCATCGGTGCGAGCAGCGGCGTGAAGCTGACGTGTGCAGCCGGTGCCGGCCGGCTGGTCGCGGACGCTGCGGCTGCGTACCCGTCAGCCCGGGACGCTTCGGTGAGAGCTTGCTCGATCTCGGGCGTATGCCGATGCGCGCCCGCCACCGCATAGGCGGACACCGAGCCCATGACCTCGCTGGCAAGCAGGCTGGCCCGCAGCGATCGCCCCGCACCCGAGGTGCCGGACGCGGCTACCACGACGACGTCGCCCGGATCGGCCAGGCCCGCCGCAATCAGGGGGGTGAGCGCAAGGATCGCAGCCGTCGCGTAGCAACCAGGAGCCGCTACGCGGCTGGCCGCCTGGATCTGTGCCCGCGCGCCGGGCAGTTCGGGCGTGCCGGTGACCCAGCGGCCCGGATGTGGGCCGCTGTAGTGCCGCGCCCACGCCGTGGCATCGCTGAGCCGGAAGTCGGGACCGAGGTCCACGATCTTCACAGTCCCCGGGATCTGCGCCGCGACTACTGCCGACTGGCCGGCCGGAAGAGCCAGGAACGTTAGGTCGCAGTCGGCGAACGCCGCCGGTCCGTGCGGCTGGAGTACCTGGCTGGCCAGGCCAGGCAGGCCCGCGAGGTGCGGGTGCAATTGTGCGACCGGCTGGCCTGCGCTGCTGTCGGCGGTCGCCACCACCAGCTCCAGATCGGCGTGGCCAGCCAGCAGGCGCAGCAGCTCGCCGCCCGCATAGCCGCTCGCACCGGCCACGGCTACCCGCGCGCCCATTTGTCCTCCTGCTGCGAACCGGGGGCCCTGGTTCAAGAACCCGGCCGGGTTCGTGCTCGATCACCACGTCAGCGTGTTGCACGCGGCATTCCTCGAGCGCCCATGCCTGAATGATTATGCATAAGTCTGACTGATTATGCAAGGCCTCGCGCCGCTGGCACGGGATGTGCAGTTCTGCCCGGTAACCGGCCACTGCCAGATCTGCGAACCTGCCTTGACGAGCGCCGGCCAGGCGGCATGATGGGCGCGGAAGGGAGCAGGAATGCACGTCAGGCGGCCCCGACAGGCGCGCACGTCCGGGTTCGCCCGGCAGGGCATTGGCCAGGGGTGGGCAGGGCGCCACCGGCGCGCGCCGCTCGCCGCCCTCGCCGTCGCGGCGCTGATCGCTGGCGCCACTGCTGCCCTCGCCGGGTGCGGCGGGACGGCCAAGCCGCACACGGCGGCTGTGTTGGACTGCGGCACCAGTCGCACCGCCGCCAATGTCCCGATCGAGGTGCACGTCGAGAAGGGACAGGTGACCTGCTCGGTAGCGATGAACGTCGAGGCCGGTTACGCCAATGCCATCAAGGACGGGAAGGCGCCAGGCAACGGGGGCGGCGGACCGGTACCCGTGGAAGGCTGGACTTGCGAGGGCTTCGACACGCCCCAGCTGCTGAAGACCGGCGAAGCATCCAAGTGCGTTAAGGCCGGAGACGAGATCCTGGCGACGCTCAAGACCACGAGTTAACTGCCCCGCGCGCCTCGCTCCGGCCCTCAGCACACCGCCCGCTACTTGAGCAGCGATGACGTCACGTCGTTCGCGGGGCTGACGACCATGCAGCTCACCGTGCGCCGGCCGTCCAGCCACGAGCTTTCCAGCGGATACAGATACCGGATGACCTCAGAATCTGTCAGCTTGGCGGGATCGAGGCTCCCTTTGGCGAGTGCGTCGCAGCGGCTACTGGCGGTGGCGCGAAGCTTCGCCTCGCCCGGGTAGCTGAGCATTGAGCCCTGCACCTTGAACGTGGCGTAGATCTGCGCATTGTGCGGCTGCTGGCACCGCGTCTGCACCACCGACGTGACACTCTGCGGACTCGCCGAGGACGACGTCGGATTATCAAAGCACTCACCAGTGACCAACGAGAACACGTTCACGCTAGTACCACCGCTTGCGGCTGCACTCGGACCGGGACTCGCCCCGGAACCTGCCGAACCGTAGTGAATGGTAGCCACAAGGATGAGCGCGTAGAACACGACCCAGAGGCCGGACAGTACGAGGCCCGCGATAGCGAAACCGCGCCCTCGCTGGCCACTGTGCCGCACGCGTCCGAGCGCAATGATCCCGAAGACAATGCTCAGGACCAGCCCGATCAGCGAGAAGCCCAGGATGCCGAGGATGAAGGACGCGATGGCGAGGCCGTTTGTCCCTTGGGGTGGCGGAACGTACCAGCCGGGCGCGCTGCCATAGCCTGGGGCTGGCCAGGGTGCAACGGACGACCCGGGAGCGCCGGGCTGGCCGAGGCCAGCCCGGCCCGCGTCACCGGGCTGGCCGGCGTCACTGGGCCCGCCGGTGTCACTGGGCCCGCCGGCGTCGAAGGCCCGGGTGGTGTCACCAGGCAGGCCGGCGCCACCAGGCTGGCCGACAGCGGCGGGCTGCAGACCGTCGTCGACCCACAGTTGCCACCCCGGTGGGGCAGGCGGCCATGAAGGATCCGGTTGCCAGTCTGCCGACGGCGCGAAGCCCGGCGGGGGGGCCGGCCAGCCGGGGGCGGGATTAAAACGCAGAGCCACAGCGACCAGTTCCCTCCGCGGCGATCCGGGCCATTGCGGCGCAAACATAGCAGTACTGCCATTAAACGGCAAAGCCCACCACAACGCGCCGTCGGCGGCCCTTGGCCAATCAACCTGGCGCAGACACGGAAATGGCGTCATTGCGCGATCGCCGAGCCTCCGGCACGGCGGCCCAGGCCGCGAGCGGGCGGTCAGGCGCCGCGGAGGACGGCCCCCGTCTGCGCGGCCGCTTCGGAGACCGCGGCGTCGCGTGCGGCGCTCGCTTCCTCGGCGGTCAAGGTCCGGTCTGGTGCGCGAAACCGCAGCGTGTAGGCGAGCGACTTGTTGCCCTCGCCGGCCTGGTCGCCGGTGTAGATGTCGAAGAGGCGCAGCTCCTCAAGCTGAATGTCGCCCGCCCGGTTCGCTCCGACGACGAGGGCTCGCTCGACGTCCGCGGCGGGCACCTCGTGCGAGACGACGAGCGCGACGTCTTGCACAGCCGGCGGATAGCTGGACAGCGACGGTGCCTGAACCGGGCCGAGAAGCTCGGCCGCGGTCTCGATCATCGACAGGTCAAGCTCCAGTGCCGACGTCCGGGCTGGCACACCGAATGCGGCAATCACCCGGGGGTGGAGTTCGCCGGCGTGACCGGCCAACCACTCGCGACCATCGGCGCCACGCACGTAGATCGCCGCGCACCGGCCAGGGTGCCACGGCGCTTCGGAGTCGGCACGGATCTCGAACGGAACGGCGCTCGCGCGCAGCACGATCCGAGCCGCTTCGATCGCGTCCTGCCACCCGGCCGGCCGACCCGAGCCCCACCAGCCGGCTGGGTCAGCATTCCCGGCCAGTACGGCACCAGCGATCAACGGCTGGTCGGGCAGCGCGGCCCCGAGCTCGGCCACTTCTGCCACCGACGGTCCGCGGTCCACCGGCAGGATGGGCGCGGCCGCTGGCGCCTCCGGCCGGGGCTGGAACACCAGACCCAGTTCGTACAGCAACACGTCAGTGAAGCCACGGCCGAGGTTGCGAGCTAGGGTCCGCAGCAGGCCAGGCAGCAGAGTGGTGCGCAGGAGCGGCTCATCGTCACTGAGCGGGTTCGCCAGCACGACAGCGGCGCGGCGGGGGTCCTCGGCCGGCAGTTGCAGGCGATCGAAGTCAGCCGTCGAGGTGAAGGACTGGCTGACGACCTCGACCAGACCGTGGTACGCAAGTGCCCTGCTCACCTGACGACGCAGCCGCTGGCGCGAGGTTAGGCCGCGACCGCCAGCCGCGCGGACATCGCTGACCGGAATGTGCGCATAGCCCTCCAGGCGGATAACCTCCTCGGCCAGGTCGGCCGGGTCCAGCAGATCCGGGCGCCAGGACGGCGGGGTCACTGCCAGCACGACGTCTGACCGGTCGTGGCGAACATGCTCGTGGCGCCCGTGCTCCGGCCCCTCCTCGGTGCCGCCCGTACCTGCGGCACCGCCATCCGCGGCGTGCAGGGGCAGCTGCCTGAGAGTGCAGCCAACCTCGAGGAGCCGCGCCGATACCGTGTCCAGCCCATACACCATGCCGGCGACCCGATCCGGATAGTCGGCCGCAAGCCTGATTGTCACCGGCTCAATCGGAGCGGCGGCAAACGAGCAGCCGGGCACCTCGGTGCCGCCGCCAAGCGCCGCCAGCATCGTGGCAGCCCGGGCCGATGCGCGGACCTGCAGCTCCGGGTCCACCCCGCGCTCGAACCGGGCGGACGCCTCGGAGCCAAGCTTGTGCCGCCTGCTCATCCGTGCGATACCGCGAGCGGAGAAATGCGCGGCCTCGATCACGATGTCCCGCGACTCATCGGACACCTCGGTCGCCACGCCGCCCATGGTGCCAGCCAGCGAGATCGGCCCGGATGAGTCGGTGATCAGAATGTCCTCGGGGTCGAGCGTGCGCACGACGTGGTCGATGGTCTCGAGCTGCTCCCCCGACCTGGCCCGCCGCACCACGATCGGCCCGGTGAGCCTGGCCCGATCGAAGGCATGCAGCGGCTGGCCGAGCTCCAGCATCAGGTAGTTGGTCACATCCACGGCGAGCGAGACGCTGCGCTGCCCGGCCCGCGCCAGCCGGATCCGCATCGCCAGCGGCGCCGGCATCGCCGGGTCGATGCCGTGCACCTCGCGCAGCACAAACCGGTCGCAGCCCGTGGGGTCCTCGATGCT
The DNA here is from genome assembly GCA_036495585.1 of Streptosporangiaceae bacterium. Taxonomy (GTDB): domain Bacteria; phylum Actinomycetota; class Actinomycetes; order Streptosporangiales; family Streptosporangiaceae; genus JAJYUU01. The sequence continues at coordinate 16,491 of DASXMP010000092.1, forward strand.
GGCCTGGTACACGTCCGGTGAAACGGCGGCAGCGTCGGCTGGCAGCCCGACGTCGGCCGGGTCGGTGAACGGGACCTGATAGGAGATCGCCAGTTCCCTGGCAACGCCGCGCACCGACAGGGCGAACCCCTTGTCCGGCGTCACGTTGATCTCGAACACGACGTCCCGCAGTCCCGCGTAACTGACGAAGTCGGTGCCGATGGGCGCATCCGCCGGAAGCACCAGGATGCCGTCGTGCTCCTCGCCGATGGCAAGCTCGCGCGCCGAGCAGATCATGCCTTCGGACACGTGCCCGTAGGTCTTACGTGCGCCGATCTCGAAGCCACCGGGCAGCATGGCACCCGGCAGCGCCAGCGGCACGCGGTCACCGACGACGAAGTTCTGCGCGCCGCAGATGACGTGCCGCTCCTGGCCGTCGCCAGCAGTGACCTCGCAGTAGCGGATGGGCTTATTGAATCCGGTCAGTTCCTCGATGCCGAGCACCTGCCCGACCACCACGCCGGAGATGTCCTGCCCGACCGGCTCGAGCCACTCGATCTCCAGGCCGCAGGCCGTCAGCCGCCTGGACATCTCGGCGACGCCAGCCTCGTCCTCCGGTGACAGGTCGATGGGTGCATACTCCAGCAGCCAGGACAACGGGAGCCGCATCACGCCTCCATTCCGAATGCGCGGCTGAACCGCACGTCACCCTCGAGCGTGTCCCTGATGTCGGCAACCCCATGCCTGATCATCACCGACCGCTCAATGCCGAGGCCGAAGGCGAACCCGCTATACCGGTCCGGGTCGATGCCGCAGGCGATCAGCACCCGCGGATTGACCATCCCGCAGCCGGCGATCTCGATCCAGCCTTGCGAGCGGCATACGCGGCAGGGCTCGCCGCCCGGCTGCGCCGAGGCGCCGCGGCAAATGTGGCACTGCATCGACACGTCAGCCGACGGCTCGGTGAACGGAAAGAAGTCTGGCCGCAGCCGCGTGGCCAGGCCCTCGCCGAACATGGCGTCCACGAAGGCGGAGATCGCTCCGCGCAGGTCGGCCATCGTCAGGCCCTCGTCCACGGCGAGGCACTCGATCTGGTGGAACACCGGGCTGTGCGTCGCATCGAGCGCGTCGCTCCGGTAACACTTGCCAGGGCTGACCACATACAGCGGCAGCGGGCGCGTCAGCAGGGCCCGGATCTGCACGGGCGAGGTGTGAGTCCGCAGGACCATGCCCGAACGCTGGCCCGGCTCGGCGCCGGCCACGAAGATCGTGTCCTGCATTTCCCTCGCCGGGTGGTCAGGGGGGAAGTTAAGCGCGTCGAAGTTGTACCACTCGGCTTCGACCTCTGGCCCCTCCGCCACCTCATAGCCCATGTTGACGAAGACATCCACAAGGCGATCACCCACCAGGGAAACGGGGTGTCTCGCACCGGCAGCCGTCCGGTCGAAGGGCAGCGTGACGTCCACTGCCTCCTCGACCAGCACCCGCTGGTCGCGCTCGGCCTCAAGCTCGGCTTGGCGCTTCGCCAGCGCCGTCCTGATCGCGGCGCGCGCCATGCCGACCCGCTTGCCGGCATCGGCTCTGGCGGCCGGCGGGAGCGCGCCGATCTCTGCGTTGGCCAGCGTGAGCGGGGCGCGGTCGCCAGCGTGCGCGAGGCGCGCGGCCTTCAGCTCATCCAGGTCGCCGGCGGCAGCGATCGCGGCCAGCGCTGCCTGCTGAGCGCGCTGTACTTCTTCTGGCGCCAGCGCGGTCACCTGGACCGGGTCATACGCCTTGTTTGGTGCGGACATCGGTTCCCATATCTCTGCGCTACCCACGGCGACACCGCGGCATCCCCGTGGCGGGATCAGTCAAGCCGCGACCGGCCGACGCGGATCGGCCGATGCGGATCGATCAGTGGAGACTGAGCGCACGTCGGCGCTCGCATGCGTGGGCGTTGCAGCCCGCCGGCTAGCCGAACTCAGGCGTCCCGGCGGGCATGGTAAATCGGAACTCGGCCCCGCCGCCCGGTGCCTGCAGCACCATGATTTCCCCGCCGTGCGCCTCTACCAGGCCCTTGACGATGAACAGCCCGAGGCCGGCACCGCCACGGCGCTTGGCGCGCCAGAACCGGGTGAAGACACGGGGCGCAACCTCGGGCGCGATGCCGGGACCCTGGTCACGGACGGCAACCGCCACGCCAGGACCCCCTGCCACGACCGCTGGCTCCACCACAGTGGTAACCGTACCAGCCCCGTGCCGGACGGCGTTCTCGATCAGGTTCGCCAGGATCTGGTCGACCTTGTCGGCGTCCAGCCAGGCCTCGGGCAAGCCGGGAGCGACCTCGACCCGATACCGGTCCTCGGTGTCGCCGGCGGCTACTCGGCCGCTGATGATCTTCATGGCCCGCGACGGGATGTCCACCAGCTCGCGGTGCACCTCTATCCGGCCCGCCTCGATTCTGGAGACGTCGAGCAGCTCGGTGATCAGCCGGGTGACCCGGTCGGCGTCTGCATTAACCGTCTCGAGCATGACGCGCTTCTGGTCGTCGGTGAACCGCGGCCACTTGGCCAGCAGGGTGGCCGTGAAGCCCTTCACGCTGGTCAGCGGAGAGCGCAGCTCGTGCGCCACGGTCGAGACCAGGTCCGCGCGGCTGCGCTCCAGCCGCTCCCGGTGCCGTGCGCCGCGGAAGGTGATGGCAATCCGCTGCACCGCTCCCGGCTCACTGCCCCAGCACGACCCCTGGTCGCGCGAGTAGCGCACATAGCCGACGCTGACCAGCAGCTCAGTGCCGTCGGGCAAGTAGAGCGGACACTCGGGGTGCCGGGACCTTGTCGACAAGCCGCCATATGGCTGCGTCATGGTCCACCAGCACCGGTCATCCCGATCGCGCAGCGGCAGTACGTCGCGGACGTCGCGGCCGAGTGCCTCCGCCGCGACGATGCCCGTCAGCCGTTCGGCCGCTCGATTGAACACTGCGACCCTGCCTGCGTGGTCCGCGATGACCAGGCCGTCGGGGAGATCATCGGCGAGCACTAGATCACAAGTGAAGTCTTCGGGACGGCCAGACGAACCTGGGTCAGACGGACCTGGACCTAGGGCTGGGCCAGCCGAACTTCGGCCCGGCGGACCTGGGCGTGCGGCAACAGGGCCCGACAATGCCGAGCGTGACCCGTTCCCGTCCACCTGCGCGCCGCCTCCGGGAGGACACCTGAAGAGTCCCTGTCCCCCGGAATGCTGACGCACGCCGCCATGATCGTGACCACCCGGCCGCTCTGGCCTCGGGCCACTGCCCACAGCTGGGCCGACGGACCCGGGGGGACGGTCCGCCACCGCAGCGCAGTCGCGTCACTTGCCAGCCACCGGTCGGGGACGACCGCAGTGCACCGCCGGGAGGTGACCCGCACCGGGCCAGCTCATGACGCAACGTGATCAGACTTTAGCGGATAGGCCGCGAAGACCGGCACCCCCGGATACCGCCAGATGACGGGCAGTTGCCAGAATTTGTATGTGCCAGGAGGAAATCGCCCATCCGTGGCCAGTGTCAGGCCCGCACTGAGTGCAGGGCCCGCGCCGATGCGTACAAGCACACGGCAGCCGCCGCAGCGAGGTTCAGGCTCTCGGCCTTGCCGTAGATGGGCACCGCCACGACGGAGTCCGCCAGGTCGAGCAGGCTGGCAGGCAGGCCCCAGGCCTCATTGCCGAACAGCCAGGCGGTCGGCCGACTGAGATCTGGACTGCCCGGGGCATCCAGCAGCCGGGTCGCGCTGCCGTCGGCCGCGAGCACCTGCAGTCCGGCCTGGCGCAGCGAGCTGATTGCCTCCGTCAGCTCTGCCCCGGCCACCACCGGGAGGTGGAACAGGCTGCCGGCGGACGAGCGGACGCACTTGCTGTTGTACGGGTCGACAGACGCCGCCGCGAAAATGACGCCGCCGGCGCCAGCCGCATCGGAACTACGCAGGACGGTACCGGCGTTCCCCGGATCGCGGACGTTCGCCAGCACCGTGACCAGCCGCGGTGCGGCTGAGATCAGGGACGCCAGCGGCACGTCGACGAACCGGCAGACGCCGAGCACGCCCTGCGGGGTGATCGTCTGGGCCAGCTCGGCCATGACCTCGCCGCTGACCTCGTGAATCTGGGCACCCTGCCTTGCCGCCTGATCGGCCAGCTCCGGATGCCGGTCCCGGCCGGGCGCGGTGACAAAGAGCTCGGTCAGCTCATCAGGGATGGCAAGTGCCTCCCGGACCGCCTGCGGTCCTTCGGCGAGGAATGCGCGGCCACGCTCCCGGAACGCCTTCTTAGCAAGCTGGCGGGCCGCCTTCACCCGAGGCGAGCGGCTGCCTGAGCCGCCCGCCTGCGGGTACGGTCTGGTCACCGGCGGTGCAGACCCACCACCCGGCCGGAGCTCAGGCCGCCGGGGCGTTGACGTCGGCAGGCAGCGCGCTCTTCGCCGCCTCGACCAGGCCGGCAAATACCTGTGGCTCGGACACCGCCAGCTCGGCCAGCATCCGCCGGTCGACCTCGATCTCGGCCAGCTTCAGGCCCTGGATGAACCGGTTGTAGGTCAGCCCCTCGGCCCGGACGGCGGCGTTAATCCGCTGGATCCACAGCCTCCGGAACGCGCCCTTGCGGTCCTTGCGGTCCCGGTAGGCATATGTCATCGAGTGGAGCTGCTGCTCCTTGGCCTTGCGGTAAAGCCGGGACCGCTGGCCCCGGTAACCGCTGGCGCGCTCGAGTACTACCCGGCGCTTCTTGTGGGCATTGACCGCCCGCTTCACGCGTGCCATGTGTTCGACTCCCTAGCAGCGGGCCGGGTCACTTACCCAGCAACTTCCTGATCTTCTTGCTGTCACCTGGCGAGAGCTCCACGTAGCCAGACAGGCGACGCGTCAGCGTGCTCGACTTGTGCTCAGAGTAGTGCGCGTTATTGGCACGGCGGCGGATGATCTTGCCGGTACCAGTCAGGCGGAACCGCTTGCTGGAACCGCTGTGCGTCTTCATCTTCGGCATGTTGCCGTGTCTCCATTCCGTCGTGCCGCCCGCGTGAGCACGCGAGCGCGGCACACCTTCACTCCCTGGGCACGCAGGTGCCGCGTGCCCAGGCACACCCATGTCCTCGGCCCGGCGGGCTGGCCGCCAGGCACCTTACGGGCTGCATGCAGCCCAAGCTCTCGTCCCCGGTGCTGCGGTTACCTGCCCGCCTCGCGCGAGTCTGCTGAACCCGATGCCTGCGCGGGCACCGGGCCCTCGCCGTTACGGCGGGCTGGGCCGGGCTTGGCCGCTGCTCCGGCCGGCTTGCCTGGCGGCGCCGGCTTGGCGGCCGTCCTGGCCACTCCGACCGTGCCGCGCGGAGCCGTCGGCCGCGGGGCGCTGCCGCCTGCTGGCCCTGGCCGAGGCGCCGACGCAGGAGCGGTGCGCGGTGCCGCCGGCCGCGGTGCCGCCGGGCGTGGTGTCGCTGGCCTGGCTGCAGCTCCGGTGCCGGCCGCGGCTCCAGTGCCAACTTCGGCGTCGGCCTCGGTACTGGCTTCGGCATCGGTACTGGCTTCGGCATCGGTGCTTGCTTCGGTACTGGCTTCGGCTTCGGTACTGGCAGGTCCGGTGTCAGTCGCCTCCGAGCTGGGCGCAGCAGGCCGCGGTGCGGCCGGCGGGGCCGCTGCTGGCCGCGGCGCAGCCGAGCGCGGCGCCTCGGTCCGGTCGGCCGAAACATCGGCGACCGCAGGTTCAGCTGCAGGCTCGTCGTAGTCCGGCGCAGTGCTGCGGGACCGCGTCGCGCGTTCTGGCCGGGCGGCAGCGACAGCCTCGGCCTTGCGCTTGTGCGGTCCGATCACCATGATCATGTTGCGGCCGTCCTGCTTGGGCGCCGCTTCCACGAAGCCGAGGTCCTCAATATCCCCGGCCAGGCGTTGCAGCAGCTTGAACCCGAGCTCGGGCCTGGACTGCTCGCGGCCCCTGAACATGATCGTGACCTTGACCTTGTCGCCCTGCTTCAGGAAGCGCTCGACGTGACCCTTCTTGGTCCCGTAGTCGTGCGGATCGATCTTCGGCCGCAGCTTGATCTCCTTGATCACAGTCTGGGCCTGGTTCTTGCGCGACTCCCTGGCCTTGAGCGCTGACTCGTACTTGAACTTCCCGTAGTCCATCAGCTTGGCCACTGGGGGCCGGGCCATGGGCGCAACCTCGACGAGGTCGAGATCTGCCTCCTGGGCCAGCCGGAGCGCATCATTGATCGCGACTATCCCGACCTGCTCGCCGGCCGGGCCGACCAGCCGCACTTCGGGTACCCGGATGCGCTCGTTGATACGAGGTTCGGTGCTGATGTGACCTCCTTGTGTCACTGTTGCCTCTGAACCGGGACTATCCCGGCGCAGATCATGGGGCTTTTGGCACACGACGCAAAAAGCCCCGCATATCGTGCCTGCGGGGCCACCGGTGCGGGCACCTGCCCCCTCAGGACGCGCCTGAATAGGGGCATACCCCGCGACGCCCCCGCAATCCCTGGTAAGCCAAGGATCGCTGGACGTCCGGCCTGATCAGCACGCCAGAGGCGCTCCGATCTGCCAGCCAGCCAGTGGCTGTCCGGCTACATACCCGTCAGCCGCAGGCTGACAAGGTGGGAGGCGGCCGAGGTGGTCCTCCGCTTGCACGCCCGGCGATCGCCGCTCCCGGCAGTACCTGCCGTCAGTGGACACCGCCGTGCATTTTTCGTCCACTTAGACTAACCCATCTGAGCAGGTCCCGCATTCCCCGACGAGCGCGCGCCGAGGCCGTGCCTGCGGTCAAGCTCCGCCAGGCCGGCTGCACGCATGGTTTCGACCGGGGCGGGCTTGCCTGTCATCAGCTCAAATTGGCCGGTTGCCTGGTGCAGGAGCATGTCAAAGCCGGATATGACCGTCGAACCGGACGCGAGCGCAGCCGCGGCGAGCCTGGTCGGCCAGGGGTCGTAGACCACGTCGAACACCGCCGTCGCCGCCAGCTCGCTGGCTGTCAGCCGATCGGCCAGGTCGTCGGCCGCGCCGGCCGGCAGCGTGGACAGGAGCAGCCGCCAGCGCGTGCCGGACAGGTCCTGGCCAAGGCCCATCAGGTTGACCGAAACGCCGAGCCGCTTGGCGACCGCCAGCAGGGGATCCGCCCTGGCGCGGTCCCGGACGGCGACCGCAACCTCGCCCCATCCGGCTTCGCTGAGTGCTGCCAGGCCCGAGCGGGCGGTGGCGCCGCTGCCGAGGAGGGCGACGTTCCCGGCCGGTGTGACGCCAGCCAGGCGCAAAGCGGTCACGATGCCGGCCACGTCGGTGTTGCAACCCACCCGCTCTCCCTGCCGCAGGAGCACGGTGTTGGCGGCGCCAACAGTGCCCACGAGCGGGTCAGCGCGGTCCAGGAGCGGGAGGACGACCTGCTTGAGCGGCATGGTCAGGGACAGGCCGGCCCAGTCCGGTCCGAGGGACTGCAGCAGCGCGGGCAACCCGGCTTCGTCGCACTCGATCGCCTGGTACGACCAGTCGGTCAGGCCAAGTTCCTGGTAGCCAGCCAGGTGCAGCACTGGTGAGAGCGAATGCGCGATCGGCCGGCCGAGCACGGCCGCCCGATGGACGGCCATCGGCTCAGACGCCGTTCTGCTTCGCTTCGTTACCCCAGATTATGGACTGCGGCCTGCTGTCGGTGAACAGCGTCAGGCCGGCCTTGTTCACCGTGACGAAGTAGATCCACGTGTTCGCCTTGGGCGCCGGGTGCAGCACCGACTGGATGGCAGTCACGTCCGGCGAATCGATCGGGCCCGGCGGCAAGCCCAGGTGCGTGGTCGTGTTGTACGGCGAGTCGATAGCCAGGTCCTTGGCAGTCAAGTTGAAGATGTACTTGTTGGTTGCGTAGGCCACCGTACTGTCCAGGCCAAGCGTCATCTCGGGCACCATGTTGAGCCGGTTGTCGATGACCCGCGCAACCTTCGCGTAGTACTTCGGCCCGACCTCGCCCTCCAGCAGGCTTGCCTCGATGAGCACCTGGTACTCGCTGAACTTGGCTGTCTTGGCCTCCTGCGCCAGGTTGATATTCGCGAACTCGGTGGTGGCCTGCTTGACCATCGTCTGGAGGATTTTCAGTGCCGACGTACCCGGGTCGAAGGGATAGGTGGCCGGCCACAGGAAGCCTTCTGGATTGCCCTTCGCCCAAGCTGGCAGCCCGAGCGCCGAGGTGTCCTTGAGCGCCGACTCGAACTGGCTCAGCGGTATCCCGGTCTTGGTCGCGAGCAATGCGATGATCTTGGTCGCGCGCAGGCCGTCCGGCACCGCCACCGTGGTCTGCACGCGAGACTTGGGGTTAATGAGCAGCGCCCAGGCCAGGGCGGCGTTCATGTGCTTGCGCAGTCGGAAGAAGCCCGGCTCGAGCAGGCTCGACTTGCCGCTGTCCTTTGCGGCAGCGTCGAACGGCGCGACGGACTTGATGACGCCCTTGGAGACGAGCTGGGATGCCAGCGAGTCCGCGGAATCGCCCGACTTGACCTCGAAGATCACCGACCCGGTGCCGCTACCTGTGTAGTTGGCGTGCCGGGCCGAGTATTTGCTGTAGCCGAAATAACCGCCGCCGCCGACTACCGCGAAGATGATGACGACCGCGATTAGCGCTGCTGCACGACCCCGGCCGCGCTTGCGCTTGGGCGGGCGGCTCTCGCCTCCACCTCCGCCGCCACCCGGGAAGCCGCTGAAGAAGCCATTGTGCCGGGCGTCGTCGGCATCGAAGGCGTCCGCCGGGTGGCCGCCCCGCCGACCCCGAAGACCCGGATCGTCCACTGAATCCTGCAGGCGGAACGGGCCCGACCGGCTTACGCGCCCGTCGCCGAAGCCGGTGTCGTCGGCCTGCTGTCCGTGCGGGCTAGACGGCGGCGCGTACCTGTCGTCATAGTCCTCGTCGTACCCGTTGCCCCCGTAGGTAGCGCCGCCGTAGCTGTCGCGCTCGTACCCGGATCCGTCGTCCCCAGCCCCGTTGTACCCGGCACTGTCGTAGCCGGAAGTCTCATATCCTGCGCCGTCGTAGCCGCTCTCGTAGCGCGGGTCGTCATACCCGCTGCCCGGATAACCAGCACCGCCCTGGGCAGCGCCACCGTAGCCGTCGCCCTGGTAGCTGGGTCCGTTATAGGCGCCGTTGTCGTGCCCGGGCGTGTTGTAGCCAGCACCGTCGTAACCGGCGCCGTTGTGGTCGGCACCGCCGTAGCCGGCACCGTCGTAGCCCGCGTCGCCGTAGCCGGCACCGTTATAGCCTGCGCCGTCATATCCGCCGTTGGGATACGCCGCGCCACCGCCGGCCGGATAGCCGCCGGAGTCGCCATAGGCGGCCTGCTCGCCATAGCCAGGCTCGGCCCGGCCGAACGACTCGTCGGCATACTCCTCGCGGCCGCCCCGGCTGCCCCGCGGTCCCGAGCTGCCATAGCCTTCTGGCATCGGGAAACCGCCCGAGTTGGCGACCCCCGGATCCACATATGGCGACCCGTACCCGGGATTGGAATAGTCAGGGTTCGGGCCAGCGGGATCCCGGTAGCCGCCGGGCTGGCTCAGCTGACCGTACTGGTCGCTTGTATAGGTAGCGACGCCGTCATCGCCGCGTGCGCCGTCCCACTCTTCGTCTGCCCTCGCGCCTCGCCGTCCGCGGCGCCTGGCCCGCGGGTAACGGTCCGAGTCTCGGCCGGTCCTCCGGCCGCCACGGTCGTCGTCCCAGCGCTCGTAACCGTCACGGCTCATCCGCCCGCGCCTCCTCCGGCGGCAACCAGCTGACCAGCAGGCTCGCCTGTCGAACGCTCGGCGTCAAGCGCGTCCTGCAGCAGCAATGCAGCCGCTGCCTTGTCCACGACTTGCCGCCTCGCCCGAGAGTCTAGACCGCCCCGCTGCAGCGCCGCATGCGCTAGCACCGTCGTGAAACGCTCATCTATCAGGCGCACTGGGATAGGTGCCACTCGCCGGGCCAGCGCAGCCGCGAACGTCCGCCCGTCCGCGGCGGCCTTGCCTTCCTGGCCGCGCAGTCCGACCGCGAGCCCGACGACGATCTCGATCGCCTCGGTCTGCGCCAAGATCCGGCTGAGGGCATCCAGGTCTCCAGCGCCCCGCCGCACCGTGTCCAGTGGCGACGCCAGCATGCCGCCCGGATCGCTGCGGGCAACCCCGATGCGCACCGACCCGACATCGACGCCGAGCCGGACGCCGGACCTCATGCCAGCAGCCCCGATGACCGGCGCGACGACAGGCAGGCCTCGGGCACGTGTCCCAAAGATCTCAGCAGGGACACAACTCGGCAGCGGCACGGACTCACCCTACGGCACCAGCACCCATTATGTCCCGAATAAGAACTCGAACTGCGTCGAAGGCGCTGCTCACCAGCGCATCGGCCTGATCGCCAACCGGCGCGCCGCCGCCCTGCGCGACGTCGTCCTTGCCGCCGCCGCGGCCACCGAGGGCACCGGCCGCGGCGAGCACCAGCGCACCGGCGCGCAGCCCGCGTGCCCGGCCGGCGTCGCTCACGGTGACCACCACTGTCGGCCGGCCGTCTGAGACTCCCACCACGGTGACGACCGCCGGCGCATCGGCACCGAGTCGGCCGCGGATGTCCAGCGCGACCTTGCGGATCGCGTCCGCCGCCGTGCCGTCCGGCACCCGGTAGGCGACCAGGGCGGCACCCTGGACGTCCTCGGCGTCCGCAGCCAGGTCGGCCACACCACCCAGCAACTGGGCGGACCGGAGGCGTTCCAGGTCCCGCTCGGCCTCGCGCAGCCGGGTCACCACGCCGGCGATCCGCTCGGGAAGCTCGTCCCGGCGTGCCTTGAGCTGCTCAGACAACTGGCTGACCAGGATGCTTTCCCGGGCCAGGTACTTGAAGGCGTCGATGCCGACCAGCGCCTCGACCCGGCGGACGCCCGAGCCGATCGACGCCTCGCCCAGAATCTTGACCAGGCCGAGGTTGCCGGACCTGGCCACGTGCGTCCCGCCGCACAGTTCCCTGGAGTAGTCGCCGACCTCGACGACCCGGACCTCGTCGCCGTACTTCTCGCCGAACAGCGCCAGGGCGCCCATGGCCCGCGCCTCGGCGATCGAGGTGTGGAAGGCCCGCACCTCCAGGTCGTTGACCAGGACCTCGTTGACCTCTTCCTCGGCAGCAGTCAGCACCGACGCTGGCACGGCACCGAGCGCGGTGAAGTCGAAGCGGAACCGGCCCGGCGCGTTCTCCGAGCCCGCCTGCGCGGCAGACTCCCCGAGCGCGCCACGGAACGCGCGGTGGACTAGGTGCGTGGCGGTATGCGACCGGGAGATCGCCCGCCGCCGCTCTACGTCGATCTCCGCGTGCACCGGCGAGCCGACCAGGATCTCCCCGGACAGCACCGTGCCGCGGTGCACGATCAGGCCGGGTACCGGCACCTGGACGTCGGTGATCTCGATCCTGGCGCCCTCGCCAGCGCCGCTGCCGACCGCCGTGATGATGCCGTTGTCGGCAAGTTGTCCGCCGCCCTCGGCATAGAAGGGGGTCCGGTCCAGGACGACCTCGACCGCCGCGCCCGCGGCCGCCGACGGGACCGAGGCACCGCTCACGATCAGGCCGACGACGGTGGCGTCCCCGGTCACGTCGTCGTACCCGGTGAAGGACACCCGGCCGGCCTGCTCGAGGACGCGGGCGAAGACCGAGACGTCGGCGTTGCCGGTCTTCTTGCCAGCCGCGTCCGCCTTGGCCCGCTGGCGCTGCTCGGCCATCAGCCGGCGGAACTCGCCCTCGTCCACGGCCAGGCCCTGCTCGGCCGCCATCTCCAGCGTGAGGTCGATGGGGAAGCCGTACGTGTCGTGCAGCTGGAACGCCTGCGGCCCAGCGATCGTCTCGCTGCCGGTACGCCTGGTCTCCTCCACGGCAGCCTCGAAGATGGCGCTGCCGACCCGAAGCGTGCCCAGGAAAGCAGCCTCCTCGGCGTCGATCACCGTGTGGATGTTCGGCGCGTCCTGGATGAGGTCCGGGTACTGCTCGCCGAGCGCAGCGATGGCGACCGACGCCAGCTCGTGCATGAATCGCTCGTCGTCGCCACCCCGGCTGCGAGCGGAACCGCCGGCTCCCCCGCGCTGTGCCGCGCCGGACAGCAGCCGCAGCTTCTGCACGCTGCGCCGCAAGATCCGCCGCAGCACATAACCGCGGCCCTCGTTGGACGGGATGACCCCATCGGCGACCAGCATCACCGCGGTCCGGACGTGATCGGTCACCACGCGGAGCGCAACGTCGGACCACTCTTGTGCGCCGTAACGCTGGTCGGTGAGCTCGGTGGCGCGGTCCAGGACCTTCCACATCGTGTCGATCTCGTAGATGTTGTCCACGCCCTGCAGCAGCGCGGCCATCCGCTCCATGCCCATGCCGGTGTCGATATTCCGGGACGGCAGGTCACCCTGCACGTCGAAGTCCACCTTGGACCGCACCGCGCCGAGCTGGTACTGCATGAAGACCAGGTTCCAGACTTCGAGGTACCGGTCCTCGTCAGACTCTGGCCCGCCCTCGCGGCCGTATTCAGGGCCGCGGTCGTAGTAGATCTCCGAGCACGGCCCGCCGGGGCCGGGCACTCCCATGTGCCAGTAGTTGTCGGCCAGGCCACGGCGCTGGATCCGATTCTCTGGGACGCCGACCACGTCGTGCCAGATCTTCGCCGCTTCGTCGTCCTCATGCAGCACCGTGACCCAGAGCCGGTTCTCGGCGAAGCCGAATCCCCCGTCGGTCTCCGACCGGGTCAGCAGGTCCCAGGCGAATGGAATCGCCTGCTCCTTGAAGTAGTCGCCGAACGAGAAGTTGCCCAGCATCTGGAAGAAGGTGCCGTGGCGCGTGGTCTTGCCCACCTCCTCGATGTCGGGCGTCCGCACGCATTTCTGACAGGATGTAGCTCGCAGGAACGGCGGAGTTGCCTGCCCCAGGAAGTACGGCTTGAACGGCTGCATGCCAGCGTTGACCAGCAGCAGCGTGGGGTCGTCAGCAATCAGGCTGGCGGACGGCACCACGGTGTGCCCGCGCTCCGAAAAGTAGGTAAGGAAACGGCGGACGATCTCTGCCGACTCCATCTCGGCCATCCTTCACATAGTTAAGGGCCCGGCCAGGCTTCACCGGGGACATCGGATCAGCAGAGCTGACGATGGCCCTGGCCGCTGTGCGGACCAGTCTGGCGCGGCTCAGCCGGACAGCTTCCGGCCGCTCCGATTTCCGAGGGTACGGGCTACTCCCGGCGGTGCAGGTCCCAATACTCTGTCATGCCATCGCGGACGTCCCGGACGAACCCCGCAGCCGACAGGATCCGGGCCAGCGCACCGGGACCACCGCTGCCAGCCGTCCGGCTGCCAGGATTCCCGCCGCCAGGATTCCCGCGGCCCGGCTGCCGAGGCACGGCTGCCGGGCCGGGCATAGCTCGGCCACCTGGTGCCAGCTCGGCCAGGCGCCCAGCCTGCGGTCCGGCTGACGGCCCAACGAGCGCGCGCGTGTGCGCGATCGGGAAGACGCCAGCCAGCCGGCGCGCCCGCCGGTATCCGCTGACGCCAAGCACCGCGCCGGCCAGCAGCCAGAATCCGCGCCGGATCACCGGTGGCTCCCGGCGTGCGCGCGGCCGCGCGAGCGGGCCGGCAGCGACGTGACGGATCCGGCGATGGCGCCGTGCGGAGTACTAGTGGCCTGCATCGATCGCCGCACGGCCGTGGCGCGCCGCACTCCGAACATGAGCGCCGACAGGCCGGTCAGCGGCGCGGTCGCCGCGGACGAGATGGTCCTGGCCAGCCCGGCGAGCGCGCTCACGTGCCCGGACAGTTCGGCCATGTTGGCCGTCACCTGGTCCATGCTGGCAGTGATCGCATCGGTCCTGGCGAGCTGCTCGTGGGTGCGGTCCACCGCGGCCTGCGCCTGGTCGAGCAGCTCATCGGTCCTGGTGCGGTACTCGGTCACCAGGCCCGTCACCGCCGACATCAGCCGCGCGAGCCGCAGCAGCACGAATACGCCAGCGCACGCGAGCACCGCGAAGAACCCGGCAGCGATCACCGCCGCCAGCTGCCCCGCGTTCATCGCGCCCGCCTCCGTCCGCACCGTGCACCTGGCGCTCACTGCGCAACCAGTTGTCTGCGCAACCAGTGCTGTCCGCCAACCAGTGCTCCCGCCCGACCCTATCGCGAATGCACTAACTGGGCTGAGCCGCCGGCGATTGCGCGCCGTCAGGAGCTGCCCTCCGCCGGGTCCGGCTCACCGTCCAGGATGGACCGGATCCGCTCGGCACGCTCGGCGACCCGGGCCTCGCCGCCGTGCCCGGACGGCAAGTAGTAGCGCTTGCCAACCAGACCGTCTGGCGCGTACTGCTGCTGGACGACGCCGGCCGGGTCATCGTGCGGATAGACGTATCCCTTGCCGTGCCCAAGCCGCGCGGCACCGGGATAACTGGTGTCGCGCAGATGCCGGGGTACCGGCCCGGCCAGCCCAGCGGCAACATCACTGCGCGCTGCCCAGATCGCCTTCGCCACCGCGTTCGACTTCGGCGCCATCGAGATGTGGATGACCGCCTGCGCCAGGTTCAGCTGTGCCTCCGGCAGCCCGACGAACTCCACTGCCTGCGCAGCAGCTATCGCAGTCTGCAGCGCCATCGGGTCGGCCATGCCCACGTCCTCGCTGGCGTGCACGATCAGCCGCCGGGCGATATACCGCGGGTCCTCGCCCGCCTCGATCATGCGCGCCAGGTAGTGCAGTGCCGCGTCCGGGTCGCTACCGCGCATGCTCTTGATGAACGCGCTGATCACGTCGTAGTGCTGGTCCCCGGCCCGGTCGTAGCGCACCATCGCCCGGTCCACCGCGCGCTCCAGCAGGTCGACGGTGATCTCGCCGCCGTCAGGCACTCCGAGTGCCGCTGCCTCCAGATACGTCAGGACACGCCGCGCGTCGCCGCCCGCCAGCCGGACCAGGTGGTCGGGCACGCCTTCGGCCAGGCGCACGCGCCCGGCCAGGCCGCGCTCGTCGGCCAGCGTCCGCTCGATCACCGTCAGCATGTCGGCATCGGTCAGCGGCCGGAGGGTCAGCAGCAGCGACCGGGACAGCAGCGGCCCCACCACCGAGAACGACGGGTTCTCCGTCGTCGCCCCGATGAAGGACACCCAGCGGTTTTCCACCGCAGGCAGCAGCGCGTCCTGCTGGGTCTTGCTGAACCTGTGCACCTCGTCGATGAACAGCAGCGTCTGCTGCCCGCTCATGCCAAGCTCGGCGCGTGCCGACTCGATCGCAGCGCGCACATCCTTGACACCGGCCGACACCGCAGACAGTTCGACGAACCGCCGCCTCGTCACGCGGCTGATCACGTACGCCAGCGTGGTCTTGCCGGTCCCCGGTGGTCCCCACAGCAGCACCGACATCGGCGCATCGTTGTCGGCTAGCTTGCGCAGCGGCGACCCGTCCCTGGTCAGGTGTCCCTGCCCGACTACTTCGCTGAGGGAACGCGGCCGCATCCGGACGGCTAGGGGCGCCTGGGCCTGCTCGGCCGTCTCCGCCGAGTCGTCAAAGAGGCTGCCAGCCGCTGCACTGGTCACACCGCGAGGCTACCCGCCCGCTGCGACACGATCCGGCCCGGTCAGCCGGACGCCGCCACGATCTCCAGGCGGGTGCCAAGCACCGCGCCAAGCAGGTCGCGCACGCGCTCCGGTGCCAGGTCACCCAGGTACACCGAGCAGGCCGGCGTGCCATCGCTGACCTGCTCCTCGAAGATCGCCAGCTCGCTGACCTGACGCGGGCGGGTGAGCACGATCCGCTCGATCACCGCGAACGGGATGACCTCCGCGCCGGGCCAGGCGTGCGCGAACTCGGCGGCCGGCACCCCAGGGCCCATTCCCTCAGCGGCGCGCCTGATCGCGGCACTGTCACCGGTGGCCCGGCTGCCGCGACGGGCCAGACCGCCAAGCACGCCCCGTTGCAGCCCCGGGCTGGCACCACGCAGCGCCACCGGGCAGACGACCAGCCCGTCCCGGAAGACGACGACGGTGCGCGTGAACCTGACCGCGTGCCCGCGATCCTGCGCCCGGATCAGGTTGTCGAGCTGCCCGAGGTACCCCACGACCGGACCTTAGCCCGAGTTACGCGCTGCGCGATGCCCGCTCCGCCGGCTCCGCGCTCTTCTGCCAGTTCGGGCTGATGACCGACGACTACACCCCCAAGCCCGCTTTCCATGTCTACCGGGACCTGATCGACGCGCTGTCGCAGTGACCAGCGCGGAAAGCCGGGTGGCCGCGAGCCTGATGGCAGGACCCGCCCAGGCCTCACGCGAGGTCACGCATCCGGCGGACCGGGCTGAGGACCAGCACGAGCGGCGAGAGAGCCGCCAGTGCACCGAAGACGAAGAGCGTCTCGCGTACGCCGATCCAGCCACCCAGGACGCCGGCGGCCAGGCCACCGAAGGGGATGGCGCCCCAGGACACGAACCGGACCGTCGCCATGACCCTGGAGAGAAGCTCGGGTGGCGTGGCGGTCTGGCGGAATGTCCGGGTGGCAGTGCTCCCGATGACGACGCCGGCCGCGAAGACGATGTTGCCGATCACGAACATCACGCAGGCCAGCGCGTGGTGCCCGAACGGGATGAGCAGAGCACCCGCGACTGCGACCAGGCCAGCGATCACGCAGGCCCGTGCCGATCCGAGGGCGCGGACGACGCGGGGCGAGAGGGCCGCTCCGATCAGCGAGCCGACACCATCGCTCGCGAGCAGGAACCCGACAACTTCGGCTGGCGCTCCGGCATCACGAACCAGGTAGACGGCGAAAAGTGCCATCTGGCCACCACAGACGAAGTTGATCGCGGTGGCATCCCACATGCAGGCGTTCATCACCGGATGACGGGTCACGAAGTCCCAGCCCTCACGGATCTGGCGGCGAAGCGGCGACCCACCGGTCGGCGCGGAGACCGCCGAGGCCGTGGACTCGGTCGACTCGGGGAGCGTGCGCAGGAATACCGCGGAGACGACGTAGCTGACCGCATCGACATACATGGCGGAGGCGGCACCGAGGGTCTGCACGAGGACACCGCCCAGCGACGGCCCGCCAAGCTGGGTCGCGGCGTTGGTGCCGCTCATCAGGCTGTTGCGCTCATGCAGCTTGGCCTTTGGCACTACCCGCGGCAAGAAGGTGGAGTTCGCGACGTCAAAGAAGACGTCGGCGAACGAGATGGCCAGCGCGACTGCGACGAGCTGCCACAGCGTCAGTACGCCGGCCCACCATGCGATCGGGATCGTCGCGATCGCTGCTGCCCGCACCAGGTCGAGCCTGAGTTGCGTCGCCCGCAGTGGCAGCCGCAGCACGATCGCGCCGGCCGGGAGTCCCACAACCAGCCACGCGACGTAGGACGCGGCGGCCAGCAGCCCCATCTCGAAGGTGCTGGCGTGCAACAACAGCACCGCCGTCAGCGGCAGCGCCACACCGGTGACCCCCGACCCGACGCCGGAGGCCGTTGACGCGCCCCAGTAGGTCCAGAACGCTCGCTCACTGCCCGCCTCGGTCAGGTTCTCGACCGTCGCCGTCATGTCACCCCTAGTAAGTTCCATATTGGAATTTAGTGCGTCTCGGTTTGGAACCTACTAGATTGGGAGCGGAGGTGGAAGCCGATATGCACCGGGACGATCTCGCCGAGGCCGACTGCGGCATCGCCCAGACACTCGGGCTGGTCGGCGACTGGTGGTGCTGGCTGATCCTGCGCGACATAGCAGGCGGACTCTCCCGCTTCGATCAGCTCCACGATGCCCTCGGCATTAGCCGACGGGCGCTGTCCGAGCGCCTGGCCGGCCTCGTCCGCGACGGCGTGCTGACGAAGGCTCCGTACTCCACGCGGCCGCCGCGACACGACTACGTGCTGACCGACCGCGGGGAGGGGCTGCTCCCTGTGCTCATCGCCATGCAGGAATTCGGTGACCGGCACCTGCTCGGCGACGGGTCGGTCACTGCGATCCCGGGAGAAGGCGAGTCCGACCGAGTCCACGCGCTGGTCGGCTCGATGCTCCCGCCGATCACGCTGACCGCGCACGATGGCCGCCTGGTGTGCCTCAGCCCGGGCGGCTCGTGGCAAGTGCTGTACTGCTTTCCCGGCGCCTGGGTCCCCGACGCGCACGGCTACCCGCCGGGCTGGGGCGCGATTCCCGGTGCCGCCGGCTGCAGCCTGGAGTCGACGACGTACGCCGCCCGCCACGACGCCTTCGTCGGGCTCGGCTGCTCGGTACTCGGTGTCAGTACGCAACGACCCGACCAGCTGGCGGCCTTCGCCGAATTCGCCCGGCTGCCGTTCCTGCTCCTGTCCGACCAGGACACCGACCTCGCCGCCGCGCTACGGCTGCCCATGTTCCGCACGGCCGGAGTCGACCGTCTCAAGCGGCAGTCGCTGCTCATCGATCCGCACGGGACCGTCCGGCACGTCCAGGCGCCCATCTCCGACCCGGCCGCCTGCGTGGACCAGATGCTCACGGCAGCGGCGGCGCGCATGATGTGATCGGCATTCCGACACTTCATCGGGATACCGCGGTCTGACACCCTGGATTCCGCCTCGCCGAAGAACGGTTCCCTCCGGAGGTATTGATGAGCGACGAAGTCCACTCGTTCCGTATCGAAATCCCGGAGTCAGACCTGCACGACCTGACCGAACGGCTGCGGCGCACCCGGTGGCCAGAATCAGAGCCGGTGGACGACTGGTCGCAGGGCACTCCGCTCGCCTACGTCAAGGACCTGTGCGAGTACTGGCTGGACGGCTACGACTGGCGGGCTGGCGAGGCGAGGATCAACGCGTTCCCGCAGTTCCGGACCGAGATCGACGGGCTGCCGATCCACTTCATCCACGCCCGGTCGCCGCACGAGGGCGCGCTGCCGCTGGTGATGACGCACGGCTGGCCGGGGTCGGTGGTGGAGTTCCTCAAGGTGATCGGTCCGCTGACCGATCCGGCGGCACACGGCGGCGACCCGGCCGACGCCTTCCACCTGGTCTGCCCGTCGCTGCCCGGTTATGGCTTCAGTGGCAAGCCGGCCACGCTGGGCTGGAACCTGGCGCGTATCGCCGATGCGTGGGACGTGCTGATGGGCCGGCTCGGCTATCAGCAGTACGGGGCGCAGGGCGGCGACTGGGGCGCGATGGTGACGACCGGCCTCGGCATCCGGCATCCCGAGCACCTGGCCGGCGTGCACCTCAACATGGTGATCGCGTTCCCCGACGCAGGGGATGCCAGCGAGCTCACCGACCGGGAGCAGGCCGCGCTCGCCGCCATGAAGTACTACGGCGACTGGGACTCGGGCTATTCCAAGGAGCAGTCGACGCGGCCGCAGACCGTCGGCTACGGACTGGTCGACTCGCCGGCCGGACTGGCCGCGTGGATCGTGGAGAAGTTCTGGGCCTGGACCGACAGCGATGGGGACCCGGCCACCGTGCTGTCACGGGACGAGATCCTCGACAACATCATGCTGTACTGGCTGCCCGCGACCGGCGCGTCCTCGGCCCGGATGTACTGGGAGAGCTTCCGGGACCCGCTGCTCGGACCGGTCGCGGTGCCGTCCGGCTGCTCGATCTTCCCGAAGGAGATCTTCCGCCCCACCCGCCGGTGGGCCGAGCGCCAGTTCACCGACCTGCGGTACTGGAACGAGCCGGAGAAGGGCGGGCACTTCGCCGCCTTCGAGCAGCCGGAACTGTTCGTGGCCGAGGTCCGGGCCGCCTTCCGCGCCTTCCGCTGAGCCACAGCCTCTCCCGCCACACCAGACCGATGAGTTACCGTCAGCCACGTCGTCTGTCCGGTTAAATGCCAGGACGGCGGGCCCGAGGCGGTCGCGACCCCGGTACCAGACAGTCTCATCGAGGCGATGCGGCGACCCGGCCACAGGGAAAGGACACCGTGAAACTTCTGCTCACTGACTCTGGCATCACGAATACGAGCATCCGCGACGCGCTAGTCGACCTGCTGGGGAAGCCGATTCCCGAGTCCAGCGCCCTCTGCATCCACACGGCGATCTACGCCAAGCCCGGTGGTTTTGGCAAGGCATGGCAGTTCATCTGCGGCGGGCAGCCCGTCGCCCCCATGGCCGGGCTGGGCTGGAAGTCCCTCGGAGTGCTCGAACTCACCGCGCTGCCCAGCATCGGCAAAGACAGCTGGGTGCCCTCGGTCCAGGAAGCCGACGTCCTGCTCGTGGAGGGCGGCGACGCCACGTATCTCTGCCACTGGATGCGTGCGTCCGGACTGGCAGACCTCCTGCCCTCGCTGCGGGCGGTCTGGGTAGGACTGAGCGCCGGGAGCATGGTGATGACCCCCCGCATCGGGCCGGACTTCGTCAGCTGGAGCCGGGCCGAGAGCGACGAAACGCTGGGCGTCGTCGACTTCTCGATCTTCCCGCACGTCGATAACGAGATGCTGCCGGACAACACCATGGCCAACGCGGAAAAGTGGGCAGCCAGCATGCCGGTGCAAAGCTACGCGATCGACTATCAGACCGCCATCAAGGTGACGGACGGCAGTGTCGAAGTCGTCTCCGAAGGCCACTGGCAGCGGTTCACTCCCTGATCCCGGCCGATCCGACCGGCGCCGCGTGACCTCCGCCTGCCGTTGGCGGCGGCGCGTCGATGCCGGCCTCCTTGCGCTGCTCCGGTGTGATCGGCGTCGGCGCGCCGGTGAGCGGGTCGGCGCCGGACGCGGCCTTCGGAAAGGCGATCACGTCCCGGATCGAGTCGCGGCCGGTGAGCAGCATCAGCATCCGGTCCCAGCCGAACGCGATCCCGCCGTGCGGGGGCGGCCCGAACCGCAGTGCCTCCAGCAGGAACCCGAACTGCGAGGTGGCCTGCTCCCGCGACAGCCCGATCACGTCGAAGACCTGCTGCTGAACGTCCGGCCGGTGGATCCGGATCGAGCCGCCGCCGATCTCGGTGCCGTTGCACACGATGTCGTAGGCGTCGGCCAGCGCCCCGGCCGGCTCGTCAGCGAACTTGTCGGTCCACTCCGGCAGGGGCGAGGTGAAGGGGTGATGCACCGCAGTCCAGCCGCCCTCGCCGTCGTCCTCGAACATAGGCGCGTCCACCACCCAGGTGAAGGCCCAGGCCTTCGGATCGATCAGCTCGCACCGGTAGCCGATCTCCAGCCGGGCGGCACCGAGCAGCGCGCGCGCCTCGTTCGGCGGCCCGGCGGCGAAGAACACCGCATCTCCCGCCCCGGCACCGACGGCCTCCGGTAGGCCGGACCGCTCCGTCTCGGACAGGTGCCTGGCCACCGGGCCAGCGTCCGACACGGCACCGTCCGGACCGATCAGCACGTACGCCAGTCCGCGCGCCCCGCGCGACTTTGCCCACTCTTGCCAGCCGTCCAGTTCCCGCCGGGTCTGGGACGCCCCGCCGGGCATCACGACCGCGCCTACATGGGGAGCCTGGAACACCCGGAACTCCGACTGGCCGAAGAAGTCGGTCAGATCTACCAGTTCCTGGCCGAACCGCAGGTCCGGCTTGTCCGAGCCGTAGCGGGCCATGGCGTCGGCGTAGGTCATGTGCGGTATCGGGCGTGGCACCTGGTAGCCGGCGATCTCGGCCCACAGTCGCTCTACCAGGTCCTCCGCGACCGCCACCACGTCCGCCCTGGTCACGAACGACATTTCCAGGTCCACCTGGGTGAACTCGGGCTGCCGGTCGGCCCGGAAGTCCTCGTCCCGGAAGCAGCGAACGAGCTGGAAGTACCGCTCCAGGCCGGAGACCATCAGCAACTGCTTGAACAGCTGCGGCGACTGCGGCAGCGCGTACCAGGTGCCCGGCCGCAGCCGGACCGGCACGAGGAAGTCCCGCGCGCCCTCGGGCGTGGACCGGGTCAGGAACGGTGTCTCCACGGTCACGAAGCGGTGCGCGTTCATGACCTCGTTCAGCAGGTACACGGCCTTCGACCTGGCCTTCAGCGTCGCGGCCATGTCGGCCCGGCGGATGTCCAGGTAGCGGTACCGGAGCCGGACCTCCTCGTTCAGGTCTCCGCCGGTGCCGCCCTCGATCGGGAACGGCAGCGGGTCGGCCTGCGATAGCACCTCCAGGGCGCTGGCCTCCACCTCAATCGCCCCGGTCGCGAGCTCGGGGTTCTCGTTTCCGGCTGGCCGCTCTCGCACCGTCCCGGTCACCAGCACGCAGAACTCGGCTCGCAGGTCGTGCGCGACGTCTTCCTGGCGCAGCACCACCTGTACGATCCCGCTGCCATCCCGCAGGTCGATGAACACGACCCCGCCGTGGTCACGCCGCCGCGCCACCCAGCCCGCCAGCCGTACCTGCTCGCCTGCGTCGGCCGCCCGCAGGGCACCCGCCTCGTGGCTGCGGATCATCGCTCGCCCAGCCTTTCCTCTTGCCTCAGTCCAAGATCAAACCCATGACGACGGGAACGAGTCCCCTGCGCCTCCGCCGCCTTCGCCTGACTCGGCCGCTCGGGCACTCGCCGGCTCCGCCGCTCGGCTGTCGCCCGTCCAGGCCGGTCTCACACGCCGGTGGCCGGACCCTTCGCCGGCGCCAGGCCGGCCAGGAACGGATTGCTGGCCCGCTCCGCCCCGATCGTGGTGTCCGGCCCGTGTCCGGGCAGCACCGCGGTCTCGTCCGGCAGCGGCAGGCATACCCGGGCCAGGCTAGCCAGGATCGTCTGATAGTCGCCGCCCGGCAGGTCGCTACGGCCGATCGACCCGGCGAACAGCAGGTCCCCGCTGAACATGGTGTCCGGCTCATCCGCCGCCGGCAGCCGGAAGGTCACCGAGCCCGGCGTATGCCCGGGGGCGTGCTCGACCACCAGCTGAATGCCGGCCAGGTCCAGCGTCATCCCGTCGGCGAGCTCCCGGACGTCGTCCGGCTCGGTCAGCGTGAGCCCGCCGAACAACTGCTGCGCCGGGCCCAGGCCGAGGCCCCGGCCCGGGTCGGTCAGCAGCGCGCGGTCGTCCGGATGGATGTAGGCCGGGATTCCCCGGGCTCCGCAGACGGGCGCGACCGACCAGATGTGATCAACATGGCCATGGGTCGCGAGCACGGCCACCGGCTGCAGCCGATAGCGCTCCGTCACTTCCTCGATGCCCGGCTCGGCATCCTGGCCAGGGTCGATGATGAGGCACTCCTGCCCAGGTCCGGCGGCAAGCAGGTAGCAGTTGGCGGCGAAAGAGCCAGCAGGAAACCCGGCAATCAGCACGCCCACAGGTTATCGGGAAGCTCCCGCGGCTGCTCAGGGCCCGGTCAGGACACAGCTTGTTTGCAGTTGGGACTCGAAAGGTAACGGCGGCGTTACCAGAGCCACCACAACGGTACGATTCGCGAAGTTTCGCAATGCGTGGCGGGACTAGGCCATCCGCGCGCGCATTGCCAGGACCAGCCACGCCGCAGGACACTGCGGTGAAGGGGAGGATCGCAGGCAGTGGCCAGCAAGAAGCAGCGTCAGCGTCAGCTCGCCAGGGCACGGTACGAGCGCCGGATCCAGAAGGACGTCGACCGGCACCGCCGAAATAAGCGCATGGCAACCGGCCTCACTGCTGCCGTCGCCGTCCTCGCCATAGCTGGAGGCGGGACGGCGCTGGCGCTCACGGTGGGCTCCAGCCCCAAGTCGGCGGCTTCCGATGCCGCCGCCAAGACTCCGAGCGCTACCCCCAGCGCTACTCCCAGCGCGTCGCCGACCCCCTCGACAGTGCCTGCGATGGTCGACGGCAAGTGCCAGTACATCAAGGGCGGGACAGCTGCCAAAAAGGTCTCGGTGCCCTCGGCCACGCCGGACACCAAGGCGACCTACAAGGCGACGATGAAGACCAGCCGCGGCGACATCGTGATCGACCTGGCGAACAGCAAGGCGCCGTGCACGGTCAACTCGTTCGTCTCGCTGGCCGACCAGGGCTACTTCAACAACACCCACTGCCACCGGCTGACGACCTCGCAAATCTTTGTGCTCCAGTGCGGCGACCCGACCGGTACCGGCGACGGCACGCCGGGCTACGGGTTCGGCAACGAGAACCTGCCGACGGCGGCCAGCTCGGGCGAGGCGACCTACGCCACGGCCACGGTGGCCATGGCTAACACAGGCCAGCCGGACAGCAACGGAAGCCAGTTCTTCCTGGTGTACAAGAACTCACCGCTGCCGCCGAACTACACCGACTTCGGCACCATCGTCAGTGGTCTCAACATCCTCCAGAACGTGGCGAGGGCAGGCAGCGATAACTCCAACGGGCCTGGTGACGGGCACCCCAAGGACAAGGTCCAGATCAACAGCATGACGATCACGAAGACCTGACGACGTGATAGTCGGCAGGTTACCGAGCAGGAGGTACGCGGTGAGTACCGCAAGCGATCCGTGGGGCCGGGTAGCCGAAGACGGCACGGTGTATGTGCGCACCGTCGACGGCGAGCGAGTAATCGGCTCGTGGCAGGCTGGCAGCCCGGATGAGGCGCTGGCCTTCTTCAAGCGCAAGTTCGATGCGCTGGAGACCGAGATCAGCCTGCTCGAGCAGCGCATGGCCAGCACCGACCTGTCGGCTGGCCAGGCCAGGTCCGCCATCTCCAGGCTCACGGCGGCGATCACGGACGCCAACGTGATCGGTGACCTGGCAGGCCTGGCGGGCCGCCTCGAAACGCTGGAGTCCGCGGTTGAGCACCGCCGCGAGGAGCACAAGGCTGCCCGCGAGCATGCCAGGACCGAAGCTCACGAGGTCAAGGAACGAATCGTCGCCGAGGCCGAGCGGCTCGCCGTCGAGGCCACCCACTGGAAGGCAAGCGGCGAGCGGATGCGCCAGCTGCTCGAGGAGTGGAAGGTCGCGCCGCGCGGCGACCGGGCGACCGAGACCGTGCTGTTGAAGCGGCTGTCGGCGGCCAGGAATGGCTTCGCCAAGCGCCGCAAGGCCTACTTCGCCACCCTGGAGGAGGAGCGGGAGGGCATCAGGTCCCACAAGGAAGACCTGGTCGCGCGGGCCGAGGAGCTGTCCTCTTCGACGGACTGGTCCGCCACCGCCTCGGCCTATCGGGAGCTGATGCGCGCCTGGAAGCAGGCGGGCCGCGCCGACCGGACCGCCGAGGACGCCCTGTGGGTCAGGTTCAAGACCGCCCAGGATGCCTTCTTCACCGCCCGCGCCAAGGTGCTCGACGCCAAGGACCGGGAACTGCGCGAGCACGCCGTCGTCAAGGAGCAGCTTCTCGCCGAGGCGGAGAAACTTCTGCCGGTGACCGACGGCCGGGCTGCGAGGACTGCCCTGCGCGGCATCCTGGAGCAGTGGGAGAAGGCGGGCCCTGTGCCGCGCGACTCTCAGGACCGGCTCGAGGGCGGCCTGCGCAAGATCGAGGACGCGATCCGCAAGGCAGAGGACTCGCACTGGCGGCGGACGAACCCGGAGGCGCTGTCCCGAGCCCGGGGCACCGTGGAGCAGATTCGGACGGCCATCACGCAGCTCGAAGGGCAGCTCGCCAAGGCTGAGGCCAAGGGGGACGGCAGGGCCCAGCAGCAGGCGCAGGAGGCCATCGAGGCACGGCGGTCCTGGCTCACCGAGGCGGAGCGGACGCTGGCGGAGCTGAGCGGCTAACGCCGCCTAGCTTTTGTCAGCCCCGGCGGCCAGACACCACCGCCGAGACCGACCGGCCGGGCGGAACCCAGCTCCGCTAAGCCCCGCCACCAACACCACCGGCGGAACTGACCGGCTAGACGACGCCCAGCTCCGCCAGCGCTTCCCATCACCCCGGACAGGCCAGCTGCCCGGGCCACGGCGGGCTAAACACCGTCACTGTCGCGGACCCGCTGGAGAGCCCATGAGCTGCAGAAACTGGAGTCCAGTGGGTCGCGTGGCCGGCTGCGGGCGGACGGAGGCTGGGCTGCGGCGGGCTGCGTAGCCGACGTAACCGTGACCTTTGCCAGCTGGCGCCCAGTCCGCAACGGGCCAGCTCACGTGCGGCGCCGCGACGTGTGCCAAGCCGGCGAAGCGGCCCGCCGCACCCCGGCTGGCCGAGTCTTCCGAGTTGCGGCGCGTCTTGGGCTAGCTGGTGACGCGATAGACGTCGTAGACGCCGTCGATGGACCGGACGGCGCGCAGGACGGCACCGAGGTGCTTAGGCTCGCCCATCTCGAAGGTGAACCTGCTGAAGGCGACACGGTCCCTGGTGGTGGTGACCGTGGCCGACAGGATGTTCACGTGCTGATCGGAGATCGACCTGGTCACGTCGGAGAGGAGGCCGGTCCGGTCGAGTGCCTCGACCTGGATCGCGACGAGGAACTGCGAGCCCTCGCGCGGCGACCAGCGGACGTTGACCACGCGCTCGGGCTGGGACGCCACCAGGTGCTCCAGGTTGACGCAGTCCTTGCGGTGCACCGAGACGCCGTTGCCCCTGGTCACGAAACCGGTGATGACGTCCCCAGGGACCGGGGTGCAGCACTTGGAGAGCCGGGCCCAGACATCGGCGGAGCCCTCGACCACGACGCCAGAGTCCCCGGCGGGCGCGGGCGGCCGCGGGACGCGAGTGACCTGGGTTGCCTCGGCCAGGTCTTCTTCGGCGCCTTCGATGCCGCCAGCCGACTTGATCAGCTTGGCGACAACTGCCTGCGCGCTGACGTGGCCTTCGCCGACCGCGGCGTAGAGAGCTGACAGGTCGGTGAAGCGGAGCTCGGTGGCGATGGAGTTGAGCGCGTCGGCGGTGGCCAGCCGCTGCAGCGGCAGGCCCTGCTTGCGCATCATCCGGGCGATCGCGGTCTTGCCGGTCTCGGCCGCCGCCTCGCGGCGCTCCTTGGAGAACCAGTGCCGGATCTTGTTCCGCGCCCGCGCGCTCTGCACGAAGGAAAGCCAGTCGCGGCTTGGCGCGGCATCCGGGGCCTTGGAGGTGAAGATCTCCACGGTGTCACCGTTGCTCAGCGTGCTCTCCAGCGCGACCAGCCGGCCGTTGACGCGGGCGCCGATGGTCCGGTGGCCGACCTCGGTGTGGATGGCGTACGCAAAGTCCACCGGTGTGGCGTTCTGCGGCAGCGCGATCACCTCGCCGCGCGGGGTAAACACGTAGACCTCGGCGCCGCCAAGGTCGAAGCGCAGCGAGTCAAGGAACTCGGCCGGGTCCTCGGTCTCACGCTGCCAGTCGACGAGCTGACGCAGCCAGGCCATGTCGCCGGCGCCAGCGCCACCGCCGCCGGCCATGTCTTCCTTGTACTTCCAGTGGGCGGCGACGCCGTACTCGGCGCGCTTGTGCATGTCCCAGGTGCGGATCTGCAGCTCGACCGGCTTGCCCTCAGGCCCAATCACCGTCGTGTGCAGCGACTGGTACATGTTGAACTTCGGCATCGCGATGTAGTCCTTGAACCGGCCAGGCACCGGGTTCCAGCGCGCGTGCACGGTGCCGAGTACCGCGTAGCAGTCGCGCAGCGACTCGACCAGGACTCGGATGCCGACCAGATCGTAGATGTCGTCGAAGCCGACATTACGGGCGATCATCTTCTGGTAGACGGAGTAGTAATGCTTGGGTCGGCCGGTGACCTGCGCCTTGATCTTGGCGTCCCTCAGGTCCTCGGCCACGTCCTCGATTACTTCCTGCAGGAACATCTCCCGCCGGGGCGCCCGCTCCGACACCAGCCGGGCGATCTCGTCGTACCGCTTGGGGAACAGCGTCGCGAACGCCAGGTCCTCCAGCTCCCACTTGACCGTGTTCATGCCCAGCCGGTGGGCGAGCGGAGCGAAGATCTCCAGCACCTCGCGGGACTTCTGCTCCTGCTTGGCCCTCGGCAGGTACCGCAGCGTCCGCATGTTGTGCAGCCGGTCGGCCAGCTTGATGACCAGCACGCGGATATCGCGCGACATCGCCACGACCATCTTGCGGACGGTCTCGGCCTGGGCCGCGTCGCCGTACTTGACCTTGTCCAGCTTGGTGACGCCGTCGACCAGCGAACCGATGTCGTCGCCGAAGTCCCGGCGCAGCTCGGTCAGGGTGTAAGCGGTGTCTTCGATCGTGTCGTGCAGCAGAGCCGCGCAGATCGTGTCGTCACTCATGCCCAGCTCGGCCAGGATCGTCGCCACGGCCAGCGGATGCGTGATGTAGGGATCACCACTGCGGCGGGACTGTCCGGCGTGCAGGCTGGCCGCGACATCGTAGGCACGCTCGATCAGCCGGATGTCGGCCTTCGGATGCGTGGTCCGCACGGTCTTGATCATCGGCTCGAGCACCGGGTTGACGGTGCCGGCCCGGGCCGGCGTCAGCCTCGCCAGCCGCCGGCGGACGGCCGCGGTGCCAGAGCCGGCATCTCCTGCGCTCGCAGCACTGCCGGATGGGTCGGCTACCTGCGTCGCCCGGCGCGAGCGGCCGCCGGGCGTCCGGCCGCCAGACTTCTTGCCGGTGTGCCCGCCTTTACCGGACCGGCCGGAGCCACGGGCTCCGGCCGGTCTCGGCGCTGCTCGAGTTTCAGTTTGCTGGTCCGCCGGCTCGCTGGGCGCCGGCTCCGCTGTGGCGGCGGGGTCGCCTGCTGGCGCATCCGGTGCGGCGTGTCGGCCAGCCGTTTTCCGGCCGGCTGTGCCCGACTCGGTCGCGACGTCGCCTGGGCTGGAGGGCATGCCAGTAGCCGGTGTCACCCTCTCGTCCGCCGCAGGCAGGTCCTGGGTGACATCGGGTCCGGCCGTCCCAGCCATCGCCACGTCACCAGCCACACGCGCTCCCTCTTGTCCGCCGTGGATCAAGTCTATCGGGGGACGATTCGGGAAGTGCCCGGCTCTGCACGTTGCGTCACGTGCGCAGTAGTGAAGTGACCTCCAGGCCTGGCAGCCTGGACCGTCCGTCCAGGAAACCCAGCTCCAGCAGCACCGAGATCCCGGCGACTTTCGCGCCCGCGCGGCTGATCAGCTCGGCCGTCGCCGCAGCCGTACCGCCAGTGGCCAGCACGTCGTCCACTACCAGAACGTGATCATCTGCGGTGAACGCATCGGTATGCACTTCGAGTACCGCTGTGCCGTATTCGAGGTCATAGGCCTGCGCATACGTGCTGGCTGGCAGTTTGCCCTGCTTGCGAACGGGCACGAACCCGGCGCCGAGTGCGATCGAGACCGGGGCAGCCAGGATGAAGCCGCGGGCCTCGATTCCGGCCACCTTGGTCACGTCCGCGAAACCATCGGCCAGGGCCGCCACCACGGCGGCGAACGCGGGGCCGTCGGCCAGCAGCGGGGTAATGTCCTTGAACATCACCCCGGCCTGCGGGTAGTCGGGTATGTCGCGCACTCTCGACGTGATCAGGTCGGCGATATCCGTGCCAGCAGTGGCCGCCCCGTCCGCGCCGATCCCGGCAGGCACGCCTAGCGCCGCTTCTTCTTGCCAGACGGACGCCGCTTGGCTGCTGGCCGGCGGACCGGCTGCTGACGCGGGCCGGAACGAGACGGCACGCCGCGCATCTGACTGGTCGAGCCAGGCGACGAGGCGGCCACGGGCTCGCCCGCCAGGTCTTCATTCACCAGGTCCTCATCCGCCAGGTCCTGATCATCCAGGTCCTCGTCGGCGTCCGATGTCAGGCCGGGCTCGGCGACGCCGGCGCCACGGGCAGTCGAGGCAGGACCGGAAAGCCCGCCACCGGCTGGGCCAGCGCCAGCGACGGCCGCAGCCAGGCCACCGCCCAGGCCGACGTCCGCCAGGCCAGCGCCGCTGCCGCCGTTGGCAGCAGTCACCCCGGCCTTGGCCGCCTTGGCGGCGCGACGCTGCGCCGCCCGGCCCCCGGCCGCACGCAGGGCAACCTGCTTGGCTAGCAGCTTGTACTGCGGCTGGCGCTCCTTGAGGTCACAGAGCACAGGGGTGGCGATGAAGATGGACGAGTACGTGCCGGACAGCATGCCGACGAACAGCACGAGCGCCAGGTCCTTCAGCTCGCCGTTGCCGAGCAGCAGGGTGCCGACGACCAAGATGGCCGCGACCGGCAGCAACGCAGTCAGCGAGGTGTTGATGGACCGGACCAGCGTCTGGTTCAGCGCCAGGTTGGCAGCCTGGCTGTAGTTACTTCGTCGGGTTTCGACCAGGCCGGCGGTATTTTCTCTGACCTTGTCGAAGACGACGACGGTGTCGTAGAGCGAGTAACCAAGGATCGTCAGCAAGCCGATGATGGTGGCCGGACTCACCTGGAACCCGGTCAGCGCATAGACGCCCACCGTGATGAGGATGTCGTGCAACAGTGCGACGAACGCCGAGGTGGCCATCCGCCAGTCGAAGGCGATCGAGAGGTAGATCACGATCACGATAAGGAACGCGATCAGCGCTTCGAGTGCCTTGGTCGAGACCTGCGAGCCCCAGCTGGCACCCACCGTGGTGACCGAGACCTTGCTGGCCGCGAGGTGGTAATGGGCCGCGATCTTGCTGCCGATGTCGACCGCCTTGTTGGTCGGCATCAGGCCTGCCTGCACTTGCCAGAACGGTGTCGCGTGGAACGGGTGAACCTCGGTGGCGCTGGCCGTGACGCCCCCGTTGTTGGTAACGATCTGCTCGAGCTGCGTCGAAGAGGTAGACGATCCGGCCGGGACCGTCCACTGCGAGCCGCCCTTGAAGTCCACGCCGAAGTTCAGGCCGCGGATCCCGAGGGCCAGAATCGCGATCACCAGGATGACACCGGAGATCGTGTACCAGAGCCGCTGCCTGCTGACGAAGTCGAAGGAGACCTCGCCGCGGTACAGCTTGCCGCTGAAGTTACCGAGCCGCGACATCAGGCCTCCCGCGTGGTGGTCGAGGTGCGCGACACGGCCGCTGCTCCGCTGACCGCCGGGCGCCTGGTCCCGCGCCAGGGCGCCCGAGTGCCGAGGCGGGCCGGATCCAGGCCGGACATCGGATGGCCACGACCGTAGAACTTCGTTCTGGCCAGCAGCGTGACCATCGGCTTGGTGAACAGGAACACCACGAGCACGTCAATCAGCGTGGTCAGGCCTAGCGTGAACGCGAAGCCCCGGACGTCACCGGCCGACAGGATGTACAGAAGCAGCGCCGCCAGGAACGACACGGTGTCTGACACCAGGATGGTCCGCCGGGCGCGGGTCCAGCCGCGTTCCACCGCCGCCCGCAGCGACATGCCCTCTCTGACCTCGTCGCGCAATCGCTCAAAGTAGACGATGAACGAGTCGGCGGTAATGCCGATGGCGACGATCAGGCCTGCGATACCGGCCAGGTCCAGCGTGAAGCCCTCGTACCTGGACAGCAGGATGACCGACAAGAAGGCCAGCGCGGCCGCGATGGCGAGGCTGAAGACGGACACGATGCCGAGGCCGCGGTAGTAGAGGAACGAGTAGACCACGACGAGCGCCAGCCCGACCGCCGCGGCGAACAGGCCGGCGGACAGCTGGTCGGATCCGAGCGAGGCCGACACCGAGGAGGTGTACAGGTTGTGGAAGGACAGCGGCAGGCTGCCGTACTTCAGCACGTTGGCCAGCGTGGTGGCCGAGGCCTGGGTGAACGGGCTGCCGGTGCCGCCGGTGATCTGGCCCGAGGTGGAGAACGGCTGCTGCACCTGCGGCGGGGAGCCTTGCAGGTCGCCGTCCAGCACGATGGCCAGCAGGTCCAGCGTCTGATCGCTGGGGTTCGTGGAAACCGACGGGTAGTAGTTATCCGCCATCGTGGTGGTCTGCGTGCCGAGGGCCTT
The DNA here is from genome assembly GCA_036495585.1 of Streptosporangiaceae bacterium. Taxonomy (GTDB): domain Bacteria; phylum Actinomycetota; class Actinomycetes; order Streptosporangiales; family Streptosporangiaceae; genus JAJYUU01. Next base: position 48,002 of record DASXMP010000092.1, read on the forward strand.
GGCAGCGGGGTTCTTCACGCTGAAGGTGACCGCCCAGCCGCCAGTCTGCTGGTCCTGGGCCTGCACGTTCGTCAGGTCCTTACCCTGCACGACCGCGGGGCCCATCGCGTACTTGACGCCGTTGAGACAGGCCACCGTCTGCGCCGAGGCGTTGTCCCAGGCGTTCGGGTTGGCGCCGTAGAGCTGGGACTTCCAGTTCTTGTTCGAGCAGTTGACCTGATTGAACAGCTTGACCGTCGCCGGCTTGAGCGCGCCGGCATTCCCGGTGCCATCGGCAATAGTGGACAGCACCGGCTTGGCCGAAGACGACGAACTCGGGGTCGAGCTGGCACTCGGTGACGGCGAAGCACTGGGCGACGACGATGCCTTCGCCTTGGCGCCACCGCCAACCGCCGTCGCGCCGACGGCCTGGCCAGAGCCGCCAGACGAACTGGCTGACGGCGACGCGCTCGGAGATGTCGAGGGCGCCGGGCTGGGACTCGACGAGGTGCTCGACGAAGCCGATGTGCTGAAGTTCTGCGCCGCCAGCAGCACCGGCCGCATCCGCAGCAGTGCGGTCTCGCCGACGAGATTCGCGACCTTTTCCGCGCCCGCGCCGGGCACCGAGACGACGATCTCGTTCTTGCCCTGGGGGACGACCGTGGAACCGGTCAGGCCAGTGGCCTGGACGCGGTTCTGCATGATCTGCACGGCCTTGGTCATCTCGCCGGAACTCGGCTGCTTGCCACCCGGCGTGATCGCCTGCAGCGTGATCGACGTGCCGCTGGACAGGTCCAGGCCAAGCTGGACATGGAAGCTCTTGTGCCAGTCAGTCGGCTTGAAAATGTTGCTGCCGAGGACGGCAACAACCATGACGATGAGCAGCAACACCAGGGCGGTCAGGTACCGGACCGGCCAGGAGCGTTGGGGGGTTGGCGGCACGGGGGTGCGTGTCCTTCAGTAGTTTGCTGCCGGGGGGTTAGATCGTCAGGTCGCTGCGCTTCGCCGACGTACCGTCGCCATTCTCCGCGCCATCAGCCGCGGTGTCATCGGAGGCGGCGTCATCGCCTGCGGCGTCATCGGCTGCGGCGTCCTGGTCGTCCTCGTACTCGTCCTGCGGGTAATCGTCCTCATCTTCGGGCGAGTGCACGAAGCCATCAGGCTCGTCATCCACCACAGTCATGATGGCCTGACGGAGCATCTTGACCTCAACGCCCGGGGCGATCTCGACCAGCACGTTCTTGTCGTCACCGTCGATGACGGTGCCGAAGACGCCGAAGGTGGTGCGCACCCGCGAGCCGTTGACAACCGCACTCTGAGTGTTCCGCGACTGCTGCTGGCGCCTGCGCTGCGACCTGAACATAAACAGCATCAGCGCGCCAAAGATAACCACGATGAAGATCAGCGAGGTTGCGCTGCTGCCCGAGCTCTTCGCGGCCGTGGCTGCGGCCAGGACATGTGTGCCCATGGAGGGGCATCCTTCCGTTAGTTCTGCCACGGCGGCCAGCTCTGGCTGGTACCTGCCGGGTCTTCCGGCGGCAGCGCCACTATTGGCGTGTCTTGGGCCAACTGCCGCAGTGTAGCGGCGCGCACATCGCGCACCCAACAGGCTACGACGTCTCGACGAGTTATCGTGACCAGGCCGCGACCTAAGGTAGCAATCTGGCCACTTAGGCAAACGAACGACGGCCTCGACAGGATTCCCGTTCCGGCCCGATAGTCAATCTGGCGCGGCCGGGCCAGCCACTGACCTGCGATCCGGCCGCTCAGTCGAAGAGTGTGACGTCGCCCTCGGCAGCCGGCTGACCGGTCTGCCGGGCCCAGGCCGTCTGCGGCGGCATGGCCAGGCCAAGGTGCTGCCAGGCGGCCGGCGTCGCGACGCGCCCGCGCGGCGTTCGCGCCATCAGGCCGGCCCGCACCAGGAAGGGCTCGGCGACCACCTCGACGGTCTCGGCCTCCTCGCCGATCGCGACCGCCAGCGTAGCCAGGCCCACCGGACCGCCGCCGAACTTGCGTACCAGCGCGGTCAGCACAGCGGTATCCAGCCGGTCCAGGCCGCTCTCGTCCACCTCGTACAACTCGAGCGCCGCCCTGGCCGTGTCCCTGGTCACCACGCCGTCACCACGTACCTCGGCGAAGTCACGCACCCGGCGCAGCAGACGGTTGGCGATCCGTGGCGTGCCCCGCGACCGCGAGGCGATTTCTGCCGCCCCGTCGTCGCGGAGCGCGACCCCCAGCAGCCCGGCGGAACGGCGGACGATGACGCCGAGCTCGGCTGGCTCGTAGAAGTCGAGGTGGGCGGTGAAGCCGAACCTGTCCCGCAGTGCGGCCGTCAGCAGCCCGGCCCTGGTCGTGGCGCCGACCAGGGTGAAAGGCGCGATGTCCAGCGGGATCGCAGTGGCCCCCGGGCCCTTGCCGATCACCACGTCGACCCGGAAGTCTTCCATCGCGAGGTAGAGCATCTCTTCGGCCGGCCGGGCGACCCGGTGGATCTCGTCGATGAACACGACCTCGCCCTCAGCGAGCGTGGACAGGATCGCCGCCAGGTCTCCAGCCCGCTCGATGGCCGGCCCGCTGGTGATCCGCAATGGCCTGCCCAGCTCGGCCGCGATGATCATGGCGAGGGTGGTCTTGCCCAGCCCGGGCGGACCGGAGAGCAGGACGTGATCTGGCACCCGGCCGCGGCCCAGTGCGCCCTCCAGGACCAGGGAGAGCTGCTCGCGAACCCGGTCCTGGCCGATGAGCTCGGACAACCGTTTTGGCCGCAGCGCACCCTCGACCACCCGGTCGTCAGCATCCGCCAGTGCCGACACCATGCGGTCTGGCTCCTCGTGCCGCCGCGTGCCCGCGTCGGCTGCGGCTTGGTCGCCCGGCCCGATCATCGCGGTCCCAGCACCCGCAGCGCAGCCCGCAGGGCGGCCTTGATGTCGACGTCGCCGGCCCCGTCCGCTCCGGCCGGCTCGAGCGCGAGCTCAGGCTCGATGGCCGAGACTGCCTGCTCGGCCTCTCTGGCCTGCCACCCGAGGTTGACCAGTCCGGCTCTGACCTGGTCTTGCCAGGACGGCGTCCGGGCGGCCGGAACGGTGCTGCCTGCGGAAGAGCCTGCCAGGTCAGAGACCGAGCCGAGGCGCCCGGCCAGCTCGAGCACGATCCGCTGGGCGCCCTTGCGTCCGATCCCGGGTACCGAGGTCAAGGTCGTCAGGTCCTCACTCGCGACCGCGCGACGGAGCGCATCCGGCGTCAGCACCGCCAGCATCGCCTGGGCCAGTCGCGGGCCGACGCCGCTGGCGGTCTGCAGCAGCTCGAAGGTGTTGCGCTCGTCGTCGGTGGCGAAGCCATAGAGGGTGAGCGAATCCTCTCTGACGATGAGCGACGTCGCCACCCGGGCCTGCTCCCCGACCCGCAGTCCCGCAAGCGTGCCAGGTGTGCACTGCACGAGCAGGCCAACGCCGCCGACGTCGATGACGGCGCCCTCCGGGGCGACCGCGGCGACGGGCCCGGACAGATGAGCTATCACGGTGTGCCTCCGGCAGTGGATCGGGCTGACGCGGCGGTGAGCCGCTCCTGCACGGCGGCGAGGCGCTGCTGCGCGGTGCCTCGCCACAGGTGGCAGATGGCCAGCGCCAGCGCATCCGCGCTGTCGGCCGGCCGGGGTGGATCGGACAGCCGGAGCAGGCGGCGCACCATCTCCGTGACCTGCTGCTTGTCGGCCCGGCCGCTGCCGGTTACGGCCGCCTTGACCTCGCTTGGCGTATGCAGAGCTACCGGGAGCCCGCGCCGCGCAGCACAGACAATCGCCACCGCGCCGGCCTGCGCAGTACCCATCACCGTCCGGACGTTGTGCTGGCTGAACACTCGCTCGACCGCCACCGCGTCGGGCTGGTACGCAGCAAGCCAGCGGTCCAGCTCGCCTTCCAGCGCCAGCAGCCGGGCGCCGATCTCCGCACTGGGCGGCGTCCGCACCACGTCCGTGCCCACCAGGCGCAGAGGCCGGCCGGGCTCACCTTCGACCACACCGATGCCGCAGCGAGTCAGGCCGGGATCGACGCCGAGGACGCGCATCCATCACCATCCCGTGAGGCATCAGGCCGGCTGCCCGGACCGCGGCGCGCTGGCCGCACCATGGCTGGCGCACGACCCGCTGCGAACATCTGTTCGGCTGACTACTTTACCGGCGAGGTGACCGGCCGGTAAGGCGGCGCGCCGACGGGAGGCTGCGGCCAGGACCGACTCGTTCGCGGCGGAAGGCGGTGCGCAGGCGAGCACCGGATTGGAAAGCTGGCTCGTTCCCGGTTCTAGAAGTTGTCCAGCATGAACGGCGTGCAACTGAATGCCCCGGCCAGCGCGTCGTCCACAGCGGCGTTTCCGCCTTCCGCCAGGCCAGCCAGCCGCAGCCCGGGCAGGCTAGCCCCGGCGAACAGTGCCGCCAATCCGCCCGCACCGAGGCGGAGCGCATCGCTTCGATCCGGCGCCGCTCGCTCCAGGCGGCCAGCGCCGCCAGCGATCTCCAGCCGCCAGTGCCCGGTGTTAGCCGGCAGCACCTCATCGGTGAGTTCCAGCGGCACCGACAGGGTCGCGGACGCCGGGAAGCCGCGGGCCGCGATGGCCGCCGGCGCGTCGACGATCCGCAGCATCCACACGGTGAACCGGTCCATGTGGCCATCCCAGTCCCTGGTCAGCCATTGCACCGGGTCGTCCGGAGCAAGCCACGCGCGGACCCGCCCGGCGATGGTCGCGTGCGACGCGAGGATCCGCCAGAAGGCCCGGGCGGTGGCAGGCGAGGCAGCGACCAGATGGTCCACCTCGACCTCGTCGACACCGAAGATGGGATCGGCGTGGCTGCCCCAGCGGTAGCTCAGGAATCCGTCATCGGCCAGGTAGGCGAAGTGCTCGGGGTCGTCCAGCCAGTCGCGCAGCTCCCACGGCTCGCGGGTACTCGGCCCGCAGTGCCGGGACTGGGCGTGGACGAGGTCCAGCACCGCCGCCACGGCCTGCGCGTCCGCGGGGGTGGCCCGGCGCAGGTCGCGCCGCTCGCCGTCGGCCGGAGTGCCAGCGGCGATCGTGGTCAGCAAGCGCGATGGCAGCACCGTCTCGTACTGGCCGCCAGCAATCTCCCACCCCGCCTCCCGGTAGAGCGGCACGGTGGCCGGATAGAGCACCGAGACCGGGAAACCCTCGGCGGCGATCTGCCGCAGCAGCGCGGCCATCATCGCCCGGCCGACACCCCGGCCGCGCTCTTCCGGTGCCACCTTCACGCCGGCGACACCAGCCATCGGCATGCCGCGGCCATGCCACCACTGGTGCATGCGGTGATACCGCGCGCTGCCGACCAGGCGCTCACCATCGAATGCCCCCAGCATGGCGCCTGCCGCGATGCTGCCGCGGACGCTGGCCAGCCGGGCGGATGTGGAGTCCTGGCTGACCGGCCCGAAGGCGCGACGGCTCAGGTCTATTTCGGCGTCGAGGTCGTCGTCGGCACGCAGCAGCCGGATCTCGGGCATCACGATCGCCTCGACCGGGTCACCAGGCTCGGCTACGCGCTCGGCGGTCGGCTTGGCGCTCAGCCGATCTTCTCCATGATCTCGTCCGAGACGTTGTAGTTGGCGTACACGTCCTGCACGTCATCAGAGTCCTCAAGGGCCTCGACCAGGCGGAATACCTTCCGGGCGTTGTCCTCGTCCAGGTCCACCTCGGCCGAGGGCAGGAACGGGCGCTCCGCCGACTCGTAGTCCAGTCCGGCGTCCTGCAGGGCGGTCCGCACGGTGACGAGGTCGCCGGCCTCGCTGATCACCTCGAAGGACTCACCAAGGTCGTTGACCTCTTCGGCGCCAGCGTCCAGCACGGCCGCGAGCACGTCGTCCTCGGTGACGCCATCGGCCTTCGGCACGATCACCACACCGCGGCGGCTGAACAGGTACGACACCGACCCCGGGTCAGCCATGGACCCGCCGTTGCGTGTGAAGGCGACGCGAACGTCGGAGGCGGCCCGGTTCCGGTTGTCGGTCAGGCACTCGACCAGCACCGCCACGCCGCCCGCTGCATAGCCCTCGTACGTGATCGACTCGTATGCGGCGCCGCCGGCCTCCAGGCCACCGCCCCGCCGGATCGCGCGGTCGATGTTGTCGTTGGGGACCGAACTCTTCTTGGCCTTCTGGACCGCGTCGTAGAGGGTCGGGTTGCCGGCCGGATCGGCACCACCGCTGCGCGCGGCGACCTCCACGTTCTTGATCAGCTTGGCAAACAGCTTGCCTCGCTTGGCGTCGACCACCGCCTTCTTGTGCTTGGTGGTAGCCCACTTTGAGTGGCCGCTCATGACCGTTCCCTCACCATCTCGACGAACATCTGGTGGATGCGCCGGTCCGGGGTGAGCTCGGGGTGAAAAGACGTCGCAAGTGCCGGACCCTGGCGAACCGCGACGATCCTACCGGTGCCGGGCTCGGTCGCCAGTATCTCGACGCGCGGCGCGACCTGCTCGACCCACGGCGCCCGGATGAACACCGCCCGGTACGGCGGCCCGGCCAGGCCAGCCACATCCAGGTCGGTTTCAAAGGAGTCCACCTGGCGGCCGAAGGCGTTGCGACGAACGGTCATGTCGATGCCGCCGAGCGTCTGCTGCCCTGACGCGGGATCCGGCAGCCGATCGGCCAGCATGATCATCCCGGCACATGACCCGAACACCGGCATCCCGTCGGCGATCCGCTTGCGCAATGGCTCAGCCAGCTCGAATATCTCGCAGAGCTTCCAGATGGTGGTCGACTCCCCGCCCGGGATAACCAGGCCATCCACCCGGTCGAGCTCGTCCGACCGGCGCACGGCGGCCGGCTCGGCGCCGACCGACCGCAGCGCCCGCAAGTGCTCGGCGACATCCCCCTGGAGCGCCAGCACGCCTACCGACGGCCGGGGCGCCATCACCACCCGCGGCCGGCGTACCGCTGCTCCGGCGCCAGTTCGTCCAGGTTGATGCCCACCATCGCCTCGCCTAGGCCACGCGACACCTTGGCGACCACGTCCGGATCGTCATGGAACGTCGTCGCCTTCACGATCGCCGCAGCCCGCGCTGCCGGGTCGCCGGACTTGAAGATGCCCGAGCCGACGAAGACGCCGTCCGCGCCGAGCTGCATCATCATGGCCGCATCCGCGGGCGTGGCGATGCCGCCGGCGGTGAAGAGCACAACCGGGAGCTTGCCAGCCGCCGCGACCTCGGCCACCAGCTCGTAGGGCGACTGCAGGTCCTTGGCCGCGGAGTACAGCTCCTCCGGGGACAAGGTGCCAAGGCGCCGGATCTCGGCCTTGATCGAGCGCATGTGCCGAGTTGCCTCGACCACGTTCCCGGTACCGGCCTCGCCCTTGGACCTGACCATCGCCGCGCCCTCGGTGATGCGCCGTAGCGCCTCGCCCAGGTTGGTAGCGCCGCACACGAACGGGACAGTGAACTCCCACTTGTCCACGTGGTGCGCCTCGTCGGCCGGGGTCAGGACCTCAGACTCGTCGATGTAATCGACGCCGATGGCCTGCAGCACCTGCGCCTCGACGAAGTGCCCGATGCGGCACTTGGCCATCACCGGGATGGATACGCCGCCGATGATCGAGTCGATCATGTCCTGGTCACTCATCCGGGCGACGCCGCCCTGCGCCCGGATGTCTGCTGGCACGCGCTCCAGCGCCATTACGGCCACGGCGCCGGCGTCCTCGGCGATCTTTGCCTGGTCCGGGGTGACCACATCCATGATCACGCCGCCCTTGAGCATGTCCGCCATGCCTCGCTTGACGCGGCCCGTCCCCGTCTGCGCCGAGCCGCGGGACGCTCCCCCGGTCCCGCTGGCCCCGGTCTCGCTAGCACCGTCCGGACGACTCGTGCCCTCGGGGTGTGCGTTGGCTTCCGGCGAATTCAGGACTGACACGACAAAACCTCGCTTGATAGCTGCTGACGATGACATCCATCGTAGGCGGTCACCCGTCCGCCCCGCCGAGCCTGACTGCCGGCTCAGGCAGGCGACGTCGGCGCAGCTCGCGCCGCACCCGTACCGTACGGCTGATCGCCTGAAGGCGGCGTCTCCGCAGCGGCTGCGGTGTCACCTGGGGTTGCGGTGCCACCTGGCGTTGCAGTGTCACCCGGCGTGCCAGTACCGCCGACGGGCGTGTCAGCGGCGCCGGTCTCGTCGGGCCCGTCAGCCGCGCTGTACCCGCCGGCTCCGCCGGCCGCGCTGTACCCGCCGGCCACGCTGGACCGGCCAGGTCCGTCGGTCCCGTCAGTCCCGTCGGCTCCGTCGGCCTGCCAGTCCGTCAAGTGCGGCATGTCGGCGGCCGGGACCGCCTCGCCGGCCGGTACCAGTGAGTCGTCGATCTCGAAGAACTCCGGGTTCGGCGCCGAGCCAGCGAGCCGGAAGATCCGCGCCAGCCACCGCTGCCTGGCCGCCTGGGTCGCGGCGACGGCGTCGTTGTAGAACTTGCGGGCCAGGAACACCTGGTGCGCAGCGCCTTCCAGCTCCGTCAGCAACTCCTCGGCACCCTCCTGGCCAGCCAGCAGAGTCCGGAAGCCGGGCTGGCCGAAGACCGCCCGGAGCGCCCTGGTGAGGTCGCTCTCTGGCATCTCCCTGGCCGATCGCGCCGACCGGGCATCGTGTGCAGCCCCGGCCAGCAGCACGCTGGTCGCCGGGTCGAGCAGCCCCGAGGAGGCCAGCTCGAGGGCCACCGAACTACGGCGCACCAGCGCAGCGTCCAGGGCGAACCTCGCGCCCTCCAGCCGGGCGTGCAGCCGGTCGAGCCGGCCAGCCCGCCAGGAGAGATAAACCCCGAAGAAAGCCAGCGCGACAATGACGATGATCGTGTAGATCAGGGTCATAGCGCGAGGGCCACCCGTCCTGTCGCGGGCACGACCGCCTGGTAGACGCGGACCACGTCGCGCGCTACCACGGACCAGTCGAAGTCACGCACAGCCTGCGAAGCGGCCGCCGCCAGCGCGGTCCGGCGGGCCGGATCATCCAGCAGCCGGGCAGCAGCCGCAGCCAGCGCGGCCGGATCGCCGGTCGCGAACAGTTCGCCAGCTTCTCCCTCGCGCAGCACCTGCCGAAACGCGTCGATGTCGCTGGCCACGATCGGCGCGCCGGCGGCCATGGCCTCCACCAGGACGTACCCGAAGCTCTCGCCGCCGGTATTGGGCGCGCAGAAGACGTCGACCGAGTGCAGCATCCGGATCCGGTCAGCATCGCTGACCCGGCCAAGGACGATGACCCGATCGCGAATCGAGGCTGGCACCTGGTCCAGCACATCGTCCGCATCGCCGGACGCACCGGCAATCAGCACGCGCAGTCCCGGCCGGTCCGGCGCCATGATCGTGAACGCGGCCAGCAGGATGTCCAGGCCCTTGCGCGGCTCGTCCATCCGGCCGAGGAAGCCAAGGGTGCCACCGGTGCCGGGGAAGCCCGGCAGTGGCTCGGCGTGCGCGTAGCGGCCGACGTGCACGCCGTTCGGGATCAGGACGGCGTCGCCGCCCAGGTGCTCGACCAGGGTGGCCCTAGCGGCATCGGAGACCGCGATCCGGCCGGTGATCTTCTCCAGGGCTGAGGCCAAGATGGGCTGCGCGGCGTGCAGCGCCCGCGAGCGCGGGATGGCCGCGTGCAGGGTGGCAACGATCGGCCCGTCCGCCGCCCAGCAGGCCAGCAGCGAGAGGCTGGGGGCCGTCGGCTCGTGCACGTGCAGGACGTCGAAGTCGCCTTCTTTGAGCCAGCGGCGGATCCTGCTGGCGGACACAAACCCGAAGGCGAGCCTCGCCACCGAGCCGTTGTAGGGCACTGGCACGGCCCGGCCGGCGGGCACGACGTAGTAGGGCAGGTCCGCGTCCTCGTCCGCCGGAGCGATCACCGAGACGTCGTGGCCCAGCCCGATCAGCGCCTCGGCCAGCCCGCTCACGTGCTCGCGGACGCCGCCGGGCACCTCCCACGCATAGGGGCAGACAATGCCGATCCTCACAGGACTTCCTGACCGTCTAGGCGCCCGCTGCGGGCGGCCCTGGACCTGGCGGCAGCCTGCCGCTCAGGATCTAGGTCAGCCGCGAAGACGGGCTGCAGCATGTGCCAGTCCTCGGGGTGCTCACGGATCCCGTCCTCGAAGAACCTGGCGACTTCCTGCATCATGGCCGCAACTTTCTCCTTGCGCGACCCTTCTGGCGGAACAGGTATCTCTTCGCCAACCCGGGCACCCCAGCCATCCTCGGTAAACCAGAGCACCACGGGCATCAGCGCCGCCCCGGTCTGCACCGCCAGCGCCGCCGAGCCCGGCTGCATCATGCAGCCCTCGCCGAAGAACTCGACCTCAGCCCCCGTGCCCGTGACGTCCCGGTCGGCGACCAGGACGACGATGCTGCCGGCCCGCAGCCGCTGCGCCAGGATGCCGAAGGGCCTGGCTCCCCCGCTGGCGGGCAGCACTTCCATGCCCAGGCCCTCGCGGTAGGCAACGAATTTCTGATACACCGACTCGGGCTTGAGCCGTTCCACCACGGCTGTGATGGAGCCTGCCCCATTGGCGATGAACCATGCCCCGGCCTGGTCCCAGTTGCCCATGTGCGGGAGGGCGAAGACGATCCCCCGGCCTTCCTTGCGGAACTCCTCCACCTTGTCGTAGTGGCCGTCTGGCCACATGCCGCCGACCAGCCGGTCCATCGGCATCACCGGCAGCCGGAAGGTTTCCAGCCAGTAGCGCGCGTAGGAGCGCATAGCCGCCCGAGAGACCTTGGACAGCGTGGCGGCCTCGACGTCCCGGCCAAGCACCCGGACCAGGTTCGCTTCCAGTTGCCGCACCAACGGGCCCTGGCGCCGCCAGGCAATGTCGCCAGCCAGCTGGAAGCCGCGCCTGGCCACTGATTCCGGCACCCTGCAGATGAGCTTCCAGCCCAGGGCGTAGCCGATGCCGATGAGCCGGTCTTTCAGCTCCGGCGTCCAGATCCTCATTGCACGCCCTCCGCCAGCTCGGCTGCCGACCGGTGTGCCGCCTGTACCCGCTGGCCGAACGTGAACACGCTGACAGCCGCCAGGCCCCAGAGCCCGATGGGCAAAATGAAGGGCACGCCGAGGCCGGTCAGCCCGATCGCGGTCAGGGCGATGATCAGCCGCTCGGTGCGTTCGGCGAACCCGACGTCGCATTTGAGGCCGAGGCTCTCCGCCCTGGCCTTGGAGTACGACACCAGGGAGCCGGCCACCAGGCAGAACACCGCCAGCCCGGCCAGCAGCCGGTTGTGGCCGCCGAGCACCAGCCACGCCGCGATGCCGGCGAAGACGGCCGAGTCCGCGATCCGGTCCATGGTCGAGTCGAGGAATGCCCCGAACTTCCCAGTCGTCCCCTTGATCCGCGCGAGCGTGCCGTCCAGCATGTCGGTCAGCGTGCAACCTGCGCACACCGCGGCGCCCGCAAACAGGTGGCCGGTGGGAAAGAGAGTCAGTGCACTCGCCGTGATGGCGATCGTGCCGATGATCGTCACCGCGTTCGGTGTCACCGGCGTGCGGGCTAGCAGCTTGCCCACGGGTGTCAGCACGCGGGCGATGGCGGGCCGCAGGACTTTCAGCATGGCGGCTTGATCTTACTGGCGGCGGCAGCCCGGGCTGGCAGTGCCATCAGGACTCCGGCCTGCGGCGCAAGGCAGAAGCAAACGGACAATTACGAACAGTCACCGCGATTCCGGCTGGGGTCTTGTGGTCGTGGTCTAGCAGGTAAAGGCTTGGCGTACGCCAGGTGGCGGCAAGAAGTGACAGCGGGCACCGCGACAGCGGACTAACGACGGCAGACCACGATCAGGAGCCCGGACCAGGGTAAATAGCTAGCTCAGTCTTCAGGAGGCGATGCGGTATGGCGGAGAAGTCTCACGCAGCGGGAGCCGCCGGCCGGACAACAGCGGCCGGCCAGCCCCAGAGCGTGCGGAACGTGGTGCTGGTCGGCCACTCAGGAGCAGGGAAGACGACGCTAGCCGAGGCCCTCCTGGTCACGACCGGCACCATTCAGCGCGAAGGCCGGGTCGAGGACGGCAGCACCGTCAGCGACTTCGACGAGGTAGAGATCAGGCAGCAGCGCTCGGTGAACCTCACGCTGGTGCCGATCACCACCGACGGCGTCAAGATCAACCTCCTCGACACGCCCGGCTATGCCGACTTCACCGGTGACCTGCGGGCCGGCCTGCGTGCCGCGGACGCCGCCCTGTTCACGGTATCGGCCGTCGACGGCGTCGACGGGCTGACGCAGATGCTGTGGGACGAGTGCGCCGCCGCGGGCACGCCCCGCGCGGTCGTCATCACCAAGATCGACCACCAGCGCGGCGACTTCGAGGAGGCCCTGGCCGCCTGCCGGGACGCGTTCGGCGGCTCCCTCGCACCGCTGTACCTGCCCGTCACCGACGGGCAGGGCGGCGTGCACGGCCTCATCGGCCTGCTATCCCAGCGCTTCTACGACTACGCCGACGGCACGCGCTCCGAGGTCGACGTGCCGGCGGCCGAGGCGGACCGCACGGCCGAGGCTCGCGGTGCCCTGATCGAGGCGATCATCCAGGAGAGCGAAGACGAGACCCTGATGGACTCCTACCTCAGCGGTGCGGAGATCGACATCAAGGGCCTGATCGAGGACCTGGAGACGGCCGTGGCGCGGGGCAGCTTCTACCCCGTCCTGGCCTCCGCCGCCCCGCACCACATCGGCATGGCGGAGCTGCTCGAGGTCATCACCCAGGCGTTCCCGGCGCCGGCCGAGCACCCGCTGCCCGCTGTCACCACCGCCGACGGCAAGCCGGTCAGCGGTCTTGGGCCCGAGTCCGATGGCCCGCTGCTGGCAGAGGTGGTCAAGACGACGTCCGACCCCTATGTCGGCCGGGTCAGCCTGGTCAGGGTCTTCTCGGGCACCCTGCGGCCGGATGCGACGGTGCACGTCTCCGGTCACGGCCGGGCCGCCAGGGGCCACGCTGACCACGACGAGGACGAGCGGATCGGCGCGATCACCTCGCCGCTCGGCAAACAGCACCGCCCGATGGCAAGCTGCCTGGCCGGGGACATCTGCGCGGTCGCCAAGCTCGTCACAGCCGAGACCGGCGACACCCTGTCGGACAAGGAGAAGCCCCTGCTGATGGAGTCCTGGGCGATGCCCGATCCGCTGCTGCCGGTGGCGATCCAGGCTAAGTCCAAGGCCGACGAGGACAAGATGTCGCAGGCGCTCGCCCGGCTCGTGGCCGAGGATCCGACGCTGCGACTGGAAAACAACGCCGAGACGCGCCAGCTCGTGCTCTGGTGCATGGGCGAAGCCCACACCGACCTGCTGCTCGATCGGCTGTCCAGCCGCTATGGCGTCGAGGTGGAGACCGTGGAGCTGCGGGTGCCGCTGCGCGAGACGGTGGCGGCCAAGGCACATGGCCTGGGCCGCAACGTCAAGCAGTCCGGCGGTCACGGCGAGTTCGGCATCTGCCAGGTCGAGGTCGAGCCGCTCGGCTCGGGCGGCGGCTTCGAGTTCGTCGACAAGATCGTCGGCGGCGTCGTGCCTCGGCAGTTCATCCCCTCGGTGGAGAAGGGCGTCAAGGCCCAGCTGGAGCAGGGCGTACTGGCCGGCTACCCGATGGTGGACGTCCGGGTGACTCTCTTCGACGGCAAGGCGCACTCCGTCGACTCCTCGGACATGGCGTTCCAGAAGGCCGGCCGCGCTGCGCTCAAGGACGCTGCGGCCAACGCGCATGTCCTGCTGCTCGAACCGGTCGACGAGGTCGATGTGCTCGTCGCCGACGACTATGTCGGTGCGGTCATGTCCGACCTGTCCACCCGGCGCGGGCGGGTGCTCGGCACCGAGCCGGTGAGCGGCGGGCGCACCCTGGTCAAGGCCGAGGTGCCCGAGCTCGAAGTGACCCGCTACGCGATCGACCTGCGCTCGATGTCGCACGGCACCGGCTCCTTCAGCCGCAGCTACCTACGGTACGAGCCGCTGCCCTCACACCTGGCCGAGAAGGTCGCCGCCAGCGAGAAAGCCTGACAACCATAAGGGAAACGAGCCCCTCCGCACTTTCAGCCGTTAACAAGGCCCGAGCAACGACCACGACCGCCACTCGGAGGCTGCGCGCTCCCGCGACGCCGCGCAGCCGCCGGACCAGACGAAACGGTCTGGCCGCCGACCCGGTGGTCCCGCGCCCGCAGCCTGGCCACCGGCATGCCGACCAGGTCCGGCTAGCGGGGCCAGGAGCCAGCAAGCAGCACCCGCGTGTCGGCCAGCAACTGCGGCAGCACCTTGGTCTGCGCCACCACCGGCATGAAGTTGGCGTCACCGCCCCAGCGCGGCACCAGGTGCTGATGCAGGTGCGCGGCGATGCCCGCACCCGCGACACCGCCCATGTTCATGCCGATGTTGAAACCCTGCGCCTGGGAGGCGGCGCGCAGTGCCGTCATCGCGCGCTTGGTGAAGTCAGCGAGCTCGACGGTCTCGGGCCCGGTCAGCTCGGTGTAGTCGGCGACGTGCCGGTACGGCACGACCATCAGGTGACCGCTGTTGTACGGATACAGGTTGAGCACCGCGTAGACGAGCTCGCCGCGAGCGACGATCAGGCCGTCCTCGTCGCTCCCGGCCGGGAGCTGGCAGAACGGGCACTGCCCGGCCTCGGCGCCAGATGGCTTGCCCTCGCCTTTGATGTAGGCCATTCGATGCGGCATCCACAGCCGCTGCATCCCGTCCGGGCCGATGCCCGCCACCGCGCTCGCCCCCTGGTCCGCGCCATGGTCGGCACCGGGATCGTTGCCGTCCTGCGCCAGCATCAGACCTGGATCCGGCGGGCCACGGCGTCTGCAATCTCGTCGATAGCCTCCGCCACCGGCACGCCGTTCTTCTGCTCGCCGCTGCGGTACCGGAACGACACCGCACCAGCGGCGACGTCATCGTCCCCGGCCAGCAGCATGAAAGGCACCTTCTGCCGCTGGGCGGTGCGGATCTTCTTCTGCATCCGGTCGTCGCTGTCGTCGACCTCGACGCGGATGCCGCGCTCGCGCAGCCGAGCGGCGACGTCTCGCAGGTAACCGACATGAGCGTCGGCAATCGGGATGCCGACCGCCTGGACGGGCGCCAGCCACGGCGGGAAGGCCCCCGCGTAGTGCTCGACGAGGATCCCGAAGAACCGTTCGATCGAGCCGAACAAGGCCCGGTGAATCATGTAGGGCCGCTGCCTGGTGCCATCGGGCGCCTGATATTCCAGGCCGAACCTGACCGGCTCCTGCAGGTCGACCTGCAGGGTGGACAGCTGCCAGCGGCGGCCAATCGCATCCTTGACGTGCACGTCGATCTTCGGTGCGTAGAAGGCGCCCTCGCCCTCGGCGACGACGTACGGCAAGCCAGATTTGTCCAGCGCGTGCGTGAGCGCTGCTTCGGCCTTCGCCCAGTCGGCCAGGTCGCCGACGTACTTATCGGGCCGGGTGGACATCTCCGCCTCGAACTCCGTGAGCCCGTAGTCGCGCAGCAGCCCGACGACGAAGTCCAGCAAGCTGGCCAGCTCGTCCTGCAGCTGGTCCGGGGTGCAGAAGATATGTGAGTCGTCCTGAGTGAAGCCGCGGGCTCGAGTCAGGCCATGCACGACGCCGGACTTCTCGTACCGGTAGACCGTGCCGAACTCGAACAGCCGCAGCGGCAGCTCGCGGTAGGACCGGCCGCGCGATGCATAGATCAGGATGTGCATCGGGCAGTTCATCGGCTTGGGGTAGTACTTCGCGCCCTCCATCTCCATGGGCGGGTACATCCCGTCGGCGTACCACTCCAGGTGGCCGGAGGTCTCGAAGAGCTGCGACTTGGTGAGGTGCGGGGTGTACACGAAGTCGTACCCCGCCTCCTCGTGCCGTCGGCGGGAGTAGTCCTCCAGCGTCTTGCGGATGATGCCGCCCTTGGGATGGAAGACGGGCAGGCCGCTGCCAATCTCAGTCGGAAACGAGAACAGGTCAAGCTCGGCGCCGAGCCTGCGGTGATCCCGCTTCTCCGCCTCCTCGAGCAACTTCAGATGGGAGTCCTGCTCCTCCCTGGTGGGCCAGGCGGTGCCATAGATGCGCTGCAACTGCGGGTTGCGCTCGTTCCCGCGCCAATATGCGCCGCCGGTGCGCATCAGCTTGAAGGCCGGAATGTCCCTGGTGGTCGGCAGGTGCGGCCCGCGGCACAGGTCCTTCCAGCACAGCTCGCCAGTCGCTGCGTCGAGGTTGTCGTAGATCGTCAGCTCGGCGCCGCCGACCTCGACCGACTCTTCCGATTCGCCGCTGCCGACCTCGCCCCTGCCCTTGAGGCCGATCAGCTCCAGTTTGTAAGGCTCGTCGCCGAGCTCGGCCCTGGCCTGCTCGTCGGTGACCACCCGGCGGCTGAAGCGCTGGCCCTGCTTGACGAGCTGGCGCATCTTCTGCTCGATCTTCTTCAGGTCGTCGGGCGTGAACGCGACCGGGACGTCGAAGTCGTAGTAGAAACCGTTCTCGATCGGCGGGCCGATACCGAGCTTGGCCTCGGGGAACAGATCCTGGACCGCCTGCGCCATCACATGCGTGGTGGAGTGCCGCAGGATCGCCAGCCCGTCCGGGCTGCTGATCAGCACCGGCTCAACCTGGTCCCCGTCGGCAAGCTGCCAGGCGAGGTCGCGCAGCTCCCCGTTGACGCGGGCCGCGATGATACGGCTATCCGCGTCCCGGCCGTCAGGCCGAACGGGGCCGGACGCGTCGGCAGTCAGCGCCTGGCCGGCCGTCGTACCCGGTTCCACCACTCGCTCGCTTCCGGCGTGAGTGATGCGCAGGTTGTCCGCAGGCACGGCTGGCTCCTCTTGACGACGTGGTACTGGTCCGCGCGAAGGCCGAGGCGGTGGTCGCCCCGCTGGCAAGATGCTATCGACGTGAGCTTTGTCGTGCGGGCGCCCGGGTGCCGCCGCTGCTCTGCGGGGCTGGGCGCCGTCACGGGCGCGGGTTCCGGATGGCGGCGCTGCACGCGGGGCTGGGCGCGTCGCGAGGCGCGAGAGCCGGATCGCGGCGCGGCGTGGGTGCCAGGTGGCGTCGCTGTACGCGCGCTGGGCGCTGTCGCGGCGCCGGTGGCCGGTCGGCGTAGCTGCGGCAGCGGGCGTCACGTCGCCCACGGGGCCGTTGACACCGCGTCTCGGGCCAGACCAGGCAAGGCCATCAGCTACGTGCGCCAGCCCGCAGAGCAGCGGCGCCACCCGGGCGGCCGCGCAACGACCTCGAAGGCGACTGCTAGGCCGTCGGGCTGCCGGCCGGGGTCAGTGCTCCCCGCTCCACCGTGACCAGGCTGCCGTAGGTCAGATAGGGCCAGGCGTGCGCCGCATCGGTCAGGTTCAGTTCCACGCAGCCAAGGCTCTGCGGAAAGCCGTAAGAACCGCGCGGGAAGTAGTGCACCGCCTCACCGGACCGGAAGTAGGCGACGTACTGCACCGGGTCGGCGTACTTCGACCCGTCCGGGTTGGTGCCGCGCATGATCTGGTTCCGGTACCGCAGGTAGACCGGCGCCGTCCCGACCGTGGTGGGAGCTGCCTGAATCCCGGTGTTGGCCGGACTCTGCTGGACGATCCTGCCGTCGTGCCAGATCGTGAGTGTCTCGGGACTGCTCTCGGCGGCGATGGCGTAGGTGTAGCCGTTGCCATTCACCTGGTGGTGCGCGACGGCCGTCAGCAGCGCCGACCAGACCTGCAGACCTGGGACGCCGTCCATGGCGAGACCGTGATCGGACTCGAATGCCATCACAGCGCCCTTAACGATCAGCCCGGATGGCGAGCCGCCGTCCCAGAACGAGTGCAGTTCGACGGGGTAGCCAGACTGCCAGCTGTAGTCACCGGCGGGCGGGCTGTAGGCAGCGGCGAGCTGACCAGCCTGGTCGCTGTCCGCGGGAGAGGTCGCCTCAGCCGTCGGAGCCCAGTTCACCGGCAGGTAGCCAAGCTGCCCGAGCAACTGGTCCAGGCGAGCGCTGGAGTAGGCGCCGGTCTGGTAGCGGAACTGCACGGGGGCGGCCAGCAGGCCGCCCTTGGCCGACCTGACTCCGCTCGCGCCGCCCGGGACCTTCACGGTGACCCGGGTCAGCTGGCTGAAGCCGACGGTGGGCACGAACTCCAGCGTGCTGGTGCCGGCCCCCTGCCAGCTGCCAGGAATGTTCGGCGCGACCGCCGGCAGCGGCGAGTCGGCCGCCACGGGCGAGGAGAACTGGATCTTGATGGCTGACGTGCCATCGACACCCGAGCTCCGGCGCGCTGGCGTCAGCGAAACGACCTGCAATGGCGGCACCGGCGCCTTACTGGGTTTGTGGGCAGTCGGGTGTGTGCCGGACCCTCCGGTCGCGTGCGCAGAGGCGTGCGTCAGCGTGACCCAGACGCCCGCCACGATGACCAGGACGATAACCCCACCAACCGCAGCTATGCGCCCCCGCAGGCTGGTCAGTGTTGACAACGGTTCTCCCTCGCTGGCCGCCGTCGCCCGGCTGATCGCAACGGGCTCAAGATGCTGACGCCTGATGTATACCAGGACATCCGCATCTGTGACTCTAATTGGCTCCCGGACTGGTCAGAGCCACGGAAGGTAAAGAAACGGGAACAGGTTGCGTGCCCCGACGGGCGGTGCTGAGGCGGAAGCGTTCGCTGAACCGGACTTTGAGCTTGGAATCGGGCCAAGCGGACGCGCACCCGGGCGTTGCCAGTCATCACCCTAGCTAGAGCCCAGGCGAGCGGCGGAGAATTCCCGGCGACGGAACGGAGGCCGTTCCCGGTATCGGTCGTGGTCTTTCCACGGAAACCGCCCGGCACCGCGTCTTCGCGGTACCGGGCGGCTGCCTCTGAGCGGCCTGGTTGTCAGCCCGTGACCGTGACCAGGCTGCCGTAGGTGAGGTAGGGGAACGACGCCTTCGCCTCGTTGTAAGGCAGTTCCACGCACCCGAGGCTCTGCTGGAAGCCGTAGGAGCCGCGAGGGAAGTAGTGCACGGCGTCGCCGCCGTTGAAGTACGACACCCACGAGACCGGGTCGGCGTAGGTGCTGCCGCCCGGGTTCGTGCCGCGCATGATCTGGAACGCGAACCGCTCGAAGACCGGGAACGTGCCATCGACCGTCGGCGAGACCGGGATCCCGGTATTGGCCAGGCTGTGCAGCACCACGTGGCCGTTGTGCCAGATGGTGAGTGTCTCGGGGACGGTCTTACTGGCGACGGCGTAGGTGTAGCCACTCTTGTTCTGCTGGTTCTTGCCCAGCGCCGTGAACAGCGCGTCCCACACCTTCTGGGTCAGGCTGCCGTCGATCGTCATGCCGTGCTGGGACTTGAAGGCCATCACGGCGCCCTGGAGCAGGGTGTTGGCCTGGTCCGGGTTCCACTGGCTGGTCAGCGTCACCGGGTAGCTGTCCCTCCAGGCGAATGTCCCGGGCGGCGGGGCGTAGGCAAGCGCCGCCTGGGATTTGTTGCCCCCGCCAGCCATGACCGCCTGAGCGCGGGTGCCCGCGGTGCCGCCCGCGTTCCAGCTGAGCGGCAGGTAGCCGAGCTGCGCGAGGATCTGCGCCAGGCGGGTCTGGGAGTACATGCCGGTCGTGAAGTGCTCGGTCACCGTGTTGGACAGGAGTCCGCCGCCGTTCGAGCGGACCCCGGCGGGACCGCCTGGAATCGTCACCGTCACCTTGGTCGCCTGCGCGAAAGCTGTCTGGGGCGTGAAAACGAACGCGTCGCCCACCGCCGACCAGGCCCCGGCCACGCTGGGCTGGATCGTCGGGTGCGGCGAGTGCGCGGCGAGCGGCTCAGAGAAGTTGACCGCGATCTGGCCAGCTCCGTCCACGTTGATAGCGCCGGACTGCGGGAATGTCGAGCTGAGATGAATCGGGCCAGCGGCCAGGGATGCCTGGTTCCCGGCTCCGGACGTCGACCCCGAGTTCTGCGTGAGCGCGAAGACAACACCCGCGATCAGGACGGCTCCGGCCGCTACGCCAGCGGTGACCAGCCACCTCCGTGGTATGCCACCCCCGCTTCCGCCGGGTTCGTTACCACTGCCCGCCCCGCCGCCAGCGGGCGGCGCCGGCTGAGCTGAGTTCTGCTGGCCGGTGGCCTGCTGAGTGGCTCCGGGTGGCTGGCTCGCCGACTGCTGGTCCTCGGCCGGCTGCCGAGCTGCGCCGGGGCCGCCGCCTGCCTGCGGCTCTTCCGCCGGCCCGCCCCCGGCTCCGTCCTCGTCAGACTGCTTGCCAGGCCGTCCCATTCCGAACACGCTTGGTCCCCCGTCCCGGTGGCGCGCCGGTCTGCCACAAGAGCCCCCACCGACACTGTGCTGCGACAGATTTAGTTACTCAGCGTCACCCAAATACCCGAGCCGCCGATGCCGGAAGCCACTAGGTGCGTAAACGATCGGTAAGGCAGATCGGCCCGGCGCGCGCTCGGCTGAACCCGGGTCCGCACCTACCTGCACACCCGATGCGGGCGGGATTTGCGATTGCGGTTCAGCAGCGGCCGGGTCAAACTCCGGGCAGCTCGTCGCCGCCAGCGGGACAGGCAGTGAGCGGGCCGAATCCCGGCGCAAGCCGAGGGCCTTGAGTCAAGGTGGTGGTGGGCGATACTGGGATCGAACCAGTGACCTCCTCGGTGTGAACGAGGCGCTCTCCCGCTGAGCCAATCGCCCGGGATCCCCCGACGCTGCCGCGCCGCAAGGCCTACCTAGGTTAGCGCATGCAGGGCCAGGATGGCGCTGGCCAGCGCTCGCCCGCCAGCGGCCGACTGACTCCGAAGGCTGTGCGCTCAGCTAGCCGAGACCCGGTCCGTTCAGCTACAGAAGCCCGGGTCCGCTCAGGTCGCCCGTGCCGCTCCGCTCAGCTGGCTGACGGCCGCGACAACTCGCATTCGAGGACTAAGTCTGCGCGATCAGGAATCTCAGTCCTGCCGCGTGGCAGCTGGTAAATATCGGAAATTCAATAACATAGTCGTACTTTTAGTTTTATCGATATTCGGGTATCGGCCGGGCGGCTAGCAGCGTTCAACAAACCGGCACAGGTGGCCGAGGCCGAAAAGCCGGGCTAATGCTGGATTTAACCTGCAAAAGCCCAGCTTGACGTGCATGTCAGCAGGCCAACTTGCCGGTGAGACGAAGCTCACATTGAACCCTTGTTACCCACCGGGAACAGTCCCGGCCGAAAACGGTGTTTGAATTCGCAGAAGCGTTTGACCGACTGACGGCCGGTTTGTTGATCGGTGACCGAGGTTACGAGCGTCTTCTTTCGCGGAATTAAACTCCCGCGATGACAATTCCGCGGGACCCCGCTCGGCATAACTGATAGGCAACCGCGCACCAAATATGGAAGCCCGGCAATCCGGGACACGACAAGGCAAAGGTCTGACCTGATGACGAACAGCAGCGTGACCGTGTCCGCAGAGCTCGGCCTGAGTCTGGTGGTGCCCGACCATGGTTCGGTGCCTCTTGTGGCCAGCCTCTACTACAGCGCCGATGATCCTTACGCGGTCCGCATGGCTTTCCACGTGGGCGCAGACGAGCCGGTCGAGTGGATCTTTGCCCGGGACTTGCTGGCCGTAGGCCTGGAAGGCCCAGCTGGCGAAGGTGATGTCCAGGTCTGGCCAGCCGACGACCGAGGCCACGAGCTGCTGAACATCGCGCTATCGTCCCCGTTCGGGGAGGCGCACTTCGAGGCCCCGCGCGCCTCCACCGCCGCCTTCCTTAGTCGCACGTACGAGGTCATCGCGCCAGGTCACGAGAGCCAGTACATCGACGTGGACGCCGAGCTTGACGAACTGCTCTGGCGTGCATGATCAATAAGGGTCAGACCGCAGATCACAGAATCCATTTCACGGATCGGGTGTCTCCGCCGCCCTCATCGCAAATACCTCTGCAGCTTTTCTAGTTATCGGACCCGGGACAGCAGCCAACTTCGAGCCATTTACCTTCCGAATTGGCTGCACGTCCCTGGTTGTCCCGGTTAGGAACGCTTCATCGGCATTTGTCAGCGCACCAACCGGCAGGTCTTCCTCCGCCGCGCCGACCCACTCAAGGACGAGCGCCCTGGTAACCCCGGCCAGGCAGCCAGCGGAAAGCGGCGGAGTAATCAGCCGACCATCCACGACAAGGAAGACATTGGTGCCGGTACCCTCACACAGATTTCCGGCAGTATTCGCGAATATCGCCTCGCTACCGCCGTGCTCAGCGGCATAGGCCAGCGCCCGGACGTTCTCCCCGTAGGACGTCGTCTTCAGTCCCGCTAGCGCACCATGCTCGTTGCGCGGCCATGGCACCGCGACCACGTCAACGGACTCGGCTGGGGCCGGCTGGGCCGCGAGCGCCACGATGGCTGTGACACCCGAATCGCCACGTTCCGATCCAAGAGGTGCGATGCCAGCCGTCACGGTGATGCGCATCCTGGCAAGCGGCACCTGGGGTGAAGCCTCAATCACGGCCAGCGCGCCCGCGCCGATCTGATCGAGATCAGGCTCGAGCAGACCGAGGCCCAGCGCCGATCGGCGCAGCCTCGCCAGATGCCTGGTGAGGGCAAAGGGCCGCCCCGCAGCAACCTTGATCGTCTCGAAGACCCCATCGCCGACCACGAGTCCGTGGTCGAAGACCGAGACCGTGGCCTCGTCATCGGCGCGCAGCTGACCGTTAATCCAGACCGTCACGTTCACCGACAGTAGCGCAGGAGGGTGTGAGCCGGGCCACTCTTCGCGCTGCCGGCGAGTCGCGGCAGACCCGGCCTCTGCAGGTGGCGGCCGGAACCGGCGATGCGACGGGAATAGCGGCCTATCCGGGTATGCGAGTTTGCCGGACAGCACGGATCGGCTACAGTTCAGAACGCACACCGGTGCTGCGCCCTCGATCAGGGCGAGCCGGGCGCGCGCGGACGTAGCGCAGCTGGTAGCGCATCACCTTGCCAAGGTGAGGGTCGCGGGTTCGAATCCCGTCGTCCGCTCGAGGTGCCGGAAGCTGTCTCGCGTGCCGACGGCCCGCTCGGCTCTTCGGTACCGGCCCGGCTCCTGACGGGGTCGGCCTGTGGCGGAATGGCCGAGTGGCTTAGGCAAGGGCCTGCAAAGCCCTGTACGCGGGTTCGATTCCCGCTTCCGCCTCGCGGGCGGTTAGCTCAGCGGGAGAGCGCTTCCCTGACACGGAAGAGGTCACTGGTTCAATCCCAGTACCGCCCACCAG
>DASXMP010000093.1:0-10923 GCA_036495585.1 Streptosporangiaceae bacterium
GCGGGGCAGCAGGTAGTCGCGGACGTTGGCGCCGGTCGCGGCGCGCAGGGCGCGGGCCGCTACGTACGGGCCGATGCCGGTGTACCTGAAATACGTGCCGGGCTCGTGCGCCAGCGGGGTCGCGAAGAAGTCAGCGGCTAGGTCCGGGACTACGACGGGGTCGTAGGCGGACCAGGAGTACGGGCTGCCGGACGTCATCATGAGCAAGTGCCGGAGCGTGACCTGGTCCAGGCGGGGCGCGGCAGAGCCGGCTAGCTCGGGGTAGTACTTGAGGGCGGGGTCGTCCAGGGCGAGGCGGCCTTCGGCTTCGGCGATGCCAAGCGCTACGGACGTAAAGGTCTTCGAGACCGACCGCACGTCGACTCGGTCGTCCGAGCGGAGCCTGCGTTCGACCGGCTCGGCACCGCGGCGGTCGATGTGCACTCCGTAGAGTTCCATGCCCTCTCGTTCGGCGGACCGGACCAGGGCGTCAATGAGTTCTCGCATGGCGGGGAGCCTAATAGCGGGGTCTGACATTCGCGGCTGTCTGCGCATTCGTACGCGAGGGGGGCGGAACCGCCCTAATGATACGCAGAGGCCTATTCGACAGTGCAGCCAGAAAGGGTTGGCGCCAAGCAGGCTTCGCCGCTAATAGCTTCGCCGATGAGTGCATTTACGGCTTCCAGTCCACCGTCCTCGGCGACCACGAGCACAGCGTGCGGGTGCCGGCGGCCTACTGCGCTTCGCGCCTGGCCGCCTCGGGGCGCGCCAAGACCGCGCGCCCGCGGGCTGCGTGATAGGTCGGCGGGTGGGGTCGCGGTTGCCATGTCGTGCCTCACACGAAGAAGCCGCAGGTCAGATGCCATCTAACGTGGCACAGCCCGCCGCACAATGGGGTAATGACCAGTACCGAACGGGCCCATCTGACGGTGAGCCGACAGCGATCCAGGCGCATTACGAAGCTCGGAGTTCTCGGCGGCTGTTGGCGCTGAAGCGGGGCTCATTCTCATGTACCTGGCGGAATAGGCAGACCTGCGGTCGGGGCGTGAGCTCGACGGTCTCGCGAGGCAGTCTCAGCCACGCGGCGCTAGCGGTCGCTGGCGTAGCGTAGCCGTGATGGGGCACCGGGACCGCACGCGCTTCGCGCGCGCCGATGGCGAGGATCGGGGCAAGTCCGCCGGGCCCGGCGATCACGGGAATCGGCTACCGGTCGCCGGAGGGCAGGAAGCCGGGTCAGGGCCCGATGGCAGGGACCGCCAGCGCCGCCCGCGGCTGCGGCCCGGCGGGATCATCGCCGCGGCGGCCCGGGCCGGGCATCGCTATTGGCGGCAGATCCTCGCCGTTGCGATCCCGGTTTCGCTAGCAGGTTCCGGCCTGGAGATCTTGATCGACCACTACGTGGACCCGTCAGATGCCCTGCTGTCGTTCAGCGCGACGCTCGGCTCGACCGGCATCAGCCTGCTTGGCACGGTGTTGCTGTCCGGATTCGTTTGCCAGCTGGTCGGTTCGGCCGAGCATGGCCTGCGACCGCTGAAGTTCCTGCAGATAGCGCGATCGCTGCGATGGCGGCAGCTGATAGCCGCCGACGTTCTGGTTGTCCTTGCCGTGGTCACCGGCTTCGTGCTGCTTGTTGTGCCAGGCCTGGCCGTTCTGACGCTCCTGGCCGTCGTCGCCCCGGTGATTGAGATCGAGGACCGCCGGGTCCTGGCCGCCGTCCGCCGATCGGTGCAGCTGACCCGCAGCCACATCTGGCCTGTGTTGCTGCTGGCCACCGCCCCTCTGGCCGCGGTGGCCGAACTGGAGACAATAGCCCCGGAACCGGACACGGCTGGCGAGATCGCCGCGTTCCTGATCGTCCGCGGGCTGGCCGAGGGCATCGCGGAGGCCTGCCTCGCCCTCTTGCTGAGCGAGCTTTGCTTCCAGCTCATCGATGCTCATCGAGGACGAGTGAGGTAATCGACGAAGTGCGCCCACCGCGGCATGTGCGGACGCTGGTTCTCTGGTGCGGTCGCTTGCTCAGCGCCGTTTCGGCCTGGCGAATCTGCCGGGCTGCGATCAGCCCGACGGGATCCTCGCGGTGGTCGGCCGCGGCGGCGGTGAGATACGGGATACGGGAGCGCAGGGCCAGGAGCACGCCGCAGGGCCGAAATGTGGATGCGAGATCCTCAGATCAACGGCCGTCGGCCGCGGTCCAGTTGAAGACGTCGCCGATCTTCTGTAGCTCGCTTTTGGTCCGCTCGTCGCACAAAGCGCCCCGCTGCCCAGCCAAGTAGCAGTCCCGGGCAGTTACTCCCACTTTCATGGCAGCCGCGTAGTCAGCGGCCAAGTCCGTTCCGAACATCGCTGGATCGTCGGTAGATATCGAGCAGGCGACACCGGCCGCCGCCAGTTGAGGCAACGGGTGCTCAGCAAGCGAGGCGACCACGCCGGTGCGCACGTTCGAGATGGGGCACACGTCCAGCACCACGCCTCGCGCCGCCAATTCCCGCAGCAGGCCAGGGTCGTCGGCAGCCCGGATGCCGTGCCGGATCCGATCCGCGTGCAGGCTGTCGAGTGCACCGCGAACCGAAGCCGGGCCTGCCGCCTCGCCGGCGTGCGGCACGGACCCAAGCCCGCCATCTGCGGCGATCTCGAACGCCCGCGCAAACGGCTCAGGCGGGTACTCGGCCTCCGGGCCGCCCAGCCCGAGGCCGACCACGCCGCGGTCACGGTAAGCCACCGCATACCGGGCGGTCAGGTCCGCTGCCTCCAGCGGGTACCCGCGCGGGATGTCCGGGGTCAGCCGGACCTGGACGCCATGCTGCTCGGCCGCCTGCTGAGCGCCGTCGCAGTAGCCGCTGAAAACCTCATTCCAGTCGCATCCGCGCCCGGCCGGCTCCGCGGGAGTGAAGATGCCCTCCAGGTAGACCGCGCCGTGGCTGGCCGCCTCGGCCGCATAATCCACCACGATCTGGCGGAAGTCTTCCTCGGTGCGCAGGACTCCGGTGGTCAGCAGCCAGACCTCGATGAAATGGGCGAAGTCCCGGTACTTATACAGCCCGGCGAGTCCTTCCACTGTGTCTGCCGGCAGCGGCAGGCTGTTCCGCCTGGCGATCTGCAGCAGGGTGCCAGCTCGCACGGTGCCCTCCAGGTGCACGTGCAATTCGATCTTCGGGAACGTCCCGGAACCGGGTGCACCAGCATGTGGGGGAACAGCAACATCACTCACGAGCGCCTCCTCGATGGGAGGCGCCCTTCGTCAGCTGACGACAGGGCGAGCGTGGCGGGAGGACCCGTTGCAGCGCCTCTCGTCCTGCGCCGACTATGCCACCGCGCTCACGCCATGTCGACGTCATTTACGCGGTCCGCAGACCGGAGCGCAGCACCAGGCGCCCCGGCGTTGGAGGACACCTTCCTTGGACATGAATTCGGCCCACGGCGGTCAGCTCGCCGATGTCCACTGCGGGTTGCGGCCGATGAAACCGAGCAGCCTTGTCTGCGCGTCGGCGTCGTCGCGCACCGGCACCCTGGGGCCGTACTGTCCCGACGACCGGATGACGTCCTCCAGCGGTTCCATGCCGGCCAGTAGCACGGCGCAGAACTGCGGGTTGAGGCGGTCATCCTGGCCGGTCGCCCGGGCCAGGTCCCACGTGTGCATGAACACGTCCGAGGTGTAGAACTGGTCGATCGCCCGGTCCACCGGAAACGCACCGATGTGCTGGTTGGACAAGGTCAGGCCGTCGGTTGCCGGGTCGTCGAGCAACGCCTGTACGGCATCGACGTGCGTTTGCCACGCGCCGACCGGGTCGTCGTCCAGGGACCGCACCGCCGGCAGCCGCACCGTCGAGCCAGCGGCGAGGAACGCCGGCAACCACTCGACGAGGTGGCGCACGACATCGCGGGCAACCCACCCGGAGACCGGCGCGGGCGCGTCCCACGAGCGGGTGCCGCGCACCCGGTCGGTGAACACCCGGCCAATCTCCCGATGCCGATCCGCGGGCCGGTCAGGCAGTGCCATCGGCTCAGACACCGCCGCGGCCAAGCATCTCGTCGAGTTTGGCGTAGCCGTCGTTGACGCCGACCTCCATGCCACTAGCCAGGAACATGTCCCGCGCCTCGAAACTGTCCACAAGCGACTGGGTGTGCAGGCGAGTGCGCCCGTTACCGAGGTCCTCGAACCACAGCGTGCCCAACGCCACACCGTCGGGCTCTCCCTCATAGGTGAACGTCTGCACGATCCGGTCTGGCCGCACCTCGTGGAAGCAGCCGCGAAACGCATACTGCTCGCCGTCGCGAGTGGACACGTACCGCCAGCTGCCGCCGGACCGGGCGTCCCACTCGATCACCCGCGTCTGCAGCGACCGCGGCCCCACCCACTGTGCGAACAGCTCCGGATCGGTGTGCGCCCGGAACAGCTGCTCAGGCGTGGCGGCGAAGTCGCGGCTCATGCGGATGACCGGTACCTTCGGGTCAGCCTCGATCGTGGTTTCGGCGATGATGTTCATGCCCCTCTCTCCTTTCGCTCGTCGTTGTCGTTCGCTGTCTCGTCGTTCATCCGCGCCAGCACCTCGTCGAGACGGCGGTAACGCTCCTCCGCCTCGCGTCGGTAGCGCTCGATCCACTTGTCCATCAGGTCGAAGACCTTCGCTTCCAGCCGAACCGGCCGGGGCTGGGGACCCGGCGGCCGAGTCACTACGCCGGCGGCCTCCAGCACCTTCAGATGCTTGTAGATCGCTTGCAACGTCATCCGGTACGGCTCGGCAAGCTGGTTGACCGTGGCGTCCCCGCTCGACAGCCGGGCCACTATGTCGCGCCGGGTCGGATCCGCGAGCGCCGCGAATACCCGCGACAGCGCGTCGGCGGTCATGGCCGCTCACCGAACCTTTCAACTCTCTGGTTGAAAGAGACGCTACGCCGACCGCGCAACTCTGTCAACCGTCAGGTTGAAAGAGCAGCTCAGATGGCGGGCCAACTGATGGCGAATACGCCCCGAGTCAATGACGGCAGGTCGACGGCTCGCAGTCTGTCGGCTGCTCTGATGCGCGATCCCGCTGCCGCACGCGCCTCCGGGCCGAGACTGACCCGGACGCGGACCACGCCTCGCCCGTGGACGACCTCACCGAGGCAGGTGGACAAATAAGCTGACCGCGTGGAACCGGATCTCCGGCTAGTTCAGGGCTCGTCGTTCGGCGCGGCGGCCGCCGCATACGCCCAGCACCGCCCGGACTACCCAGAGGCCGCGGTGGGATGGGCTCTTGAGCCCGCGCCCGGCCCGCGAGTGCTCGACCTGGGCGCCGGAACCGGCAAGCTAAGCGCCGCGCTCGTCGGGCTGGGCAGGGAAGTCATCGCGGTCGAGCCCGACTCGGCGATGCTGACCGAGCTGCGCTGCGCACTGCCGAGCGTCCGTGCTCTGTCTGGTCGGGCCGAGGCCCTCCCGCTGCCGGACGCGTCGGTAGATTCCGTGCTGGTCGGACAGGCCATGCACTGGTTCGATATGGCGCTCGCTGGACCTGAGATGGCGAGGGTTCTCGTACCCGGCGGAGTCCTAGCTGGCCTGTGGAACGTCATCGACAACCGGGTGGACTGGGTTGCCGTACTCGAGCGCGTCAGCGAGAACGCAGCTGTTAGCACGCTCAGCAGCTGGCGTGCGGAGATGACAGACGCCCACCTTCCAAGCCTTGACCTGCACGCTCGATTCGGTTCCCTGGAGCAGGCGGAGTTCTGCCACGGGCAGCAGCGAACTGCCGATTCTCTCGTCGCCACACTTGCGACGCACTCAGGGTTGCTGGTCATGCCAAGACAGGAGCAAGAGGCCACGCTCGGCCGGATCGGCGATTTCCTCGCCAGCAGGCCCGAGACCTCCCGCGGCGAGTTCACGCTCCCCTTGGTGACCGGCGTGGTGCGCGCCCGACGGCTGTGACCCCTGCGATCGGCAGCTCATGAGGTTTCCGGAGTCGCTCCCGGTCGCCCGCAGCTGGTACCGGCTCGAGGCAATCGGTGACACTCTTACGCTGATCGACGAGCCGCACGTGCGCGGGCTGCTGAGGGCCAACGCCTGGCTGGTCCACGGCCGTGACCGAGACATCCTTTTCGATTGCGGCCTCGGTGTGGCATCGCTTATTCGAACGGTAGCCGGACTCACCGAGCGTGAGCCTGTGGTCGTGCTCACGCACGCGCACCTGGACCACATGGGAGCCGCGCACGAGTTCGCCGAATGCTGGGCACATCCCCTTGAGCGAGCCGACCGGCCGTTGCCGGGATCGCTGCTCGGCGCTGATCTCGCCGTAGAGCTGGGCTTGAAGGAATGGCTGCCGACCGTCTTGATCAAAGCTATCCCGTACGAGGGCTACGAGCCGTCGGGCTACCGCCTGCAACCGGCGAAGGTGACCCGCCATCTGTGCGACGGTGATGTCGTCGATCTGGGCGATCGGGCTTTCACGGTCATCCATCTTCCCGGGCACAGCCCGGGCAGCATCGCGTTCTTCGACGAGCGCGATGGAACCATGTTCAGCGGCGATGCGGTTTATGACGGCGTGCTGATCGACGAGATTGCCGGAGCCGATATCGGAGCCTACGCGGCAAGCTTGCGCCGGCTGCGTGAGTTGCCAGTGCGAGTCGTGCATCCCGGCCATGGCCCCAGCTTCGACGGCAGACGGCTGCGCGAGCTGATCGACACGTATCTGATGGTGCGAGCCGACCAGTAGTGATCCACACTGTGGATCCGTGTGTCCGCCATCCTCAGCTGCGGACAGGCGCCAGCACAGGTGAGACGCTGGTAGATCACCGGAACGCCCCTGCCACGTATAGGCAGGTTTGTTCTGATATTTCATTTGTGAGGATCAATGGGCAAAGCAGAATCGTCCCAGACGACGCCGATCAAGTGGCTCGATGACGTGGCGGAACACGACTACGACGCGGCCTTCAATTACCTCTCGCTGAAATTCGACGAGAAGGGTGCTGCCGAGATCGTGGCTCGCATGAAGAAGGCCACGCTGACCTCGCGCCGAGCAAATGACATTCTGCGTGCCGCCGGTCTGCCTGCCTTGCCGCTCACTGATCCCGGCGTCAAACGGGATCTGCTCAAGCTCCTGAACGGTGAGAGGCTGTCACCCGTGCTGGTCTGTGATCGCAAGGTAGGCGCGGACATTGCCGATGGATACCATCGCGTCAGCCTGGCCTATAACGTCGACCCCTTCGCGATGGTGCCGCTGAGGCTCGGCTAGGCGCATGCCGAGTTAGGCCGCGCAAGATTGCGGCGCGATCGAGTTCCGGCTAGGCCGCAGCGAGCGCGGCGTCCAGCAGCGTCTCGGCGGCCGCGCGGGACGCTGCGGACGCCGACGGGTCACGGTCCATCCGCGCCGACAGGGACGCGCCGTCGTAGAGCAGGTGCAGTTGCCGCCCCAGCTGCTCCGGGTTGGGCGCGCCCGCCTCCCGGGCCAGGCCGGTCAGCAGGGCCCGCACCGCGGCTCGATAGCTGTCGGTCGCCTGCGACACGGCGTCGCCGGGCGACTCGGCGCTGGCGCTGGCGAACGCGCAGCCGCGGTACCCGGGCTCGGCGAACACTTCGCCCTGCGCCTCGAATACGCCGAGCAGCCGGTCGCGGGGCGCGTCGTACCGCTGCAGGTAGCGGGCGATTCGCTGCAGGATCAGGGCGTGCCGCTGCTCCAGGTAGGCGCGGACCAGCTCGTCCTTGCTACCGAAGGTGTTGTACAACGACGCCTTCGCGACCCCCGCGCGCTCGATCACCCGGTCGATCCCGACGGTGTGCACGCCTTCGTCGTAGAAGAGCTCATTGGCGGCCGTGAGCAGCCGCTCGCGGGCGGATGGCGCCGCCGCTGGCCTGACGCTCATCGCTGATCACCTTTCCAGACTGATCTGTCTATCAACAGTACCGCCGCAGCGGTCAGGGCAGCCGCGGTTGGCGGGTGCGCGCCAGCGCCACCAGAGCAACGGCAGCGAGCGCGATCAGCGCCACGCCGTAGTCCCGGGCCGCGCCTTCCAAGCCCGCCCCGTGCGCCGCAAGCAGACCGGCCGCCACGGCGGGCACCCCCAGGCCGAGGTAGGAGATCGTGAACAGCAGGGACATGACGCCGGCCCGCTCGTGCGGGGCCGCGACGGGCACTACGGTCTTGACGCCGCCCTGGAAGCCGGCGCCGAACCCGATCCCGCTCACTGCCGTGCCCGCGAAGAACAGACCCGCCGACCCGGTGCCGAGCGCGACGAGCGTGACCGCGACGCCCGCGACCAGGCCGGCGATGCCGGTCAGCATCACGGTCCTGGCGGGGACCTTGCGCAGCAGGTAGACGGAGGCGACCGCGGGGGCAGTTAGCGCGCCTAGGGACAGGCCGCCGATCACCACGCTTGGCGAGCCGGTCAGCGACCGCACGAGGGCAGGGCCGAGCGCCCCGTACAGTCCCACCAGGGCCCACACCGAAAACAGGACCGGCGTAGCGGCCAGCATTGCGCTGCGAACGGACCGGGGCAGCCGGACCTCCGGCACCAGCGCGGCCGCCGGCACGGGGCCGGTGACCACGGTCTCGCGCAGCAGGGCAACCCCGGCTGCCTGGGCGGCGATCACCACGATGAGCACGATGTAGACAAGGTGGGTGGGCGCGGGCAGGTACTGGACGAGCAGGGCGGACAACAGCGCGCCGCTGCCGCTCCCGATGCCGGGCGTCACCGCGTTCGCCAGTGCGCCGCGCTCGCGGTCGATGTCGAGCATGCCCGCACCGATCGCGCCGAGCGCCGCACCGGTCGACAATCCCTGGATCACGCGCGCGAGCATGAGTTCCCCGACCCCGCCGGCAGTGGCGAACACGACGAGGGCGACTACCTGGACGGCGAGGGAGGCCAGCAGCACAGGCCGGCGGCCCACGTAGTCCGACAGGCGGCCCAGGGTCAGTAGCGAGGCGAGGACCGCGAGGGCATACACGCCGAAGACGACCGTGATAGTGACGGGGCCGAATCCCCACTGCTGCTGGTAGACGTCGTAGAGGGGAGTGGGCGCGCCGGAGGCGGCGAGCATCGAGACGACCAGCGACGCGAGCAGGACCAGCGCGGGCGTCCCGGCCAGGCGTCCCCGGGTTGCGGTGACGGCTGTGCTCGCGGGGATGTCCGCAGCGGGCGCCAGCTCGGCGGCAGCGCGGGTGACGGTCATGATGACTCCCAGGCCCAGAGTTTGAGTAGACCAGTCTGTCTACTCAGGGCACTAGTAAAACAGACAGGTCTGTTCAGCGCAAGTCGCGGCGGGGAGTCGCGGCGGGAGTCGGAGTAGGGAGTCGGAGTGGGGAGTCGGAGTGGGGAGTCGGAGTGGGGAGTCGTGGTGCCTAATGCCTAGCTCGCCCGCTCGCCTGCGGCCTGGCTTGCGATGAAGGCGACGATGCGGTCGTTCAGCTCGTCGATCCGATCGAACCCGGCGTGGCTGCCAGGGACGATAGCGACCTCCGCATGCGGCATGAGGCTTCCGCGTGCGCGGGCCTCAGCTGGGGTGAGCATCGCGCTGCGCGCGCCGGTGATGAGCAGCGTCGGCACGGCGATCGCGCGGAGCTGGTCGTCGGTCAGGATGCCGGGGAACTTCGGCTCGGCATGGTAGCCGCGGAGGCCTGCCCACATGAGCGTCATGAGTTCTGGCTCCAGCATGTTCGGGCTGTCCAGCCACCTGGCGAGGCGGCGGCGCACCGGCATCGGACTCATGGTGGCCAGGCCGCTGATGGACAGCCACCACCAGAAGCGGGCGTCGAGCTTGGTGAGCCCGGCGGGGTCGAGCAGCGTGATGGAGGCGACCCGGGTGGGCGCGCGAATCGCCTCGTTCATGGCGACCCAGCCGCCGTAGGAGAAGCCCACGAGATGCGCCGGGCGGTCGCTGAGTTTGCCCAGGAGTTCGTCCAGCCAGGCGGCGCAGGACGGTGGGGGAGTCATCGGGGCGCGCGGAACGCTGGGGTTCGCGTCGCCAGGCATGTCGATGCCGTAGACCGGGCCAGCCTCTGCGAATGCCGCCGCGTGCGGGAACCAGCCCGCTGCGTTGCCGCCAGCACCAGCAAGCAGCACGACCGGCGCGCCGCCCTTCCGCGGCCGGTAGGCGTGGACGCGCGTGGTCGCGGTCACCGTCTCGATGTCGAATTCCTCGCACGGTTGCGGCCAGAGCGCGAACGCTCGCTCGTAAGCCGCCAGGAACTTCTCCCGTGCGGCATCACTTACCCATGAGCCCAGCTCGCCCTCAGCCGCCACGTCTGCTGCGCCGGTGATGCGCTTGATCCCGAGCATGTCCCTAGTCCTCCTCGCGGCCCGGCTGGACTGTTTATGATACGAATGTATCACTAACGGATCGGGCGACCGACGAGGAGACGGTGGGCGGGTGCCGAGGCGAGTCGATCATGAGGAGCGACGACAGCAGATCGCGGACGCACTGCTGCGGACGGCCGCGACGCGCGGACTGCACGCCACCGGGATGCGCGAGGTCGCGGCCGAGGCCGGCGTCTCCCTCCGGCTTGTCCAGTACTACTTCGGCACCAAGGAAGAGCTCCTCCTGGCCGCCATGCAGCACCTGGCAGTCCGGTTCAGCGACCGAGTTCTCGCGCGGATCGAGCGGATGAAGGAGACAGGCAGCGCGGCCAGCCCGCGCGGTGTCGTCGCCGCCATCCTGACCGAAGCGCTGCCGGCGGACGAGGAGAGGCGCACATTTACCGTCCTCTCCACGGCCTACCTAGCGCTGTCGCTGACAGACCCGGCGCTGGCGATCAAACCGCTGGTCCGGAACTCAGGCATCGTGAGCGATCTCGTTGCCGCCCAGCTGCGAGCTGCTCAGCTGGCCGGTGACGCGCCCGCCAGCCTGGACGCCGACCTGGAATCCATCAGCCTGCTGGCCATGTCGGTAGGCCTCGGTACCAGCGTCCTAGCTGGCCAGTCGTCGGTCGCGCAGGCCCAGGCGGTCATCGACTACCACCTGCGCCGCCTGTTCCCTGCCTA
>DASXMP010000094.1:0-2495 GCA_036495585.1 Streptosporangiaceae bacterium
CGACAGGTATTAGTCCACCAGCCGCCATCGCAAGCGCCAGGGGCAGCCATGACGTCCATCATCGAAGAGCCGACCGAGCGCGCGGACCTGGCGCGCTTCGGCTACAGCCAGGAACTCCACCGCCGGGTCGGCGCCTTCGCCTCCTTCGCCGCCGGGTTCTCCTTCGTCTCCATCCTGACCACCGTTTTCCAGCTGTTCTTCCTCGGCTACGGCTTCGGCGGCGCGGCGTTCTTCTGGACATGGCCAATCGTGTTCGCCGGGCAGCTGCTCGTCGCGCTGAACTTCTCCACGCTCGCCGCCCGGTTCCCGATCTCCGGTTCGATCTACCAGTGGTCGTCCCGGCTGGCGGGCTCGACGTTCGGCTGGTTCACCGGCTGGATCATGATCATCGGGCAGATCCTTACCGTCGCGGCCGCCGCGATCGCGCTGCAGGCCGTGCTGCCCTCCATCTGGACCGGGTTCCAGATGGTCGGCGGCTCGGCGGCGAATTCCTCGCCGTCAACCCCGACCGGCGCGCAGAACGCGGTCATTCTCGGCGTGATCCTGCTGGTCGTCACCACCGTGATCAACATCGTCGGGATCCGGCTGATGACGCTCGTCAACAGCACCGGCGTCGTGCTTGAGCTGCTGGGCGTCATCGCGATCATCATCGCGCTGTTCAGCCACACCAAGCGTGGCGTCTCCGTGCTGGTGAACACGTCCGGCGCGGCCCCGACGCCGGGCTCGCCCTACATCTGGGCGTTCCTCGCCTCCGGCCTGATGGCCGCCTACGTCATGGTCGGCTTTGACTCGGCAGGCGAGCTGTCCGAGGAGACGCGCTCGCCGCGCCACATCGCCCCGCGCACGATCATCCGGGCGCTGGTCGTCTCCGGGATCGGCGGCGCGCTGCTGCTGATCGCCGCGCTGATGGCGGCCCCCAGCCTGACCGACGGCAAGCTCGCCACCGTGGGGATGCCGTACGTGGTTGAGGCCGTCTTCGGCAACACCGCCGGACGGATCATGCTGGTCGACGTCATCATCGCGATCTGCGTGTGCACGCTGGCCTGCCAGACGTCCGGCTCGCGGATGATGTTCTCGATGGCGCGCCAGCAGGCCCTGCCGTTCCACAAAGTGCTGTCCAGGGTAAACCCGCGCACCGGCACGCCCATTGCCTGCTCGATTGTCGTCGGCGTCGGCGCGGTCATCGCCCTCGTGGTCAACCTCCCGCAGACCGCCGTCTTCACGGCGCTGTCCAGCCTGTGCATTGCGATGCTGTACATCGGCTATCTGGGCGTCACCGGGCCGCTGCTCCTGCACCGCATCCGCGCCGCGCGCGGCAAGCCGAGCGAGGCGACCGCCGAAGGCCTCGACGAGCGCGGCAAGAAGCTGTTCAGCCTCGGCAAGTGGGGCATTCCCGTCACCGTGATCGCCGTCGCATACCAGGTGCTCGCCATCATCAACCTGGCATGGCCGCGCTCGCTGGTCTACGACCTGACCGGGCACACCTGGTGGCTGCAGTGGAGCGCGCCGCTGTTCATCGGCGGCACGCTCATCGTCGGCTACCTGGTTCATCTGCGACTGCGCGGCGGCACCATGACCAGCCCCGCGCCCGAGATCACCGAGGCCGAAGCGGCAGTGTAGGCCGCCCTCCACGGAAGGAGTCCCCAGCCGATGGCCACCGTAGCCGGACAGCACGAGACCGACACGGTCCACAGCGCCCGCGCGGACGCGCGGGCGCAGGGCGGCAAGGTCGCCGAAGCGATGCCGTACCTGCCCGCGAGCAGCACGCCTTTCCCGCCGCCCGGCGTCTCCCCTGACACCCTCACCTGGGCGGAGACTGTCGCCGGAGGTAACTATGCGCACAAGGTCGTCGCCCGCGGCACCCGGGTCCGTCTGGAGGACGTCACCGGCGAGGCGTGCGCGCACGTGCTGGTCTACAACGCCCTCGAGCCATGGGAGCGGCTCAACGTGGCCGACACCGTGAAGATCCCCTGGCAGGCCTACCTCGGCGCCGGGCACCCGCTGCTGTCCGGCGACGGCCGGATCCTGGCGACCGTCGTGGCTGACGACTCCGGGCACCACGACGCCTTGTGCGGCACCTCCACCGCGCAGGCCAACCAGGCCAGGTACGGCGGCTCCGCCCCGCAAGGCCCGAGCCCGTCAGGGCGGGAGCTGTTCACCCTCGCGGCCGCCAAGCACGGCCTGTCCCGGCGCGACCTGCCCCCGAGCGTCTCCTTCTTCAAGGGAGTGCGAGTAGGGCCGGACGGCGGGCTGGCCTTCACCGGCTCTGGCGGGCCGGGCAAGTCGGTAGAGCTGCTCGCCGAGCTGCCGCTGATCATCCTGATCGCCAACGTCCCCCACCCGGTCGACCCCCGGACGCGGTACACGTGCGGCCAGCTGCGCGTGCACGCCTGGAAGTCCCGGCCGACCGGCCCGGCCGACCCCCGCTGGGACACGAGCACCGAGGCCCTGCGCTACTACCTCAACACCGCCGACTACGCCGCCGCAAGGGGGAT
>DASXMP010000095.1:0-51324 GCA_036495585.1 Streptosporangiaceae bacterium
CATCGAGGTGCTCGAACCAGCCGACCTCCGAGCCCAGGTGGCCGCTGAGGCACGCGCGATCGCCGCACTTTACCGGTAGTCATGTCGCAAGCTACGGGGATTCGGCGACCGCCGCCATGCTCATCCGTGGCGGAATTCGACCACGTCGCCGTCTTGCATCACGTAGTCCTTGCCCTCGATCCGGGCCTTACCAGCAGACCGGGCCGCGGCGACCGAGCCAGCTGCCATGAGGTCGTCGAACGACACGATCTCGGCCTTGATGAACTTGTTCTGGAAGTCGCTGTGGATCACGCCCGCCGCCTCCGGAGCGGTTGCGCCGGCGGAAATCGTCCACGCGCGCGCCTCCTTCGGCCCGGCGGTCAAGAAGGTCTGAAGCCGCAAGGCAGCGAACCCGGCCCGCGCGAGCTGTGCCAGTCCAGGCTC
Source organism: Streptosporangiaceae bacterium (assembly GCA_036495585.1). GTDB lineage: Bacteria > Actinomycetota > Actinomycetes > Streptosporangiales > Streptosporangiaceae > JAJYUU01. Next base: position 424 of record DASXMP010000095.1, read on the forward strand.
ACCGAGACCCATCTCGGCCAGCAGCTCCGCCGCCTCCGCGGGCTCAAGTTCCGCCAGCTCCGCCTCGCTTTTGGCATCGATGAACACCGACTCGGCGGGCGCGACCAGATTGCCAAGCCGCTTCCGCAGCTCGTCGTCGGCCAGCTCCCGGTCGTCCTCGTTGAACGCATACACGAACGGTTTGGCGGTCAGCAGCTGCAGCTCCCGCAGGTCGGCGAGGTCGATCCCGGCCACGGCGGCTCCGGCGAATAGCGTGGTGCCGCCGTCCAGGACCTGCTGTGCCCTCTCGGCAGCCTCAGCTGTCCTGGTCTTGTCCGGGTCCTTGGCGAACTTAGCTTCCTTCACCAGCCGCGGGGCCGCCTTCTCCAGTGTCTGCAGGTCGGCCAGCATCAGCTCGGTCGCGATGGTCTCGATATCCCGCTCTGGCGACACGTCGCCGTCGACGTGACTCACGTCAGGGTCGGTGAACACCCGCACGACCTGACAGATCGCGTCGGTCTCGCGGATGTGCGACAGGAACTGGTTGCCCAGCCCCTGCCCGGCCGACGCCCCCCGGACCAGCCCGGCGATATCGACGAACCGCACCGTGGCAGGCACGATCCGGGCCGAGTCGTAGAGACCGGCCAGCGCCTCAAGCCGCGAGTCGGGGATGCCGACAATACCGACGTTCGGGTCTATCGTCGCGAATGGGTAGTTGGATGCCAGCGCGTTCGCCCGCGTCAGCGCGTTGAAGAGGGTGGACTTGCCCACGTTGGGCAGACCGACGATGCCAATGGACAAGCTCACTGGGGAATTCTATTCAAGGCAAGGGAACGTCGCCGTCCGCATGTCCGCGGTCCCGGGGTGGGGCCAGCACGCGGCGGGAGATCTCGCCGACCTTCCATCGATCTGGCAGCCTCTGAGCGGGTGAAATGCGAGGTTTGTGGTTGCACATTCAGTGAAAAGTCGCTAGGCCTGGCCCGGTGCCGCCGCGACGCGGTCGGGCGTGTCGGACCCGGAACTGTCGCTGGCGGCTGCGACCATGATCTCTATGGACGCTACGTCACTGCTGATCGGGATTGTCGTCGGCGCCGCGCTCGGTGCCGTCGTCGGATACCTGCTCGCCCGGACGCGGCTGGCCAATCTCGCGGCCGATCTCACCACCGAGGCCCGGGCCGCCGATGAACGCGCGCACCGCGCGGAGGAACGGGCCCGCGGCGCGGATCAGCGGGCAGCGCTGGTGGAGCGAGCCGCGCAGGAGCGCGAAGCACTCATCGACGGCCAGCTCACCGAGCGGTTCCAGGCCCTGTCGGCGCAGGCTCTCGACGCCAGCACCAAGACGTTCCTGGAGATTGCCGAAGGCAGGCTGAGCGCTGCGCGCGCCAAGGCGACCGGGGATCTCGACACTCGCAAGGCCGCGGTTGAGCACCTCGTCCAGCCGCTCCGCGACACGCTGGCACGGGTGGAAAGCCAGCTGCGAGAGACGGAGGCCGCACGCCGCTCGTCCCACGCCGCGCTCACCGAGCAGGTGACCATGGCCCGGCAGAGCTCGGATCAACTCCGCGCGCAGACCCAGGCACTGGTCACCGCGCTGCGTCGGCCCGAGGCCAGGGGCCGGTGGGGCGAGATGCAGCTGCGCCGGGTCGTTGAGCTGGCAGGCATGGCCAGCAAGTGCGACTTTGACGAGCAGGTCGGCGTGACCACCGCCGACGGCGCGCTCCGGCCGGACATGGTTGTGCGGCTAGCTGGCGGCAAGAACATCGTCGTCGACTCCAAGGTCTCGCTCGCCGCCTACCTCGAGGCAGCCGAGGCGACGGACGAGAGCGTGCGAGCGAGGAGGCTCGACGCGCACGCCCGGCATCTGCGCGATCATGTCGACCGCCTCGCGGCCAAGACGTACTGGACCGCCCTCAGCTCGGCGCCCGAGTTCGTGGTGCTCTTCATTCCCGGCGAGGCATTCCTGGCCCCGGCCCTAGAGCACGACCCAGCTTTGCTGGAGTACGCGATGGCCAGCAAGGTGCACATTGCGACGCCGACGACACTGGTCACCATGCTGCGCACCGCGCAGTACGCCTGGCAGCAGGCAGCGCTGTCCGAGAACGCGAAGGCCGTGTTCGATCTCGGCCGGGAGCTGTACGACCGCATCAGCGGACTCGGCAGGCACGTCGAGGGCCTCGGCCGGGCACTGACTAATGCGGTTGCGACCTACAACCGGGCGGTCGGCTCGCTGGAGAGCCGAGTGCTGGTCACGGCCCGCAAGCTGAACGAGCTTGGCGTGGTCGAGGCGGACCTGGAGTCGCCACGACCAGTCGAGGAGACGGTGCGCGCGCTGTCCGCGCCCGACCTGGTCGTGGACACCGGCCCGGAGCTGGTCGCGTCGCCGCCGCGGCGCGCCATGCCTGCCGCCGGATGACATCGAGGACGTGAACCGCCAATGACGGAGCGGATGACCGAAAGGCCGGCCCGGCCAGCTACGCCCCTGGCGCGAGGTGCGACGACGAGGCAGGCCACCCGGGCGCGGCCGGCACCGACCTCGCGGCCGCATCCTGACGCGCGGCCGGGCGGCGCCACCGGCTCGTTCCGGTTCCAATTCACCGCGCGCGGGGCCCTGCTGGGAATGTTCGCCCTGTGCCTGGTCAGCTGCCTGGTATCCGCGGCATGGGGGATCGGCGTGCTGGCCGGGCTCGGCTACTGTGCCGCAGGCGTGCTGGCCCCGCTCTATGTCCGCCGGGAGGCGCTGCTTCAGGTAGTGCTGGCGCCGCCGGCGATCTTTCTGGTCGCGGTCCTGTTCGCGCAGGCGTTCACGGCCCAGGGCGACTCGGCGCACGGCACGGTCCTGTCAGTACTCGAGGGGACGTTCCTGATGCTGTCCGGCGCGGCGCCCTGGCTTCTCGCGGGTACCGCGGTCGCCGTCAGTGTCGCGACATACCGTGGGCTGCCGCAGTGCGTGCGCGAGTTCCGTGCCACCTTGCGCGGCGAGGTGGTCGTGGACAGATCAGCGCGGCGCTAGCGCCACTCGTGCTGAGCTCGACTTGCTTCGAGCCAGCGGCAAGCGCGCGATCCTGCGCGAGTGCTGCCGATGTCTAGGCCTGCTCGGCCGCAGGCTTGCGCAGTTCGTGCGGGAGCGCGAAGACCATGCGCTCGCGCACGGCCTCGACCTCTTCGACATCGGTGAATCCGTTCTCGGCCAGGCTGGCCAGCACACCGTCCACGAGAACCTCCGGCACCGAGGCGCCACTCGTGAGCCCGATCGTGTTGACCCCTTCGAGCCAGGCGGGGTCAATCTCGGCGGCGTCATCGACGAGGTAAGCGGCTGCCGCGCCGGAATCCTTGGCGACTTCCACCAGCCGCACGGAGTTGGACGAGTTTGCCGAGCCGACCACGATCACCACGTCGGACTGTGCCGCGATCTGCTTCACCGCTGCCTGGCGGTTCTGTGTCGCGTAGCAGATGTCGTCGCTGGGCGGGTCGATCAGGAGGGGGAATCGCTGGCGCAGCGCCGCGACCGTCTCGACGGTCTCGTCTACCGACAGCGTGGTCTGCGAGAGCCAGACGACCTTGGCGGGGTCCCGAACCTGGACTGAGCCACTACCCTCGGGACCGTCCACCAGGTGGATATTGGCCGGCGCCTCACCGGTCGTGCCGATGACTTCCTCGTGGCCCTCGTGGCCGATGAGCAGGATGTCATAGTCCTTGGCCGCGAACCTGCGAGCCTCGTTGTGCACCTTCGAGACCAGCGGGCAGGTCGCGTCGATGGTGCGCAGGCCCTGGTCGTCCGCCCGGTTACGGACATCGGGGGATACTCCATGGGCAGAGAAGACCACGACGGCGCCCTCGGGCACGGATTCAGTCTCCTCGACGAAGATCGCGCCCTGCGCCTCCAGCGTCCGGACGACGTGGGCGTTATGCACGATTTGGCGACGGACGTAGACCGGCTCTCCATACCGTTCGAGCGCTCGCTCCACGGCCAGCACGGCCCTGTCGACGCCCGCACAGTACCCACGGGGCTTGGCGAGCAGCACTCGGCCAGACTGAGCACGCATAACTGCAGTTTAGGTGATCATTACCGGCCGGGGGCCAGGCACTGGCAGCAAGTCGGCCTCAGCACGGCGGCTGGCAGACTAATGACCGCCCGCCGGTTGCGCTCCCTGGCCCGCTGACGACAATAATTCCAGGTCTAGCCCGCTCGTACGGGTGACCGAGAGTGACGTCAGCGTTACCTGGAATGAGAACCGCGGTAGCCGGGAGAGCCGCAGACGTGACCCGCGGCGGTGGCGAGACCGGCGCGACGCACCAGATCAAGGGAGACAGATCGGCTATGGGTATCCCGCAAGTCCGCGACCAGGTGAGAAGGACGCCGACTGAGGTGCTGCGGGCCGTGTTTGCCGGGATCGGCCGGATCCTGATGACGGCCGACCAGCCGCAATCGCCGCCCTCAGTGCCGCAACCACCAGGGCCGCAACCACCAGGGCCGCAAACTCCAGGGCCGCAGACATCGGTGCCGCAAACAGGGCGGTTGTCTGCAGAGCGGCAGCCAGTACACGCGCAGCCACCAGTGCCGCAGCCGTACCAGGCCGACCTCGGCTCGGGCGAGGATGTCAGATCCGGCCCGGACACCGTTCTGTCCAGCGCGGCCGATTCCCGGTGGCGGTCCCTAGACCGCACCGGCAACGTGCGGCTGCTCTCGGCCGAGGAGATGGCCGACCGGGCCCGCGCCGCCAGCGAAGCCAGCGGCGCTGCGGCGAAGGCTGCGGCGTCCCGTGCCGCCTCCCCCGGCGCTGCGACCGCCGCCGAGGTTTCCTCGGGCGAGCCTGCTAGCCCTGCGGCCGTATCCGCCACCCCGGTCGAACCGAGCGCCGGCCCAGCCCCAGCCACGACTAGTGCGGCCGCCGCCAGCCAGCCAGCCACGGACCTGCCGCTGCCGAGTTACGACGACCTGTCGCTGCCCTCGATCCGGGCCAGGCTCCGCGGCCTGGACGTGCATCAGTTGCGAATCCTGGCCGAGTACGAGGCCAGGAACGCCGAGCGGACGGACGTACTAGGCATGCTGGAGCGGCGCATCCAGAAGCTCGAGTCGGGCTCGTGATCGCGGCTGGCAGGTGCTAGGCCGCCATGCCACTGGAGACATCCGAAGAGTCGCCGGTACCAGTCCGCACTGTGCTGCGGCTGGTCGGCGAGTGGATCGGCCGCCTCGGCAAGGTCTGGGTCGAAGGCCAGATCGCCGAGCTGAACCGGCGCGGGGGCACCGTCTTCCTCACTCTCCGTGACCCGGTGGCCTCCGTATCGGTCCGGGTTATCTGCGCGGGCGTTGTACTGGACGCGACGAGCCCGCCGCCCGGTGTGGGCAGCCGGGTCGTGATCTGGGCCAAGCCGGAGTTCAACGCGGCCCGGGGCACCTTCGCGCTCTCCGCCGCGCAGGTCAAGGCCGTGGGCGTGGGCGAGTTGCTGGCCCGCCTTGAGCGGCTGCGGACCGCCTTGGCCGCGGAGGGCCTGTTCGCCTCCGAGCGGAAACGCCGGCTGCCGTTCTTGCCCGGCACTATTGGCCTCATCTGCGGGCGGGACTCGGCAGCCGAGCGTGACGTGCGCAGAAACGCGGCCCGCCGGTGGCCTGCGGTGCGCTTCCGTGTCGAGCAGGTCGCGGTGCAGGGACCGCACGCCAGCGAAGAGGTCATCGAGGCCCTGCAGAAGCTGGACGCGGATCCCGCGGTCGACGTCATCATCATTACCCGGGGCGGCGGCTCGATCGAGGACTTGCTCCCGTTCTCCGCTGAGGATCTCGTCCGGGCCGTGGCCGGCTGCCTGACGCCCGTGATCAGCGCGATCGGCCACGAGCAGGACGTGCCGCTGCTGGACCTGGTGGCCGACGTCCGGGCATCGACACCAACCGACGCCGCCAGGCGCGCAGTGCCCGACGTGGCCGAGCAACTCGACATGATCGACCAGTTGCGGGGCAGGGCCCGCCGGTCGCTCGCCGGGCGGCTGGACCGGGAGGGCTCCTGGCTGAGCGCGATGAGGTCGAGGCCGGCACTCGCGAGTCCAGTGCGCGAGGTGGACAGGCGGCAGGAGCAGTTGCTCGGCCTGCTGGAGCGGGCGCGGCGCTCGGTCGGCGCGGAGCTGGCTCGTGCCGACAGTGACGTGACGCACATCCGCGCGCGGCTGATCGCGTTGTCCCCGGCCGCGACGCTGCGACGGGGTTACGCGATCGTGCAGCACGCGGATTCGCGCGTCGTCCTCACCGCCGCTGAGGTGAGCTCGGGTGAGTCGCTCAGCGTCCGCTTCGCCGACAACCAGCTGCAAGTGACCACTGACTAGTCGCGGGCGACGGACACGCTCGCGAGCGAGCGGACGGCGCTAGCGCGGACCCGCGAGCCGCCAGCTGATCTGCGGCCAGTAAAGCCGGTTGTCCCAGCAGTTGCCGGCTTCCGCCAGTGATGTTGGCCTGGTGCGGCGTGCTGCGCAGCGGGTGACGTGGTGACCGCGGCGACCGCTAAGGGTCGCCGCACGCTGCGCCTGCTCGCGCCGGCGCAGCCGCGCCAGCGGCAGGGTGTCGCATGATGCCGCCCGCGGCGCCGCGGGCGGCGGCCCGTCGGCTGGAAAATCATGGCAGTTCATAGCGTTCCCTCGGCAAGCCTGGGTCGAGCCCTCGCTCTCCCTCATTGTGTTGATCGGCGCAGCGCGCCGGGGCATTACTGCCGCACTAGGCTGCTTACCGTGACGGCATCGGCTAGCCGCGGGAACAAGGACGGGCGCCCCGCCTACGAGCAGGCGCGTGACGAGCTGATCGAGCTGGTCAAGCGGCTGGAGGCGGGCGGGCTCACGCTGGAGCAATCGCTGCAGCTGTGGGAACGGGGCGAGCAGCTGGCCGCGGTCTGCGAGGAATGGCTCGAGGGAGCACGGGCGCGCCTGGCAACCGCACTGGCCACGCAGGACAAGCCGACGGCAGAGCAAGGGGCCGAGCCAGGGGCACCGTTCTAACCAGCAAGCCGGTTAGGGTGCGGGCCGGACCTGCAGCCGGGATAGGACCTCCAGCACGCCCGCCGCGAGCTGGCGCGCCCTGGCAGCATCGGCAGCAAGCGCCACCTCGGTCATAGCCAGCGTCATGGCGCCGGTCAGGACGATGGCCGCGGCCTCGTCCAGGGCTTCTCCGCTGCGGGCGAAAAACTCGGTGTTCCTGCGCACCCAGTCAGCCAGCCGCTGGCGCAGCGTGAGATCGAAGCCTGGCGGGCCGTCGCCGCGGCCGAACATGCTGACCAGCTCGCGCTGCTCGATGCACACGTCAAGGTAGGCGCGGGCCCCGGCCAGCAGTACCGCCATCGGATCGGTGACCCCAGCCTCTCGGCACCGCCTCACCGCGGCCCTGGTCTGCGCGTCCTGCGCTTCCTGCAGCTCCTCGAACAGCGCCAGGTACAGGTCAGCCTTGCCGGAGAAGTGGTGGTACAGGCTGCCAACGCTGGCGCCCGCCAGCGCCACGATGTCAGTGACGCCTGCCTGGGCGTACCCCGAGTGCATGAAGACATCGCGAGCCGCAGCGAGCAGGACTGCACGAGTCGACGCGCCGCGATCGGCGGCGCGGGCCATAGGCGCGGCTTGCTCGGTAGCCATCTGCTCCAGTGCTCTCGTGCGGCCCGACAAGGGCAGCCGGTCCAGAAACCAGCGTGCTACATAGGATTTCACCACGGGCCGCCGACTGGAAAGGTGCGTTGGTCATGAGTGAACAGCAGGGAGCTGGCGTGCCGCACGGACCGTCGGACCGCGAGCCCGACACCGGGTTCGGCGGCGTTGCGGGCGCTCCTGGCATGGCGAGCTCCGCAGGCGCCCCGGTGGACGAGAGCAGTCCGGCGACTGAAGGCGCCCCGGCTGTGCCGGAGCCCGACCACCAGGCCCCGGACCGCAACCTCGGCATGGAGCTGGCCAGGGTTACCGAGGCCGGGGCGATGGCATCCGCCCGCTGGGTGGGCCGTGGCAACAAGAACGGCGCCGACGGGGCGGCCGTTCAGGCGATGCGCGCATTGATCAATACGGTCTCCATGAACGGCGTCGTCGTCATCGGGGAAGGCGAGAAGGACCACGCCACGATGCTGTTCAACGGGGAGCAAGTCGGCGACGGTAGCGGACCGCTGTGTGACGTCGCGGTCGATCCCATCGACGGCACCCGGCTCACGGCCAACGGGATGCCCAATGCCATCTCGGTCATTGCCGTCAGCGCACGTGGCTCGATGTATGACCCTTCGGCTGTCTACTACATGTCCAAGCTGGTCACCGGGCCCGAAGCGGCCAGCGTGGTGGACATTGAGGCGCCCCCGGCCGCCAACATCATGGCGGTCGCGAAGGCCAAGCACTGCCCCCCCGCCGATGTGACGGTCGTGATCCTGGACCGCCCGCGGCACGCCGACCTGATCAGTCAGGTCCGGGAGGCTGGCGCCCGGATCAAGCTGCTCACCGACGGCGACGTGGCCGGCGCGATCATGGCAGCCAAGGACGGCAGTGGCGTCGACCTGATGCTCGGCGTCGGCGGCACGCCCGAGGGCATCATCGCGGCGTGCGCGGTCAAGTGCCTCGGCGGCGTGATTCTGGGCAAGCTCGCACCGCGGGACGACGCCGAGCGGGCTAAGGCCCTGGCGGCGGGCCACGACCTCGACCGGGTGCTGACCACGGACGACCTGGTCACCTCGGACGACGCCTTCTTCGCGGCCACCGGAATCACCGACGGCGAGCTACTCGCGGGGGTCCGCTACCGGGCCGGCGGGGCTACGACGCACTCGCTGGTCATGCGTGCCCGGTCCGGCACCGTCCGCAACATCTACAGCGAGCACGCGCTATGGAAGGTCCGGACGTACTCCAAGGTCATCTACTGAGCGCCGGGCCTGGCGCGCCAGCCTCGCCGCGACAGCAGCGGCGATCAGGTCAGCCAGCGTCAGCACTGCCCTTGAGGTGATCATCACTGCGGTCGCCTTTGCTGAGCTGAGGACCAAACCCAGCATGAGCAGCAACAGGACGTCACGCACACCCGCGCCGGCTGGCGCGATGACCACGATGAAGCCGACGCTCCAGGCGAGGGCGAAGCCGCCGATTGCCAGGACCATTGTCTTGCCGGCTGGCGCTCCCAGCTGCGTGGCAAGCAGCCAGATCTGCAAGCCGAAGCAAATCCAGGTGCCGAATGACCACGCTAGGGCGCGGACCAGCGTCCGGGCTGTCAGCGTCATCTCCAGCTGCGGTTGCCTGGCCAGTCGCAGCAGCCAGGCCATGATTCCATTGAGGACTCGCGGATAGAGCAGCACCAGGAGCACGGGGGCAGCGAGCAATGCCCACCGGTAAGGCATGGAACCGGCCACGAACGGCAGCGTCACGAGTGCTGTCAGCAAGCCGGTGATCACCGACAGGACCATGGCGAGCACGGAGGCGCTGGCTGAGCGGGGACGAGGGACATCATGCGCGCGGCCCAGCTCCATCTGAGCGAGCACCGGCCAGATGGAGCCAGGCAGGTACTTGCCCAGCTGACCCACGAAGAGAATGCCTGCCGCAGTGCGGATCGGCAGCGGCGAGCCCAGGCCGCCGAGCAGCGCCCGCCAGACCATGGCTGTGGTGGCGAGAGCCAGGAGTCCGCACGCAAGCGCACCCAGCACGATCGGCACGCCGAGGCTGGTCAGAGCTGGCCAGATGCGCTTCCAGTCCTCGGCCCCTGAATATGCCGCTAGGCCGACAGCGCAAACGACAAAGCCGATCTTGATCCATTTGCTGCCAATGAGCTTCAGGGCAAGGGTCAGGACGCGCCGACCGGCAGGCCCGGCGGCCTGGCTCGCGCTGATCCCGCTGGCCCCGCCGTCTGAGTCGGCGGTCACGGCATCCGCCTGGTCTGACGGCATAGCGACCCTGGGATCTGGCATGTGGCTGAGCCTGTCATCTCGCGAACGTAACGGGCCCGGCCATGGTAGCCCGAACCGGCCGATGGCGACGCTAGCAGCGAGGCAGCAGCCCATCCGCGGCGTGGCTCGCAAACGCGACCTGGGAGATTAGTCCGCACCGCGGCCGACGGCTAGCCCGCTAAACCTGCTAGGCAGAGAGCTTTACGGTTTTTTGGGGCCCGATGGCCCTAGTTCGGCGTCTGGCCTGTGGCAGTGCCAGTACCCTTAGCCGCGATGAGCATCCAGTCCCAGGTGAGGAATCCCCTCGCCGCGAGTCGGCAGGCCGCGGTCGCAAGACTGGGCCAATACAGCCGGGCACACGTTGCCGGTGTCAGCGCCCTGACAATCGTCATCGCTGCGATCTATTCAGTCTTCTCGCTGATCCTGTACCGCACGTTCAAGGACACGAACTACGACCTGGTCATCTTCGACCAGGCGATCCGGTCGTACTCGCATTTCCATCTCGCCATTTCCCCGATCAAGGGGATGCACGATGGCAACGGCATGACCTTCTCGGTGCTCGGTGATCACTTCTCTCCGATCATCGCGGCCCTGGCACCGCTGTACTGGATCTACGGCAGCCCGCAGACGCTCCTGGTGGCGCAGGCCATCCTGTTCGCCCTGGCGATCCCGCCGCTGTGGATCTTCGCCCGCCGGGCCTTCGGCGGCAGCGGCGGGAAGGCCGCGACCGCTGCCTACCTCATCTGCGTGGCCTATGGCTTGTGCTGGCCGCTCGTCGCTGCCGCCCACTACGACTTCCACGAGGTCGCGTTCGCGCCCGTCCTGACCGCCATCGCACTCGAGCGCTTCCAGGCCGGACGGCTGCGTTCCGCGCTGATCGCCGTGGCTCTCCTCCTGCTGGTCAAGGAGGACATGGGCCTGCTTGTCGTCGGCATCGGCGCCTACCTGGTGCTCTCGTTCCCGAACTCGGTCCGGCGGCAGCCCCTGGTCGGCATTGGCCTGATCGTGCTCGGCTTTGCCTACACGGCGTTCGCGACCTACGTCCTCATCCCGGCCTTCGGCGGCTTCGGGGACTACTACTGGGCGTACTCCGCCCTCGGCAGTAACGTGCCGCAGGTCGCGGAGCACATCGTCCGGCATCCGGTGGCGACTGTGCGCAGGTTGATCCACCCATCGATCAAGTTCCACACGCTCAAGTGGCTCTTCGGTGCCTTCTGCTTCCTGTCGCTGCTCTCGCCGGTCGTGCTCGCTGCAGTCCCGTTGCTGCTCGAGCGGATGCTGAACTCCAAGTATCCGAACTGGTGGGTCCTTGCCTTCCAGTACAACGCCTACCTGGCGATACCTCTTGCCTGCGCGGCCGCCGACGGAGCCGCCCGGCTGGATCGGTGGGTTACGGCAGTTGGGCGCGCCGCCGGCTTCGGCAGCCGCAGCACCGCGTCAGCGCCCGCGGCGGCATCACTCCCGGAGGCCAGCTCCGATCAGGGGCTGCCCGTGTCGGCTCCCGAGACCGTCGTGCCAGCCCAGGCCGGTCCGGTGGAGGATGGAGCCGCTCCGGTGCGCAGCAGGCGCAGCGGAGCCGACCGCCAGGCACCACGGGGCACCGTCTCGCTCATCTGCAGCATCGCCATCTGCGGTGTCGTGCTCTACATGGTGCCGATGTACAAACTCGGCGCCATGCTGCATCCGTGGTTCTACCACCAGACGTACCAGACCAGGTCCGAGGCGGCGGCGGTCGCGAAGGTTCCGAGCGGCGTCGTCGTCGAAGCCGCCAACGATCTCGGCTCGGAACTGTCTGCCCGTGACACGGTTCTGATGTGGGACGGGGACGGCGTGACACCGCCGTTCGCGGCGCCCTGGGTCGTGGCTGACGTGCACCGCCACGAGTTCACCTTCGACAGCATGACCGAGCAGCGCGACCACGTGACGAACCTGCTCCAGCACGGCTACAAGGTCGTGTTCCGGCGCGATGGCTATCTGGTCCTGCACCGCCCGGGCCCGGCGGACCTGAGCGAGCCGAAGGGGCCGCTGGCAACGGAGGAGTCAGGGTGAGCGCTGGCGGCCGCACCACGCACGCGCAAGCCTCGCCGGTCGAGGAACAGCCAGGTCCGTCGACCCGGCCAGATCGTGCTGGCCTGATCTTCCGCCAGCTGACGGTGCTACCCGCCCTGCTGGTCACCGCATGGCTGCTAGTCGGCCTGCCGCTCCTGCTGGCTGGCAAGTTCACTGCCCTGCTGATGCTGGTCATCTCACTGCCACTGGCCGCCATCATCGTGACCTTCGGCCTGCGCTGGATCCCGGCGCGCTCACAGGGCCTGCTGGCCACCCGCGGCGCGGAGCCAGCCAAGGTGCCCTGGTGGGCACTTCTTGGCCTGGTCGCCGTCGCCGTGGCCTTCGGCGTCGACCAGTTCCGCTACCACTCGCAGCAGATCATCGTGCAGCGGGACGCTGCGTCGTACTACCAGTTCGGCACGTGGCTGGCGCACCACGGCTCCCTGCCGATCCCGATCCGCGCCGCGGCCTTCGGCGGCAGCACCCACCTGCTTTCCTTCGCCAGCCCGGCGTTTTACCAGGTTGGCCACTCGGTCGTGCCTCAGTTCATGGCCGGAGAGCCGATGACGCTCGCGGCCGCGATCTGGATCGGTGGCGCCGGGCTGGCCACAGCCACCAACGTGCTGATCGGAGCCTGCGGCGTCCTCGCCTTCGGCGGGCTCGTTGGCCGCCTCGTCGGACCCCGCTGGGCTCCGCTCGGCGCGCTGATCCTCGCCGTGTCCATGCCGGAGCAGTTCACCACCAGGAGCACGTTCAGCGAGCCACTGGCCCAGGTGCTGTTTCTTGGCGGCCTGTGCCTGGTTATTGACTCATTCTCGGCCGAAGGCGCGGCCCGCCAGAAGCTCGCGGCGCTGGCCGGCGTCGCGCTCGGGCTCACCCTCCTTGTCCGCATCGACGGCGCCAGCGACCTGCTGCCGCTGATCCCGTACTGCGGGCTGCTTGTCCTCGGACGGCGACCCCAGGCCTGGCCGCTGATTGGCGGCACCGTGCTTGGCGCCCTCTACGGCGTCATCGACGGGATCTTCCTGAGCCGGCCGTACCTGACGGAGATCAAGAGCTCGCTGCTGCCGCTCGTTGCTATCGGCGCCCTGGTGCTCGTGATCACGGTCGCCGCCGTCCTGTTCTTCCGGCGCCGCGGCATGCCGGCGCTACGCAGCGACTGGCTGCCGAACGCTGCGGCCGCGCTGTCCTTTCTCATCCTGATCGGGCTTGTCCTCCGGCCGTACGTGCAGACGGTGAAACAGAAGCAGACACCCTCCGCAGCTCGTGCGATGGCAGCGTTTGAGCGTGCTGACCACCTCGCCGTCCAGCCGAACCGGCTGTTCTACGAGATCAGCCTGCACTGGGTGTACTGGTATGTCGGCGTGCCGATCGTGATCCTCGCTACCATCGGGGCGGCCGTGCTCGCCCGCCGGTGCCTGCGTAACGGTGCCGAGGCCTGGACCCTGCCGCTCATGGCCTTCGCCTGGATCATCGTCAGCGTGCTGCTGCGCCCAGGCATCACCCCGGATCAGCCCTGGGCGAGCCGCAGGCTCGTGCCAGGCGTGCTGCCTGGCTTCATCCTGCTGGCTTTGTGGGCGTCCAGCTGGCTGCTGGCCTGGCTGCGGGACCGCGACGCCGGCCAGGTGCTCCGCGGCGCGGCCGCGGTCGTGCTCGCGGCGGCGATGGTCCTGCCGGCCGTGAAGACGACGTTCGGAATCGCACACCGAAGCGGTGGCCCGCAGGGGACCCGCATCGTCGCTGTCGGGGTGGCAGACAAGGTCACATTCAAGGGCGAGGTCGCCGCCGTCCGCCGGATGTGCGCGGCGATCCCGGCGCACTCGTCCGTCTTGTTTGTCGGCGGCAAGGCAGGCGAGCAGATGACCGAGGTCGTCCGGGGCATGTGCGGCGATCCTGCGGCAAGTGTGGTCCAGCCGGACCCGAAACGAGTGGCTGAGCTCGTGGCAGCCATCCAGCGGGCGGGCCGGACGCCGGTCCTGCTGGCCTCGGGCCCGCTGCAGCTCGCCCCCTACGGCGGCACGCCGCGACAGATCGTTGCGCTGCGGAGCCGTCAGGACACGCATACCCTGGTTACGCCCCCACTCGGCACCATCAAACTAACTATCAATATCTGGATGTCGGAGTTCCCGCAATGACGATCCTTTCTGGCCGTGACTCAAGCGTTATCCCGGGCATGGCGGCAGCGCCTGCCACCGAGATCACCGAGAGGGACCTGGCTGACCTCGAGGGCGGCGAGCCGACCCGTGACCCTTACGTCACCATCGTGCTTCCGTGCCACAACGAGCAGGGCCATGTGATCACCGAGGTGGAGCGCATCTGCGCGGCCATGGACGCCAGCGGATACGACTACGAGCTCGTCGCCTACGACGATGCCTCCACGGACGAGACCCTGGCCCGGCTGCAGGAGGCGGCGCCACGGTTCCCGAATCTGCAGATCGTCCACTTCCCCAGGAACGGCGGCTCCGGCACGGTCCGCCGGATCGGGACGCACCAGGCCCGGGGGCAGATCGTGGTCTGGACCGATGCCGACATGACCTACCCCAACGACCGCATCCCCGAGCTTGTCGGCATGCTCGAGCAGGAGCCCTACCTGGATCAGGTCGTCGGCGCCAGGACCAGCGAGGAGGGCACGCACAAGCTCCTGCGAGTGCCGGCCAAGTGGTTCATCCGCAAGCTGGCCGAGGTGCTGACCAACACCGTGATCCCGGACCTCAACTCCGGGCTGCGGGCATTCCGTCGCGAGGTAGCGCTGCCCTACCTCCGGCTGCTGCCGCCCGGGTTCTCTTGTGTGACCACCATCACGATCGCGTTCCTGGCCAACCAGCACGACGTGCGGTACGTGCCCATCGAGTACTCCAAGCGGGCGGGCAAGTCCAAGTTCAAGTTCATCAAGGACGCCTACCTCTACATCCTGCAGGTCCTGCGGATGGTGATGTACTTCAACCCGCTCAAGGTGCTGATGCCGCTCGCGCTCTTCCTCATCGGCCTCGGCATCGCCAAGGGCATCTACGACCAGGTTGTGCACCCGCTGCTCTTCGCGGTGAACACCGTCCTGATCTTCGTGAGCGGACTCATCATCGCGACGCTCGCGCTGCTCGCCGACCTCATCGTCCGGTCCAGAGGCGAGGTCTACACACCCACCAGGCCGGATCAGCTGCATGCCCGCCGTCAAGGCACAGTCCATGCCGCCCACCAGCAGCCGCAGCGGGCGGACCGGGGCTGACGGTCGCGCTCTCCAGCATGCCCGCGAGGCTGGCCGGGAAGCGCTCCCCCGCACAGCTAGCTTCCGCCGAGGACGAATGACATGCCACGCGCGCTCATTACCGGTATCACTGGTCAGGACGGCCTGTACCTCTCCGAGCTGCTGCTGCGGAAGGGCTATGAGGTCTTCGGGCTGATTCGCGGCCAGAATAATCCGAAGGCTACCCTCGTCGCCGAGACGGTGCCGGAGGTGAAGACCATTGCCGGGGATTTGACCGACCTTTCCAGCTTGCTGCGCGCGTTGCAAACTTCTGAGCCCGACGAGATATACAACCTGGGCGCGATTAGCTTTGTCGCGTATTCGTGGGAGCAGTCGGCCCTTACCAGCGACGTCACCGGCAAGGGCGTGCTGAATATGCTGGAGGCGGTCCGCATTTATGCTGGCCGCGACCTCAGCAAGGTGCGGTTCTACCAGGCCTCTAGCTCCGAGATGTTCGGTAAGGCGCAGGAGGTGCCGCAGACCGAACGGACACTGCTGTGGCCCCGGTCGCCGTATGCCGTAGCCAAGGTTTTCGGCCATTACATGACGATTAACTACCGCGAGTCCTACGGAATGCACGCCTCCAGCGGCATTTTGTTCAATCATGAATCGCCGCGGCGGGGCATCGAGTTCGTTACCAGGAAGGTCTCACTCGGCGTCGCGGCCATTAAGCTCGGGATGCTCGACAAGCTGGTAATGGGGAACCTGGAGGCCAGCCGCGACTGGGGCTACGCGGGTGACTATGTCGAAGCCATGTGGCGAATGCTGCAGCAGCCCCGCGGTGACGAGTATGTCGTCGCCACCGGCGAGACACACACCGTTCGCGACCTGCTGGAGACCGCCTTTGAGGTCGTCGGCATCGAGAACTGGCAGGATTACGTGGAGCATGACCCGCGGCTGCTACGGCCGGCCGAGGTCGACGTCCTGATCGGTGATGCCTCCAAGGCCCGGGAAAAGCTTGGCTGGGCACCAACCGTGAACTTCCGCGAGATCGTGCGGATGATGGTCGAGTCGGATCTGGAGCAGTTGCAGGCGTGGCACGGCGAATCCAGGGTACTGGGGACCTTCCGGCGATGACCGAGGCGCGCAGGGCGCTGATCACCGGCGTAACCGGCCAAGACGGCTGGTACTTGTCGCGGTTGCTCCTCGCCGACGGATATCAGGTCTACGGGCTGGTGCACAACGGCGACACCGCGCCGATTCCCGAAGGCGTGCTCGCCATCCCCGGCGATCTGACCGAAGCGGCGGACGTTCGCCAGGCCGTCATGAATGCCCTGCCGGATGAGATCTATAACCTCGGCGGCGTGTCGTCGGTAGCTCTGTCCTGGGACGATCCCCTGCGGACCGCTGAGGTGACCGGCCTTGGCTTCCTGCGCGTGATCACGGCGGTGCGGGCCTTGCCGGCCGAGCGCGCGAGCGACGTCCGGATCGTGCAGGCGTCCAGCGCCGAGATGTTCGGCGCGGCCGCCGGCCCGCAGACCGAGCAGTCACCGCTGGCGCCCATCACCCCGTACGGCGCAGCCAAAGCCTTCGCACATCACCTGGCCCGGCTGTACCGCGGCGCCGGACTGTCGATCTCAACGGCGATCCTGTACAACCATGAGTCGCCGCGCCGCCCGGAAACTTTCGTGACGCGCAAGATCACCCGCGTGGTCGCCAGGATCGCGCAGGGCGAGGCCGAGCGGCTGTCCATCGGGAACCTGGAAACCCGCCGCGACTGGGGTTATGCCGGCGACTACGCCCGGGCCCTGCAGCTCATCGCCCGCCACCGCGTAGCCGACGACTTCGTCGTGGCGAGCGGCGAGACCCATTCAGTCGCAGACTTCGTCGCCACCGCGTTCCGCCGGATCGGCGTCAGCGACTGGCAACGGCTAACCGAGATCGATCCGCAGTTCCGGCGCCCCGCCGATGCGCCGGAACAGCGTGGTGATGCTCGCAAGATCCGGCAGGAGCTGGGCTGGCGTCCAACGAAGACCTTCGAGGACATGGTCAACGAGATGGTCGATGCCGATCTAGGCCTGCTCGATGCCAGCCAGCAGCAGGTGGCAAGTCACGGCTAGGACCGCGGTGCACGCTACGGCAGCCGGCTGGCACGCCCCTGCGTGCAGGCGACACGAGCGATCAGCTGCATCCCGCGCCGCCGAGCTGGATGTAGCTCAGCCCACCGGGGCCCACTCCGACTGCCTTGAGCTTGGCCTGGCTGAGCGCCTGGTTCCAGGCAGCCTGCTCGCTCGCGATGATATGCGTGCGCACCAGCCAGATCCTGGTACATGCGTGCTGGCGCGCCTCCGCCAGCGACTGTGACAGCACTTCCCGCACTCCCGGCAGGTCCCGCGCGCTCGCCACCACGATTCGGGGCTGGTTTGGGAAGTAGGCGACGTAGTCCTGTTTGACCGCTCCGTCGGTCCTGCGAGCCGGGTCACCGTCGCGCCAGTAGTAGGCGAAGCCCCAGTTGCTGTCCAGGCTCACAGCGATGACGTCATCCGGCGCGGCGTGCCGCTCGACGTAGTGGGTCTGCTGCCGGATGTCCTCGCCCGGGATCGGATGGCTCCGGACATGCGGCATGGCTCCCCAGATGAACCCGGCCAGCGCAGCCGCGGCGACCACCGCAACTCCCGCCCGCAGCCAGGGCCGCAGCGCCAGGCAGATCCCGGCAACGCCGATCGCGGCCACGGCGGCCATGAGGGCGAACATGAACGCGTAGACCCGGAGGTTCAGGAACGGGTACTTGTGCAGCCCGGACAGCACGAACAACTCCACCCATAGCGCAGCGACCGCCAGCGCGGTGGCCGGCCGGCGCTGCCAGGCTAGGGTCACGATCCCGGCGATCATCAGCAGGATTGCCAGCCAGGTCGGGCCGAGCCCGAAGAAAGCCCGGACCGAGTCGAAGTTCTGCGCCAGGAAGTGCAAGATCGCGTGCGGCCCCCGGCTGACTGGCACGAAGTAGCCAGCCCAGTAGGTCGAGGCATTCAGCCGCTGCTGCGCCGCCGCGTCGAAGACTTTGTAGACCCCCAGCATGAGTACGGCGGTGCCAGCCCCTACCACCGTCGCCTGCCAGAACCGGCGCCATGATCGCTTCGCAAGCTGGACCAGGCACACCGCGACGAAGGCCGCCACACCGACGAACAACACGGCGTCGCTGAGCAGCATGCCGACCCAGATGGAGACCGAGAGGGCGCCTAGCCAGCGCCAGGACCAGTCCCGCTCCAGGCGGGAGGTCAGGGCAATGGTGAGCAGCGCGGTGAATGCCTCGGCTGTGTATTGCTTCAGATCGTCGCGCACCAGCATGCCCGGCACCATCAGGACCGCGACCGCTGCCAGGAACGCCGCGGTCACCGCGGCCCATCGGTGCTGCCAGCCGAGGCCTCGACCGAGCCAGTACGCCACCACCACCGCAGCGCCGGCAAAAGCCAGCGGCAGGAGCCGTGCGCTCTGGGTGCCGGGCACGGTCACCAGTCGCACGAGGAACGAGAAGCCGATCGGCGTGCTCGAGGTAGTCGCTCGCAGAGCCGACACGGGATAGCGCGACATTGCGGCGACCCACGCCTCGTCTACCCAGTACGAGTGCCTCAGGATGTAGCCGACGTCATGGACCGCGAGTACCAGCAAGCCGAGTGTGACGGCAAGCACGCACTCGAGGAACCCGAGACGGCCTGATAGCAGGCCAGTCCTGGAGACCTTCTGGCTAGTGGTCGTACCGGCCTCACCGCTAGCAGTGCGTTCGCTGTCCGCGACCGCCTCTGCATCCTGGCCAGGCACTATATCCCCCAGTGTGATGAAAGCTCCGACTCAGGCCAGCTGGGCAGCGAGAACTGACCCCCAGGGCGATCCCGAGGTTACTGTCCGAATCAGACTAGAACATGTCTATTACCGAATCTTTGCGGCCGAATGCGATCAGTCATGACGGCGCAAGCCGCCAAGCCTGCGGGGCTTCTTCGGCGCGGTCACGCGGATGGTACCGCCGAAGGCCACCATGCGCACCTCGATGACCGGCTGCTGGGCGTCGGAAGCCGCGTCCTGCTGACGTCCGCGCCCGGCGGGCAGGCGGCCCGCTGGCCGCCCGCCTCGGCTGATGTTCCTGGTGAGGACGCTGGTGCCGCTCGTCTCCACGGTTACGCCGTCGGGCACGATGAGGTGCAGGGTGCCAGCCACCACCGTGGCATAGACAATGGTGCGGCCGCTCTGCAGCAGCGCATCCCGCAGGTCCAGCTCGACCTCGCCGAAGACGGCGAGGACCGGGAGGCTGGCTGGCACGACCCAGCGGCCGGTCCGGCTATCCCGGCTGAACACCCCGGTGACCGGCCGGCGCCCGTCCAGCCGGATGGGCTGGTCGTCGGGCGACACGAGATCAGTGGTGAGCCCGGCCAGGTCCCCAAGCGTGCGCGCCTGGTAGGCCCGCTCGACCCGGTCGGCATGCTCGGCCGAAGTTAGCCGGCCATCGGCGACCGCATCGCCGAGCAGCGTGATCACCCGCTCCCGGTCGTGGTCGGAAGCGCGCAGGTCACGCGGGGGCGGCCGGTATGTCACGCTGCGAAGGCTACTCGGACGACGGTCCGCTGGCGACGGGCTCCCGGCGAGCCGAAGCAATGACTTGTCGGACAAGCTGCCATCCTCAGCGCGCCGATCTCGATTTCACGGATTTCGGCTGGTAACGAGCCCACTGCGGGGTCCCTCAACCGCCGTCAGGCAGCCGCGCGAGGGCGCGGTACAACCAGTTCCACCGCGGGCAGCCGGGTCGTCGGGCCTGTTAGTTTGGTGTTAGCAAGTAAGAGTTTCTTCAGTGGGAGGGCGGGGCGTGAGCCAGGCTACGGACGCCACGGCGCGAAGCGGCAAGGGTGGCCTGCGCGGCGGGAACTACAAGTGGGTCGCGCTCTCGAACACCACGCTCGGCATGCTGTCGGCCACTGTCAACTCCTCCATCGTGATCATCGCGCTGCCGGCCATCTTCCGGGGCATCAAGCTGAACCCGCTGCAGGCCAGCAATATCAGCTACCTGCTCTGGATGCTGATGGGTTACCTGGTGGTGTCGGCTGTGCTGGTCGTCACGCTCGGGCGATTTGGCGATATTTACGGCCGGGTCCGGATGTACAACGCGGGCTTCGCGATCTTCGGCCTCGCCGCGCTGGCGCTGCCGTTCGACCCGTTCACCGGGCCGAAGGGCGCCCTCTGGCTGATCGGCTTTCGGGTCATCCAGGCTGTCGGCGGGGCGATGATCATGGCTAACTCGCCAGCGATCCTGACCGACGCGTTCCCGGCGAACGAACGCGGCATGGCCATGGGCATCAATCAGGTGGCTGGGATCTCCGGCCAGTTCATCGGCCTGATCCTCGGCGGCCTGCTCGCCGCCGTCGACTGGCGCCTCGTGTTCATCGTCTCGGTGCCGATCGGCCTCGGCGGCACCATCTGGTCCTACCTGAGCCTCAAGGAGCTCGGGGTACGGACCCCGGCGAAGATCGACTGGCTCGGCAACGTCACGTTCGCCGTCGGCCTGATCTTGCTGCTGACCGGGATCACCTATGGGATCCAGCCCTACGGCGGCCACGCCATGGGCTGGACCAGCCCGCTGGTGCTGACCGGGCTGTTTGGCGGCGTCGCCCTGCTTGCGGTGTTCTGCCTGATCGAGAGACGCGTCAAAGCACCGATGTTCGATCTGGGGCTGATGAAGATCCGTGCCTTCGCGGCCGGCACCGGAGCCACCCTGCTTGCCTCCATCGCCCGCGGCGGCCTGCAGTTCATGCTCATCATCTGGCTGCAGGGCATCTGGCTGCCGCTGCATGGCTATCGCTACCAGGACACCCCGCTGTGGTCCGGGATTTACCTGCTCGCGCTGACGGTGGGATTCGTCGCCTCCGGCCCGGTTTCCGGCTGGCTCTCCGACCGGCACGGCGCCCGCGCCTTCGCTTCCGGTGGCCTGCTGGTATCCGCACTGGCCTTCGGCGGCCTGCTGCTGATCCCGGTGAATTTCAGCTATCCGGAGTTCGCCGGCCTGATCTTCGTGGCCGGCGCCGGGATGGGCCTGTTCTCCGCGCCGAACGCGGCCGCGATCATGAACAGCGTCCCCGCCAGGCAGCGCGGAGCTGCCTCGGGCATGCTGGCCACCTTCCAGAACTCGGGTTTCGTGCTGTCGATCGGCGTCTTCTTCTCGCTGATGATCGCGGGGCTGGCTGCGACCCTGCCGAAGACCCTGAGCAGCGGGCTAACCGCGCAGGGCGTCCCCGCCGGGATTGCGCACCAGATCGGCGCCCTGCCGCCGGTCGGCAGCCTGTTCGCCGCCTTCCTCGGCTACAACCCCGTGCACTCGCTGCTAGCCCCGACCGGAGTGCTCAGCAAGCTGCCGGCGCACAACGCCTCGGTCCTCACCGGCAAGACGTTCTTCCCCCAGCTGATCTCGCAGCCGTTCCACCACGGTCTGGTCATCGTCTTCATCATGGCGATGGCGGTGCTGATCATCGCAGCGATCGCTTCCTTCTTCCGCGGCGGCCGGTACGTGCACGACGAAGAGGCTGCGACAGTACCGGCGCCACCTGCAGTGGGGAGCGGGACCGCCGACCAGGCAGCCGCCATCAATGGAGCGACCACCGCCGACCAGCCGCCAACTGCGGCCGAAGCGACCGGCACGAACCGAGCGGACTTGCACTCCGGCGGCCGGCCGTAGCCGGTCCGGCCGCGCGTTTACGGTTAGGTCATGCAGACTCTCGACATCGACGGCGCGTGGCTATTCACCCCGCAGATTCATGGCGACAGGCGCGGCAGCTTCCTGGAGTGGTTCAGGGAAGCAGAGTTCCGGGCGGACGTCGGCTACCACCTGCAGGTAGCGCAGGCCAACTGCTCGTTGTCCAGCCGTGGCGTGATCCGCGGCATCCACTTTGCAGATGTGCCGCCCGGGCAGGCCAAGTACGTGACATGTGCTAGCGGCGCGATCCTCGATGTCGTGGTCGACCTGCGGGTCGGCGCGCCGACCTTCGGGCGGTGGCAGGCCGTCCAGCTTGACGATGAGGCCCGCCAGGCTGTCTACCTGGGTGAGGGACTAGGGCACGCCTTCGTCGCGCTGAGCGATCAGGCGACCGTGATGTACCTGTGCTCGACCTCTTATGCCCCCGCTCGTGAGCACGGCGTGCACCCGCTGGATCCAGCTATCGGGATCTCCTGGCCTGCCGGGATGGACACGGTCCTGTCGG
The DNA here is from genome assembly GCA_036495585.1 of Streptosporangiaceae bacterium. Taxonomy (GTDB): domain Bacteria; phylum Actinomycetota; class Actinomycetes; order Streptosporangiales; family Streptosporangiaceae; genus JAJYUU01. The sequence continues at coordinate 22,734 of DASXMP010000095.1, forward strand.
AGAAGGACGCGGCCGCCCCCTCGCTGGCGGAGGCACAGGCGGCCGGGCTGCTGCCCGACTACCGGGACTGCGAGGCATACCTGGCCAAGCTGCGCGCCGGGGGCTGATCGGGCCGACTCAAGCCGCGAGCCTTAGGCCTTCCTAGTCAGCACCGGGAACGCCTGGCCGAGTGCCGCCTGCCAGCCGCCGATGGGATCGATGCCCGCCTTCACCCAGGCCTGGTGGCCGAGCACGCTGTAGGCGGGCCGAGGCGCCGGGACTGGGTACTGCGCGGTCGTGATGGCGCGCACGCGCTCCGGGTCGGCACCGAGGAGCCGGAAGACCTCGCGGGCCAGCCCGAACCAGGTCGTCTGCCCTGAGCTGGTGGCGTGGTAGACACCGGGCGGAGCATCGGCACCGACCAGCGCGATCACCCGGCTTGCGACATCGGCCGTCCAGGTTGGCTGTCCGTGCTGGTCAGCCACGACATCGACGGCGGGCCGCTCGCGCTCCAGCCTGATCATCGTGCGGACGAAGTTCGGGCCGTGCGCGCCGTAGAGCCAGGCCGTCCTTACCACGTAGCTAGCCGCCGGCAGGATCTTGCGCACCGCCTCCTCGCCTGCCAGCTTGGTACGGCCGTAGGCGGTGCGCGGCGCCGGGCTGTCGTCCTCGGCATACGGCTGCTCGGCGTCGCCGGCGAAAACGTAGTCGGTCGACAGCTGGACCAGGCGGCACGAAGGCGCCGCGCAGCCGTCGGCTATCGCGGCGGCCAGATGGCCAGCCCCTGGGCCGTTCACGGCGAGCGCGGCCGCTTCGCTTGTCTCGGCGGCGTCCACCACGGTCCAGGCCGCGCAGTTCACCACGACGTCTGGTGTGTGCTCGCGCAGGGCAGCGGCAACCCCGGCCTCGTCGGTGATGTCCAGCTCAGCTCGGGTGACGCCACGGACGTCCGCGCCGCGCGCCGCCAGGGCCGCAGCAAGATCGCGGCCCAGCATCCCGCCCGAACCGGTGATCAGCCACCGTCCGCCTGCGGCGCTGGCCCGGTCGCTCATTCGCCTTGCTGCCTGCCGGGCTGGCCCTGCTTGAGCGGCTCCCACCAACTGCGATTGTCCTGGTACCACTCCACCGTGGCCTTCAGGCCGTCGCTGAACGCGACGTCCGGGCGATAGCCCATCGCCCGCAGCGCGGAGTCGTCCAGCGAGTAACGACGATCATGGCCCTTGCGGTCCTCGACCGGCGTGACCATGTCCCAGCTCTCGCCCAGGCAGTCGAGGAGCGCCCGGGTCAGCTCGACGTTCGTCAGCTCCACGTCGCCGCTGATGTGGTAGATGCTGCCCGGCTCGCCGCGCTGCAGCACGAGCTGGATCCCCCGGCAGTGGTCGTCCACATGGATCCAGTCACGGACGTTCTGGCCGTCGCCGTACAGAGGAACCTTCAGCCCGTCGATCAGGTTCGTGACGAACAGCGGGATGACCTTCTCCGGGAACTGATAAGGACCGTAGTTGTTGCAGCACCGGGTGATGCTGACGTTGAGCCCATGAGTGCGTGCATATGCCCGCGCCACCAGGTCTGCGCCCGCTTTGGCGGCGGAGTACGGCGAGTTCGGCTCGAGCGGCGCGTCTTCCGCCCAGGATCCGGTGGCGATGCTCCCGTAGACCTCGTCGGTGGAAACCTGGACGACGCGCGGGACGTCAGCGTCCAGACAGGCCTGCAGCAGTACCTGCGTGCCCACCACGTTCGTGGTGATGAAGCTCGCTGCGCCGGCGATCGACCTGTCCACATGGGTCTCGGCGGCGAAATTGAGTACAGCGTCGTGGCCTGGGATCACGGTCGCCAGCAGCTCAGCGTCGCAGATGTCGCCGTGAATGAATGTCAGCCGCTCGTTCCCCGAGACTGGGCCCAGGTTGGCCAGGTTGCCGGCGTAGGTCAGCTTGTCCAGCACGGTCACGTGCGCGTCCTCGTAACCGGCGTAGCCGCCCGACAGGATCGTCCGCACGTAATGCGAGCCGATGAAGCCCGCCCCGCCTGTCACCAGGATCTTCATGAACTTATCTGCACCTTGCTGTGGTCGCCGAGAATGAGCCGATGGGCCTTGGGCACTTTCGGCGCCGGTGTTACCTCCACATCGTGGCCGATGAGCGAGGCCTCAATCCGCCGGACGCCCCGGATCGAGGCGCCAGGTAGCACGATCGAGTACTCGATCTCGCTGTCGGAGATCTCACAGTCCGCCGAGACCGACGTGAACGGGCCGACGTACGACCCGGACACACGAGCCCGGTCCCCGATGACCACGGGGCCAACGATGCGCGAAGCGCTCACCTCGGCGTCCTGACCAATCACGACCCGGCCGATGAGCTCGGTCGCCTCGTCGACGCTGCCGTGGCAAGCCGGCTCCAGTCCTTCCAGGACGGTCCGGTTGACCTCCAGCATGTCGGCGACGTTGCCGGTGTCCTTCCAGTACCCGGTGATCGTGGTCGAGCGCACCTTGCAGTCCTGGTCGATCAGCCACTGGATGGCCTCGGTGATCTCGAGCTCTCCCCGCCAGGAGGGCTTCAGGTCCGCCACCGCCGCGTGCACCGCAGGCGTGAAGATATAGACGCCGACCAGCGCCAGGTCGCTCTTGGGCTGGCGGGGCTTTTCTTCCAGCCGCACCACCTCGCCGGTGGCGTCCAGCTCTGCCACTCCGAACTGGCTGGGGTCGGAGACCCGTTGCAGCAAGATCTGGGCGTCCGGGCGGCTGCCCCGGAACTCATCGACCAGGCCCGCAATCCCGCCGACGATGAAGTTGTCGCCCAGGTACATGACGAAGTCGTCGTCGCCCAGGAAGTCGCGTGCGATCAGAACGCCGTGCGCGAGCCCGCGGGGGGCATCCTGCCGCAGGTAGGTGACATTCAGCCCGAGCGCGCTGCCGTCGCCCACCGCGGCACGGATCGCGGGCTCGGTGTCCCCGACCACGATCCCCACCTCGGTGATGCCCGCATCCCTGATCGATTCCAGGCCGTAGAACAGCACGGGCTTGTTGGCCACCGGGACCAGCTGCTTGGCTGAGGTGTGCGTGATGGGGCGGAGCCTGGTGCCGGCCCCGCCGGCCAAGACCAGGGCCTTCATCCGGCATCAGCCCTGGCATGCCGCGGGCGGAGACTCGGCTGGGTCACCAGCCGGCAGGTCGGAGCGGGCCGCGCCGGAAAACAGGAGGGCGCAGAACCCGACCAGAGAGGACAATCAGGCATAGCGCACAGCCTAGACGCTCCGCTGCAGCGGCCGGCCCAAGATCGAGGTCCCGCGGTCCGGCCGAGGCGCTAGGGTACGGCGTATTATGCGCGTCTTGCTGTTCGGCACCTATGACACCGCCATGCACCCTCGCGTCGGCACCATCGCCGAGGGCCTGGCTGCCCGGGGCGCCGAGGTTGCCGAGTGCAATGCGCCGCTGGGCCTGGACACGGCGGCCAGGGTCGACATGCTGGCCCGTCCCTGGCGGGCTCCGCTCCTGGTGATACGGCTGGCGCAGCGGTGGCTCGCCCTGGCCAGGATGGCCCGCCGGAGCCCTGCTCCGGACGTGGTGGTCGTCGGCTACCTCGGCCACTTCGACGTCCATCTGGCCAGGATTCTCTTCCGCCGGGTGCCGATCGTCCTGGACCACCTGATCGGGGCCAGCGACACGGCGAAGGACCGGCGGCTGTCCGGAGGCATGCGCCAGGTTCTGCTCCGGGCGATCGATTCGGCCGCACTCCGGTCCGCCGACATCCTCGTCGTCGATACCGATGAGCACCTCGCCGCGCTGCCACCGAGGCATCGCGCACGCGCGGTCGTGGTGCCGGTGGGCGCGCCCGGCGCCTGGGACCGCGGCGCACCGACCCACCGCGCGGATGATGCGAGCGCACCACTGCGAGTCGTCTTCTATGGCCTCTACACGCCGCTGCAGGGCACGCCAGTGATCGGGGCCGCGCTCGGCCAGGTTGCCGGGGCGCCGATCGAGGTCACCATGATCGGCAATGGCCAGGACGAGGCCGACGCAAAGGCCGCCGCGGCGGCGAACAGGTCGGTCCACTGGCTCGACTGGGTGCCTGCCGCTGACCTGCCTGCCGTGGTTGCCAGTCACGACGTCTGCCTCGGCATCTTCGGCACCGGCGAGAAGGCCCTCCGGGTGGTCCCGAACAAGGTGTTCCAGGGAGCTGCCGCCGGCTGCGCGATCGTGTCCTCGGACACGGCGCCGCAGCGACGAGCGCTCGGCCACGCCGCAGTGCTGGTGCCGCCCGGCGATCCGAGGGCACTGGCCGAAGCCTTGCTGCAGCTGGCGGGTGACCGCGGCGAGCTAGACCGGCTGCGCCGCGGTGCTTATGAACTTGCGCGCCAGCGCTTCGCTCCGGGGCAGGTCGTCGGTCCGCTCATCGACAAGCTAGCCGAGCGGTCAGGCCAGCAAGGCCAGGGCGATCTCAATAACCTGCAGGAGAAGGAGGCGACCATGGCCGCGGCCAGCGCTGCACAGAAGCATGCCGTGAATATCGACGCGATCGCTCCACTGTCGCCGAATGGCTGGCTGCGGTACGACGTAGTGCAGCGCATCCTGCCGGATGGCATCACCGATGTGCTGGAGGTCGGCTGCGGCCAGGGCAGTCTGGGCGCGCGGCTCGCGCAGCGCTACCGCTATCTGGGCGTCGAGCCCGATGAGAGATCCTGCGCGGTAGCCAGGCAGCGGATGGCTGCTGTGGGTTCCGGCGAGGTACGCAATGAGACCGTCGAGGCGCTCGGTGATCAGCGTTTCGATCTCGTCTGCGCCTTCGAGGTCCTTGAGCACATCGAGGATGACGGGGCGGCGGTTAAGGAGTGGGCTTCCCGGCTCCGGCCCCACGGCTGGCTGATGTTGTCTGTGCCGGCTCATCAGCGCCGGTACGGCCCGGCAGACGAGCTCGTGGGTCACTTCCGGCGTTATGACCCCGCCGGGCTGGCTGCGTTGCTGTCCGGCTGCGGCTTCGATCAGGTACATCTGCGGTTGTACGGCTATCCCCTTGGCCTTGCGCTCGAGGGCGCCCGCAATTTCGTCGGCCGACGTCGGCTGGCGACCGCAGCGAGCGCGACCGTCGCCGAGCGGACCGCCGGATCTGGCCGGCTACTGCAGCCGTCCTCTGGCGGCCTGTATAGCGCCGCCGTTCGGTGGGGGGTGCTGCCCTTCCGGTTGGTGCAGCGCGCGTTCCCGCAGACCGGCCCCGGGCTGGTTGTGCTCGCGAGGCTCGGCCGTTGACCGGCTGCCCGTAACGCAAAGCGGTACAGGCATGCACAGAGTGTAACGAGATCTGTCGTAGTAGCTGCGCGCGCCTCATCTGCGTGCTTCCCTGACCTTAGACGGGCCAGAGCGGACTGGCCGGGGCACAGGGGGCTTTGCTATGACTACAGTGCGCGACTATAGCCACACGTTAAGCGACGATCTAGCTTCGATGGAATCACCCTGTCCGGCTCGGCCAGCGCCAGCGCCCGCGGGCCTGGCGCCCGCCGAATTGGCGCCCGCGGGGCTGACGCCGGCGCGGGCGCGCCAGCTGGCGGCAATGCTGGCTCCGCATCTGGTCTCGATGCGCGCAGTGATCGCTGGCACCAGTTACGCCACCGACAGCGGACCAGCTAGCGAGATCTCGCCAGCCACCCAGATCTTCATCGCCGGGGTCCTGGCCGGGGAACTGCCGCTCGGCGCCTGAGGGTGACCGGCGAGCAGCTCACCTCCCGAGCGATGCCCGCTGGCACGTTCCCGCAATGATTTTGCTGTTCTTTCTGGCCGGCTCAGAGCTGCCGCTATATAGTTAGCTCTGTGAACGATTCATCTCCAGGCGCTGCGGTCGCCGAATTGCTCGAGGCGACTGGGTTGCTGCGTCGCACGATCCGGCGTTCGCTGCGGCAGGCGTCGGCTGCCGAGCCGCTGCCGATGACGCACTGCGAGCTGCTCAGGCTGGCTGATAGCCGGCCCGGTATCACGGTCGCGGATGCGGCAGCCGAGCTGCACCTCGCGCCCAACACGGTGAGCACGATGGTCAGCAAGCTGACCAAGGACGGGCTACTGCGCCGCAGCCGCGGGGTGACCGACGGCCGGATCGCCCTGCTGACAATCACGCCAGCCGCGCGGACACGCCTGGCTGAGCGGCGCGACCTGCGCGCGGAGGTAGTCGGGCGGGCGCTGCACCGGCTCTCGCCTGCTGACCGGCGGGCACTCGCTGCTGCGGTGCCCGCGCTGCTACGACTCGCGGAGGGAGTGCAGGCCATTGACCGGGCCGCATAACGGAGGTCGCACCACCACCATCACTGAGGCGGAGCCGGCGGCAGCCGACCATGGACTGGGCAGCGCGGTGGTGTGCGCCGGCCTGACGTACCGGTTCGGCGCGCATACGGCGGTCAACCACGTGGACTTGCGGATCGAGCGCGGCGAGACGTTCGGCCTGCTCGGCCCGAACGGGGCGGGCAAGACGACGACCATCCGGATGCTGACCACGTTGCTCAAGCCCATGGAGGGCACGATCAGCGTGCACGGCGTGAACGCGGCCGAAGAACCGATGCGCGTCCGCCGGATGATCGGCTACGTGCCGCAACTGCTCTCCGCTGACGCGACGCTGTCGGGGCGGGAGAATGTCGAGCTGTTCGCCCGGCTGTTCGACGTGCCGCGTCACCTTCGCCGCGACCGCGTGGAAAGTGCGCTGGCCGCCATGGGCATGACCGAGCCAGCGGGCAGGCTGGTCAAGACCTACTCCGGCGGCATGATCAGGCGACTAGAGCTTGCCCAGGCACTGGTCAGCTCCCCCAGCCTGCTGGTGCTGGACGAGCCGACGGTCGGCCTAGACCCGATCGCCCGCACGGACGTGTGGGAGTACATCGCCGCGCTTCGCGCGAGTACCGACATGACGGTGCTGATGACGACGCACTACATGGACGAGGCCGATACCTACTGCGACCGCATTGCGCTGATGCACGCCGGTTCCATCCGGGCCACCGGGACGCCCGGGTTGCTTAAGGCGACGCTTGGCGAGAGCGCGACGCTGGACGACGTCTTCCGCCGCTACACCGGCGGCACCCTGGACGACAACACCGAGCAAGGAGGCATTCGTGACGTCCGCCGCGCCAGGCGTACCGCCCGCCGTCTCGGCTGAGCCGAGCGGCCTCGGAATCGCACTGCCACCCGACACGCCACTCGCGATTGCCCGGCGGCTAGTCAGCCGGGTCGGGACGCTGTGCTGGGTCGAGCTGCGCAAGATCAGGCACGACCGTAGCGAGCTATACACGCGAGCCATCCAGCCCGCGCTGTGGCTGCTGATCTACGGCGAGGTCTTCACCAAGATCCACGCGATCCCGACCCCAGGCGGCATCCCCTACCTGGCTTACCTCGCGCCCGGCATCCTGGCGCAGTCAGCCCTGTTCATCGCGATCTTCTACGGCATCCAGATCATCTGGGAGCGCGACGCCGGCGTCCTCACCAAGCTCATGGTGACACCCACGCCGCGAGCGGCACTGATCAGCGGAAAAGCGTTCGCCGCTGGCGTGCGGTCCATCGTGCAGGCGACCGTGGTGGTGGTCCTGTCGGCGATCCTCGGCGTGACGCTGACCGATGATCCGCTCCGGTACGTGGGCGCGGCGTGCATCGTCGTGCTCGGATCTGCGTTCTTCTCCTGCCTGTCCATGACGATCGCAGGCATAGCGCTCTCGCGCGATCGGCTGATGGGCATCGGGCAGGCCATCACGATGCCGCTGTTCTTCAGCTCCAGCGCGCTTTACCCGGAGCGGATCATGCCCGGCTGGTTGCAGGTGATCAGCAAGTGCAATCCACTGTCCTACGAGGTGGACGCACTGCGCGGGCTGCTCGTCGGCACCCCGGCCCACCTCGGACTCGACTTCATCGTGCTCATCGTGGCGACCATCGCCGGGGTTACGGCCTCGGCCGCGCTGTTGCCGCGCCTGGCGCGGTAGCGGCGACGGATTCGAGTGCCGGACAGGCATGCGCCATCGCCCGGCGGACCTGGACCGCAGTCCGCCAGGCGATGGCGGCCAGCGCGCAGCCGCCGGCCGCTAGCCGACAGCGGGCTCGGTCGGAGTGGCCGGACCGCCGACGGCGCCCGCCGAGATCGGGAACGCACCGGCCAGCTGGTCGAGTTCGGCGCGCCAGTAGCGGTGCACGTTGATCCTCGTCGGCTTGCTGGACCTCGGGAGCTGGATGTAGAACTTGCTCCACACGGTTCCGCGCTTGTACCGATCGACCGGCAACTCGGCCCGCGGGAAGGCTGCCACTATCTCGCCGGGCCGGTTGGTGAACCGGTTCGCGGTGTTGACAAGGACTGATGTGTTGGTGAGCGTGAAGAAGTAGTACGAGCGGGTCAGGGCAACGATGAGCCCAAGGAACGGCACCTCGTCAAAGACTCCGTTGAGCCACGGGCTCGGGCCCGTCTCCCCGTGCACGCATGCGATGAAGTTCTCGCCAGCCGGCGCGCTGGCGGACAGCTTCTGGATGACCTGCTGCTTCTGCTTTGCCCTGCGGATCGCCATGACCGTCCCAATCTGCTCAGTGGTATGACAAACCGCGCCGACTGTAGCAGCTTGGACGCTCCCGTCCGCGTGCAAACGGAACACCCGGCTCGGCCGGGTACACGACGAAGTTGCGGGTCCTCAGCGATCAGTGGCAGCAGCGCAGGCCGGGGTATCAGCGCCAGCCGGTGCAGCAGCGCAGGCCGGGGTATCAGCGCCAGCCGGTAACTCAGCGTCGGCCGGAGTGCTCGCGTAGCGCTGGATGGCCGCGTTGCCGACGGGGCAGCCGCCGGGCGATCCCCGGCACACTCCGGTGTCGCAGAGGCGGCACATCCAGCGCACCGCGCCCGGGCCGCGCATCATGCCGACGAGCATCTTGCCCGCGAGTTCATCGAAGCTGGCCCGCTCGGCTGGCGAGAGTGACGCCAGCGCGCGGTCGAGCACCGCTGCCCGGGCCTGGCAGACGTCCTCGGCGGCCGACCGGCCAGCGTCCGTCAGCACGACGGCGGCCGAGCGTTTGTCCGCCCCGGCGTCGCGCTGGACATAGCCGGCTTCGGTCAGCCGGTCGAGCAGCCGGACAGTCCCGGAAGACGTGAGTCCGAGCACCTGGCGCAGCAGGTCCACCGAGGGCCGGTCGAGGAAATGCAGCAACGCCGCCAGCGCGGCGGGCGCAGACTCCGATCGGCCCGCTGCCGCCGCGGCCGCGTCGGCCATCTGGTCCGCGACGATCAGCGCGAGCGCACCGAAGACATTCGCCGGGCGATCCAGGGTGGCTACGTGCCGGCGCTGGCGTGCGGTGGTGCTGTGCGCAGCGGGGTCCGCACCGGCCCGGCTGGAACGCGAGGAATTAGCCAAGCTCGTAGTCGAAGGTGAAGGTGCCAGGCGGCGTTGCCGACGCAACCGCCTCGCCAGCACCACGGAGGCCGGCCAGGCCGCCGGTCCCCGAGCCACTGATGACCTGCCACCGCGAGCGTGCCTCGCCGGCCACGAATTCGCCTTCGGCCTGCACCACGAAACTGCCGGTCGCCCCGGCGAGATCGCCGACGACCCGCTGCATACCGGTATAGACGGCTGTCCCGTCTGGGCGGTAGCACATGACGGCGTCCCAGGAGGCCTCTGCAGCCAGCTCACCTTCGAGGGTGAACATCACGCTGGCCTTGGTGAGCTTGGCTCCCTCCTCGAGTTCCTGGTAGGTGCTCTCGTCCCAGGACTTCACGATGAAGGTGCCGGTCGCGTGAGCCATCTGATCCTCCGTGAAACCAATTAGATGTATGCGTCACACATATATTACCTCCGGCCGCGGTACTTGGTCGGACGGACGATGAAAAGCACCAGCGGCACGCCGGACGAATTCGCGCTAGCTGGTTTCGGTCAGAGGATGCGAGACGGCGCCATCCCCAGGGATACGCGCAGCACCTCTTCGGCAGCGTCTGCGGCAGCACGAGCGGTGATGACGCTCGTATGCGCCGTGTCCAGATCGCCGAGCGCTATACAGCTCATTGCCACCGCGACATCGTGGGCAGCCAGTTCTAGCTGCCTGCTCGCCTCGTCGAGATCCACCGAGGGCCTGGTCGGGCCAGCCCGCTCCGGACTGCGGCCCTGTTCGGGGATGCTGTTCATCTGGCCACCGCCTTCGTTGTCACCTGGTCCGGGCGGCCGGCCTTCGCCGACCTCGCGCCTGACGAGAGCCGGTCACCCGGCATCCAGTTGCTACCCGCCAACGACTGGCACATGCGGTGGGCGCACATGATCATCGCCCTGGCCGCCACGACGCGGGCAGCGGCGACGCAGCCCGCCGCCCAGGCATCCGTCCGGCGCCGAGCATCACCGGCGCAGCAAGCACACGGAGGTTGCCACCGCTCCGGTGCTAGTCCGCGTCGGCGTCGGCCCCGGCCGCAGACCCCGGCACCAGGCCGGCGACCACCAGGGAGATCAGGCGGTTGGCCTGCTCCGGGTCGGCTGGCGCGGCATCCATCGCGGTGATCAGTCCATGGGTGAGCCGAAAGATGTCGGCGGCGGTGATGTCTGGCCGGGCCGCCCCGGCTGCCTGCGCCCGCTGCAGCAGCGACTCATTGCAGTTGCGAAGGATCAGGCTGCAGGCCGACAGGAGCTCGGAGTCCTTGCCGATGGTCGCGACCAGGGCGGAACTCAGAGTGCGCTTAGCTCGGCCAAATGCTACGAATGCCCGGATCCAGTCCGCCAGGGCATCGCCCGGCGACTCGGCGGCCATGAGCTTGGCTGCCAGCACCTCCAGGCTCTCCACCTGGTCCCGGTACACGGCCTCCAGCAGCGCCTGGCGCGCCGGGAAGTGCCGGTAAAGCGTGCCGATGCCGACGCCAGCCCGCCGGGCGATTTCTTCCAGCGAGACGTCGTCGGCACCGTGCTCGGCGAAGGCCTGTGCTGCCGTGGCTAGCAGCCGGTCATAGTTGCGGCGCGCGTCAGCCCGCTTCGGTGAAGTGGCCTGACCGGCCGGGTCTGTGGCGCCCATCAGTGTCTCCAGCATTACCAAGTTGCAAAGCGGAGGGATCCTCCGTATAGTTACCGGAGGGATCCTCCGAATAGAGCTTAGCTCAGTTCGGCCGCAGAGGCGAGCCAGTCCTGATTGCGGCCAGGCAGAGCGCGGCGGGACGCACCGGCCAGGCGCGCCAGCCGCAGTCTTCACTCCGGCACGCACCGGCCGGGTGCGCTCGCCTGCACCCGCCAGCCAGGCGCGGCGCGGACCGCGCACCACGGGTGCGGTCAGCATCGAGTCCCACGGCCAGGCAACGGCTGGGCTGGCAAGCGGCTGCGTCGCGCGGAGACCTTGATCAGCTTCTTCTCGAGCACCTCGTCGTGCTCACGCGTTCCGGGAAAGGGACCATGCCTTCTTCATCTGCTTCATCGCCTCGGCACTCGGAGGCCCCGGCACCTGCCTTGCGAGTGCTAGCTGCTGCCCCGTCCGCTGCGGCAACCGCAGGCCGGCGGGACCGGCGGAACATCACGCTTGCCATGGTGCTCTGCGCGCAGCTCATGATCGTCCTGGACATGACAGTGGTGAATGTGGCACTGCCGTCCATGGCGACCGGGCTGCACCTGTCGGCCACCAGCCTGTCCTGGGTGCTCAACGCCTACACACTGACCTTCGGTGGCCTGCTGCTGCTTGGCGGTCGCGCGGCCGACATTCTCGGCCGGCGCCAGGGATTCATGCTCGGCCTGGCCATCTTCACGCTAGCGTCGCTAGCCGGCGGGCTGGCTACCAGTTCCGCAACGTTGCTCGCGGCCCGGGCAGTCCAGGGTGTCGGTGGGGCCGTTGCCTCTCCGGCCGTGCTGGCTGCCATCGTGGCAGGCTTCCCGGAGGGCCGGGAGCGAGTCCGCGCCCTGTCGATCTTCACCGCCGTCACGATGGGCGGCTCATCGCTCGGCCTGGTTCTCGGCGGCCTGATCACGCAGTGGGCATCGTGGCGCTGGGTGTTCTTCATCAACGTGCCGATCGGCATTGCCGTCGTGGCCCTGGCCCCGCGGGTCCTGGACAGGTCGCCGCGTCAGCCGGGCCGGTTCGACCTGGCAGGCGCCGTCACCTCCACGACCGGCATGTCGGCACTCGTCTACGCCTTCATCAACGTCGCCTCGCACGGCTGGAGCGACAAGTTGTCGATCGGTGCGTTCGTCGCCGCGGTGGTGCTGCTGGCAGCGTTCGTCGTGGTGGAGAGGAGGAGCACGCAGCCGATCACGCCGCTGCGTCTGCTCACCGACCGCAGCCGCTCGGCCTCCTATGTGGCGCGGCTGCTGCTGGTGGCCGGGATGTTCGGCTCGTTCTTCTTCCTGACGCAGTTCGTCCAGGACGTGCTCGGATTCGGCCCGCTGGAGGCCGGGCTCTCCTTCGTCCCGATGACGGCCGCGCTGTTCGCCACCTCGCGACTCGCGCCGAAGATGGTGACCATGTTCAGCCCGAAGGCGCTGATGATCGTCGGGCTGCTGCCGGTGGTTGGCGGCATGGCCTGGCTCGGGCAACTCACCGTTGGCACGCGATATTTCCCTGGCGTGCTGATCCCGATGGTGCTGATGGGCATCGGCATGGGCCTGGTGTTCGTGCCGCTGACGATGGCCTCCCTCGCCGGGGTGCCACCGCGGGAGTCTGGCGCGGCCGCCAGCATGGTGAACGTCATGCAGCAGGTCGGCGGCTCCCTGGGCCTTGCGATCCTGGTCACGGTCTATGGCAGCGCTAGCCGGGCGGCCGAGCGGCATCCGCTGCTCGGCGCGACGGCGGCAGCGCAGGCGCAGCACGCCCGGGTACACGGCATGGCCACCTCGTTCACAGCGGCCGCAATCTTCGACGCGATCGCGCTGGTGATCATCGCCATCGCCATCCGGATGGGCCGGGCCGGCGGGTCAGCCCACATCAGCAGCGAAACCAGCGACGGCGCCACGAGCGACCAGCCAGGCGCCCTCGAAGCTGAGCTGGCCGAGGCGGAATTGACCGAGGCAGAACTGATCTAGCCGCGCCTCGCGGATGTCACCGCACCAGCGTGGGTGCCGATTAGCGCCTCCAGTAGGGGGTAGCCGATCGGCACCCACGCAGCACATAGAGCGGCTAATCCGGCCTAACCGGGTTTACGATCGTCGCGACACCCGCTACCCGAGGGAGGCGACCGATGACCAGTGACACCGCTGCGTTCGACGTGCCCGAACCTCCACCCCCACCTGCTCCGTCCCATCATGCGACCGCCAGGAACGGCTGGGTCGGCAGTGATCTTGTACTCGGATCAGCCCTAGTTGTATTGCTGATCGCGCTGTTCCTGCCCTGGTTCAGTGCCACCGTGCCCGCTGGCCCCGTCAACCTGGGCGTTACCGAGAGTGGAGCGGCCGCCCACGGCTACCTGTGGTGGGCGTTCGTGCTCGGCATCGTCGCCCTGCTCGTCCTGACGGCGCGCGAGTTCGTCGCCCGCGCCCGCGGCAATCTGCCTAGCGGCGGCCAGATCATCGTTGGGGCGACGTTCCTGGCGCTGGTGCTGGTGATCCTGGCCTTCATCTTGAAGCCGGCGTATCTCACTGGCAGCGGCGGCACCGTGATCCAGGCAGTCCGCGTGCCGCTCGCCACGGCGACGCCGGTCACCTGGAGCTACGGCGGCTACGTGGCGATCATCGCGGCCGCAGTCGCGTTCTTGGCAGCGGCCGGCGCCGCCTTGCCGGTTCGAGCGGCAGCGCAGGCGGCCCGGGCCGGCTGGCAGCGCCCGGAGACTCGCAGCCAGGACGCCTGACCGCCAGCTGAGGCCCAGGTCACGGTCGGCCAGGAAACGCATCACCGCTGGCCCTCACGCAGGTCACGACTGGCTGCGAAATACCATGAAGACACCACCAGTCGGCCACGAGGATGTGTCCCTATGCCCGAGTTTTGCTACACAGACATGCTGCCGACGGGCCCAGATGACACCGATTACCGGCTGCTCACCACCGACGGGGTGCGCGTGCAGCAGGCACTCGGCCGGGACTTCCTCCAGGTCGAGCCGCAGGTGCTGACAGAGCTCACCGCCGCTGCCATGCACGACATCGCGCATTTGCTCCGCCCGGCTCACCTCCGCCAGCTCCGGGCGATCCTGGACGACCCGGAGGCCTCCCCCAACGACAAGTTCGTCGCCGGTGACCTCCTCAAGAACGCCTGCATCGCGGCGGGCGGCATCCTGCCCATGTGCCAGGACACTGGCACCGCGATCGTGATGGGCAAGCGCGGCGGCGCCGTCCTCACCGACGGCCATGACTCCGAGCACATCGCCCGCGGGGTCTACGACGCCTACACCAAGCTCAACCTGCGTTACTCCCAGCTCGCCCCGCTGACCATGTGGGAGGAGCGCAACACCGGGACCAACCTGGCGGCCCAGATCGAGCTGTACGCCACCGATGGCGGCGAGTACACGTTCCTGTTCATGGCCAAGGGCGGGGGCAGCGCCAACAAGTCCTACCTCTACCAGGAGACGAAGGCTGTCCTCAGCCCGGCCCGGATGGCCACCTTCCTGGAGGAAAAGATCCGCTCGCTGGGCACGGCCGCGTGCCCGCCCTACCACCTGGCCATCGTGGTGGGTGGCACGAGCGCCGAGTACGCGCTGAAGACCGCGAAGTACGCCTCGGCGAAGTATCTGGACGCGTTGCCGACCTCCGGCTCGATGGACGCGCATGGCTTCCGGGACCTCGAGCTTGAGCAGCAGGTCCTGGAGATCACCCGCCGAGCCGGGATCGGCGCCCAGTTCGGTGGCAAGTATTTCTGCCACGACGTGCGGGTGATCAGGCTGCCCCGGCACGGGGCCTCGTGTCCGGTTGCGATCGCGGTGTCCTGTTCAGCGGATCGACAAGCAAAGGCGAAGATCAACGGCAACGGCGTCTTCCTCGAGCGCCTGGAGACCGACCCCGCGCACTACCTTCCGGATGCCGCCGAGACCGATCTGAGCGGCGACGTCGTGCGCATCGATTTGTCTCGGCCGATGAGCGAGATCCGGGCCGAGCTCTCCCGGTACCCGATCAAGACGCGGGTCGCCCTGACTGGACCGATGGTCGTGGCCCGGGACATCGCGCACGCGAAGATCAACGAGCTGCTGGATGCCGGCCAGCCGATGCCGGCCTACCTGCGCGACCACGCGGTGTACTACGCCGGGCCAGCTAAGACGCCGACAGGGTATGCGTCCGGGTCGTTCGGGCCGACCACGGCCGGCCGGATGGACTCCTACGTGCAGCGGTTCCAGGCGGCCGGCGGCTCGCTGGTGATGCTCGCCAAGGGGAACAGGTCCGCTGCCGTCACGGCCGCGTGCAAGCAGCACGGCGGCTTCTATCTCGGGTCGATCGGTGGTGCCGCGGCCAAGCTAGCCCGGGACTGCATCACCAAGGTTGAGGTGCTGGAGTACCCGGAGCTGGGCATGGAAGCGGTATGGCGGATCGAGGTGCGGGACTTCCCCGCGTTCGTCGTCGTCGACGACAAAGGCAATGACTTCTTCGCCGATGTCACCGCCAGCAACGAGCCGCTGCTGACAATTGGCTCGGCACCGAACTAATGCGACAGCCGAGCTGACCACGTGGCTTGGCAGCGCGGAGCAGATAGCTAAGGAGGTCGCTGCGCCATGACCGATGCGCCGGAGGGCTATCGCGTCGAGCACGACTCGATGGGCGAGGTGCTGGTGCCCGCTGACGCGCTGTGGCGGGCACAGACGCAGCGCGCGGTGCAGAACTTCCAGATCTCGGGCGAGCACATCTCCCGGGACCTGATCGGGGCGCTTGCCTCGATCAAGGGCGCCTCCGCCGTGGTGAATCGCGAACTCGGCGTGCTGCCCGCCGACCTGGCCATGGCTATTCACGACGCGGCCGCCGACGTCGCGCGCGGAAAGTACGACGATCAGTTCCCGATCGATGTCTTCCAGACTGGCTCTGGCACCTCGTCGAACATGAACGCCAACGAGGTCATCGCCACGCTCGCAGCCCGCACCCTGGGCCGAGCCGTACACGCCAACGACCACGTGAACGCATCGCAGTCATCGAACGACGTGTTCCCGTCCGCGATCCACCTCGCCGCTACCCGGCTCATCGTGAAGTCACTGCTGCCCGCGCTTGATCACCTCGGCAGCGCGCTGGAGGAGAAGGCCTTTGAGTTCGCCGAGGTCGTCAAGAGCGGGCGGACGCACCTGATGGACGCCACGCCGGTCACGCTCGGCCAGGAGTTCGGCGGATACGCGGCCGCGGTCCGGCACGGCGCGGAGCGCGCGACCGCTGTCGTCGACGATGTGGCCGAGTTGCCGCTTGGCGGCACCGCGGTTGGCACCGGCCTCAATGCCCCGGCGCGATTTGCCGAGTCCGTAATTGCCAAGCTGGCGACCGATATGGGCCTGCCGCTGATCGAAGCGCGCGATCACTTCGAGGCGGCCGGGGCGCGCGACGCGCTGGTCGCCGCTAGCGGCATGACCCGCACCATCGCGGTGAGCCTGTACAAGATCTGCAACGACCTGCGCTGGATGGGCTCGGGGCCCCGGACCGGACTGGCCGAGATCCGGATCCCGGACCTGCAGCCCGGCTCATCGATCATGCCGGGCAAGGTCAACCCGGTGATCTGCGAGGCCGTCTGCCAGGTATGCACTCAGGTGGTCGGCAACGATGCGGCAGTGGCATTCGGGGCGGCGGCCGGCAACTTCGAGCTGAATGTGATGATGCCGGTCATCGCGCGGAACTTGCTGTCCTCACTGTCCCTGCTGCCGCGGGCGGCGACCGCGCTCGCCGACTTGTGTGTCGCCGGTATCACCGCCGACGCCGAGCGACTGCGGCGCCTGGCGGAGTCCTCGCCCGCGATCGTGACAGCGCTGAACCCGTTCATCGGTTATGAGGCCGCAGCCGCCGTGGCGCATGACGCACTGGCGACGGGTGCCACCATCCGCGAGGTCGTCATCGCGCGCGGTCACGTCACGAGCGGTGAGATCACCGAGGAACAACTGGACCAGGCACTCGACGTCATGGCCATGGCGCGCCCGCACCGGTAGCGCACGGGCAGCGCAGCCCACAGCCCCAGCGCCAACGGCGCTAGCCGCTCGCGTCTGGCTCGGATTTCACTTTCCACCGATTTCAGCGGACTTATCGGCAGTAATGTCCGATACGCGTCGCTGAAATCGATGGAAAGTCAGTGCGACCGCGTGCTCTCTCGCTGAGTGCGCCGCCGTTCGGTCAGCCGCTTGGACTTGACCTCGGCGCCGCAGTCCTCCATCGTGCACCAGCGCCGCGACCGGTTGCGCGTGTGATCGAGGAACAGCCACCCGCATCCACCGGCGGTGGGATCGCAAACGCCCAGGCGCGTGGCGTCCGTCCCCGTCAGCAGGTCCACCGCCGCCACGGCCGCCAAGTCCTGCAGCAGCAGTGCGGGTGGCGCCACCGACACCCAGCGGGCGGCCACCGCACCCGGCCGGGCATCGCCCGCCACCACGGCCAGCCGCGACCGGGACGCCGCAGCGCTACAGGCGAGCGAAAGATGTTCAAGCTCGCTGCTGGACTCGCCCGGGTCGGCATCAGGACTCAGGCGAGTGGACAACACGGCGTACAGCGCCTCGCGGATCTCCCGCACGGCCGCCAGCGCGCGCGTAGCGGCATGGGGCGACCCGGCCCAGGCCGCCTCGACCTCGGCCAGTTGCCCAGGGTCAGCCAGCCCAGCGCGAGCGCTGAAGGTCAGCAGGTCGGCTGGCGTAGCGATGTAGTCGCGCTCACCGTCGCCTGGCACTCGAGGCGCCACAGTGTTGACCAGATCCAGTGCCCGGTGTCCGGCGACGAGCTTCATTTCGCGAACAGACTTAGTGCCCATATCCGCCGTACTCCTACTGTCGTACTGTGGTTTTGATGGTAGCACTCGGTGCTCGATAATGAGTTGACACAGAACTGCTACCCTCTAAAATTATATAGAGAGTAGCTCGCCAGAGCCGGAGGACCAGCGCGCAGTCCGCCGCCGATGTGAGCGTCCATAAGCGGTTGAGTCGCTCGTCGTATTGGCGACACGACCGCAGCGACGATGAATGAGGAGACATAACCATGTTCGGGCTGTACACCTACCAGCTCTACGAGATTGAGCGACCCAAGACCGTTGCTGAGGCGCGAGCAGCTGATGTGCGACGTGGCGAGTTCGCGGCAACGCTGTCGAGCCTGCGCGCGATCTTCGGTCGCACTCGCTCACTCGCGTCCGACCGCCGCCCCGAGCTCGTGGCAGTCGCGCCTGCGCACTGCCCAGACTCCGTCCCCGTTGAGCTGGTCACCGCTTGCGCGTCGGCCTCCTGCTCTTCGGACTGGGATGAGCTGAGCGGCACCGCCGCAAGCCCGGCTCGCGTCGGGTAAGCGCGTGCTCTCGACTGCAACGGGGACCGCCCGCTGCCGCCTTGGCCCACTCGGCCGAGTGCATGCAGCGGGCGGTTGCGCGCGCAGCGACCAGGGTCCGTCCGGCGGTGGCGCTGGTGGGGTGCGCAGCGGGCGTAAGCGTGGCCCAGGCCAGCCGCTCTCCTACCCGACTCGGGCCGTGCGGGCACTAGCCGTAGCAGGCGTAGGCCAAGCCCGCGAAGCATGTCGGCAGCGCCAGCACTACGAGCAACCAGCAAGCATGACGCCGCCGCCCCCACGGGGGCGGGCGGCGGCGTCTTGTTAGGTAAGCGCGACTGAGCTAGTACCAGCCGTCGGCTTCCTCGTGGTCCCAGGCACCGCACGGCGAACCGTAGCTGCCCTGGATGTACTGCAGGCCCCAGCGAATCTGCGTGCTGGCGTCTGACTCCCAGTCGGGCCCGGCGCTGGCCATCTTCGATCCGGGTAGCGCCTGCGGAATACCGTACGCACCCGAGCTCGGATTCGATGCGGACACGTTCCAGCCGCTCTCTTCCTCCCACAGGTCGTTGAGGCAGGAGAACTGACTCGTGGACCAGCCAAACGACGCGAGCATGGCCTCAGCGATCTGCTGCGGCGAGCCAGATGCGGCAGGCGGGGCTGCAGGCAAAACCGGCGCGGCCGAGTGCACCGGAGCGGCCGGGCTCGGCTGCGTCCGCTTGTGCTGAGCGGCAAGCACCGCCGTGTGATGAACGGCCCGGGCCGGCTTAACGACCGAGTATGTACCCGCTTCCCGGCTGATCAGGTAGGCAGCCTTCATGGCAAGCAGCTGGCCGTGCTGCGGCAGTTCCACCACGAGAGCGGCGGGACGAAGCTGCCCCGGGCTGACCCGGACGCCATTCGCTGCATCAGCGGCCCGGTGTGCTTGCCCGTGACTCAGGACTGCCGCAAGATCCTCGGCGACCGCATCGGGTACTGCATGGCCTGACGCGCGGTTGGCCGCGCTCGACGACACCAGCTCCGCCGACGCGGGGGCCGGCCAGTTCGCCACGAGGGTGGCGGCTGCAGCAGCGGCCGCAAGTGTCGATCCCGCTATCGAGATCGTCAGGCGGGAGGGCTTGTGCCTCCGGGTTGCGGCGGGCCTGGAGTGGGCCGCGCCGCGAACGTTGCGCCGCGATGTGCGGCTGTCGGTGGACGTAGTGGACGTAGTGGACGTAGTGGACGTAGTGGACGTGACTGGCTTATGGTGCCGTGACAAGATCTGCCCTTGGTCAAGCGCACTGCGCGCTCGGCTGTCATCCGGAACGACCCCGCTGACGATAACCAGGCGAGGCGGCGTGCGACGGGGACGCGGGTCAAGGCGACACGAGCGAATCGGTGGGATCCGCGAAACTCAGAACCGTCGCGCACGCTGGATGCTGTCAGCCTCCTAGCATCACCTGCGCAGGTGGGTTCTGTCCGCTCAACGGATGTAACGGACCTATGAGCTATCTCACAGCCATTACGGCGCCAATTTCTGGGGGCCGGTGCGCGGCCAGCGCTAGGGCTCAGGCTGCCATCGGCGCCTGCGGGCGGCCATCCCGGCTCCGCCATCCTGGCTGGGCAGCCGGTAGCGGCCTAGCCGATCGTGATCCCGGCAGTCGCAGCCAAGGCAGTCCAGCCCTAGTAATAGCTATGTGCCTGCCAGAACGACCACGCGTCGCAGGGAGTCCCGTAGACGGACTTGATGTAGCCGAGTCCCCACTTGATCTGTGTCGTGGGGTCCGTCTGCCAGTCCGCACCCGCGCTGGCCATCTTCGAGCCCGGCAGGGCTTGCGGAATGCCGTATGCACCGCTGGCATTCTCCGCGTTGTACCGCCAGCCGCTCTCCCTGGTCCAGATGTCATTCAGGCAGCCGAACTGATCGGTGCTGAACCCGAACGACGGGAGCATGTTGTAAGCAATGCCCTGTGCCGACGAAGGGTCTGGCGGCGGGCCGGACGGGACCAGGTTCGATGAACTAGACGACGGCGGCGGCGGCGCATGAGTGATCTTCGGTGCGCTGGTCACGCTGAAGGACTCAGTGGCCGCGTCCTCCAGGATTACCTGCTGGCGTTCCTGCTCCAAGACGACGCCGGACCTGCCCGTCGACACCTGAGCGACCGCCGCGCCGAGCGGATCCGACTGCGTTCCCGGGTTGCCGACGATGATCATTACTGAGATACCGGTCACCGTCACGGTCGCCGCCGCTGCGGTGACCAGGAAGACGCCTACCCGCCTGCGCTTGGGACGCCTGGCTTTGAGCCGCCTCCGATGCTGTGACAATGCGGTCCTTCCGTCGGCCATGCGCCGCCGGGCGAGCACCCAGCGCGCGGACCGCTGCGGTACAGGGCAGCGAGTCGCATAACGAGCCGGACTCGAACCGCGCCAGCAGGGACGCAGTGCTCGCCCAGCAACCGTCGCCGGATAACGTTGCCAGAAGTGAGGTGGTCGACAAAGCGTTTCGGCCCAAAAAGCCGCACTGGAAAGCCGTAATTGCGCTCGCGCAGATCACAGTTTGGCAATAAGTAGCAATAAAATTACCAAGCGTAATCGGACCGCGCGGCGCCAGGGGCGCATCGGGACACGACTCCAGCGAGCACGCCAGCTCGGCGTATCGCGCAGGGATCGTCGGGAACCCCTCACCGGCGCCACGCGAGACCTGTCCTGTCGGGCGGACAAGTCGGGCAGAGCGTACGCAGACACCGGCTTGTGGTACCACTGGGAGCCGGTTACAGCTAGCTTTTCAGCATGAGCAGTTCGACGCACCGGCCATGGTCACTCAGCGCGGGTGACGCAGAGTCGGTGCTGGCTGAGGCACGCAAGGCTCTTTTCGTCATGGTGGGCTTCCTGGCCCTGCTGTGGATCATCCAGTTGATCAACGTGGCCGACCACTATCGGCTCACCTATGAGTACGGCATCGTGCCGCGCAAGCTCGGAAGTCTGCCCGATATCATCACGGCCCCGTTCCTGCATGTGAGCTGGACGCATATCGAGAGCAACTCGGGCCCGCTGTTCATTTTCGGTTTCCTGGCGGCCTACCGGGGCGTGGTGCGGTTCTTCTGGCTGACGGCGCTCGTCATCGTTACCAGCGGGCTGGCTGCGTGGTTCGCCGAATCCGCCGGCACGATCGGTGTCGGAGCCAGTGGCGTCGTCTTCGGCTACCTCGGCTACATCCTCGTCCGCGGGGTCTTCGACCGGCACGCGATCGACATCATGATCGGCGCGGTAATGGCGCTGTGCTTCGCCTATCAGTTCACCGTCCTGTTGCCGCATGCCGGCGTGGGCTGGCAGGACCACATCGGCGGCCTGGCCGGCGGTGTGATCGGCGGCTGGGTCTTCCGCGACCGCGCCGACACTGCTACGGCGAGAGACGCGGGCACGCCGACCGCGAGCGCGACCGGCACCGCGCCAGCGAAACCTGTCGCGGGCGCCGACACCGTATCCGGCGTACAGGCGAGGCCAGCCGGAAGCAAACGGCGGTGGTCTCTGGGTCCGCGCGCCAGCCTGCACAAGGAACTCGACGACCTCGGGCTTTAACGAGTCGGGGCACGGCCGTCAGTACTGGCGGCCGTGCCTGATCTCGCTGAGCTGCGGCGAGCTCCAGAGACTAGGCCTAACCCTCGGCATCGACGCCAGCCCGACGCTCTCGATCTTCCGGTCCCGCCGCAGCGCGTTGCGCTGCCGCGGCCTCGCGACAGCGATTGGCTGGATCACCCGACGGAGCCGCTGGCGGCCTCCGAGTCAGGTCGTTGCCCCAGCGCGGCGGCGTCCGTAGAGTCGGCTGATGACCGGAACGGTCCCGTTTCCTTCCATCATCGACGCCCACCACCACGTCTGGGATCCAGCGATACGCCACCAGCCGTGGCTGGACAGCGCTGAGGAACTCACGCCGCTGCGGCGCAGGTTCGGGCTGGATCAGCTGGCGCCGCTGGCGGCCGCGGCCGGCGTGGCCGGCACTGTCGTCGTGCAGACCGTGACCGAACCCGGCGAGACGCCAGAGCTACTTGCGCTCGCCGCAGCCGGGCCCTTGGTAGCGGGCGTCGTCGGGTGGACTGACCTGACCGCGCCCGGGTCGGCCGACGCCCTCGCCGGGCTGCGCGAACTGCCAGGGGGCAACTTCCTGACCGGGATCCGACATCCGCTGCTGACCGAACCGGACGAGCACTGGCTCGCGCGACCGGCCGTCCGTCAGGGCCTGGCAGCTGTCGCCGCGGCCGGGCTGGCGTTCGACCTCGTGCTCGACCCTGCCCGGCTGCCGAGCGCCGTTGCCGCCGCGGCCGCGGTGCCCGGGCTGACATTCGTGCTTGACCACCTGGGCAACGTCGAGGTCAAAGCCTCGCCAGACGCGACCTGGGCAGCCAGCTTCGCGGCGCTGGCCGAGCTGCCCAATGCGGTGTGCAAGCTCTCGGGGATCCTGAGCGCTCCGGTGGCGGAGGTACGGCCTTACTTCGCTCTCGCGCTGGCGAAGTTCGGGCCGGACCGGCTGATGTTCGGCTCGGACTGGCCAGTCTGCACGCTGAACGCGCAGTATGCCGAAGTGGTCGCCGCCGCACGGACCCTGACGGCCGACCTGAGCATGGCAGAGCAGGAGGCGATCCTGGCCGGGACGGCGCGGCGCGTCTACCGGCTGGCCTGAGCCGCGGCCGCCAGCATCGGCCGCAGCCGCGACAGGGACTCGGCCAGGTTGTCTGCGGAGGTGAGCCTGATCGCATCGGCCAGGCTGAGCCAGCGCACCGGCGAGCCCGCAGTCTCCGCGCGCGCCTGCTCGGGCGAGCCCGTCGCTAGCACGAAGCGGAGGTCGGCGTGCTCGTGCGCCGGCTCGCCACGGCCGGCTGGCACCTGCACGACCACGACGTGGATCAGGTCGGGAGCTGGCCAGGGCACGAGGTCAGTCAGGCCCGTTTCCTCGGTCGCCTCGCGCAAGGCAACCGCCAGCGGATCGCTCTCGCCAGGGTCGCCATGGCCGCCGACCTGGAGCCATGCCTGCTGACGTTCGTGCCAGCGCAGCAGCACGCGCCCGGATTCGGGATGGACGATGATTGCCGACCCGGTCAGGTGCAGCGGGATCTCCCGGAGCCAGGGGTCTGGCTCGCTGATGCTCAGGATCCGGTCGAGATCGCGAGCTTCCTTCGCGCCCTGCGGCTGGTAGCTCGTGATTTGTGCGGGCAGTGCGGCTGCCATCGCTGTCGTCACCATCCGATCGGCGGGGTGCCCGGGATCTACGCTGCGCCTGACCCACCGTTCGAACGGCCAAGCCGGGCGGCTAGCGGTCAGCCTAGCGACAGGGCCCACGGTCCGGGTTCCGTGCCGACCGTCATCCTCGCGACCGATGTGCTGAACAGCCGCGCTGAGTACCCTCGGCCACGTGTATACCGCTGACTCACTCCGAGACCGCGTGCAGGGCCCCGCTTATTTCCGGGACCGCCGGTGGCCAATGATCGTTGCCCTTGCGGGCGCGACGTTCCTCGGGGGCGTTGCGATCAGCTCAGGCAAAGCACTGCCGCCCGTCGCGGTCGTGCTCGGGCTCGCCAGCTATCTCGTCGCGTCTCGGCTGCCGCGGCGGGTGTCGATCCCGGCTGCCACCGCGGCAATCACGGTGCTCAGCATCGCCCTGCTGCACATGGCGCTCACGGCCGTGCGAGGCCCGATGGGCGAGATCGCGGTGGAGTGCATCATCCCGGTGACTGCGGCGTGGTTCATGGGAGACGCAGCTGCGGCTCGCCGCCGCTACGTGGCCGGGCTGGCTGAGCAAGCTGAACGTGAGCGGCTGGCGGAGGCGGAGCGGGCTCGGCAGGAACTCCGCCTGGAGCGGGTCCGCATTGCCAGGGAAATGCACGACGTGGTCGCGCACGCGCTGGCCGTCGTGACTGTCCAGGCTGGGGTCGGCCGGCGCTTGATGGCCCGGCGGCCAGAGGAAGCCAGCAACGCACTGGAATCGATCGAGACGATCGGCCGTACCGCGCAGGAGGAACTGCGGGTGGTACTTGGGCTGCTCCGGGAAGAAGGGATCGCAGCCGCCGAGCTCTCCCCTTCGCCCCGGCTCGCCGACCTGGAAGACCTGGCCGAAACCGTGCGCGCCTCGGGGACTCCAGTCAACCTGCGGGTGCACGGCGCCGACCGGCACCTGTCACCCGCCCTGCAGCTGTCGGTCTACCGGGTCGTCCAGGAGGCCCTCACCAACGTGGTGAAGCACGCACCAGGTGCGCGTGCGAGCGTGGACGCTACCGTCGCCGCGACGACCATCCGAGTCGAGATCGTCGATGACGGCGGCTGGCGCGGACCTGCTCCGGCGAGTTCGGCGGCGCGTGGTCACGGGATCCTCGGCATGCGCGAGCGTATTGGCGCATTTGGCGGGTCGCTCGCTGCCGACCCGACGCCCGATGGCGGATTCCGGGTGCTCGCTGAGGTCCCGATTGACGCGCCGGTCGAGGCCACTTTCGAGTCTCCCGGCGAGGCCGCGGTCCTGGTGCCCGCCGCGGGAGGTTCGTGACGACGAGCGTCCTCGTGGTCGACGACGAGGCGCTGCTGCGCACCGCCTTCAGCTCGCTGATCGAGGCCGAGGACGACCTGCACGTCGTGGGCGAGGCCGCCGACGGGAGGCAGGCGGTCGACCTGGCCGGCCGGCTGGCACCGGACGTGGTCCTGATGGATGTCCGGATGCCCGGGCTGGACGGAATCGGAGCGACTCGCCTGATCACCGCCGCCGGTACCGCCAGCGCGCCGAGGGTGCTCATCCTCACCACGTTCGACCTCGATGAGTACGTCTTCGAGGCGCTGCGAGCGGGGGCGAGCGGATTCGCCCTGAAGAGCCGTCCGCTGGAGGAGCTGCTGAACGCTATCCGCGTGGTCGCAGCAGGCGAGGCGTTGCTGGCGCCGAGCGTGACCCGGCGCCTGATCGCGCACTTCAGCGACACCGGGCGGGTACGGCCAGCGGGCCTCAAGGTATTCGAGCAGCTCACCGACCGCGAGCGCGAGGTGCTCCTGCTGGTCGCCCGCGGCCTGTCGAACACCGAGCTGGCCGATGCGCTGCACGTCAGCCTGCCGACGGCCAAGACTCACGTAAGCAGGATCCTCACCAAGCTCGGCGCCAGGGATCGCACCCAGCTCGTGGTGCTGGCCTACGAGGCAGGGCTCGTCCCGCCGGCGTAAGTGGACTTGCGGCCGGCTTTGCGCCACCCAGGTTCAGTCCGCATCGTTCGCGCGGATGACGTGACAATCCATTCCCGCGCCCGACGACAGCGCCGTCCCGGTGGCCGACGATTGGCTGCGTGCGCAGAGCAGACGTCCGAAGAGCAAGGCGGACCAGACGCGGTGACGCGAACGGTCGCCGGCCGGTGCAGTTCCCATGAGCCCGATCGACAGCGCGCTGCAGGGCGTCGCGCTGCGCGGCACGCCGCTGAGCGGCGGTCCCTGGCTCATCATCATCGTGCTGCTGGTCGTGGCCGGGCTGGTCTATGGAACCAGGAACTCCACCCGCCACCGCCACGCCAATCGGCTGTCGCGTCGGTCCGGCAGGCTAGCCAGCAAGCCCGGGAGATCATCCGCACGGCCCGACACGCCGTCCGGAACGCCCGACAGCCCGCCCACCCAGCAGTCCGCCACGGCTGTCCTCTTGGCGAGCCCGGCACCAGCGGCGGCGCCTCCACTTCCAGTCGGCCAGTTGCCCGCGGCGTCCAGCTGGCCGGGCCAGTCCGGCGAGATGGCAGTCGAGGTGAGTGGGCTGACGAAGCGCTTCGGTGCCCAGCTGGCCGTCGACGACGTTGATCTGCGTGTACCGCGCGGCTGTGCCTTTGGCTACCTCGGGCCCAACGGTGCGGGCAAGACCACCCTTATCCGGGTCCTGCTGGGGCTGACCAAGGCAGACAGTGGCAGCGTAGCTCTGCTCGGCGTCCCGATGCCGAGACAGCGGAGCCGAGCGCTCGCACGCGTGGGCGCGATCGTCGACGAGCCGCGATTCCACGGTCACCTCACCGGACGGGAGAACCTCCAGATACTCGCCAGCGCGCGGGGCGATGCGGCGGGTGGCCGGATCGGTCCAGCACTGGACCGCACGGGCCTCACCCAGCGGGCAGAGGACGTGGTTTCTGACTACTCGATGGGCATGCGCCAGCGGCTCGGCCTAGCCGCGTGCCTCCTGGCGGATCCGCAGCTCCTTGTCCTCGACGAGCCGATGAACGGACTGGATCCGGCCGGCATGCGCGGGATTCGCGACCTGATCCGGGGTCTGGTGAGCGAGGGCAGGACGGTAGTGCTGTCCTCGCATTTGCTTGACGAAGTTGAGCGGACATGCGACGCGGTCGCCATCGTGGACCACGGCCGAGTCATCCGCCAGGGTCCGATCCACGAGCTGACCAGAGCCGCGGGCGCCGCCGTCGAGGTTCAGTGCTCCGATCCGGGGGCCGCGGCCAGCGTGCTCGGCGAGAGCATGCTCCCGACCTCCGTCATGGTGACCCCGAGCGGCCTGAACGTCACGCTCGCCACCGGGTCTGCGCCGGATCAGACCGCGGAGATCAACCGCCGACTGGTCGAAGCCGGAATCTCTGTCTACGGCCTCAGTCAATCGCATACCACGCTGGAGGACTGGTTCCTGTCCGTGACCAGCCGTCTTGGGGAGGACCAGTGACTGGGCAAAGCATCACGGCAGACCGTCCTGACGCCTTGGCATGGCTGCCAGGCTGGCCGCTGATCAGCGCCAAGCTCATGGAAATACGCAGGCGGCGCGTGCTCATCGTGGTCATCGTGCTGTTCACGGTGGGCTTGCCGGTCATTTTCCTGGGCATCCGGCTGATCTTCCATCTGGCCGACCCGAAGCTCTACGGCCCCGCGGGCAGCCCCGGGATCTTCGCCGGCGTGAGCGACCTGATGAACGAGTTCGGTTTCATCGTCGCCGCCACGCTGGGAGCCACGGCCGGAACGACTGACCTGACCGATGGCATGTTCCGCCACCTGGTGCTCACGGGACGTTCCAGGTTCGCCCTGTACCTGGCCAGGATTCCAGCGGGCCTAGCCATCATCGTGCCGCTCGCCGGCGCAGGCTTCGCGGTGGTGTGCCTGGTCACCGCCTTCCTCGGCACGCCGCAGCCGTCTTCTGTGCACGATAATGGCGTGGCCATCCCTGTGCACCTGAGCCAGGCCCAGCTCGGCAGCTGGATCGTGAGCCACCCGCAGCAGGCGCAGGATGCGTTCATCGGGCCTGGCCCGCTCACCGCCGGCAGCGTGCCGACGATGACCGGTCGGCAGCTTGGCTCTATCTACGGTAACTACACGGCCGCCGAGGCGGCCTCGCTTAACCCGTCACCGGCCAGCATGGCCGAGGCCGGACTCTGGATCGAACTCGACCTGCTCATCGCTTTCACGGTCGGGCTTGGGCTCGGCTCACTCATGGGTCAGCGGACAGTGCCCATCATCTTGCTGATCTTCCTCGACGTGATCATCACTCCGCTGCTGGCGAGCCATGTGCTGCCCTATTTCCTGGACGGCCAGCGCCTCATCGTGGGAGTCGCCATGGATCAGCTCCAGCCAGCTGGGCTGGTCGGCGGCGCGACGCTCCGTCCGGGCGGTGGTGGCGGGGGTAATCACCCGGCGCTGCAGATACCACCGATGCCGACCTGGGCGATGATCGCGGTGATCGTCGGCTGGATCGGCGGGTGGTCGGCACTCGGCGCCTGGCGGATGGCGACCCGCGATGCTTAGGCGCCTCGCCAGGCAGCGTTGTCCGGGTCATCGCTCTCCAGTTCCTGCTGGCTAGGCACCTCCCAGAGGTACAAGCCCACGCGCTTGCCCGTCAGCTCCTCCAGTTCGCCACGGAGGCGGTCAGCCTCCGCGCCGCGGTGACCGATCAGCAAGCCTGGCCGGGCGGAGCGGATATCGACCCGCACCCGGTCCTTCGTGCGCTCGATCTTCAGCTCCGATAGCCCGATCGCTCGCTCCAGGCTCCGGTGCAGGGCACCTCGGATCGAGGCGTCCTCCGCTGCTTCCGCCTCGACGCGCAGCTGTTGCTCCGTGACATCTGCGATGACGCTCCGGCGGGCCTCGGTGTATTTTTCACCGGTCTCGGCCATGCGGGCTCTGATCTGCTTCTTGAATGCGCTGTCGTCCGTCACGCTGGTCCCCTGCGGCGATGCTGCCCCGCGCCTGATCGCCTGGCTCAGCCGTGACCGAACTACCGACAGCGCGAACCAGTGGCCCTTGTCCTCATCGCCACCGCAGGCGCGGGCCGCGGTCAGCTCGGAGTGCGGCAGACGCTGCTGCCAGCCTCCAGGCTACAAGCCACCAGGCAAGATGCACATACCTCGCCCGGCGCGGG
>DASXMP010000096.1:0-2290 GCA_036495585.1 Streptosporangiaceae bacterium
CGGCCGCGGGCGCGGAGCAGGGCTTCGGAGCTGACCCCCGGGCTGCGGTAGCCGTGCAGCAGCCGGATGACCTGCTGGCGCACCGTGTTCAGCTCCGCGCCGAGCGCGACCAGCACCTGCGCGGCCACGCCGTCGCCCTCGCGAATCAGGCCGAGCAGGATGTGCTCGGTGCCGATGTAGCTGTGGCCGAGCTGCGTCGACTCGCGCAGCGAGAGCTCGAGTACCTTCTTGGCCCGCGGGGTGAAGGGGATGTGCCCGGACGGGGCCCGCTCGCCGCGGCCGATGAGGTCCTCGACCTTCTGCCGGACGGCATCGAGGCTGATGTCGAGTTCGCGCAGCGCTTTGGACGCGACGCCC
Source organism: Streptosporangiaceae bacterium (assembly GCA_036495585.1). Taxonomy (GTDB): domain Bacteria; phylum Actinomycetota; class Actinomycetes; order Streptosporangiales; family Streptosporangiaceae; genus JAJYUU01. The sequence goes on from DASXMP010000096.1 coordinate 358, forward strand.
TCGCCCTCGTGGATGAGCCCGAGCAGCAGGTGCTCGGTGCCGATGTAGTTGTGGTCGAGCAGCCTGGCTTCTTCCTGGCCCAGGACGATGACCCGCCGCGCTCGGTCGGTGAACCTCTCGAACATCTCGCTCCCGGCTGATGGCCCGGCGTTTTAATCTAGTTTGCACCCTGTCTCGGGAGTTTGCCCGCCGGTAGCGGACGCAGATGCTGGCAGACTGGGGACGTGCCCGCAATTCCCCGAGTGGACCCCGACACGCAAACCCGGAGTCCAGCCCCAGGCCCGGCGTCGGCCGAGCCGCTGCACGAGCCGTGCGTGCTGCTCAAGCTGGGCGAGATCGTCCTCAAGGGGCGCAACCGGCAGCAGTTCGAGAAGATGCTGCATACGAATATCCGCAACGCACTCAAGGAAACCGGGATCGGGGTGCGGCAGTGGCAGCGGGAGGGCGTGATCCTGCTGCGGCTGGAAGAGGGCACTCCGGACCTCGAAGCGGCCGTCGCCACGATCGCGGAACGGGTGCAGGATATTCCCGGCATCGTCCGGGTCTGCCGCTCGCTGCGCGTGTCCAAGGAACCCGAAGCCGCCGCGGACGCCGCCGTGGAACTGCTGGCCGGTGCGACCGGCAGCTTCGCCATCAGGGCCAGGCGCCGCGACAAGCGATTCCCGATGCGCTCGTCGGAGCTGGCCGCCTACATCGGCAGCCGCGTCCAGCAGGCCCACGACCTGCCGGTCAACCTCAGCCACCCGGACCGCACGGTGTTCGTCGAGGTGGACCAGCACGAAGTATTCCTGTTCACCGAGGGGCTGGAGGGACAGGGCGGCCTGCCGGTCGGGATGAGCGGTCGCGGCCTGGTGCTCATGTCCGGCGGCATCGACTCGCCGGTCGCCGCGTACCGGATGATGCGCCGCGGGCTGCGCTGCGACTTCCTGCACTTCTCCGGGATGCCGCTGACCGGACCCGAGTCGGTCTACAAGGCGTACGCCCTGGTCCGCGGGCTGGACAGGTTCCAGGGCCGGTCACGGCTGCACGTGGTGGCGTTCGGCAAGGCACAGCAGCGGCTCGCCTCGGCGGGCGCGGGCCGGCTGCAGGTCGTCGCGCAGCGGCGGCTGATGCTGCGGACCGGCGAGGTGCTGGCCCGGCGGCTCGGCGGCGGCGCCATCATCACCGGCGACTCGCTCGGCCAGGTGAGCAGCCAGACGCTGACCAACATCACCGCGCTCGACGACGCGGCCAGCCTGCCGATCCTGCGGCCGCTGATCGGCTGGGACAAGACCGAGATCATGGCCGAGGCGCGCCGGATCCGTACCCTGGCCATCTCCGAGCTGCCCGATGAGGACTGCTGCTCGCTGCTGACGCCGCGCTCGGCCGAGACCAAGGCGAGGATCGACGACCTGCGCCGGATCGAGGGCCGGCTGGACGCCGACGACCTGGCCGAGGAGCTGGCCGCCGCCGCCCAGGAGTACCGCCCGTACCGTCCCTGACGACGCCGGCCGCGGGTCAGCCGACCGCGCTCATCGCCGGCGCGGGGGTCAGCGTGCGGCCGACCAGCGGAGGCAGGTTCACGGCCACGCTGGCCAGCTCGCGCATGTCTGCGTCCACCAGCGCCTGCGGGCCGTCGCACAGCGCGGTCTCGGGGCGCGGATGCACGTCGATGATGATGCCGTCGGCGCCGACCGCGATCGCCGCCCGGGACAGCGGCAGCACCAGGTCCCGGCGGCCGCCCGAGTGCGACGGGTCCACGATAACCGGCAGGTGCGACAGCCGCTGCGCGACCGGGACCGCGCTGATGTCGAGCGTGTTGCGGGTGGCCGTCTCGAACGTGCGGATGCCGCGCTCGCACAGCACGATGTCGAGGTTGCCGCGCTGCGCGATGTACTCCGCGGCCATCAGCCACTCCTCGATCGTCGCGTTCATCCCGCGCTTGAGCATCACC
>DASXMP010000097.1:0-107501 GCA_036495585.1 Streptosporangiaceae bacterium
CTCCATCGGCTCCCAGAGCGCAAGCACTGCAGGATGCTCATGCGCTCGGTCGAAGCCGCCCTCCACCCACGTGAAGATCTCGATGTAGGTGGGCTGGTCGGCAACCTCGCGGAAGACCAGGGACGGCTCGTCAGTGACGAACCCGAGCTCGTGCAGCGTGCGCCAGTGCTGCTCAAGCAGCTTGCGGAACTCGGGCTCGGCGTCGGCGCGGACCCGGTAGGTGCAGATGACAGTTTGCTTAGCCATGAGGCTAAGTATTAGCCAACTGCCTAAGTATTGCAAGGGCGCCCCCGTTTTGTCGGTGCCCGGGGCTATACCGAATGCATGGCCGGGTTCGCCAGCCTGGCAACGGCAGAGTTGGGAGGCAGCTATGGCCACACAGCGCGCGATTACGCGGTGCGTGATTCCGGTAGACGGTCCGTTCTCGCTGGCAGCAGCGGCGGCGTTCGGCTTCGGCCCTGTTACGGGGGGTCCGCAGCCGAATGCCAGCCAGATGCGCCTGGCATTCGTAGCTGACGATCTGGTTAGTCACGCTGGCGCGGTTCTCTGCCAGCAGCCGGACGGAGGGCTGGTGGCAGACATTAGCGGCGATGCGGACCCCGACCTTGCGGTGGCGCAGATCCGGCGCATCCTGTCGCTAGACGCGGACGTGAGTGGCTGGCTCGCGGCCGGTGCCGCAGATTCTGTGCTCGGACGGGTGCAGGCCGAGCATCCGGGCTTGCGGCCGGTGCTGTTCAGTTCGCCGTACGAGGCCGCGGTCTGGGCAATCCTCGCCCAGCACAGATACCGCACTCAGGCGGCGGCGCTGCGCCGTCGTCTTGGCGAGACGGCCGGAGCTTCCCTCGAGCTGGCCGGAGCGCGCGAGGTGGCGTTGCCGACGCCCGCGCGGTTGCTCGAAGTCGAGGAGGTGCCTGGCATCGACCCGGCGCGGATGACCAGGCTGCACGGAGTTGCGGAAGCAGCCCTGAGCGGGCACTTCGACGTTGCCGGGCTGCGGGCGATGACGGATGCCGCGGCCATGACGTGGCTGCAGCAGGTCCGCGGTCTCGGGCCCTTTTACTCCATGCTGGTCTATCTCCGCGCGACCGGCGTCACGGATGGCCTCGCTCTCGGTGAGCCCCGGCTGGCCGCGTGCCTGCGGCACTGCTATGGGCTCGCGGAGACTCCGGACGAGGCAACGGTGGTGCGGCTTGCGGAGGCCTGGCGGCCATTCCGGACCTGGGCCGGAGTGCTGTTCCGAGTGGCCGGAGATAGGGCGGGACTGCCATTCGAGCAGCCTCCTCGGCCAGCGAGCCGACCGGGGCGCGCCGCCTGAGCTGGCTGCGCACGCCGTCACTTGATGACCAGCAGCGCAAGCGAGCGGGCCGCGCTATGGCGCGGCCCCGCTCGCAGGGTAAGGGCTCGGGACAGACCGGCTGGGCTAGCGGAGGACGAGCTCGCGCGTGTCCTCGCGCGTGTCCTCGGTGGCGTGGTGAGTGATGGCGCGGGCTGCCTTCGCGGCGTCCTTCTTGCCGCGTTCGACGAACGAGCCGATGGCGATGATCGCGATGGACAGCGCCACGGCGACGCCGACCGTGACAGTGAGAGCGATGAGGGCGTCGTGCAGGGTCTGGATGCTGATGGTCATTGTGGCCTCCCCGGGCCGAAGTGTTTACGCCGTTTACAAACACCATTATGCGCAGGGGGAGTAAACGCTGTCAACCCAAGTATTCAGTGTAAGCTTTTCGAAGGCTGGCAGGAGCCCGGGACGCGAGTGCGAATAGGCAGATAGCGTACGAAGGTGGCCGATCATGACGTACGCGTCGTTTACACGAAGTACGACGGCAGCCTGCACTGGCACTACACGATGCGACATCTCGGGGAGGACGAGTACGGGACCTGGCTGGGCGCAGCGCCGGGGTTGAGCGCGCGCCGGGGCTCGGAGCCGCCGATCGTCATCGAGCAGCCGCACGTGCTGCTCGTGCCGAACGGGTCCTGGTGGACGGCTACTTTCAACGGCGAGCCCACGAACACCGAGATCTACTGCGACATCGCAACGCCGCCCAAGTGGCCAGGCGATGGCGAGGTCACCATGGCCGACCTGGACCTGGATGTCGTCCGCCTCCGGGCAGGCAAGACGGTTCTCCTGGTCGACCAGGACGAGTTCGCCGAGCACCAGCTGCGATACGACTACCCGCCCGAAGTCATCAGCGGAGCGCGCGAGGCGGCGGAGTGGTTGCAGGAGGCAATCAGCGCCGGAGCGGAGCCGTTCGCCTCGGCATACCTGCCCTGGCTGGAAAAGGCGTCAGCACCCAGGCCAGCGACGGCGTAACGGGCCCGGCTAGCAACATCCGCCTCTCTCCAGCTGACCGGGCGAGCTAACGCCGGCCTCGCTTCCACAGATGATCCGACGCGAGCCTGGCACCCTCGGCGAGCGTGCCAAGTTTCAGCCAGGTGATCCTCGGCTTGACCTGGTAGAAACCGGAGAACGTGCCGAAACCGCAATCTGTGCCGGCGACCACGTTCTCGCGGCCGACGATCTCGGCGAACCGGATAATCCGCTGCGCCACCAGCTCCGGGTGCTCGACGAAGTTTGTGGTGGAGTCGAGCACGCCCGGGATGATGATCTTGCCGTCCGGCAGTCGGATGTCGCGCCAGACCTTCCATTCGTGCTCGTGCCGCGGATTCGCAGCCTCGAATGACAGACCTGCGGGTCGTGCCTCCAGCACGACATCGATGATGCTCGCGAGCGGCACATCGTAGATGTGCGGACGCTCGGTGTTGCCCCAGCACAGGTGCAGGCGCATCTGCTCGGGCGGGATATCGCGGATGGCGTGGTTCAGCGCCCGGACCTGAACCCTGATCTTGTCGCGGAACTCACGGTCAGTCAGGGTGTCGTTGCCGAACATCGAGCGGGTCATCGCCAGGTCGGGGCAGTCGAGCTGGAGCACGATGCCGGCGGCGGCTATCGCTTCGTACTCCGGCTTCATCGCCTCGGCCAGCGCGAAGAGGTACTCCTCTTCGGTCTCGTAGTACTCATTGCCGAGGAAGGTGGCGATCACGCCCGGCGAGGCGGCCGTCATGAAGACGTCGGCGGGCTCGGCATTTTGCACGCTCGCCTTGAGGCTGGCGATGTCCTGCTGCACCGCGTCCGGGTCGCGCAGGGTCACGGGGCCGACGCAGGCGGGCAGGGTCGCGTGGGCGAGGACGCCCAGGCTCGCCCTGTTTTCTTGCAGCTCAGGAAACTCGATCTGCTCGGTGATCGTGAGCGGTCGGCTCGTCCCGCCGAAACCCGTCAGCCGGTCCTTCACATAAATGGAGTAGCCGGCCTTGCCCATCTCGCCGTCGTTGATCACCGTCACGCCGACCGCGAGCTGGGTGGCGACGACGTCAGCTACGGCTAGGCGCACCTGCTCGTCGAAGACCACCGAGTCCACGGGCGCGCCCTGTTCCCGGTCGAGAATCAGCTGATCGAGCTTGGCCGGCCTGGGCAGGCTTCCGGTATGCGTCGTCAGGATTCGATCGGTACTCCGTCGCATGCTCCTACTCCTTCTCGAGCCCTTGGCTCCCTGATCCACATTGCGCCAGCAAGGCAGCCAGCGCTAGGGGAGATCGCTGCGGCGATCACAGTCAACCCGCCGTGGAGGTGCCCAAAGCAGCGGTTGACATCCGGCCGCACCGCCGCTACGTTTAACCTATCTGTTAATTAACAAGGTGGTTAAATGAAAGAGGATCGGCTCAGCGTGGTGTTCTCGGCGCTGGCAGACCCGACACGGCGGACCATACTGGCCCGTCTCGCCGATGGAGACGCCACGGTGTCCGAGCTGGCTGAGCCGTTCTCGATCAGCCTGCCGGCCATCTCCCGCCACCTGAAGGTGCTGGAGCGGGCCGGACTGATTTCCCGCAGCCGTTCGGGGCAGTGGCGCTCCAGCAGTCTGCAGGCCGCCGCGCTCCAGGAGGCAGCCGACTGGATGGACCGATACCGGATCTTCTGGGACGCCAGTTTCGACCGGCTGGACGCTCACCTGCGGCGGGTGCGGCAGGGCATGACGACAGAGGCCGGCAGCAAGCAGGCATCGACTGAGCGGACCGAACAGTGACCCAGTCGACTGGCCGGGAGCGCGTCGAGCTGAGCAGGCAGACCAGCTGGCGCCACGACCAGGAACCGCGGATGCCTCACCCGAGGTACCGCAGAACTACTCGCGAAGGGAACATGGCATGAACCAGGCAACCCATCAGGAACTGAGGATCACGCGGATCTTCGACGCACCTCCCGAGCTGGTCTACCGTGCTTTCGTCGATCCGGATCAGCTCTCCGAGTGGTTCGGCCCGGTTGGCTTCTCGGTGCCGCCGGAGACCGTGCAGATCGACGCCAGGCCAGGCGGATTCCAGCGATTCGTGATGGTGAACGACGAGGACGAGAGCATCCGCAGCCCGGTCAATGCCACGCTCTCCGAGGTGGTGGAGAACGAGCTGATAGCGGGCCACGAGGACGTCCAGGGCATCCCGGGCATGCCAGGTCAGGTCAGGTTCCACCTGCGAGTGGAGTTTCACGCAGAGGCTGGCGGCAAAACCCGGCTCGAGCTGCGCCAGGGCCCCTACACCCAGGAGATGGGCGCCGACGCGAAGTCCGGCTGGGAGAGTTCTTTCACCAAGCTCGACTCGCTGCTCCGGCGCTCGCTGTGACAGGAGTTCGGACGGTCGGAGCGCTGGGTCGCGCATGCTCGCGGCCCGGCTGTCCGGCGTCGCGGACGGTTCGCCAGGCCAGGTCGCTGTGCGGCCTCAGCTGCCAGCTGGCGATCAGCGAACGAGCAGGTGGTAGGTCTGCCGGGGGACATCGAACTGCTTGAGCACGGCGGCCGCAGCTGCTGCCACGCCGCGCGGGGCCTCATCGATTCCGATGTAAGACTCCACGTGCGGCCGGCGGCTCAGCAGGACGGCGGCTTCGGCTAGCACGACGCAGAGCAGCATGGGCGGGATGTCAGTCCGCACTGGGCAGCATCCCTGAAGGTCATCCAGACGACTGCGTCCCTCTTGCCAGTAGACATGGGCTGCGGCACGCCGCTCGTACATCCGCTGGTACACCGCGGCGGCAGTCTCCGTGGACTCGGGACCGACCTCGTTCGGTCGAACGCCAGTGTGGGTGACCAGGTGAGTGCCGAGGGCCCGGGTGATATCGGCCCACTGTCCGGCAGGCAGTGGCGATTCCTCACTCTCGGCCGACAACTGAGCGCCATCGGCCAGCACGCCGTACTCGAACTGCTGATTGGGCAGCCATGGATCGGCGAGCCACCAGCCCAGCGCTTCGCTCCGATCGGTTAGCGCCAGCTTGACTGTCCAGGCATAGTCTTCGTAGCTCCAGCAGGCGTAGCCAGAGTGCGCCGCGACAACGGCCCGCATTCCCGGCTGCGGGCTGCACCGCATCCGGATCCGGTACCGCTCGAGCTCACGTCCGCCATACAGGCCCGCGAGCAGGCCAAAGGTAGCCATCGGCCCGCTCTTGCCTGGTACACCACCCAGCACATCATCAGGATGACGTAGGTGTGCAAAGTAGACAAGTTGCCGGTGAGGAAAAGGTGGCGGCTGGCTCGGTCTTCGCTGTCTGCTCGCCTCTAGGCGCCCGGCGCCACCGACCACAATGACGGCACCCTGCGATAACGTCTGGTCGAGATGCACGTCAGCGTTCAGCTGCCGCCAGGTTTGCGGAGACCGGGTTGGCGATAGGCAAGCTGCAGCCCCGAGTCCGGGCGCTGCTGCTGTTTGTTTGCGCGCTAGTCCTGGCGGACACGGTGTTCTTCACGGCGCTGACGCCGCTGCTGCCGCACTACACCCACGTCGCCGGGCTGTCTAAGTCGGGCGCAGGACTGCTGGTCGCCGCCTATCCGCTCGGCACCCTGATCGGGGCACTACCCGGCGGGCTGCTGGTCTCCAGGCTCGGCGACCGCGTAGTGGTGCTCATTGGCCTTGCTCTCATGAGCGTGTCCACCTTTGCCTTCGGGTGGACGTCAACGGCCGTCATGCTCGACGCAGCCCGGCTGGTGCAGGGCCTGGGCGGCGCGTGTACGTGGGCCGGCGGCCTTGCCTGGCTGGCGACGACCGCGCCGCCGGAGCGGCGCGGCGAGATGCTCGGTACCGCTATGGCCGCCGCAGTCGGTGGTGCGCTGCTCGGCCCGGTGGTCGGGGCGGTCGCCAGCCGGACGGGCACCGGGCCGGCCTTTTCGGCCGCGGCGGTGATCGGGGTTACCTTGATCATTGCCTCCTTCGCGGTGCCGGCCGAGCGGTCGCCCGACGCGGGCCAGGGCCTGCGGGCGGCCTGGCCGGCGCTGCGTAACGAACGGGTGGCCGCGGGCATGTGGCTGCACCTGCTGGCCGGGATGGCCTTCGGCGTCATCGATGTCCTGGCTCCGCTGCGGCTTGCGAGGCTCGGCGTCAGTGCGACCCTGATCGGCGTGACATTCCTGGCATCCGCTGGAGTAGAGGCCAGCCTGTCGCCTGTTGCTGGGCGCCTCTCGGACCGGCGGGGCCCGCTGGTGCCGCTAGGCATCTCGCTGGCGGTGGCGGTCGCCGTCAGTCTGCTCGCGCCGGTACTGGCGCCGGCCGCCGTTCTCGTCGCCCTGCTCATCGTCGGCATGCCCTGCTACGGCACGATGTTCACCCCGGCGATGACGTTGCTGAGCAGCGGAGCTGACCGGCTGCGGCTGAATCAAGGCCTGGCCTTCGGGCTCGGCAACCTGGCGTGGGCGACTGGCCAGAGCGTGGCCGCGGCGGCCGGAGGTGCTATCGCCCAGGCGACGACTGACTTCGTGCCGTACGCGATCCTCGCCGCGGCCTGCCTGGGGACCTTGGCCGCCACCAGGCCGACGGGTCGCCGTCTGATCGTCAGACGACTGACGCGCGAGGCGCCGGCAGTGCCCGATGATCTGCCTGCCGCGCCGCTTTAGCTCGGTTGGCGGGCGGGCCGACAGGACCTTGCGCTGTGCCGCTCAGAACTTGGTGCAGGCGGTGCCAGCGCAGACCATGACTGCGGCGCGCCGCTTGCATTGACGGCAATTCTCGTCCCATTCCGCTTGCACTTCGCGAACACCGACGTAGCGCTGGCGCTGGTGCTCTTGATCGTGGCCGTGGCTGCGGGCCGGACCCGAGACCCGCCCGACGAGGGAGCAGCTGCTCCTGGCGGTCGCCTTCGCCGACCAACTCGGGGCGGCGCTCTCCGCTCAGGTCGCGACTGCCTAAACAAGCAAGCGCTTGGGCACAGCGTGGGGTGCCAGCGATAATGGCGCCGTGAGCAGCACGCGGAGGGGCGAGCAAGCGGAGCGTACTACTCCGCCGGAGGTCAACGGGTCCGTGCGATCCCAGCGCCGCGCCGACGTCGTGAGGCTGGCGGGTGAGCTCTTCGCGCAGAAGGGGTTCCGTGCCACCACGGTCCGGGAGATCGCCGAGGCGGCCGGCATCTTGTCGGGCAGTCTCTACCACCACTTCGACTCCAAGGAGTCGATCGGCGACGAACTCCTGTCCGCGTTCCTGGCCGACGTGCTCGCCGATTACCGGTCGGCGGTCAGCGCGTCGGAGGACCCGGCGCGGGTCCTCGAGCTCATCGTGCGCTCGGGCAGTCGTACGCTGGCGCGGCACCGGGCCGCTCTCACCATGTTGCAGAACGACTGGAATTACTTCAGCACGCAGCCGCGCTTCTCCTACCTGCGGAAGGACCTGCGCGAGATCGAGGCAATCTGGATCGCCCAGCTTGAGCGCGGCAAGCAGGCCGGCGTCTTCCGGCCGGACCTGAACGTCCGGCTGACCTACCGCCTGCTACGGGACATGCTCTGGCTGCCGATCAACTGGCGGCACGGTAGCGGGTCCAGCGCGGACGACGTCGTGGAGGCATTCCTCCGGCTGCTGTTCGACGGCATCTCGCGGTGAATCACAGGGCTGCCCGGCGGCGCCGCTGACTGTTACGCTCGGAGTCTCGCACCAAGCAAGCGCTTGGTTCCGTGCGCCGTCCCGGCGCCGTTCGCCTCGCCGGCGAACGCGTGGCGCTGACGGTCGGCACTCTCGACAGGCGGTGCGGATGGGCAGGCTCGATGGCAAGGTGGCGCTCATCACCGGGGGCGCCCGCGGCATGGGCAAGTCGCATGCCCGGCATTTCGTCGCCGAAGGCGCCAAGGTCGTGCTCGGCGACCTCCTCGACGACAAGGGCAAGGACCTCGCCGCCGAGCTCGGCGCGGACAACTGCGTCTACGTCCACCAGGACGTGACGAGCGAGGACGACTGGACCGCGGCCATCGCCACGGCAACGACGACGTTCGGCACCCTGAATGTGCTGGTCAACAACGCGGGCATTCTCCTGAACAAGCGCATCGCGCACATGACACTGGCCGAGTTCCGCCAGGTCATCGAGGTGAACCTGGTCGGCGAGTGGCTTGGCGTCAAGAACGCGATCGCGCCGATGCGGGAAGCGGGCGGTGGCTCGATCATCAACATCAGCTCCGTCGAAGGCTTCACCGGCGCGGCCGGCATGTCCGCCTACAGTGCCAGCAAGTTCGGCGTCCGCGGCGTCAGCCGGTCGGCAGCGCAAGAACTTGGCCACTACGGCATCCGGGTCAACTCGGTCCACCCCGGCGGCGTGATGACGACGATGACAGCGACGGCGTTCGAGTCGTTCGCCGGGGAGGGCGGCCTCGACGGCGAGGCGTTCGTGCAGTCGATGCCGATCCCTCGGTTCGCCAAGTCGGCCGAGGTGTCTCCGCTCGTGGTCTACCTGGCCTCAGACGAATCGTCCTTCTGCACCGGCAGCGAGTTCGTCGTCGACGGCGGGATGCTATCCGGCCCCGGCTACTGAGAGGCCGGACTACTGAGAGAGCCCGGCTACCGAGAGAGGGACAGACGTGACCGATGAGGTGAACCTGGATGGCCGCACCGCGATCGTGACCGGGGCGGGACACGGGCTCGGCCGCGCCGAGGCCCTGGCACTCGCGGCCGCAGGCGCCACGGTGATTGTGAACGACCTGGACGGGAACGGCGCCGAAGCAGTCGCCGCCGAGATCACCGCCGCCGGCGGCCGGGCTAGCGTGACCGGCGGTGACATCGGCGAGTGGTCGACCGCAGAGGCGCTGATCGGCACCGCGGTGCGCGAGTACGGGCGCCTCGACATCCTGGTCAACAACGCCGGTGTGCTCCGCGACCGGATGATCTTCTCGATGTCGGCCGAGGAGTGGGACCTGGTGCTGCGCACCCACCTGCGCGGGCACTTCATGACCAGCCGGCTCGCGACCGGGCACTGGCGGGAGCAGAGCAAGCTGGTCGGCGGCCCGGTCTACGGCAGGGTGGTGAATACCTCGTCTGAGGCCTTCCTGCTCGGCTCCAGCGGACAGCCTAATTACGCGGCGGCCAAGGCCGGGATCGCCGCGCTGACCGTCAACATCGCCCGTGCCTGCGGCCGCTACGGCGTCCGCGCCAACGCGATCTGCCCGCGTGCCAGGACCGCGATGACGGCGGACCTGATGGGCGCCGCGCCAGAGACAGGCCCCGATCCGCTCGCGCCGGAGTATGTCGCGCCCCTGGTCACCTACCTCGCCAGCCCGGCAGCCGAGGGAATCAACGGCGAGATCTTCATCGTGCACGGCGGGGTCGCGGCTGTACTGGCACCGCCACAACTCAAGGCGACGTTCCTGGCAAAAGAGAACGGATCGCCCAACGGGATGTGGACGCTGGACGCCGTCACCAGCGCCCTCGCCGAATTCACAACCGGCCCCAGCGGGGCCGGCTTCCTGTCCGAGGTTACGCTCGCACTGGCCGACGAGACGATCGGCTTTGGTGCCAGCGGGGGGCAGTGAATGGCGAATCAGCGCAGCGCGATCCACATGACCGACGCAGAGGTCACCGCCATGCTCGCGGCCGGCCGGAAGGTGCAGCTCGCGACCCTCGGTCCAGGCGGCTATCCGCACCTGGTCGCCATGTACTACGCGCTGGTCCACGGCCGGATCGCATTCTGGACGTATCGCAGGTCGCAAAAGGCGCTGAACCTGGCCCGCGACCCGCGCATCACCTGCCTGGTGGAAAGCGGGCAGGCCTATTTCGACCTTCGCGGTGTCCAGGTCCAGGGCGTTGTCGAGACGATCACCGACCCGGACAAGGTCTACCAACTCGGCCTGCGCATCGGCACCGTGATGGCCGAGGGACTGGCCGGTGACGAGCCCGTTGCTGTGGACACCATGAACGAGTACGTGGCCAAGGCAGCCCGCAAGCGCAATGCCTACATCGTCGAGCCGCAGCGGATCATCAGCTGGGATCACGCCAAGCTGCTGAGCTGAATCAAGAGAAGCTGAGGCCTCTTTCGAATACCCCTCGCACGTTGCCGTCGACGCTGCTCGGCCAAGGTCAAGGGGATCCTCGCGGTTGCGAAGGCCGCGTCTGTGCCGGACGAGTCGGCCGGGCGAGGTGTGGCCTGCCCGTATCCCGGGACAGCCCCGACACGTGAGGCAGCCCTGTTCTACGAGTGGGTTCATTTGCCCGGCTCGTTCGACCTCGGACTCGTATCAGCACTGCGCTTCATAGGTCCTATAGCGGGCTGACTCATATAGGGGAGAAAATGATGACGAAAATAGGTAGCGGCCGCCTGACCGTGATCGCGGCGGGAGCCGCGCTGGGCCTGGTCGTAGCAGGAATCGGATCGACTGCCATGGCGTCAACGTCTGTCGCCCTCAGGTGCTCAGCGTCGGCTAGTCCGTCCCGTCCGGCCATCAACAGCAGCGTGATGGTGCATGTAGCTACGCAGCCTGGCGCGAAGGTCACCGAGGTCGCCCATTTCAAGAGCACCTCGGTTACAAAGCACCTCACCGCTGGCCCGAAGGGCAATGCGAATACGGGTTACAACTCGCGTGCTGCGTACAGCTTCAAGGTAAAGATCGCAGTGACCGTCCGGAAGTCCGGGCACACGGCAAGCTGCTCATCCTCGTTCACTACCAAGGCCAAGCCGAAGCCTTCCGGGCCGACGGTTACTTACGTGACCACGGGAAGCGCTCCGGCTGGCGTGATTGCTCCGACGATCATCTACGGGCCGGATGGCAGCGACTACAACGGCACCGTGCCTATGGACAAGACCGTCAAGATTCCGAGCAACCCACCGGCCTACTACGCGATCACGGTCCAGCTCTCAGACGCAGGAGGATCGGCCACCTGCAAGCTTGAGGTCAACGGAAAGGTCATCAGCACCGGCCACGCGACAGGTGCCTTCAACATTGCAAGCTGCGAGATCAGCCAGGACCCGGTCACCGGGAAGTGGGAGAACGACGACTGACCGGGAACTGCTTACTGGATTAATAGGGCCCCCCGGGATTCCGGGGGGCCTTGCCCGTTCGTTTGCGGGCTGAGCTCTGTCGGCACCGGTCGGGCCAGGCGGCCGGTTTGCCCCCGTACCTACCTGAGCCAGGAACACTGGGAGCCGTTGCACCATCCAGGCCGGTGCACCCGGACCGGCGAGGACGCGGCGATGACAGGGGCGCGAATTGTCAGCTGATGGTCACCCTGCCTGCTTCGGCTGCCGGTTTACTTCCGCAAGCCGCTGCTCTATCAGCTCAATCTTCCTGCGGTTGGCATCGGATCCGTCTTTCCGCAGCACCTCCGCCATGTGCCGGAGCAGCGCGGGATCACTCACCTTCGGAAGCCCTTCCGCCAGTCGCTGAAGTGGCAGGGCGTCGGGCGACTGTGCGAGGTCGCGCAGTGCCTTCTGAAGGTCGGCAGGGCTTGGCGGTTCTGGCCGGCCGTTCCGGATCTCTCTGATCCCGGCGCCGATCATGAGGGCCGCCCACAGGAAGAGAATGATGCTGAACCATCCCACGCTGCTCAACAGCAGGATGGTGAAGAACCCGATTAAGATTCCGCCGATCAGTATGACCATCGTTCCCCCCACAGGCGAACTGCCCGTCAGTTCCGCAGGCGAACTGCCCGCTTGTCCTACTCAGAGGCCGCGAAAGCGAACTCTGATACACGCCATCTCTGCCGTTCGGCCGAGCGGGGCGTCACGACCGTGTCACTCGGAATCCGAGGTGGGCCCGGACGGATCGATGACACAGCGACTGGGTAAGCCTCCTGGTCCAGAGGCCTCCCGCGGGCGCGCCGAGCAGTGAACCCCAAAGCCGGGAGGCCGCCATGCCGCGGGCCGTGCGCGGTGCAGCAACGACTGTCCCTGGGTAGCAGTCCGCCGACCCTGACCGGAGGCATCGACCTGAGTGGCCGCCTTCCCGGTGACTACGTGCCTCTCCGGTCAGCTCGGGACGGAAGCGGAATGAGCGTGCGATGAACCTGCCAGTCGCCGTGCTGATTGCGATCGTTGGTGCCTTTACCTTTGGCGCGTCTGATGTCCTTGAGCAGCGCGCCACCCATCGGGTGGCAAAACGGCCTCCGCTGGACCTGAAGCTCTTCGCCGACCTCGCGGTCAATCGCCTCTGGCTGATTGGAATCACGGTCGACATCATCGCTTCTGTCATGCAGGCCTTCGCGCTGCATTTCGGACCGCTCGCCTTGGTGCAGCCGATCCTCGTTCTGGACCTGCTGTTCGCCGTGGTCATTGCCTCTGTCCTGGCCCGCTCACGACCCGACTGGGTCGTGAGCGGCGGGGTCCTGTGCTGTACCGGCGGCCTCGTGCTGTTCCTGGCCGTGGCGAGGCCACAGTCTCCTGCTGTCAGCGTCTCGCCGACCATCCTGGTGCCGCTCGGTGTCGGCGTGGTCTTCGTCATCGTCCTCTGCCTGGTCGCCTGGCGTATCAGCCCGCGGCGGTTCCTCCCGCTGGCCACCGCGTTTGCGTGCGGCGCGATCTTCGGAGTGACGGCATTCCTGCTGAAAGAGATAACCCAGACCATCGGTCACGGCTTCAATCCGCCGACGCAGCAGTGGCCGCTCTATGCCTTCATCATCGCCGAGCCACTCGGCTTCCTGCTCAACCAGAACGCGTTCCAGGAGAGTTCCCTGATCGCTCCGGTGCTGGCAATCCGGACGGTCACGGACCCCCTGGTAGCTATTGGCATCGGCCTAGTCTGGTTGCACGAGCGGGTCGCCAGTAGCGGCGCGGCCATCACAGCCGAGGTGGCGGGGTTGATCATCATGTCCGCCGGTGTGGTCGCGCTCGCCTATCGGTCGCCTCACGTCGCCGCTGGCGCCTCCCGCGATGCGCTCAAGGGTGAGCGGAACGACCCCGCGCAGGAGAAATAGGCTCCGCCAGCTCGTGGCGCGGGAGTCGCTCTGCCACCCGCGCCACGACGGTCATCTGCCCCGATTCAGTTAGCTCCCGCTGACCGGTCAGGGTGTCCGGTTGGCGTTGATCTGGTCGAGATCGCCGAAGCCGTTGAACGTGCCCCCGCCACCCGACCACTGCCACATCACCGCGTATTTGCTGCTCGACGTTTGCCCGCCGAAGAACTGAGCACAGGTGCTGGTCCCGCTCAGGCACCAGCCACTTGGGTGGTGGCTCAGGCTGCTGGTGTCGGCGTTGTAGGTCCACTCGTAGGTGTTGGGGATCTTGGACGCGGAGCCAGTGCCGAAGATGTCCCCCCACACGCTCGGAGCTGAGTACACGCCCGCCTTGTAGGACGAGTGGCTGGTCAGGTAGTTGGCATAGCCGTTGAAGTCGGCCCGGTCGACGGACGCGGCGATGCCGTTGGTCTTGATGACGCCGCTGCATGCCGAGGTGTAGACGGCGTTCCAGCCGTTGTCCGCGGCCGGCGAGTAACCGGGCGCGTGGCCTGGCAGCTCCACGTCCATGAACACGATCGGGTAGGTGACCTGCGGCCGCAGGTTGGCCAGGTCCGACAGCGTCCGCTTGGCCTGCGCCTGGCCCCAGGCGGTGGCTTCGGTGGTCGTGCCGTTGTAGTGCGGGTCCACACCGGGCCCGGCCATGAACCAGTAGGCGCCGTCGCCGATGCCCTGGTGGTAAGTGACCAGGTCGGCGCGCGCGGCGTTGCTGTTGCTCACTGACCAGTGGGCGGTATCGCCCTTGCAGCCTTGCCAGGTGGCCCAGTTCCCGGTCATGCCGATGTAGCCGCCGTAGGTACCGCCGATGGCGGGCTCGGTAAACGGGCCCGATCCGGGGATCTTGATGGTGTTGGTATCAGTGCCATACCAGAAGCCGGCTGGGCTGTCCGCGCTCGCCGCCGTCAAGGTCGCCCGTGCGGCCGGGGCCGTTGGGTGCGCGGTGCTGGCGCTCGCCTGGACGCCGAACGCGGATATGCCAGCGAGCAGTGCCGCCCCGCCCACAATCGCCCCGCCCGCCATCGGTATCCGCCGGAGCCGACCGTACCGCCGCCGGCGCTGCAGCCGGTCCCGCCCGACGCCGTCGGGCCGGCCCTCATGCCGCCGACCTGGTGCTGAGTTGAAGATTCCTGCCATGTCAGTGCCCCCTGCCAGCGACTCCTAGCAGGCCGCCGGAACGGGCCACTCCTCCGCTGATCGCGGGTGACCTTCCATGTCCAGCAGCGTCGCGCCGATCGCTGCCAGAGCCGCTCTTGCCATCCTGTAATGATGGCCGCAGAGGAGCAAATCGGTAGGTTGCTGACGTCCGTTTGCTGGCGGAATGACCGCGATGACGGCAGGGCTCGCCAGACAGCAGCATGCTCGGTCGGCATGTCGCGCGGCAGGCATGTATGTGGTTGCGGGCTCGGGGGTGCCCGCGGGCGCTGCCTCGCCTTGGTCGAGCCGGCTCTGGAAGCTCGGGTGCTCCAACATCGACATGTACCTACTATCGCGCCGCGGCGCCGAAGTGTTGCAGGGCCGGACCGGCTGGCCGGCTAGGTCCGGGGGCCCAGGCCTGCGCCTGGCTACATCATCTCGTCGGTGAACGGCAGCAGCACCGTCTTGACCTCGGTGTAGGACTCGATCGCCGTCCGCCCGCCCTCCCGGCCGAGGCCCGACTGCTGGTAGCCGCCGAAGGCGGCGTGCGGCTCCAGCTGGTACCCGTTGATGCCGACCGTGCCCGCGCGCAGCGCCTTGGTCACGCGGATGGCGCGCTTCAGATCCGCGGTCCAGACGGTCGCGGCGAGGCCGTACTCGGTTTCGTTGGCGATCCGGATCGCCTCGTCCTCGTCCGTGAACGGGATCACCGACAGCACCGGGCCGAAGATCTCCTCCCGGGCGATCACCATGTCGTTGCTGACCTCGGTGAACAGGGTAGGCATGACGAAGTTCCCGGCCGCCAGGTCGCCGTCGGCGCGGGTGCCGCCGCAGACCAGGCGGGCGCCTTCCTGCAGGCCGCGGCCGATCAGCGTCATGACCCGGTCCAGCTGCCTGGCGTTGATCAGCGGTGAGGCGGTGACGGCGGGATCAAACGGGCTGCCGTAGCTCACCATTCCGGCGATCATCTCGGCCATGCCGAGGAATTCCTCGGCCTTGTCCTTGTGCACGAGGGCCCGGGTCTGGGCCAGGCAGACCTGGCCGGACAGGCCGAGTGTCACGGTGCCCATCGTGATCGCCGCGGCGGCGCCGGCGTCGCCGTCGGCGAAGACGATCGCCGGGCTCTTGCCGCCGAGCTCCAGGCTGACCCGCTTGAAGCCGGCCGCGGATGCCTCGACGATCCGGCGGCCCACCGCCCGGCTGCCGGTGAACGAGATCTTGTCCACCATCGGGTGGTGGATCAGCGCGTCGCCCGTCGGGTCGCCGGGCCCGGTGACGACATTGAGCACGCCAGCCGGAAGCCCGGCCTGCTCGATCAGCTGCACCAGCCGCAGCACCGAGAAGGTCGCATACTCCGACGGCTTCAGCACGACGGTGCAGCCGGCGGCGAGCGCGGGCGCGAGCTTCTGTGCCGTGAGCAGGAGCGGCGCGTTCCAGGGCACGATCGCCGCGACCACGCCGACCGGCTCGCGCAGCGTCATCGTCAGGTGGTCACCGCCCTGGTACGGCGGCAGCGTCTCGCCGGCGATCTTGTCTACCCAGCCCGCGTGGTGGTCGAAGATGTCGGCCACCATGCCGGCTGACATCCCGTACACCGTGCCGAAGCTGAGCGGCACGCTGTTGTCCAGTGCCTGCAGGGCGAGCAATTCGTCGGCGTGCTGGCGGACCAGGTCGGCGATAGTGCGCAGGATTCGGATCCGCTCCCCGGCCCGCGCCCGCGGCCACGGCCCTTCGTCGAATGCCGCGCGAGCCGCGCGCACCGCCCGGTCGACGTCCGCGGACGTCGCGATCGGGAACGACCCGACGTACTCGCCGGTCGCGGGGTGATTGTGGCGCCATGACTCGTCCGAGGAGGCCGGACCCCAGGCGCCCGCGATGAGCAGCTGGCCGTCGCCTAGGCCAAGCTCGTCCCGGTGTGACTTGATTGAAGCAGCCATCGCCCGCCCCTCAGCCTCAGCCTTAACTGCAACGTGTTCTACTTCCGGGAGAGTAATACGGCGGGCCACCCACGGCTACCCGCAGAAGTGTCGCGGCAGCCTCAGCCGGGCTCGCGCGCGGTGAGAAAGGAGGGCGGCTCGCCGCCGCCGTGCACCGTGAGGGTGGTGCCGCTGACGTAGGCGGCCTGCGGCGAGGCAAGGAACAGGCAGGCTCCGGCCACATCCCCGGGCGTGCCCAGCCGCTGCAGTGGCACGGTCCTGGCGACCGCCGCGACCCCGGCGGCATTGCCGTAGTGGCTCGCGGCCGACTCGGTCGCCACGTAACCGGGGGCGACGCAGTTCACCCGGACCTTGGGCGCCCACTCGATCGCCAGGCTGGTCACCAGGTGGTGCAGGCCCGCCTTGGCCGCCCCGTACGCGGCCGTGCCGGGCGAGGGCCTGGTGCCGCTGACGCTGCCAATCACGATGATCGAGCCGCCGTCATCCTGCGCTTGCATGACCGCGTTCGCGCCCTGGGCCACATGCAGCGGCGCCGTGAGGTTGAGCTCGATGACCTTGGCATGGAAACGTGCCGAGGCCGTCGACGCGGCCGCCTCGGGCGCGCCGCCGGCGTTGCTGATGGCCACGTCGATCCGGCCGAACACGTCTGCGGCGGTGCGGATCATCCGGCTCACCTCGTCGGGGTCACGGACGTCCGCCTGGCAGAACACCGCGGTCCGCCCGCGAGCCGACGGGAGCAGGTCCGGGCTGGCCGGCGGCTTCCGGCCGCACACCAGCACCCGGCCGCCGGCCTGGAGGAAGGCGCGCGCCAGGCCTGCCCCGATCCCTCGGGTACCACCGGTGATGACGACCGCGAGGCCAGGTCGCACCAAGGCCGGCGCGTCGCTCGTGCTGCCCGAAACATCCTCGTCCGCGGCCATGGCCCACATGGTAGGCCGCAGACCGCCCGCCGTAGCGCGGCCGCAGGGTTACCGCCTGGCCGGCCGGGCAAGATTACGGGCCGTGACGAGCCAACTTTCCCGCTTGCGGCGCGTGCTGCGCGACGACCTGGACCAAACCCAGCGCGCGGCCCTCGCTTCGTGGCTGTCGTTCGCGCTCACGTTTACCGGCGTCCGTGGCATCACCTACAGCATCCGGGCCGGCAAGGGGCCGTTCGGGAACCTGAGCCTGGGCGGCGAGCACCTGCACCACTACATGTGGGGCATCGCGATGCTGGCTGGCGTCGGCGGGGTGGCTGTGCACGGCGAGGAACGCTATCGCTCGCATCCCGCCGTCGCGCTGGCCTATGGAAGTGGCCTTGCGCTCATCGTCGATGAGTTCGCCCTGCTGCTTGATCTCAAAGACGTCTACTGGGCGAAACAGGGCCGGATCTCCGTTGATATCGGCATCGGCGGGATCGCGGCGGCCGGGTCGTACTTCGCCGCGCTGCCGGTCGTGCACGCCATGCGGCACCGCCGCGACCAGGACCGTGGCCCGGCGGATGCGGCCAGCTAACCTGACGCATGACCGAGTGGATCTTTCAGGGCAACCCGCAGCGATTTGACCTGCACGCGGCACTGAATGCCTCGCGGCAGCGCGCCTGGCACACGCCGCGCTACCGGGACCTGGCTGCTCCCGGCGACCGCGTCTGGCTCCAGATCGTCGGGCGCGATCATCCTGGCATCTATTACGTGGCGACCGTCCTCAGCCCGACATATGAAGAGCCCGGGGAGTGGTCGGCCGGCTCATCCCGCGGCCGCTGGCGCACCGACATCCGGTTCGACTACCGGATCGAGCCGCCCCTGCTCAGGTCCGAGCTCCTGGAAGATGTCCACCTCGGCTCGTTCCGGCCATTCCGCGGTTTCCAGGGCTCGACCGTGCCGGTGCCGCCAGAGATCGCCGGGTCATTGGCCCGGCGGGCTGAGCCGCGGCTCGTGGCCCTCGAGTCCGGCGACCACCGGGAGTCGCGGACCAGTTCCGGCGACCGCTGAGCCTTCTCGCGCCTGATTCCTGACCGGTCGTTCGGTGCGTTACGTTGTCGGCATGGCCGGGGACGGGAGGGCAGGCAGCCAGGCGAGCGAAGGAATCCGGCGCCGCGGCCGGCCCGGTTACGACCTTGAGTCGCTGCTTGCCGTCGCGGTGCGCGTCTTCAACGAGCGCGGCTACGACGGCACCAGCATGGAGGACCTGTCCAGGGCACTGGGCATCTCCAAGTCGTCGATTTATTACCACGTCGACAGCAAGGAAGGCCTGCTCCGGCTCGCTCTGGATCGGGCGCTGGACGGGCTGTTCAGTGTGGCCGAGCGGGTGACCGCCAGTGACGGCCCCGCGATCGACCGGCTGGAGGAGATTGTCCGTGGCAGCGTGCTGGTCCTGGCCGCCGAGCTGCCGTACGTCACGCTGCTGGTACGGGCGCGTGGCAACACGGCCACCGAACGGCGCGCCCTGGCTCGCCGCCGCGAGTTCGACCAGCTGGTGGCTGACCTGGTGAAGCAGGCAGAACGCGATGGCGCGATCCGCCCCGACATCGACCCGGCTGTCACAGCGCGGCTGATGTTCGGCATGGTCAACTCGCTGGTCGAGTGGTACCGGCCCGGCAGCAAGGCGGACGCCGAGGCACTTGCCGACGCCGTCTGCGCGGTCTCCTTCGGCGGCCTGCGCGTACGTCGCGCGCCCACCGGGCACGGCGGCACGCAGCCTGCGCGATGATGGCCAGATGACGATCTCGGCGGACTTCGCCGTCATTCCGGCCGATCAGCAGGCAGCGGAGATCCAGCGGCTCTGCGATGCCATGGAGGCGGCAGACAAGGCTGGCCGGTATCCGCGCCTCACCGTAGAGCGGCCATGGTCGATCCACAACCCGATCCTCTACGGAGAGTTCGCCACGCCCAGCGCCATCCGCTGGTACCTGGAGCGGGAACTGGCCCGGCTTGCCGCGGCCGGCGCCAAGATCTCGGTCAGCCAGGGTCGGGAGGCGCTGGACCTGCGCGATCCCGGCATCGGCCAGGCCGTCGACGAGACTCAGTGGGACCTGCGCCGCAAGAAGCTCTTCCTCTTCGGCCCGGAGCGGATGGCCCTGTCGATCGACCGGCTGCGCCACTACACCGGCACCCCTGCGGAGGCCTTCCAGCGCTACGTGCTGCTCACGAACTACTCCTGGCACGTGGAAGAGTTCCGCGCCGCGCTGCCCGGCTGCACCGGCCCGGAGTCCGACGGCCGCCAGATGCCTGGCTGGCACTACCGGCTGCCCGGCCGCGGCGGTGTCACGATGATCAACATCGGCGTCGGGCCGTCCAACGCCAAGACGATCACCGACCACCTGGCGGTGCTCCGCCCCGACCTGGTCCTGATGATCGGGCACTGCGGTGGCCTGCGTAATCACCAGGAGATCGGTGACCTCGTGCTGGCCACCGCTTACCTGCGCGACGACCGGGTGCTGGACGACGTGCTGCCGCTCAGCGTCCCGGTGGTGTCCAACCACACGCTCAACACGCTGCTGCTGAGCGAGCTGACCGCGCGCGGCCTGCGGAACCGGATGGGCATCGTGTTCACCACGGCGAACCGGGACTGGGAGTTCCAGCTCAGCTCGGTCGCCGACCGGCTGCGGCTGTCGCGGGCGCTGGCCGTGGACATGGAGTCAGCGACCGTCGCGACGAACGGTTTCCGCTACCGCATCCCCACGGCTACCTTGCTCGCGGTGAGCGACAAGCCCCTGCATGCCAGCCCCAAGCTGGAGGCTGACGCCCAGGATTTCTACGTGGCGACCCGCCGCCAGCACGTGGAGATCGCCATCGCGGTGGCCGGCCGGGCCCGGGAGCTGTACCCGGGCGGGCTGCCCACTGCCGACATGCGATCGAGCGACGAACCCCTGCTCGGCCTCACCGAGGCGGGCGTGCACCACCCCCGAACCCGATAAAGAGGTAACGTGCCCGATTCATCTGGCAGTACCGACGCGATCACTGAGCCGTCCGAATCCCGCGTGCCGGGCGATCTGTTCGCCGTCGCGGGCAAAGTGGCGGTCGTCACGGGCGGATCCCGGGGCATCGGCGCGATGATCGCCGAGGGCCTGGTCCGGGCGGGCTGCCGCGTGTACATCACGGCCCGCAAGAAGGACGCCTGCGATGCGAAGGCGGCCCAGCTGTCGGCGTTCGGCGAGTGCGTCTCGGTCCCGCTCGACCTGGCCGCGCCCGGCGGCGTCGATGAACTCGTCCGCTTCGTGACCGAGCGCGAGGACCGGCTGCACATCCTGGTCAACAACGCCGGGGCGAGCTGGGGCGCGCCGCTGGCGGAGTACCCGCTCGCGGCCTTCGACAAGGTGTGGAACATCAACGTCAAGGCGCTCTTCGACCTGACCGTGAAGTCGCTGCCGCTGCTCCGGGCCGCCGCCAGCCAGGACGACCCGGCGCGTGTCATCAACATCGGCTCGATCGACGGGCTCGGTGTTCCGGCCATGGACGTCTACGCCTACAGCACCGCTAAGGCCGGCGTGCACATGCTGACCCGGCATCTAGCCAGCGACCTGGCCCGCGAATCCATCACCGTCAACGCGGTCGCCCCTGGCCCGTTCGACAGCAAGATGATGGCCTTCGTCCTCGACGACCCGGCGGCGCGCGCCGGCATCGCGGGCAGTGTCCCGCTGCACCGGATCGGCCGCCCAGACGACATGGCGGGCGTGGTGATCTTCCTGGCCTCCCGCGCGGGCAGCTACCTGACCGGAGCGGTCATCCCCGTCGACGGTGGTCTGTCCACTATCCGGCGGTGACCGGCTGGCAACCGCGGTTACGCCGCCGCCTGCCGGACGGGACCAAGCGCGAGCGTGAGGGCATCGTCGAACGACAGGCCCATTCCGCGGTGGTACGTAGCGTCGAATTCCGCTGCGCGAAGCCTTGCCCGGATGCGCTCGATGCTCTCCCGCCGGTAGAGCTCCTCCGGATCCTGCCAGGGGGCGCCCAGCCGGTCGGCGAAAGCCTGCGCCACCCCGTGCAGTTCCGCGGCCTGCTGCCAATCGCCCTGGTCGCCGACAGTGCACGCCAGGCCGAGGATGCAGTAGGCCATGTGGTACCTGTCACCGATCCGGCGGCCCTTACGCAACCCGGTCTCGAACGTCGCGCGCGCGCCTTCGGTGTCCTGCTCGTGCCGCAGCACCCAGCCCAGGTTGATGGGCACCGCGTCGTTAGCCTGGCCGATGTCCGCGCCGGTCTCCACCGCCTGCAGCAGGTGCGCCCGGGCGCCGGCGAAGTCGCCGGCCCGGATGGCATGCACGCTTGCGTTGTTGTGCAGCACGTGCGCTAGCTTCCTGTCACCGCACCGCTGCGCACAGGCGATGCCCTCGCGGTACAGCGGGCTGGCGTCCGCAGGGTTGGTGACATCCAGGCACAGCAGGTATTCCATGATGCTGCCGGCCAGTAGTGCGTCGTCGCCAAGCCGGCGGGCCAGCTCCACCGCCTGCACGCCGTACGGGATGCCTTGCTCCGGCTCGCCGGCGAAGTAGTGCATCCCGCACAGCTGGCCGAGTGCCTCGATCAGCAGCCGCCGGTCGCCGACTTGCCTGGCGACATGGAGGACGTCCTCGCCGAGCTGCAGCGCGCCGAGACCCGCTGTGAAGCTTTGGCCGTCCATCACGGTTAGCGCCGCGCGGGCGTACAGCGTGAGATCCGACCTGGCCTCAGGCCGCGCCAGCACGGGCGCGAAGAGGCTAGCAACGTCCGCCCCGGCCCGCCGCGAGGTCCAGTAGGTACGTAGCGCAGCGCCGAACCGAAGTGCCTGGCTGGTGCCCCCGTCGGCGCCCACCGCGTACTCGGCGGCCCGCCACAGGTTTCCCTGGTCCGCATCCAGCCGCGTGAACCACCGGCCCTGCTCCGGTCCGTGCAGCTGGGCACCCGCCTGCTCGGCAACGGACAGGAAGTGTGCGGAGTGCGCGGCGGCGGCGGTCGCTGTCTCACCTTCCCCGGCGTCGGCCAGGCGCTCTGCCGCGAACTGCCGGATCGTCTCCAGCAGCCGGTACCGAAGGCTCGCCGGGCTTTGCTCGGTGAGGACCAGGCTTTTGTTAACCAGCGAGCCGAGCAGGTCGACGACGTCGAGCCGGTCGATGCCGCCGAACGAGCAGGTGGCCTCGGCTGCTGCCAGGTCGAAGCCCTCGGTGAACACTGCCAGGCGGCGCAACAGCCGTTGCTCGGCTGTGGTCAGCAGTGAGTGGGACCAGTCCACCGTGGCCAGCAGCGTCTGCTGCCGCGCGAGCGCGGCGCGGCTGCCGCCGGTGAGCAGTCGGAACCGCTGATCCAGCCGGTCGCGCAAGTCTCCGACCGACAGCGCGTGCAGGCGGGCAGCCGCGAGTTCGATGGCCAGCGGCATGCCGTCCAGGCGCCGGCAGATCGATGCGATGAGGGGACCGGTCGGCGCGCCGAGTGCCAGTTCGACGCCGTGCTGGCGAGCCCGGTCGATGAACAGCGCCACGGCATCGGACGCTTCGGGCATCGAGGCAAGGTCATCATCGGCCGGCAACGACAGCGACGGTACCCAGTAGATGACCTCACCGTCGATGCCGAGGGGCTCGCGACTAGTTGCGAGCAGGTGCATGCGTGAGCACCGGCGCAGGATGGCATCCGCAGTCTTGGCGCACGCATCGATCAGGTGCTCACAGTTGTCGAGCACAATCAGCGCGCGCTGCGGAGCGAGCGCGTCGGCCAGAGTGTCGAGGGCCGGCCGGCCGGGCTGCATGACGATGCCGAGGGCGGCGGCGATCGAGGCAGGAACGGCCTCGGCATCGGTCACCGCCGCGAGTTCGACGAGCCAGACGCCATCGTCGGTATCGTCGAGGAGTTCGGCCGCCGCCTGCATGGCCAGCCGGGTCTTGCCTGCCCCGCCGGCCGCCACCAGGGTCACGAGCCGGCCGGTTTCGGCCAGAGCCTGGACTTCCTTCAGCTCGTGTTCGCGGCCAACGAAGGTCGAGAGCTCGGCCGGCAGATTGTTCAGCAGCGCTGGGTTGCCGAGCGACCGCAGCGGCGGGAAGTCTGCCAGCAGGGCTGGCGCGGTCAGCTGGAAGAGCCGCTCTGGCCGGCCCAGATCCTTCAGCCGGTGGACGCCAAGGTCGGCGAGCCCGACGCCGTCCGGCAGTGCGTCCCGGACGAGTGCCGCGGAGGTCTCCGACAGCAGCACCTGTCCGCCATGAGCCACCGCCGCGATCCGGGCGGCGCGGTGTACGTCTAGCCCGACCGGGCCGGCCGAGGTGGTCTCTGCCTCGCCGGTGTGCACGCCCATCCGCACCCGGACCTGCTGGCCGGCCGGCCAGGCGTGTACCTCGATTCCCTGCTGCATCGACAGCACCGCGGCCACGCAATCCCTGGGTGAGGTGAACGCCGCGAAGAAGCCGTCGCCCATCATGGTGAGCTCGGTGCCGCCGTAGGCCGCCAGGGCTGACCGGATGAGCGCATGATGTGCGGCGAGCACCTGTCCGTAGGTGGCCTCACCGGTCCTGCGGAGGAGCATCGTCGAGCCCGCGATGTCGGTGAACAGAAACGTCATCGTGGCCACGAATATGAGACTAAGAGGTAGGGACGACGCTCGGCGACAATGCTGACAACAGCCGGGCTCTGCCTGGCGGCTTAGCTGCCTGACGAGCCACTGGCTGCCGGGCGTGACTGAGGCAGGCCGGCGCCTGACAGCGGGTTGTGACTAGGCCGGGCCGCCGCCAGCCGCCGCCTGGCGTTCGGCCAGCATCCGCACCCAGCGCTCCAGGCGCCGCCCGCAGTCGGCGTCCCCGAGTTCCGCGCCGAGCCGCCACACGTCTGGGCCGTGCGACCTGGCCAGCCAGGCGGCCAGCTCCGGCCGGACCTGGCCATCCGGGGTGCTGAGCACGGCACGGAGTTCCGGGATCTGATCAGTGCCTGCGAGTGCGCCGGCTAGCTCCTGCAGGCAGTGGTAGTCGCCAGCGGCCGCTCGGCGGCGAAGCTCGGCCAGATCCCCGTCGTCGGCCAGCCACCGGGCCAGCCAGGTGCCCGCCAGGTCGTCGCGGAGGTCGGCCAGCGGCCGGACCAGGTCAGCGGCCTCGCCGGGCCGTCCACGGTCGGCAAGCCAGTGGGCAAGCTGCCACCGGGCATGGTCGTCGCCGGCCACGGCCCGCGCGCGCAGCGCTTCCGGCTGGTCCGTCTCGGCCAGCTGATAGGCCTCCCACCAGGCGATATCGTCCTGGCTCTGCGCTGCTGCCATAGGGCCAATCTGCCGAACTAGCCGCCGGCTGGCAAATCTGGTAGCCGAGCCTGACATAGCGTTCATAATGTCCAGGTAGGCGGCCAGTTCAGCGGTTGCCTGAAGCGGGGTCGGCGGTGCGGTCCATGAGGTGGCTCTGGCTTGTCGTTGCGGGTGTGGCCTGTCTGGCCGCAGCCGTAGTGCTTGGCGTTCTCTCGGTCTCCGAGGCGGTGGATGTATCGGCGTACCACGGGGCGCGCGCGTGCCTAGCGGGCGCCGCGCCTAACGCCGACTGCCTGCAGACCGTCGACGGTGCGGTGACCGGAGTGACCGAGTTCCCCGGCGGCGGCCGGGTGAGCGCGGACTACGCGCTGGATGTTCAGACTTCTTCCACGACCCTGCACCTCACCTTCAGGTCGCCCAGCGCGATGCTCGACTATGCAGTGGACGGCAATCCGGCCGTCGTCACGATGTGGCACGGGGCGCCCGTATCGGTCCTGACGGATGGGCGCTCCTCGGTCACGACGGCGGTGCCAGAGACGGCGTTCGCCGGCTACTTCGGTGGCACTGAGCAATGTGGCGGCTTCGGCGTGGCGATTCTGTTGGCCGGCCTGGCGAGGCGCCGGAGTCGGCGGGCGGACGGCAGGCGCTCGCCCGGGCACCCGATGCGGGCCGCCGGACAACTAGCGCTCGTGCTTGGTGCCGTGGTGGTAGCGATCGGCGGCCTTGCACTCCGTGGCACGCCATCGCGTTTCGGCCCCGACCTTGCAGCCACTGGCGCGGCCTTGGCCGTGGTCCTCGGGCTGTCGGCGTGGCTAGGGATCAGGGGGCGAAAGGCCTATCCAGCTGAGGCCGAGCGCGATCTCAGCCGGGTTGGCCTGGATGCGGCGACGCTGCCCGCGAGCTTCTCGCCGGTCCGGCCAGCACCGGCGATCGAGCACACCGCCGATGTGCCTGCGCCGGTCCAGCCGGCCGCTGCACTCGAGCGCACTGCCGACATGCCAGCGACATTTCGGCCGCGCTTGGACCGGGCCCCTGTGCGCCTGGCAATCCTGGTCCGGCGGCTGCGCCCAGTCGCGGCCGGATGGCTGATAGCCATACCGATGGCTGCTGTCTTGTTCGGAGTCTTTCTGGCGGCCCAGGATGGCCCTCCGGCGCGTGACTTTCGCGGCGCTCCCGCGTGCGCGGGCGAGACGAACCTGGCCACCTGCGTCGGGGACTTTACTGCCGTCATCAATGGCGTGCGGTCGCCGGCGAACGGCGCCAATTTTGCCGACGTCTCTTACGTCACTCAGGATGCCGCCATCAACGCCTGGGGCAGGTTCGACGGCAATGCTGCGGCGATAGCGCGCAGCGCCGACAGCGAGATGAACGCCCGTACTCCGCTTAGGATCAGAGCCTGGCGTCGCTCGATCATCGGCGCCGAACTCGGCGGCCGCTGGCAGTGGACACAGGGCAACCCGCCCGGGAACACCCTCCCGAGTATCTTCCTCGGGGTCAGCTTCGCGTTGCTCCTCGTCGTGGCCCGCGGCCGGATCCACCGACGGGCAGGCTGGAGTCGCGCCCGAGTGCGTAAACGGCTGCTGATCGAGGATGTCGGTCAGGCGACTGCGGCCGCTGGGTCGGTTGTCCTGCTCGCCTACGGCTTCTGGCCGGGCGCCATCCTGGCCCTGGCTGCTCTGATATGGCTTGCTTTCTCGGCCAGGCGCAGACCGCTTCTCGCCCGTCAGCTGACTGCTCGGTTGGGCTGAGCTTGCCGGCGCGCGCGGCAGCGCGCTTTTATCTGTTCGCTCAAGCGGTCAGGCGGTGCTACCGTCCCCGGACGTGAGCTTGCGCGTGATCCGCGTGCCGCCGGACCCGGTGGCTTCGCCGGAGGACCCGAGGACGCTGCCGGAGTTGACCTGGCGCGCGTTCGACGGCGACGAAGTGGTCGGCGACGCGAGCGTCTGGCAGCGGCCGGACGGGCGGAGCCAGCTTTTCTTCGACGCCTGGCGTAGCGACGCGTACGCGCCGCTCGCCGAGACCGTCGCTCGCGATCTCGGCTGCGACCTGCACCTCAGCCTGGACGATGGCGAACTGGAGGCACTGGAAGCCTGCGCGGCTGCCGGGTTTACCGAGCAGCGCCGGGAGAGCCTCTACCGCATCCCCACCGATCCTTCGGTCACCGGGCTGAAAGATGCCCGGCTGCCGGACGGGCTGGAGGTCGTCTCCGCCGCCGAAGCGGACCTCGACCGGCTGCGGCTGCTCGACGACGCGCTGCGGCAGGACGTGCCCGGCGCGGACGGCTGGCGCTGGGAACCAGCGGACTTCCGCGACGAGACCTTCTGCCCGGGCTTTGACCCGGCCACTTACCTCGTCGCGGTCGACCGGGCCAGCGGCCAGTACGCCGGCCTGGTGCGGGTCTGGCTGAACCGCACGCCGCGCCTCGGCCTGATGGCCATGCTGGCCCCGTTCCGCCGCAAGGGCGCGACGAGAGCGCTGCTCACGCAGGCGTTCGACGTGCTAGCTGAGCGCGGTATCCAGAGCGTGATCTGCGAGGTGGACGACGCCAACGTCGCGTCCGTCAGCCTGCTGAAGCAGCTGAGCGCGCGGCGCTACGGCGGCACCGTCGAGCTGATCCGGCGCATCGACGACGCCGCCGCGCGAGACTCTCCGGCAACAGCGAGCACCTGACGCCCCTGCGCTCAGGTATCAGTAACGGCCATGCAGCGCTCGTCGGGCGGCAGGATCGACTGATTGTACGGGTCGATCGGCTTGCCGCTCGGCCGCGTCCTCGGCTCGGGCCCGGCCGGGAACAGCGGGTGCACGTAGCCATCAGTGGCGTCGCAGCTTGCGTTGGCCGTGTCGCCGCTGACGTCTTTCAGCCACGGTTCCAGCGCACCCCCAGGGTTGTCCCAGGTTGCGAAGTCGAAGGTGACGAGGCGGCGCTGGACAATGCGCAGGCGAGTGGAGGCTGGGCCGTGGGCTTGTTGCACGGGATAGACGAACAGGTAATCGGCCTTGATGCGGAGAGCATGTGTGCCGTCGTCGACCGCGGTCGTGGCTCGCATCGAGCCGTGCACCTTGATGATGCTGCCCACCAAGGTCGTCGTTCCGGGCGCAAAGGAGGTGACCCAGGACCGGCTCGACAGCTCGGTGCCATCCTTGGCCAGCCCGGTCTTGCGCAGGTCGCGCTCGACGCTGGCGCGCTGCTGCGCGGTCAGCAGCCTGAGGAAGGCCGCCGGCCGGCCGCCGGCGAGCGTGGCCGGATCGAGGTTGGCAGCAATGAGCAGCTGGCGAACGACGGCGTAGGCGGACTGCACCTCCGCCACCGTGTAGCGCCCAACCGGAGTACGCACTGCTGGCGCGACGATTCCATCGGCTCCGTCGGCGAATGTCTCGGCCGGAGATCCCGCGAATGGGTCGGCGAGCTCGAATGGCGGCTGCCGCGCGGCCGGGGTACTAGGTCGCGGCGCCGACCGTCCGTTGCTGTGCGTCTTGGCTACCCAGTAAGGCACTGCGGCAACGACAACGGCAGCAACTAGGGTTGCGGTGACGCGCCGACGTACAGTGCGGCTGTCCGGCTTGCGCTTTCGCTGGCGCGGCCGGCTTGATTTGGCCTTGGCGGCGCGGGCTTCCGACCGGGAGGCGACTGGCTGACGCAGCATCGCGGCCTTGGCGGCGTTCCGCCCGCGCACGGGTTTCCCGGACGGCCCTGGGCGCAGCTGCCTGGCTCGCTCGGCCGCGCTGGGCTCCTTGAACTGCGACTCGGCGGCTAGCTCGGCGGCGATCTCGTCGAGGCGGCTGTTGATGTCGTCTGGTGGCGGTACCGGGCCGGCCTGCCCGCCGCCGATGTCGGTCATAGCGGTAAGTGTCTGACAATAAGCCCTGATGTTGGGTAACGATTTGGAGCACGCGGCGTGCGTTCAGTCCGACGCCAAGGCCGCGCCGATCCGGCGCAGCTGCGCGGTGGCGCCGCCCAGGGCGAACTCGTTGTACTTAGCCGCGACGAAGTACCGGTGCACCTCACCGTCGGTGTCGATGCCGACGCCGCCATGGATGTGCACGGCCGTGTGCGCGAGCCGGTGACCAGCCTCTGCTGCCCAGAACTTCGCCGTGGCCAGCTCGGTTTCGCACGGCATTGCCTCGGCGAGCCGCCAGGCCGCCTGCCAGAGCGTCAGCCGCTGACTCTCAACGTCGATATAGCCATCGGCCAGCCGCTGCGACACCGCCTGGAAGCTGCCGATGGGCTTGCCGAACTGCTCGCGGGTCTGCGCGTACGCTGCCGTGACCTCCAGGGCCCGCTGAGTCACGCCCAGTTGCAGCGCGCACAGGCCGAGCGTTGCCCGCGACACCAGCCAGTCCAGTACGTCCGGCCCCAGTGAGTCGTCGGCGAGCAGCTGATCTTCCGGCACGAAGGCGCCCGCCAGTTCGACCAGCGCGGTGCCATCGCCGCCGGTGACGAGCTGCGGCGTGATCGTGACGCCGAGATCGCCAGGGCGCACCAGAAAGATCCGCGGGCCGCCCGGCGTCGCCGCGGACACCAGGAGCAAGCCGGCGATCGCGCCGGCCTGCACGGCTGTCTTCGCGCCGGTAAGCCGCCAGCCGCCGGGTGCCGGCGCGGCGGTGGCCGCAGGGCTGCGCGGGTCGTCACTGTCTTCGTCGGTCAGCGCCACGGCCAGCACGATCTCGCCGCGGCCAGCTGGCGCGGCCCAGTGCTGTCGCTGAGCCCGCGTACCGAAGGCCGCGAGCGCGCCGGCCGCCAGCACAACCGACGGCAGGTACGGTACCGGCGCCACTGTCCGGCCGATCTCGATCAGCACGCTGCACTGCTCCAGCAGGCCGAGGCCCGCCCCGTCAGCTGCCTCGGGGAGCGCGGCCGAGAGCACACCGGCCCGCGCAAGCTCCGCCCAGAGCTCCCGGTCGAACCGGGTGTCGTCGGCCGCGCGAAGTCGGTCGGCCGTGACCCGGTCGGTGAGGATCTGGCGGGCCAGGCCGCCGAGGTCGTGCTGCGTCTGAGATAGCTCGAAGTCCACGTTCCCTCGATCGAAAGGTTGTGATCTCTTACCGGCGGGTGAACGGCAGGCCGAGGGCGACGGCGCCGATGATGTCCCGCTGGACCTCGTTGGTGCCGCCGCCAAAGGTGAGGATGAGGGCCGCTCGCTGCATCCGCTCGATCCGCCCTGCCAGGACGGCGCCCGGCGAGCCGCCCCGGACCTGTCCGGCAGCGCCGAGGATCTCCAGCAGCAGACGGCTGGCCTCGATAGTGAGCTCGGTTCCGTAGACCTTGCAGGCGGATGCGGCGGCCGGGCCGGGCGAGCCACCCGCCGCGACCTGCCAGTTCATCAGCTTCAGGACCTCCGCCTTGGCGTGCACGCGGGCCAGGCTGAGCTGCACCCACTCCGCGTCGATGGCCCGCTGGCCGTCCGCCAGCTTGGTCGCGCGGGCCCAGTCGGTCACGGCCGCCAGAGCGCTGATCAGCGGAGCAGCCGAGGTGAGGGCGACGCGCTCGTGGTTGAGCTGGTTGGTGATCAGCGGCCAGCCGCGATGGGCCTCGCCCACCAGGTTCGCGGCCGGGACGCGGACGTCGGAGTAGTAGGTGGCGCTGGTGGTCACTCCGGCGACGGTGTGCACTGGCGTCCAGGAGAAACCGGGGGCGTCGGTCGGCACGATGATGATCGACAGGCCCTTGTGCCGGATCGCATCCGGATCGGTGCGGCAGGCCAGCCAGACGTAGTCGGCGTACTGGATCAGGCTGGTCCACATCTTCTGGCCGTTGATCACGTAGGTGTCGCCGTCGCGGACCGCGCGGGTGCGCAGCGATGCCAGGTCGGTGCCGGCGCCGGGCTCGGAGTAGCCGATGGAGAAGTGCAGTTCGCCGGCCGCGATCGCGGGCAGGAATCGCTCCTTCTGCTCCGGCGTGCCGAAGCGCATGATCGTCGGGCCGACCGTGTTGATGGTGAGGAACGGCACCGGGACACCGGCGATGGAGGCCTCGTCAGTGAAGATCAGCTGCTCCAGGACTGAGCGGTCCTGACCGCCGTACTCCCGGGGCCAGCCGAGCGCAAGCAGGCCGTCCCGGCCGAGCTGTCGGATCACCTGCTTGTAGGCCGGGCTGTCGCCGTACTCGCCCGTCGTGCTGGCCAGGGCCGCGCGGAGCTCGGGTGTCATCAGCCCGGCGAAGTAGTCGCGCAGCTGCTGGCGGAGCTGTTCCTGCTCGGGGGTGAAGCTGATCTGCATCGCGGCCGCCTGCCACTAGAACACGTTCTAGGCGATAGTAACCGAGGCCGGTCTCCGCTTAAATGGAACGTGTTCTAGTTGGGGCAGCTGGCGGAGGGCGGCGGCATGGCGGAGGCCTACATCGTCGATGCGGTCCGCACGCCGGTCGGGAAACGGGGCGGGGGGCTGGCGTCCGCGCATCCGGCCGACCTCGGCGCGCATGTGATCAGTGCCCTGCTGGCGCGCACCGGGCTCGATCCGCTCGCGGTCGATGACGTGGTGCTGGGGTGCGTTGATACGGTCGGCCCGCAGGCGGGAGACATCGCCAGGACCGCGTGGCTCGCCGCCGGCCTGCCGGAGGAAGTCCCCGGTGTCACCGTCGACCGGCAGTGTGGCTCGTCGCAGCAGGCGGTGCACTTCGCGGCGCAGGCGGTCCTCAGCGGGACAGCGCAGGTCGTCGTGGCTGGCGGCGTGCAGAACATGAGCGCTATCCCGATCTCGGCGGCGATGCTGGCTGGCCGGGAGCACGGGTTCGCCGACCCGTTCAGCGGCTCGGTCGGCTGGCGAGCCCGGTACGGTGACCAGGAGATTTCGCAGTTCCGCGGGGCCGATCTGATCGCGCAGAAGTGGGGGATCGGCCGCGAGGAGATGGAGCGCTACGCCCTGGCCAGTCATCAGCGAGCGGCGCGGGCGAGCGACGACGGCCTGTTCGCAGCGGAGATCGCGCCGTACGGCGACATCGCCGCCGACGAGTGCCCGCGGCGTGACACCTCCCTGGCGAAGATGGCCGGGCTGGCGCCGCTCCGGGAGGACGGGCTGATCACCGCGGCGCTGTCCAGCCAGATCGCCGATGCGGCCGCTGCGGTGCTGGTGGTGTCCGAGGCCGCGCTGACTGAGCATGAGCTGACCCCCCGGGCGCGAATCCATCACCTGAGCGCCCGCGGCGCCGACCCGGTACTCATGCTGACCGCCCCGATTCCGGCCACCGCGCACGCGCTGGAGCAGACGGGTCTTGGCGTCGGGCAGATCGACCTGGTGGAGATCAACGAGGCATTCGCGAGCGTGGTGCTGGCGTGGCAGCGCGAGACCGGCTTCGACCTCGACCGGGTCAACATCTGCGGCGGTGCGATCGCGCTCGGCCATCCGCTCGGTGCTACCGGTGCCCGCTTGCTCACCACGCTGTTGTCCGCTCTGGAGCGAAGCGGCGGTCGCTATGGGCTGCTCACCATGTGCGAGGGCGGGGGACAAGCGAACGCGACGATTATCGAGCGCCTCTAGCCGTCGCGCTCGCGTCCTGAGCGGTCGAGGGCTGCCAGGGCGAGCTGCCAGGGGAATTCGCCGGGCTGATGCGCCAGGACCGGATCCAGGATCGTGACACCGGCCGCGCGCAGGTCGGCAACGTGGCGCGCATAGGCCGGGTGGGCTGCCTGCAAGGAATTGAGGCAGGGCAGCGCCACCAGCGGCAGTCGCTTCCCGATCGCCTCGGTGATCAGCCCGAGCGCCAGGGTGTCGGAGTGGCCAGAGCCCCATTTGTTCAGTGTGTTGCTGGTACACGGCGCGACCACGATCGCATCCGGCGGCGGCAGCACGTCCGCCTCGCCGGGAAGCTTGTACGCCGACCGGACCGGGTGTCCGGTCAGCGCCTCCAGGTCACCGAGGTCCGAGGCCAGCCAGGCCGCCGCAGTCGGCGTGAGCACAAGGCAAACATCGAAGCCGCGATGCTGGGCCGCGGCGATCAGCGGGCGGATCTCAAGCACGGGCGGGGCCGCGCACGCCACCGCGTACAGCACGCCCGAAGATGCGTGGTCGTGGCCTTGGGCAGCGGCGGTCATCGGCTTACTCCAGCGGCTCAGCCGGCGAGCGCAGGCCGTCGGCGTCGAAGGGCAGGTCGGCCTCGGACACTACGCCCTGGCGCGCCATCGCGTTTAGCTGGCGGGCCAGGGGCAGAGGAGCTGGGAGAGACGACCAGGAGCGGTCGCTTGTGTGGCGGCCAAGACAAGCTGGGGAAACGGCCCAATGACGCAGACAGTGGTAATAACGGGCGCGAGCGCCGGCGTCGCTCGCGCCACCGCAAGGCTCTACGGAGAACGCGGCGACCGGGTCGGGCTGATCGCCCGTGGCCAGGCTGGCCTGGACGGCGCCGCGGACGACGTCCGGCGTCGCGGTGGCGTGGCTCTGCCGATCAGCGCGGACGTCGCCGACTTCGCTCAGGTCGACCAGGCAGCAAGCCGGATCGAGGCCGAGCTCGGGCCGATCGACGTGTGGATCAACGTCGCCTTCACCTCGGTGTTCGCGCCCTTCGCGGACATCAAGCCAGAGGAGTTCCGGCGGGTCACAGAGGTGAGCTATCTGGGCTTCGTGCATGGCACCATGGCGGCCCTCGCACGGATGCGCCCGCGCGATCGTGGCACGATCGTGCAGGTCGGCTCGGCGCTGAGCCAGCGGAGCATTCCGCTGCAGTCCGCCTACTGCGGTGCCAAGCACGCGATCAACGGCTTCACCTCGTCGCTGCGGGTGGAGCTGCTGCATGAGGGCTCGCACGTGCGGGTGACGGTCGTGCAGATGCCGGCGCTCAACACCCCGCAGTTCTCCTGGGTGCGGTCGAAGCTGCCGCACCGGCCACAGCCCGTACCGCCGATCTACCAGCCAGAAGTCGGCGCGCGCGGCATCGTCTATGCCGCTGATCATCCAGGCCGGCGTGAGTACTGGGTGGGTGCGAGCACGGCGGCGACGCTCGCTGCGAACAAGGTCGCTGCTGGCGCGCTCGACCGCTACCTGGCCAGGACCGGTTACTCATCGCAGCAGACCAGCGAGCCGACCGACCCGAGCATGCCGGACAACCTCATCCAGCCGGTGGATCGGCCACCGGGTACCGACCACGGCGCACACGGCAGCTTCGATCAGCGATCGCACGCCCACAGCGCGCAGCTCTGGGTGACGCACCATCCACGGCTCTGCGCGATCGTCGGTGGCGGTGCCGTCGCGGCTGCGGCGCTCCTCCCGTGGCGGCGCTCACCGGTAGTCCGATGATCGATTCAGCGCCGGCCGGCCCAGAACCTGCCGACACCGGGGGACCCATGGAGCGGCCCGATGGCCCGGTTGGGAGCCCGCGACACCGCCGGGCGGTCACGCCAGGATCGGAGGCGCGGTGGGCAAGCCTGGTCAGGGCCGGCTACGGGGCGGTCCTGGTCTGCCTGCCGGGGCCGCTGATCGCGATGGTGACCGGCAAGCCCGTGACCAGCCGGACGGTCGTTGTCGCGCGGGTACTCGGCGTCCGCCACCTGGCCCAGGCGGCCATCTGCGGCCTGGTGCCGGCTCCGGGCGTGGTTCGGGCCGGGGCTGCCGTCGACGGACTGCATGCTGCCTCGATGCTGGCAGCCGCCGCCGCGGAGCCTGGCCTGCGGCGAGCGACGCTGGCGGACAGCGGGATCGCCACCGCGTTCGCCTCGGCTGCGCTGGCCACGCTGCGCCGCTGACTAGCCGAGCGTTCCTGCGGGGCCGATGCGGCGGACAGGGCCAGCGGTTACCCGGCTAGCAGCCCGGGGATCTCGGTCAGCCGCGCCGCCGCCTCCAGCAACAGGGCGTGCACGAAGGCCTGCGGCAGATTGCCGCGCAGCTGCCGCTGCCCGACGTCGAATTCCTCGCTGAACAAGCCCGGCGGGCCGCACGCGGCCCTGGTCCGTTCGAAGAAGCGGGCCGCTTCGATCTGGTTGCCCTGCTGCAGCAAGGCCAGCGACAGCACGAAGCTGCAGAGCAGGAAGGCGCCCTCAGCATCGCCGAGCGGCCGGTCGTCATGCCGGAACCGGTAGGCGTAACCAGCCTCGACAAGCTCGTCCAGGTATGCCTTGAGCGTCCGGGTAGCCAGTCGATCATCGGCCGGGACGGCCCCGCGCAGCGCCGCAAGCAGGAGCGCCCCGTCGACCCGGCCGTCGCCTGGTGATCGCTGCCAACGCCCCGATCGGTGCACGGCGTGCTTGGCGGTGTCCGCCACGATGCTGTCGGCCAGGCTGGTCCACCGCGTCGCCTGCGAGGCCGGAGCGCAAGCCGCTGCCGCGGCCCGCAGGCCGGATGCGCAGGCCAGCCTGCTGTGGGTCCACGGCTGATTGTCGATCTCCCAGATTCCGGCGTCGGCCTCGCGCCAGCGTTGCGCGATGGCATCGGCGGCGATCTGGGCGGCCGCGGCCGCGTCGGCGTCGAGCCGATCGGCCCTGGCGGCGCTCGCGAACAGCAGCAGCGCCTCGCCGAAGGCGTCCAGCTGAAACTGCCGGTTGACCCAGTTGCCGGTCAAGTCGAAGCCGCCCGGGTAGCCGGGCAGCTTCAGTTGCTGCTGATCTGGTACGGCGCTGCCGTCCGTCGTGTAGGCGGGCTTGAGGTCTGGCCCGTCAGCGTGCAACCGCGCGCTCACGAACCGGACCGCCTGGTCGAGCAGTCCGCCGCCGCCTGCGGCGGCCACCGCCGAGCCGGCGTAACACTGGTCCCTGATCCAGGCGTAGCGGTAGTCGTAGTTGCGCCCGGCCTCCGCGCGCTCGGGAAGACTGGTTGTCGCGGCGGCCACCATGCCGTTACGCGAACTGGTGAGACCGCGCATCACCGCGTAAGCATGACGCGCGTCGCGCGCCGCGGTAATCCAGCCCAGGTCTGGTACCGCCTCCCGCCAGCCGGCCTCCGTCTGCCGCCAGGCTGCATCAGCGTCTGGGACAGCTTCAGAAAGCGGCTGGTCGGAAAGCTCGAGGACCAGGTCACTGCTGTGCCCGGCCGGTACCTGCAGCTCAGTTTCGAGGCCTGCGCCGCGGACGCGAGCCGTAGCCACGTTGCCGGACCACCGGAGATAGAGCGCGCCCACGCGGCCGGTCCACGTGCCATCCGGTCCGGACCGCAGATCGCTGACCGGCTCCTGGTCATAGCCGGCCCGCGGTTCGAGCACTACGCGGACGTCGGCCTGGCCGTCACCGGCGAGCACCCGGCGCAGCAAGACGAGGCGATGCGGATCGCCGGGGAATGCCAGTGCCTCGCGGCACTCGATCACGCTGCCGGTGTCGGTGACCCAGCGGTTGCGCCAGATCAGCGAGCGCGGCTCGTAGTAGCCGCCCCAGACGAACCGGTGCGTCGGGTAGATCGCGTACCCGCCGGAGCCGCCGATGAGCGCCGAGAAGACCGACCCCGAATGCCAGGTGGGTGCGCACAGCCAGACGACGTCGCCTTTCGGGCCGACAATCGCACCGCGCTCACCGTCGGCCAGCAGCGCGTAGTCGCGAAGCGCGTGTGGTTCGAAGGCGGTCACTGTTGCGATGAGGTCGGGCGGAGGTCTCTCATCTCGGGCGCGCTACCCGGGCGGCCAGGCGTGAAACGGCCTGGTGGGCGGGCACTGCTCAGCCGGGCCGCGGCGGGCCCGGCCCTTGTGCTGGCCGCCGCAGACCGGTCACCTGCGGGAACGGGCAAACTCGAGGGCTTCGGTGGCCAGCGCAGGCCAGTCGAGTGTCGAGTCTGGATACAGGCTCAGCCACTCCCGCATCGGCGTGCCCTTGTTGGCGTCGAAGGCCGCGCCCTCGCCCGAGACGATCAGCGCGGTGACCCGGTCCGCTGGCAGCTTCAGCACCAGGCTGCCGCGGACGAACATGGCGAAGATTTTGCTCCGGTAGCGCAACGCGCTGCGGCCGAAACCGCCGCCGCCGCTCGGCGGCGTAACACCATCTCGGCCGATCAGGGCATCCACGAGGTCGAGATACCGCTCCCGGCCGGGGTCAGCGTCGGCTGTCATACGGTCAGGCTAGCCCGGTGTGACGCGGTAGCTATGTGGGCATGGCGTGGCCGTGGCAGCGCAGCGTTCTAGCGTCTGCGCTGCCACAGCCAGGACAGTTGTCTCGGGCGGCGGCGTTTGCCCTCGGTCGGGATGAACGCCTCGGCCTGCCGCCGCGCGAGGCCATCGGCGCTCCCGCCGCATCAGGCCCGCAGCCTGGCCGCGGTGTCGCGGAGCGCCTCGTCGATCGGAGTCGGCTGGAGGCCCAGCACCTCCGTCGTCGCGCTGGAGTCAATGACAAACGGCCGGGTGAACTGGTACCGAGTGGTGCGCAGTTCCTTGATAAACGGCTGGAATACCCCGGCTGTCCACAGCACCGGGTAAGGAATGGCCGTGAGCTTGGGGGTCGGCGCCCCGTTCACCTCGGCGAACCTGGCCACGAGCTGCCGCGTGGTCAATGCCGGGTTGGTCGGCGCAAACCAGACCTGGCCGAGTGCTTGCTCGTCGGTTGCCACCGCCACCAGCGTCCGAGCGCAGTCGCGCACCGACGTCCAGCTGTGCGGCACGTCGAGGGGGCATGGCGCGTAGGCACGCCGCCCGGCCAGGACGGGGGCGCCAAGCGCGCTGGACAGCAGCGAATTCGCCTCGATGTAGTCGCTGGCACGGACCTCGGCCACGGCGATCCGGCCAGCGTCGTGCGCAGCCAGCATGTCGTCCCACATCTGGGCCCGCAGGAGCAGCTTGGGGTGCGTGGCGGCGATCGGGGTCTTCGGGGTCATCGGCCCGTCCACTGGTCCGTAGCCGTAGAGGTTGCTCATCGCCACCAGCTTCGCGCTAGTGCGCTCCGCGGCCGCCAGGAATGCCGCGTGCAGCGGCGGCCAGTCGGTGAACCACTGGTGGTACTGCGGGCTCGCGCAGTTGTACAGGGCGGCCGCGTCCCTGGTCAGCTCGGTGAGCCGGGCAGCATCGGTAGCGTCGGCGGCGACGAGGTCGATCGCCGGGTGCTGCGGGCCGCTGCCGCGCCGGGTGACCAGCCGGACGTGCTCGCCGCGACCGGCCAGCAGCAGCGCGGTGCTGGTGCCGATGGCTCCGGCTCCGACGATGACGTGCTCAGACATTGCCTCTCCCTGAGGTCAGCGCCGCATTACGGGGGCGGCGGTCTTTAGAGAGCAGTGCTCTCGCTTGTAAGCACGAGTCTGCCACCACGCAGTGACATTTGCAAGAGCGCTGCTCTCGTATGTGTGCAATAATCTCTTCATGCCAGCAGGATCGATCCGAGCCCGGGTCAGGGCCGAGATGACCAGCGAGATCAAAGCCGTCGCCCGGCAGCACCTGTCGACCGAGGGAGCGAACCTGTCCTTGCGGGCCGTCGCCCGGGACATGGGCATGGTGTCGTCGGCCCTGTACCGGTACTTCGCCAGCCGGGACGATCTGCTGACCGCGCTCATCCTGGACGGCTACAACGCCCTGGGGGAGACCGTCGAGGCTGCCGACGCCGCGATCACCGACCGCAGCCAGCTCCGGACGCGCTGGCTGTCGGCGGCGCGGGCGGTCCGCGGCTGGGCGCTGGCCAACCCGGCCGAGTACGCCCTGCTCTACGGCAGCCCGGTGCCGGGCTACGCCGCGCCGCCGGACACCGTTGCCGCCGCAGCGCGCACCCCGGCGGTCCTGGCGGCGATCCTGTCCGACGGTTTCGCCGCCGGAGTGCTGGCCGGACCGACCATGGGCGAGACGCACGCTCGCCGTTCGGCGGCCGACCACACGGCCCCTGGCCTGCCGGGAGCAAGTGCCCTGAGCACCCGGCTCACGCCCGACGTCCGCGCGGATCTGACTCGCGCCGCCAACGGCATCGCTCCCGGCGTGCCGCCGGAGCTGCTGATGCTGGGCATGACCACCTGGGTGCACATGTTCGGCGTCGTCAGCTTCGAGCTTTTCGGTCAGTTCAACAACGTGATCGACGCCCGGGCCGAGTATTTCGACCAGCAGATGGAACTGATGGCAGACCTGATCGGCCTGTAAGTCGCAGCGACAGAAAGGCGGGCCGACCGCTCACGGCATGAACGGACAGCGCGCGCACCTCGTTTGTCAGTAGCGGAGGTGTCCTATGCGCCGGACAAGCGAACTCGCCGGGTTTCGTTGCGGAGCGATGACCGAGCAGGCCAGGGAGTTAGTCAAACGCGGCCAGAATGACAAGGCGCTGGCCC
The DNA here is from genome assembly GCA_036495585.1 of Streptosporangiaceae bacterium. GTDB lineage: Bacteria > Actinomycetota > Actinomycetes > Streptosporangiales > Streptosporangiaceae > JAJYUU01. The sequence goes on from DASXMP010000097.1 coordinate 38,595, forward strand.
GGTACTACAAATCCCTGAAACTCGCCCAGCAGCTTGCAAAGAAGGACCCCGCCGACTTCCGGCCTGTGCACCAGCAGGGCATCATCTGGCGCGATCTCGGTGGCATGTACTTGATAGCAGCTGACTACCAGCGGGCCATTGAAGCCCTGGACGAGTGCGAGCAGATCTGTGATGAGCTAAAGGGCCGCTATGGCGTCGACTCCGGACGACTGCTCGCCGGTGTCAGGGTGGAGCGAAGCATGGTGCTGGTGCAAGTCGGCCACGGTGCATCGGCGGTACTGACCATGGACGCGGCGCTCAACGATTACCAGGTCGCGCTTGCGGGACAGAGCAAGGAAATGTCTCTTGTCCTCTTCCCGGCACTCGTGAGCAACGCCGTCGTCCTGCATGTCCGCGGAGACCCGCACCTGGCCGTCGCCTCGGCCAACCGGGGCTGGCGCGGCTATCTCGCGTGCCGCGACGCTCAGAACTGGGACGTCGGTGCTATGGAGCAGGCAGGAATGGGTGCTTCGCACGTCCTTGCGATCAGCGGTCGGCTGGCTGACGCTCTTGAGGCCGACAAGGCGGTGATCGAGGCGCTAGAGGCAAGCGGGTCGCCGGCCCATCGGCAGCGGCTGGCCGCCGCTCTTGCCACCACGGCGCTGCACCTGCAGGCGACTGGACGCGAGGACTATCGCGAGGAGGCTGCCGCATGCCTCGCCAGGAGCCATGCGCTGGACACGACAGCGGCGGGGGACGCGGCAGCTGAATGGGAGTCGGCCAAGTCCGCGGAGCAGCCGGTAACGCTGGCGGCGGCGCTCGACACCGCCGCGAAGTTGCTTCATCGTGAACAGTTGCCGACCGGCCTGCCGGCGACGTTCACTAGCCCGCCCGACACTGTGGTGAGCCCGTCAGGCCGCTGCAGTCTGGAGCTTGCCCCGCGCTACGCCGCGCAGCTAGCTTCCGCAGCCACAGCCTTGCTGCCCGTGGCGCGGCGGGAAGGTCTGCGGCTCGCGCTGGAAGCCCACTACTTGTTCGCCATCGCCTTTCGCTATGACCCGAAGGCGCCGCAGCTCGATTCGGGCCTGAGGTGGGCGCGCCTCGTGGTGGAGTGCTGCCGGATCCTCACCGTCGCGCCGGATGACCTCCCCCTCCAGGCCGACCTCGCCCTGCAGAACCTTGGCCTGATCGAGAAACTGCTGCCCATGGTCCCGGGCCACAGCTCCGCTACTAGCACGGGACACGTCGTGGCCTCGGATGTGCTCCGTGGCTGCCTGACTCAGCACGCGGACCTTCTCATCGAGGCCAGCCAGCCTGATCTTGCGCGGCGCTTCACCCAGACAGCGGCCACCATCGGCAGCACCCAGTGAGCTTCGAGGGTGCGGCCCACTGGACTCACCTGGCTTGGGTGACTCCAAGGCCGGCCAGGACAGCGCTTTTCGACGCTGGCCGCAGCGCGTAGACCAGGGTAAACGTCGCTTCGCGCAAGAGACGCTGCGCGTGGTCGGCGACGAGCAGCGACCGGCTGCCCTCGCTGGTCATGAGCGCTGCGGCGGCGCGCAGCGCGAACTGACCGGCGGCCGCCCGCGCCGCTGCGATGCCGGGGCCGAGCTGGTCGAGCTCGGTCCGCAGGGCGGCCAGCTCATCGTCCAGCGCCGTGCCGCCAAGCAGCCGGCAGCATCGCGCCGCGACGCCGAGCGCCAAGGCCGCGTGCAGCCGCAGCACCTCCGGCGCGGTGCCCCCGCCCGCAGGGTGCAGTCCCGTGACGCGATCGGCCGCGACGAGGAGCTTGCTGAAGGTGGCCCGAACGGTAGCTGTGGCATTCAGAGCCGCCAGCGTCAGCCGTTGGGTCTGCAGCGATGGCCCGTCGGCAGCATCCACGATGAGCCACACAATCTGGTCGTCAGGCCCCCTGGCTGCTACGTGGAGCACATCGATCCGCCCCCAGCCCGAGACAAACGGCGACACCCCGTCCAGCACCCAGTCCTGCCCGGCACGCTGCGCGTGCAGGGTCGGCTTTGCCGCTGCTCCGCCGAGACCGACGCCGGCCCGGACCTCGCCCGCCGCGAGTGGCGCGAGCCACCTGGCACGCGTGTCCGTGGCGGGGCCGGACACCAGCTGGTGGACGAGGCCCAGGTGTTGCGCCCAGATGAACGCGGTTGTCAGGCAGCCGCTCGCCAGCGCCTCCTGGACGGCGCAGACGGTGCGGAAGTCGGCTTCGGCGCCAACGCCGTACAGGCCCGAGCTGGCGAGCGCGTCCAGCAACTCACGCGGCACGACTTCGCTCGCGTCGGTAGCAAGCGCAGCTGGGAAAAGCACGGTGTCAGCGATCCGCTGAGCCACCGCGACCATGTCCACGGGGGCATCGTAGCCAGCGCTGCTGCACCTGTCCCGGCTGCCGGACTTGGTGGCACGCGCCTGGCCGCTCGGCCTGGCTGATTTCCGGACGGAACCAACCAGGGAACATCGAAGCCCCGCCCTTGGTTTCGGCGTTCGGCGTCGCGGCAAGGGAGACCACATGACCGGGCAGTCCAGATGACGGCGCAGTTGCGTGAGCAGGTCGGGCAGTTCGGTGTCTGGCGGGCCGCCACGCAGTGCACCCCCGAGTTCGCAGCACGCCTGGAGCAGGCCGGCTATGGCACGCTGTGGCTCGGCGGCTCGCCCGATGGCGACTTGCTCCTCGTCGACGACCTGCTAGCGGCGACGAGCAGGCTGACTGTCGGCACGAGCATCGTGAACATCTGGAAGGACGACGCTGCGATCGTCGCGGAGTCGTTCGCCCGGATCGAGGCGCAGTTCCCCGGCCGCTTCGTACTCGGCATCGGTACCGGGCATCCGGAGGCAACGCAGGAGTACACCAGCCCGTACGAGAAGATCGCGACGTATGTAGCCGAGCTGACGAGCGGCGACGTTCCCGCTCAGAAGCTTGTGCTTGCGGCGCTCGGTCCGAGGGTGCTCAGGCTGGCCGGCACGCAGGCCGGGGGAGCCATCCCGTATCTCGTGCCGCCCGAGCACACTCGTGCGGCCCGCGAGATACTCGGGCCGCAGCCATTGCTTGCGCCCGAGCACAAGGTCGTGCTGGACACCAACGTGGCGCAGGCCCGGGCGCTCGGCCGCCGGCGGGTGCGCAACCCGTATCTCGGACTGGTCAACTACACATCGAACCTGCGCCGTCTCGGCTACACCGACGAGGACCTCGCTGGCGATGGTAGCGACCGGCTGATCGACGCACTGGTCGCGCATGGCAACGCCGAGCAGGTCGCGGTGCGGCTGCGCGAGCACCTGGCCGCCGGTGCCGACCACGTCGCGGTGCAGTTGCTCACCGAGTCCGGCACCGACCCGATGCCCGGCTACGCCGATCTCGCGCGGGCGCTCGGGCTCTAGGCCGGCTCAGATGAGCGAGAACGCGGTCACCGGCGGCGGTGGGCAGGACTGGGCTCGCTGGCACGAGTACTACGACGATCCCGCCTCGGGGCTCAGCCAGCGGCTCAACCTGGTGCAAGGTCAGCTGGGCCTGGCCATCTCCGCGGCCCCGGCCGGACCGGTCAGTTTGCTGAGCCTGTGCGCCGGGCAGGGCCGCGACGTCCTCGGCGTGCTGCCTGATCACCCGCGCCGCGACGACGTCGCCGCGGTGCTGGTCGAGCTTGACCCTGCGAACGCGGCCAGCGCCCGCGACCGGGCCGGGCAGGCCGGCCTGGCCAGCGTGGAAGTCCGCACTGCCGATGCCGGCCAGGCCGCGAACTACGCCGACGCTTTCCCCGCGGACGTCCTGCTGCTGTGCGGGATCTTCGGGAACGTCAGCGCGACCGACATCCACCGGACTGTCCGCGCGGCCGCGGCGATGTGCAAGGAAGGCGGCACGGTGCTGTGGACCCGGCACCGCGGGGCGCCGGACTTCACCGGACAGATCCGGGCGTGGTTCGCCGAGGCCGGTTTCGCCGAACTGGCCTTCGAGGCCCCGCCCGAGCACGTCTACATCTCGCTGGGCGCCAACAGGCTGGACCGGGCCGGGCCGGAGGCACGCGTCCCCGCCGGACGGCTGTTCACCTTCCGGGCCGGATGACCCCCCGGCTTAGCTGATCGGTGCGATCATGCCGCCGTTGACGTACACGGTCTGAGCCGTGACCCAGCGGGTCTCGGGCGCGGCGAGGAACCGCATGACCGGCACAACGTCGCTCGGTTCGCCCAGGTCGCCGGATATGGTCATACCGGATAGCCAGGCGATAGTGCGCTCATTCTCCGCGTTGTAGAAGAAGCTGGTCTTCTGCGGGCCGGGCGCGATGCAATTGACAGTGATGCCACGGCCGCCGATCTCCTTGGCGAAGGCCTTGCTGAAGTGCTCGACCGGCGCCTTACTGCCGGCGTAAGCAGAGTAGGTGGCGGCGGTGACCGCCACCTGCGTGGTGACCATGTTGATGATCCGTCCGTTGTCGGCCATCTTTGAGTTCGCCTGTGCCATCAGGAAGAACGGGACCTTTGCATTGATCGCGAACGAATTGTCGTACTCCTCCTCCGTGGTCTCGGCGAGGGGCTTGCGCACGATGATCCCGGCGGTGTTCACCAGGATGTCCCACCGCCCAAACTGCTCGATTGTCGCGTCGACGAGCCGGCCGATCTCGTCGTTGCTGGTCAGGTCTGCCTGGTGCGAGGTCGCTTCGACACCGAGTGACGTCAACTCGTTGACCGTGCCTTGCGCCTCGTCCGCGCGCTCGGGGCTGTTGTAGTGGACGACGACATTCGCGCCGTCGGACGCGAGCGATTCGGCAAAGAGCTTGCCCAGATTGGCTGAGCCGCCGGTGACGATAGCCACCTTGCCCGCTTGGCTGCCGGTCATGACGTGCCTCCCCTGGTGCGTCGATCACGGGTCAGAGCTGAGGTGGCTAGCCTCGCCGCTGTGCCGGGTCATCAAACCGGCCGGCGGGGGCGGCAGCGGACTCCGATGACCCTGTCTGTGACGAGCCCGGCATATCTGACTTGCCCGCGTATGTGGCCGCGGGTTCAGCGGGTCCTCGGCCCGTGACCCGGCCCTGCTAGGGCACCACAGCCCGGAACTCGGCCGCGAGCGTCGCCGCCGCGTCCTGCAAGCGGCTGGGATCCGGGCCTGCGGCCAGGAGGGAGCGTGATGCACTCGGCATCACGCGATCCGGGCAGCTGGCGAAGACCTGCGCGACGTCCGCGGGCGTCGCGCCCTGGGCGCCCACGCCGGGGGCGAGGAACAGGCAGTTCGCGGCGGCGAGGTCCAGCTCCGGTCGCAGGTGCGTCGGGCTGACCACCGCACCGATCGGTCCGATGCCGCCGGGCGACAGGCGCGCATTCAGCTCGCCAATGTCGCGCAGCAGGATCTGCTCGACCGTGCCGTCCCCGGCTGTGGCTGCCTGGATCGCGCGGCCCTCTGAGTTGGACGAGCGGGTCACCACCAGCAGGCAGCACCCGGCTTCGTCGGCCCTGGACACGAAGCTGCCCATCGCGGCGAGGCCGAGATAGGGATGGACCGTGATGGCGTCGGCGGCCATCGGGGCGCCCTTACCGAGGTAGGCCTCGGCGTAGGCATCGTTGGTCGATCCGACGTCGCCGCGCTTGATGTCCAGAATGACCAGCACTCCAGCCTCGCGCGCGCCGCTGATGAGCCGCTGCAGCGTCCGGATGCCGCGCCAGCCGTGCCGCTCGTAGAACGCGGACTGAGGCTTGACCAGGCTGACCGGTCGTGCGGCGATCGCCGCCAGCACGATGTCTGCGAAGCGGTCGAGGCCGTCCGGTGTGTCGCCGAGTCCCCACGTGGCGAGCAGGTCTGCGGCTGGGTCCAGCCCGAAGACCAGCGGTCCCGTGGTGGCGCGGGCAGCAGCGAACCGGGTGGCGAATGGCGAGGTCATGCCGCCATCCTCGCAGACGACCTGGGCCGGCCCGGTTAGTCGACGCGGCCGTGCTGGCTAGCTCGACCTAGGCGGACGGCTCAGGTGCCTGTGCTGGGTAAGGCTGGGCCGGCTCCTCGGTCTGGTCGCCCGGCTGGCTGCCGGGCCCGGCGTTCTGCGGGCCGGCCGGATTGCCTGATGCCGACGGGCCTGGGCCGCCCGGCGAGAGGCCGCTCGCGGCAAGGCCCGCGGCTGCGTTGACCGCAGCATGCAGCGCGGGCGCGAACGCCTGCGCGGCATCCCTGGTGGTCTTGATGCCGAAGTACGCGGTCGTCATCGTGCTGACCGCGGTGAAGGCGCTAGTCAGGATGGCCACCAGCGTGCTCGCGCTGGCGCCGCTTTGGGCGAGCCGCCAGGCGGCCGTGGCCGCACCGACCGCAATGGCCGCGTCGCCCGCCATTACCACCCAGAGTCCCGACCAGGACCTAGTCCGCTCGACGCTGTTGTCGCTCGGATTATTGCTCTTGTTATAGCCCGGCGAGGGGTCGCCGAAAGGCCCGTCATCGGGCATCTATGTCTCCTACGCACGAGGGAGCCAGGCAGATTGGCAACAAGTCAGCGGGGATTCTGATAATGGCAGATTGACCTCGCCGAGCCGCACGTTTAACGAAGAATCGATGGTCTGCGCCGATGGCCGGTCCGAGCGATAGTCGCAATCCTGAAGATAACGGTCAGGCATGAAAGGAGACCATCTCACGGGAAATGGCCGGCTCGCTCCGGAGCACCCCGGATCAGCGCATTCTGGTACCCGACAAAGTGCCTGGCCTGCCGAGGCAGTCGTGGGTTTGCGACATGATCCGCTCGATCAGTTCGGCGCACGATGGGAGATCGTCGATGACGCCGACCACCTGCCCGGCGGCCATCACGCCGAGATCCGGACGGCCGTCGACGATGGCCGCCTTGAGAAGCATCGGGGTATTGGCCGCCCTGACTGTGACACGAGTGGCCACCTGGAGCGGCTGCGGTTCGCTGACCTGCGGTTTCGTGGCCTACGTGGAGCGGAGCTGCGCACTAAGCCGACGGTCGTAGAGTGGCCGGACGTCCCGTTGCCCGCTGACGGTTAAGACAGCATCGGGCGCGACCGCGTTGCCGGCTGGAAGGAACCTCCCGAATGCCCAGCGATTACGTCAGGATCGAGGTCAATGGCGACGAAGCCGACGAGGCGGCCCTGGCCCTTCTGGAACACGAGGGGTGGGGCCATTTCACAGCGATGCAGGTACGCGGTGGCCGGACGCGCGGTCTCGACTTGCACGTGGCGCGGCTGGAGGCGGCGCACGGTGACGTGTACGGGCGTGCGCTCCGTGGAGAGGAGATCGGCGACCGCATCCGGCATGCCCTCGGCGGCCGGCCAGACGCGAGCGTCCGCGTCTACGGCTACTGGGCCGGATTGATCGTCACCGTTCGCGAGCCGCAGGACATGCCGCGCCGGCCGCACTCGATGACTGCCCAGCATTTCCAGCGGCCGCTCGCCCGGCTCAAGCACGTCGGCAGCTGGGGTCAGGGCCGGTTCCGCGAGATCGCACTGGCCGCAGGCTTTGACGAAGGCCTGCTGGTGGATGAGGCGGGCAAGATCTCGGAAGGCACCATCACCAACGTGGGCTTCTGGCGGGATGGCACGGTGATCTGGCCCGACGCCCCACAACTGCCGGGCATCACGATGCTCATCCTGCGGCGCCAGCTCGCGGCCGCCGGCATCCCGCAAGCCGACCGGCCCGTCTACGTGCAGGACCTGGCCGGCTACCGCGGGATGATCTTGTGCAACGCACGCGGCTGGGCGCCGGTCAGCCGGGTCGACCACCTGACGATCCCCCAGGACGAGGCCTTCATCAACATCATCGCGACTGCGATCGACGAATGCCGATGGGATGAGATCTAGCCGCCCGGCAGGAACGAGAGCGACCTGCGGCGAGCTCTCGGCCTTGGCCGCCCGGCGAGAGGGCGGTACGCACTAACGTGTCACAAATCAGGTCGCAATCCTGAAGATAACGGTCAGGCATGAAAGGAGACCATCTCACGGGAAATGGCCGGCTCGCTCCGGAGCACCCCGGATCAGCGCATTCTGGTACCCGACAAAGTGCCTAGCCTGCCGAGGCAGTCGTGGGCTTGCGACATGATCCGCTCGATCAGTTCGGCGCACGATGGGAGATCGTCGATGACGCCGACCACCTGCCCGGCCGCCATCACGCCGAGATCCGGACGGCCGTCGACCATGGCCGCCTTGAGAAGCATCGGGGTATTGGCCGCCATCAGCACCTGGCTCCACGACAACTCGGTGGCGCGCCGCATCTCCTGGCCCTGACGGATCATGGCCGGCCAGGTCAGGCCGGACAGCCGGCGGAAGGCCGCCGCGTTCCGCGTCGCCCGCAGCAGGCCGGACAGTCGCCCGGAGCGCTCCAGGCCGTCGATCAGCGGCGTGCGCAGGACCCGGTGAGGCACCCCGTCGACCCGGGTCGTCACCACTGTGTCGGTCAGCGACTTGCCCAGGTAGACGCGCTTGACCTCGGCCGCAACCGGGCTGTCGCTGGTGAGCAGGAACCTGGTCCCCATCGCGATGCCCTCACCGCCGTAGGCGAGCGCCGCGACTAGGCCGCGGCCGTCAAAGAACCCGCCGGCCGCGATGACGGGGATATCCACTGCGGCTGCGACCTGCGGCAGCAGCAGGCTGGTCGGCACCGGCCCGGTGTGTCCGCCGCCCTCGCCACCCTGCACGATGACGGCGTCGGCACCCCATTGCGCGACCTTCTCCGCGTGGCGCCGCGCGCCGACTGACGGGATCACGACCACCCCGGCGTCCTTGAGCCGCGCGATCATGTCCTGCCGGGGCGCGAGGGCGAACGAGGCGACCCGGACGCCCGCGGCGATGATGAGCTCGATCCGCTCCGCTGCGTCGGGGGCGTCGGCGCGGAGGTTCACGCCGAACGGCGCATCTGTGCGCTCGTGCACCTCGGCGACCGCGGTCCGCAGCGCATCCAGGGTCATCGTTGCTGAGCCGATGATGCCGAGACCGCCGGCTTTCGACGTCGCTGCGGTCAGGCGGGCACCGGCCACGAAACCCATGCCGGTCTGCACGATCGGATACCGGATCCCGGTGAGCTCGGTGAGCCTCGTCCGGATCGGCCCGGCGCTCACGTCAGTTCCCGGTCCCGCAGGCTGCCTGGGTCGAGGTGCTCGCGGATCAGCATGAGTTCCGCTGCCGTCGGCAACCGGGTCTGCGGCACCTGATACGGCGCAGCCAGCAGGAACCCGGTCTCTTCCGCTACGTCCGACTCCGACACGCCGGGATGGACGGACCGCAGGCGCATCGAGTGGTCGTGCCCGGCGAAGTCGAGGACCGCGAGGTTGGTCACCACCCGGCGGATCTCATGAAACGTGGCCGCCCGCCCGGTCAGCCCCTGTGCCCGGTCGTAACCGACGCCGCAGACGAGGTCCACCTGCTCGACGAAGACGCGACGCGAATGTCGGGGCACCCAGTAGCTGACCGGGTGGTTCACCGTGTTGCCGGGCGCGCCGCGGACGCCGAGGAGTTGCGTCTTCGGCCGGGTCCAGTCGCCGATGCAGGAGATGTTCTGGTTGCCGAACCGGTCGAGCTGAGCCGCGCCCATCATCATGTGGCGGCGGCCGGACGCGACCTGTGGCGAGAGCACGGCCCGGTAGGGCAGCCAGCCCTCGGCCGCGACACCGCCCGCTCCGTCCGGCGCCATCAGCCCGGCTTCACCATCGGTGACCAGCAGGTCAGGGGCGAAGGTGAGCTGCGCCAGCCGGGCCGCCAGGCTGGGAATCAGCCCGACCGGGCTGGCCAGGATGGCTCCGTCCCCGCGCCAGGCCTCCGCGCACGCGACGATGCAGATCTCCGCGAGCGTCGGCACCGCTAGCGCTGCTTCCGAGATGGCCGCCTCAGTCATGCGCCAGCTCCGGCGCTGCGTGCGGGCTCGGGGGAAGCAGCCGACGCGGCCGCGAAGGTGGCGACGGCCGCCTGGTAGGCGGGCTCGTTCCCGGACAGAAACCTGGCCGTGAACGCAGCCCAGCTGTCGGGATCAGCCGCAGCCGTCGCATAGTGGCGCTGGAACTCCTCGTCCCGGGCGTAGTCCGGGACGCAGCTGGTGAAGTGCGCGCCATGCGGAGTCTCGATCACCGCGCAGCGCATGCTGCGGTTGATCAGCAGGCTCTGCGGTGGCCCGCCCGCCACCAGGTCGGCTGTCGGCACGATCTGCTCGCACGACATGTAGGCGCGCTCGGCGGCCAGGCAGTACAGGTCGTCGAAGTACGGATCGGGACCCAGGTACTGGCCGTTGCCGCGGGCGTCCGCCCGGTTCATGTGGATGAGCGCGACGTCGAGTTGGAGCGCAGGCACGGCCACGAACTCCTCGCCGTCGCTATACGGGGAGCGGACGGTGCGCAGGTGCGGGTTGATGCGCATCACGTCGGAGCCGAGGCCGGCGCGCATGGGCAGGAAGGGCAGCCGGTGCGCGGCCGCCAGCAGGCCGAAGTGAAACATCCCCTCGTCCAGCTCAATGAGCTCGATCTTGTGCCGCTGTCTGGCCAGCCGGAAGTGCGGCTCCAGCGGGATCGAATCGAGCGACACGAACCCGCAGATGACGCGCCGCACCTTGCCAGCCGCGATCAGCAGCCCGACATCCGGCCCGCCGTAGGTGACGATCGTCAGGCCGGTGAGGTCCGAGGCGGCGATGGCCCGGATGAGTGCCATCGGCTTGCGGCGCGAGCCCCAGCCGCCGATGCCGATCGTCATCCCGTCCCGCAGCTCGTCCACGACGTCGGTGATGCTCATGACGCTGGTGCCAGTCGGAGCGGCGCTAGTCACGCCGCTGCCCGTCCACGAAGGCCTGGCGCGCCCGGTCGGAGATGCCGGTCAGGTTCAGCTCGAAGGTGAAGCCCTGCTCGTAACGATAGGAGCGGCGCATGTCCACCGGCTCGATGCCGTTCAGCGACTGCTTCGCCAGCCGGAGGATCTCCGGATCCTTAGCGGCAATCCTTGCCGCGAGCTCACGGGCCCTGGCTCGCAACTCGGTCGCCGGCACCACGTCCAGCACGGTCCCATACTGCTTCAGTTCCGAAGCGGGAACGGGGTCGCAGGTGTACACCATCGTCCGCATCAGCTGCTGGGGCACCAGGCGAGCCAGGTGCGTGGCCGCGCCGAGCGCCCCCCGGTCCACCTCGGGCAGGCCGAAGGAGGCGTCGTCGGCGGCGATCACGATGTCCGCGCTGCCTGCCAGTCCGACCCCGCCGCCGAGGCAGAAGCCCTGGACCGCGGCGATGACGGGTACCGCGCACTCGTAGACCGCCGCGAACGCGGCGAAGCACCCGTGGTTGGCCCCGATCAGGGCCGTATGACCCGTCGTGGCTTGCATCTCCTTGATATCGACACCGGCGCAGAAGCCGCGCCCGATAGCGGCGAGGATGACCACGCGGGTCTCCGGGTCGCCGCCGGCCTGCCCGAGGGCCTCCGCTAGCTCGAACCAGCCCCGGACGGGCAGCGCGTTCACCGGTGGATAATCGATCACTACCTCGGCGATGCCGCCGCTGGCATGCAGCTCAATCGGCATCGCCGGCACCTCGCTCGCGACTCAAACTAGCGCTTGCTCGGGGCAGCCTAACACGCGTCAATCAGCGCAGTCGGCGGTGAAGATCAGCCGTCTGCCAAGCCACTCAGTCGCCGGTCACGCCGTCGCTGTGCTTGGGCTTGTCCCGCACTCAACTGGCTGCCGGTAGCAGAGCAGTGAACTGCTTGCCGTCCTCCTTACTCGGCTTCGGGAAGAGGACCTTGAGGTCCTTGTCGTGGCCGGCGATGACCAGCTCTACCTGGATGGCGAGGCCGAAGCCCTTCCCTTTAGGCGCTGACACTGTGACCTTGTCGCGGGCCAACGTCATCAGATGCCTGCCCGGTCGGCCGCCCGATGCCACGTCTCCGTCGAAGAACAAGATCCGCCGGTCGGTCAGGACGAGGTACATCCCCCTGGGCCGCACGTTGACGATCAGCACCCCGGCGGTGAGCGCCGCGGCTGCCGCGGCTGTCGCCACTTTGCGTTTGGCCGACACGGAGCCCACCCTGGCAAAGGTCATGAGCTGAACATGCTCCTGATCGTGCAGCATCGGCTTCGCTACAGCCTGCAGTTGTTGCTCGAGCTTCTGCTTCATTTGCCATCCATAAGCTGATATATCCAAAGAGAAAAGATAAATCTGGATGATAACGGCGCCTGCTCGGGGTGTGTCAAGGGGTGAGCGCGGGCCTTCTGCAGCCTTGCCGGATGGTGCATGCAATGGCCACGTAGGCATAACTCCGATTCGGCAGCCGTCCCGTCAATGCAATGAAGCCGCTATTGCGCAACTTCTCCAGCTGCGCGTCCGCCGACCCCTTTGACGGCGTGCTCGTCTTCAAGCATCTCCACGTCCTGCTGGCCGTCGAACGCGCAAAACCAGGCCTCCGCTCCGGCCTCGAGGAAGGTCGTGACCAAGGTCCGGCAGCACCCAGCGACGCAGCCCGGCGGTATCGCCGGCACCCTCGCTCGCGACTCAACCCAGCGCTTGCTTGGGCAACCTAACATGCACGAATCGGCGCAGGCAGCGGCCGAGATGAGTGGTCGCCTGCCGACAATCAGTCGCCGGTGACACCGTCGATGCGCTCACGGATCAGGTCGGCGTGACCGTTATGGCGCGCGTACTCCTCGATCATGTGCTGGTACACCCAGCGCAGCGACGTGGGACGCACGACCTTCGGCTGGTCGTCGGCGACCCAGTGGTGCTGGTCGACGACGTCGTCCAGGTGGTGCGCGGCCGCGGCGCGGCGGGCGCGCTCGACGCTGAGCTGGTAGTTGGCGAAGTCCCGCTCGACGTGCTCGATGGCCGGCTCGAAAGCGTCCTCCTCCTCGAACATCTCCATGTCCGGCTGGCCGTCGAATGCATGGAACCAGGGCTCCACACCGGTCAGGTGGCGCACCAGCCCGATCAGGGACAGCTGGGAAGGCGCCACCGAAGTCGTGGCGAGTTGCTCAGGCGTGAGGCCTTCGCACTTCATGAGCAGCGTTGCGCGGTGGAACTCCAGCCACGCCTCTAGCGACTCGCGCTCGCTCGCGGGCTGCGTGGGCGGGCTGATTCGCTTTGTCATCGCTTGCTCCTATCGAAATCGTGGCCGGGTCCGGCGGTGTTCCGGCCTGGCCGGCCCGGCCATGGTGCCCTGAGGACGTTACCCACAGCGAGCTGTTTTCGGCATTCTGGCTGGGATGGCGGTCGCGCTGGCCGCGAGAGCCGTGTCCGCCCGGGGCCGGGTGGGTATAATTACTGACCGAATGATCGGTTATTAGGGAGCGTGCCAATGACCGAGGTCAGCGGGGTAACAGGCCAGGTCACGGCGGGCGGCCAGGCGCCCGCAGCCGGGCTGGATGCCAGCCCGGACAGTAGCCAGGAGCTGGAGCAGCATTTCGAGGACACGATCGGCCGGGACCGCCGGATCGAGCCGCGGGACTGGATGCCGGACGGCTACCGCAAGACCATGATCCGGCAGATCGCGCAGCATGCGCACTCGGAGATCATCGGCATGCAGCCCGAGGGCACCTGGGTGACCAGGGCGCCATCGCTGCGGCGCAAGGCCATCCTGCTGGCGAAGGTGCAGGACGAGGCCGGCCACGGCCTGTACCTGTACTCGGCCGCGGAGACGCTTGGCGCCGATCGGGAGGATCTCACGACCCGGCTGATCACCGGCGCGCAGAAGTACTCATCCATTTTCAACTATCCGGCGCTGACATTCGCGGACGTCGGCGTCATCGGCTGGCTGGTGGACGGTGCGGCGATCTGCAACCAGGTCCCGCTCTGCCGGTCCTCCTACGGTCCGTACGCGCGGGCGATGATCCGCATCTGCAAGGAAGAGTCGTTCCACCAGCGCCAGGGTTACGAGCTGCTGCTGACGATGATGCGCGGCACGGACGCGCAGCGAGACATGGTGCAGGACGCCACGAACCGCTGGTGGTGGCCGTCACTGATGATGTTCGGCCCGCCGGACACCGACTCGCCCAACACCGCGCAGTCGATGCACTGGCACATCAAGCGGCACACGAACGACGAGCTGCGCCAGCGATTCGTAGACATGACGGTGCCGCAGGCGGAGGCGCTCGGCGTCACGCTGCCAGACCCTCACTTGCGCTGGAACTCCGAGCGCGGACACCACGACTTCGGCGAGATCGACTGGACCGAGCTCAAGCGCGTCATCTCCGGCAACGGGCCCTGTAACGCGCAGCGAGTCGCCCACCGCCGAGCCGCGCACGAGGACGGCGCCTGGGTGCGCGAGGCGGCCGCCGCGCACGCCGCTAAGCAGCAAGCGCGGGCAGCCAGGGAGGCGGCAGCATGACCGAGGGCGGCGTGACAGAAAGCAGCGCACCCGCATCGCCAGCGCCGCGCTCGTCGTGGCCGTTGTTTGAGGTGTTCCTGCGCAGCAAGCGCGGCCTCAACCACGTGCACGTGGGCTCGCTGCACGCCGCGGATGCGCAGATGGCGCTGCATCACGCCCGCGACCTGTACACCAGGCGCAACGAAGGTGTCAGCATCTGGGTGGTGCAGGCCTCGGACATCACCGCGTCCAGCCCGGACGAGAAGGACCCGTTCTTCGCGCCGAGCGGCGACAAGGTGTACCGGCACCCGACCTTTTACGAGATCCCCGAGTCCGTCCCGCACATCTGAGGTGGTGAGCAATGGGCTTCGACACCGCCTATGAGGCGATCACCGAGGAAAATGACAGCCAGCGCTGGGCGTTCGGGACCGGCTTCGCCGACCCGCTGGCAGGCGTCGACACCACGGTGCCAGATGGCGTGGACGGCGCCGATCTTGCGGCCTACTGCCTGATGCTCGGTGACGACACGCTGATCTTCTCGCATCGGCTGCAGCAGTGGCTCGCCCGCGCGCCGGAGCTGGAAGAGGAGACCGCGCTCGCCAACATCGCGCTCGACCTGCTCGGTCAGGCGCGGCTGCTGCTGAGCAGGGCGGGCGCCGCGGACGGCTCGGGCCGGACCGAGGACGACTACGCCTTCGGCCGGGTCGAGCGCGAGTTCCGCAACGTTCGCCTGGTCGAGGTCGCGGACGCTGACTTCGCCGGCCTGATGGCCCGGCTGCTGGTCTTCAGTATCTGGCGCTTGTTGCTGCTGGCGCGGCTGCGCGAGTCCGGGGATCCGGTGCTGGCGGCGGTCGCCGTACAAGGCGTCCGGGAGGTCGCCTATCACCGCGACTACGCGGCGGAGTGGGTGATCCGCCTCGGCGACGGCACGGACTACTCGCGTGGGCGGATGGCGGCCGGCCTCGCGGCCGTGGCTCCCTTCACGGCTGAGTTGTTCGAGCCAGCCGAGATCGAGAGCCGGCTCGCGCTGGCCGGTATTGCCGCGGATCCGGCTGCACTACGGCCGGAGTTCGACGGCGTGCTCACGGCGGTGCTGGCCGAGGCGGGCTTGTCCTGGCCGGAGACGGCAGTGGTGGCCCGCGTCGGTGGCGGCGCCGGACGGGATGGCGTGCACACCGAGGCACTCGGCTACGTACTGGCCGAGATGCAGAGCGTGGCCCGGGCTACCCCGGGGGCGACATGGTGAGCCAGGCAGCAACGCTCGACACGGCGCGCAGCATCGCCAGCTCGGTGCCCGATCCTGAGCTGCCCATGCTCACGCTGGGCGATCTCGGCATCTTGCGCGCGGTCACCCTCGAGGATGGCCGGGTGACCGTTTCGCTGACACCGACGTACTCCGGCTGCCCGGCTATGCACGTGATGCGGGGCGAGGTGACGGCGCGGCTGGCAGCCGCCGGTTTTGGCGAGGCCGACGTCCGGACTGTACTCAGTCCGGCGTGGTCCAGCGACTTCATCACGGCAGAAGGCCGGCGCAAGCTTGCCGAGGCTGGCATCGCACCACCCCGTTCGCCCCTTCCGGGCGGCCAGCGCGGACCTGTGCCCCTGACGCTCTTCGCGCGCCGGCCGGCGATCCCGTGCCCGGCGTGCGGATCGGCGGACACGCGCCAGACGGCGGCTTTCGGCGGGACCGCGTGCAAGGACCTGCACCGCTGCCGGGCGTGCGGTGAGCCGTTCGAGCACGTGAAGGAGATCTGAGGTGGCGGCAGTCGTGACGGAGGCCGGTCGCAGGGCACGCCGGCCCGCGTTCCACGAGCTGACCGTCGCGCGAGTGGACCGCCTGTGCGCCGACGCGGTCGCGGTGACGTTCAGCGTGCCGCCAGAACTCGCGTCAGAGTACGAGTTCACGCCCGGCCAGTCACTGACGGTGCGGCGGGTAGTGGAGGGCCGAGACGAGCGGCGGTCGTACTCGATCTGCGCGGCGGCCGGCCAGCCGCTGCGGATCGGGGTGCGAGAGGTGGCGGGTGGCGCGGTATCTGGCTGGCTGGCGCAGGAGGTCAGACCCGGAGACCAGATCGAGGTGCTGCCGCCGTCGGGGTCGTTCACCGCGGATCTCAGCGTGCCAGCGCGGCATGTCCTGATTGCCGCTGGCTCTGGCATTACCCCGGTGCTGTCGGTCGCCGCGTCGGCGCTGGCTGGCCCGGCGTCGGACGTGACCGTGCTCTACGGCAACAGGCGCGCGGGCACGGTGATGTTCGCCGACGAGATCGCTGATCTCAAGGACAGGTATCCCTCGCGCCTGCAGCTCGCGCATGTGCTGTCGCGTGAGCCGCAAGAGGTGGAACTGTTCAGCGGCCGGCTGGACGCGGACCGCCTGCGGTGGCTGCTGCCCGCGCTGTGCGACGTCGCGAGTGTCGATCACTGGTGGCTGTGCGGGCCGTTCGGCATGGTCGAGGATGCTCAGGCGGTGCTGGCCGAGCTAGGTGTCCCGCCGGAGCGCGTGCACCGGGAACTGTTCTACGTGGAGGATGTGCCGCCGGAGCCGTCGCAGCACGAGGAGCCCGTGCTCGTCGGCGGCTGCGAGGCGACCGTCATCCTGGACGGCCGGCAGACGACCACGACGATCCCCGCCGGCACGCCGGTGCTAGATGGCGCGCAGCGGGCGCGGCCAGACCTGCCGTTCGCCTGCAAGGGCGGCGTCTGCGGCACCTGCCGCGCTCGCCTGGTGTTCGGCGAGGTGCGGATGCGCCGCAACTTCGCGCTCGAGCGTGCCGAGGTCGAGGCCGGGTTCGTGCTCACCTGCCAGTCCCTGCCGCTGTCGGAGTCCGTGACCGTCGATTACGACGCCTAACCGAGCGCGTCAGGTGTGATACACGTCGCGCCGGTGCCTGATCGAGTGGATCTCAACAGTGCGCTTGTCCTCGTTGATGCGGTAGATAATCCGGTAGGTGCCGCGCCTGGCACAGTAATAGCCGTCCAGTGGCTCATCGAGGGGCTTGCCAACGCGGAGCGGACTTGTCGTGATCGGGCCCTCGATTGTGGCAATGGCGGCGGCGCCAACTTCTGGTGGCAACTCTTCATACAGGTTCCGGCGAGCCCGTCGGGAGTAGATGACGGTGTAGGACGCGGATTCCTCGGACGCTCCGTGCGAAGCGCTCACTGCGTGTCGCGGCGATTCTCGAACTCGGCATGCACCTGGCTGGCCTCGAAGGTGTCCCCGGCCCCAAAGTCCTCACGAGACTGCCGCAAGTCGGCGAGAGCTTCGTCATCGCTCAGAATGTCGAGCGTCTCCTGCATGGACTCATACTCGGCGACGGAGATCAGCATGACGTCTGCCCGGCCGTTGCGCGTGATCGTGAACCGGTCATGCTGACGGGCAACGCGATCAGCGAGCTCAGCTATGCGGGCCTTAGCTTCGGTGATCGGGACTGTGTTCATGCCGGTCAGTATACTGACCGGTCCGAATTCTGGCCAGTCAGGCGGCGTCAGGTGCAGGCGGCGAGCCTTCGTCCTCAGAGGAACGCCGAGGACAGTAGCACTTGTCGCACGCCTTTTACACATGCTTTAGCTGCTATCGACAGATGGGTCCCTGTTGGTGTAATTAGAACCAAACGGGATAGGCGCGGCTTCGGGGCATCGAGCGGTGAATCGCGCCGTCATCTGGACCTCGACAGCCGGAGAGCCATGCCATTCTCGATCCCTTCGCTGCGCACCCGGGCGTTCGCTCTGGCAACGGCTGCTGGCCTGGCGGCAGCGCTCGCGCTGTTTGCCGTGCCGGCTGCGCAGGCGGCGGTGGCGTGCCCGGCAGTTGTCAACGGGGTGGTGACGCCAGCACCCCAGGCCGAGGTGAACTGGCGCGGTTGCAGCCTCGTCGGAGCTTTCCTGAGCGATGCGAACCTCGGAACCGCGGATCTGGCAGGGGCCAACCTGTCTAGTGCGGATCTGACTGGCGCCCTCCTGGCCAACGCGGACCTTACCGGCGCGGACATGTTCAACGCTAATCTCACCGGCGCTGACCTCGCAGGTGCCAGTCTCTTGGGTGCCACGGTCGGGAACGCGAACCTGTCGGCCACGAACCTGGCCGGCGCGGATCTCATCGATGTCCGCTCCGGCGGGGTGGATGCCGAGCTGTTGCCCTCGCTGCCGGCCCCCTGGTCACTGGTGAGCGGCTACCTAATTGGGCCCTTCGCCGACCTGGACGGCGCCATGCTGGGCGGCGCCAGCCTCGCTGGCGACGATCTTGATCATGCTATCCTCGACGACGCCACGCTGAGCGGGGCCGATCTTTCGGATGCGAACCTAATCCAGGCCGAAATAGGCGGCGCGGACCTTGACGGCGCGGACCTGGATGGCACCAACTTCACGGAAGCTGACCTCACTGAGGCCGACCTCGCGAACGCGATCAACTACGCGACGGCCATCTGGAACGGGGTCACCTGGGGCGGGACGACCTGCCCGGATGGCACAAACTCGTCGTCCCTGGTGGCCGGCTGCTTCTCCGCGCCGGATACCACGCCGCCATCAGCAGCGGTAACGCTGGATGGGACGCTCGGCAGCAACGGCTGGTACGTCAGTGACGTGACGGCCAATTGGAACTGGACCGACAACGTTGTCCTTAACTTCACTCCTGGCAACTGCCTACCGGTCAGTTCCACTTCCGGCAGCGGAGTTCAGACGCTCACCGCCACCTGCCAGGATCGGGCGGGGAATGTTGGTACGGCGTCGGTAACGGTGAAGGTCGACCTGACGACGCCGGTGGTGTCCGTGACGGGCGTGCGGTCGGGGGCTGTGTATGCGAAAGGGAAGGTGCCGAAGGCTGGCTGCAGCACCACTGAGGCGGTGTCGGGGGTTGCCACTCCGGCCACGGTGCGTGTTGCCACCTCGGGGTCGAATGGTGTCGGCAGGTTCACTGCGACGTGCAGCGGGGCAGTGAGCGTGGCCGGGACGACGCAGGCCGCGCCGGTCCAGGTGAGCTACACGGTTGCCTACGGGTTGAGTGCCTGGACGACGCCGCGGCCGGGCAGCACTATTACCAAGTCGTCGGGCCGGGTCACGGCCGAGTTCCGGCTGGCCGGTGCGGCGAACGGGACTCCGGTCCTGGCGACCGTCGCCGCTGCTCTCGGGAGGGCACACGACGTCGAGGTGACGCTGCGCGGGCCGGACATCAAGTCCCATACGGCGGTGTGCTCATGGGTCGCGGCGGCGCGCGTGTTCCGGTGCACGATCGCGATGCCGCCGGGCGCTGAGAAGGGCGCGTCGCACTCCTACACGCTGACTGTCACCGAGAACGTGGGCAGCGGATTCAAGACTGTGCCGATTGCCGGAACGGCGAGGAACCGGGAGGTGATCCACTTCCGCTAGCCGCCGGAGAAGGTGGCGTTGGCAGTCATCGAGTTCCTCTATGGGTCTCTAGCCGAGAATCCTCATCGCGTCGGCAAGGAATTAAAAACTCGGGCTGGCTAGCCTCCATAGCGCGCGCCGCGGTGACTATCGGGTCATCTACCGGATAGACGACGCGCGACGTGAGGTGACGGTTATAGCCGTCGAGCATCGCTCCGACGTCTACCGGCCTCGTCAGGAGCAGGTGCCGCCGAATTCGGCATGCGGTCGTTGCATGGTGTGTATCGACATGACCCATGGAGTGGGTGTAGTAAGTCGTCATACGGGGTGCGGCCTGCTCGCTTAGCGGCGGTGGGTGGAGGTCGGAATGGTCGGGGGCTGGCTGGTTCTGTCTGCGGCGGGGATTCTCGCCGCGGCGACTGTGGTGACACCGAATGCGGCAGCCACGACTGCAGTGAGCGGTCAGGCTGTGCCAGGCGTGAGCTGCCCTGGCGGCGGGTCCGGCGGCGCGCCGCAGCCAGCGCCTGGCGCGCGGTGGAGCGGCTGCGATCTGTTCTCAGACAATCTCAGTAACGCTCAGCTGGCATGGTCGATACTGCGCGATTCAGATCTCGAGCTTGCGATTATGAAGGGCGCGGATCTGAGTCACGCGGACTTGACCGGCGCCGACCTGGAATCGGCGGATCTGCAAGGCGCCGACCTGGATAGCGCGAATCTGGCCAACGCTGAATTGGGCGGCGTGGAGTCAGGCGGCATAACAGGAACGCCGAGAGCGCTGCCTGCGCACTGGTCTCTTGTCGGCGGTTATCTCATCGGGCCCGATACCTCTCTGATCTTTGCGGACCTCGCCGGACTCAACCTCGCGGGCGCCGACCTCAGCGGCGTCATGTCCGGTGGCATCACCGGCGTGCCGGCCGCATTGCCGCCGGGCTGGTCGTTGCACAACGGGTACCTGATCGGACCCGGCGCCAACCTTCTGGGCGCGGACCTGGCCGGCGCGGACCTGGCCGGCGTCGATCTGTCGGCCGACAATTTGCGATCTGTTCAGTCCGGCGGGATTACCGGCGAGCCTTCGGCGCTGCCAGCCGGCTGGTCGCTCGTCGGCGGTTACCTGATCGGCCCGCGAGCCAACCTGAGTGACGCCGCCCTGGCCGGCGCCGATCTCAGCGGTGCTGACCTAACCTTCGCGCAACTCACCGGCGCTAATCTCTCCTCGGCCGATCTGGCTGAAGCTGATCTGACACATGCTGACTTGGACAATGCTGACGCCACGAACTTGGCAGGGGCCGACCTAACAGGTGCGAACCTCACCGACGCGGCTTTCGGCAACGTAGACGTCTCTGGCGCAAACCTCGGAACCGCGACCTTGACGGGGCTGTCTGCCGAGTCCGTCACGGGCACACCCTCGTCCTTGCCGGCGAACTGGAGCCTCATCGGCGGTCACCTGATCGGCCCGGGAGCCAACCTGATCGGCGCCGACCTGGGCGGGCTCGACCTGTCGAAGGCGGATCTGGAGGGTGTTTTGTCGGGTGGCAACACCGCACCCGTCGCTGCACTACCGGCTGGCTGGGTCCAGCGCAGCGGCTACCTGCTCGGGCCGACGGCGGACCTTCAGGGTCGCGACCTGACAGGTATCAACCTGGCTGGCGTCGATCTCTCCGGCGCGACGCTGACCAGCGTCCTGGCCGCCAGAGTTACCGGCTCGCCGTTGGCTCTGCCGCCCGGCTGGATCGTCGCGAACGGTACCCTTGTCGGTCCGGGCGCAGACCTCGTTAGCACAGGCGCCGCAGTCCTCGACCTCTCCGGCGCCGACCTGGCTGCCGCGAACCTGACGGGCGTGTTCTCTTTCGGTCTCACCGGGACGCCGGCTTCCCTCCCGCCCAGCTGGTCGCTCATCGGCGGCTTGCTGATTGGTCCTGGGGCAAACCTGCACGGCGCCAATATGAAGGGTCTCGACCTGGCAGGAAAAGATCTGGCCGGAGCAAATCTCGACGGTGCCGTGCTGATCGGTGACAACCTCGCAGGTATCGACCTGTCCGGCGCCACTTTGCAGAATGCTGCGCTACAGCTTGATGACCTGTCTGGCGTGGACCTGAGCGGGGTCACGCTGACGGGCTTGCAATCGCTCAGTGACAGCGGAACGCCAAGCCTGCCGTCGTCGTGGCGGCTAGTCGATGGCTATCTGATCGGCCCGGGCGCCAACCTGCGGGGTGCTGCCCTGGCCGACATCGATCTCAGCGGCGCAGACCTTTCCGCCACGGACTTCTCCTTTGCAGAGCTGGCAGGTGCAGACCTCAGCGGAGCCCA
This sequence comes from Streptosporangiaceae bacterium, assembly GCA_036495585.1. Classification (GTDB taxonomy): domain Bacteria; phylum Actinomycetota; class Actinomycetes; order Streptosporangiales; family Streptosporangiaceae; genus JAJYUU01. Next base: position 60,462 of record DASXMP010000097.1, read on the forward strand.
GCTCGATGGGGCGACCTTGACTTCAGCTGACCTCACGGGAGCAAGCCTGGATGGCGCCGCGACGGCTGGCGCGGTCTTCGGGCAGGCCATCTGGTCAGGGACCACCTGTCCGGACGGCACCAACTCCAACCTCTATCTCGACGGCTGCTTCAGCTCCGAAAGCGCGGCGCTGCCCGCCGCCAGCCCCGAGGTGACGAGCGGGACACTCGGCGCCGGTGGGTGGTATACCTCTCCGGCCACCGTCAGCTGGAACTGGTCCGATGCCCGGTCGCTCAACTTGCCGCAGTGCCCGCAGTTCAGCACCACCATGGGCAGCGGCGCTGAAGACCTCACTGCGACATGCACGGACCTGGCTGGAAACACACTGAGGCAGGGCGACACCGTCAAGGTGGATCTGACGAGGCCGGTGGTGTCGGTGACGGGTGTGCGGTCGGGGGCTGTGTATGCGAAGGGCAAGGTGCCGGCGGCTGGCTGCAGTACCACCGAGGCCGTGTCGGGAGTCGGGACGGCAGCTGCGGTGCGCGTGACGACGACTGGGTCGAATGATGTCGGCACGTTCACGGCGACTTGCAGCGGGGCGGTGAGCGTTGCGGGGACGACTCAGGCGGCGCCGGTGCAGGTAAGTTACACGGTGGCTTACGGGTTCAGCAGCTGGACGAGTCCCCGGCCGGGCGCCACGATTGCCAAGTCGTCGGGCCGGGTGACGGCGGAGTTCCGGCTGGCCGGTGCGGCGAACGGCACGCCGGTCCTGCCGGCGGTCGCCGCTGCTCTCGGGGCGCGACATGACGTTGAGGTGTCCCTGCGCGGCCCTGGTATCAAGGCCCATACGGCGGTGTGCTCGTGGGTTGCTTCGGCGCGGGTGTTCCGGTGCACGATCGCGATGCCGCCGGGCGCCGAGAAGGGCGCGTCGCACTCCTACACGCTGACCGTGTCCGAGAATGTCGGCACGGGCTTCAAGACGGTGCCGATTACCGGCCGGGCGCAGAATCCCGAGGTCATCCACTTCCGTTAGCTGGCCGAGCGCAGCCAGCGCCGTAGCATGGCAGCCGTGCCCGCAGAGCCGCGTCGACCCGGTGAGCTGGAGATCACCAGCCCGGCAAATCCCCGGATCAAGCAGCTTGTCGCGCTGCGGCGGCGGCGGGTCCGCGAGGAGCAGGCAGTCACGCTGGTGGAGGGCCTGGCCGAGGTGGAACTCGCGCTTGCCGCCGGCGTCCGGCCGCGAGCCTTGTACTACTGCCCCGAGCTGGCGACCGCGGAGGCACTTCGGCTGGCCGGACGCATCCGCGACACCGGGGCGGAGGTCATTCGAGTGACCAGGCCGGTGTTCGAGAAGGTCTCCTACCGCGAGGGTCCTGACGGCTGGCTGGCCGTGGTCCCGGCCATCGAGACGAGCCTGGCGCACCTGGCACCTGGACCACGGCCACTGGTGCTGGTCTGCGCCGGGCTGGAGAAGCCGGGCAATCTCGGCGCGATCCTGCGGACCGCCGACGCTGCCGGCGTGACGGCCGTCATAGCCGCTGATCCGGTCACCGACTGGGGTAACCCCAACGTCGTGCGGGCCAGCAAGGGCACGGTCTTCTCCGTGCCGGTCGCTTCGGCCGCCAGCGACGAGGTGCTGGCCTGGCTGGCCGAGCACGGCTTGCAGATCGTCGCTGCTGCGCCGGACGCGCCTTTTCTGGCTACCGAGGCTGACCTGACCGGGCCGACCGCGATCGCGGTCGGCGCCGAGCAGACCGGGCTCAGCGACGAGTGGCTGCGGCAGGCCGCAGTCCGGGTGCGGATCCCCATGTTCGGCCGGGCGGATTCACTTAACGTGTCCATTTCAGCGGCGATCGTCACTTATGAGGCGGTCCGGCAGCGGCTCCTGACTCCCGAGTTGAAGGACCAGGCTCCGGTCGGGTAAGCAGTAACGTATGCCTGATCTGTCACTGCTGCCCTCTTCTGCCTCAGTAGCCGGCGATGACCTGCTCATCGGTGGCTGCTCACTACGGGACCTGGCCGCCGAGTTCGGCACGCCTGCCTTCGTCATCGATGAGGGTGCGCTGAGGTCACGGGCCAGGGCATTCGCGGACGGATTGGCCAGTCGGCATCCACGCGGTCAGGTGTGCTTCGCATCCAAGGCGTTCCCGTCCGCATCAATGATGTCCGTGCTTGCGTCCGAGGGCCTCGGCCTCGACGTCGTGGGTGAGGGCGAGTTGCGGATGGCCCTAGCCGCTGGTGTTGACCCGCAGCAGATCGTGATGCACGGCAACGCGAAGTCGGACGCCGATATCCAGGCCGCCCTGGATGCGGGCATCCGCTACATCGTCATCGACGGGTTCGACGACATCGACAGGATTGGCGCGCTGGCGCGGCGCAAGACCCCGGTGCTGCTGCGGGTCAGCCCTGGCATCGAGTCGGCCACGCACGCAGCGCTCGCGACCGGCGGCAAGACGGCCAAGTTCGGCGTGCCGGTGGAGCAGGTGCCGGAGGCAATCGCCCGAATGCGCGCCACGCCGATGATCGACCTGCGCGGCCTGCATGCGCACATCGGTTCGCAGATTCTCATGCTCGATCAGTTCGAAGCGGAGGTCGCCGCGCTGGCCACGCTTGGCCACTTCGACGTCTACGACCTCGGCGGCGGTCTGGGTGTCCGCTACGAGCCAGCAGACACCGCGCCCGAGATCGATGATTACGTGGCGAGGCTCGTCGGGGCCGCGCATCAGTATCTCGGCAGCGACGTGGAGCTGGTCATCGAGCCTGGCCGGTCACTTGTCGCGCCAGTCGGCGTGACCTTGTACCGGGTGCTGACGATCAAGCAGACGGGCCGGCTGCACGTCGCGGTCGACGGCGGTATGGGCGACAACCTGGAGTACTCGCTCTACAAGCAGCGCTTCGCCCCGCTCGTGCTGGGCCGCTGGGACGAGCCGACAGTGCTGGCGGATCTAGTCGGCCGCCACTGTGAATCCGGGGACATCGTGACGCCCGACGTCCAGCTCACCAGCCCGCGGATCGGCGACCTCGTGGTGGTGCCCGTGACCGGCGCCTACTGCTTCACGATGGTCAACAACTACAACGGTGCGCTGCGCCCGCCCGTCGTCTACTGCGCGGACGGCAATGCGCGCCTAGGCGTGCGCCGGGAGACGCCGGACGAACTGCTGGCACGCGAGGTTGGCCTGCTCACCCCGGTGAGCTAGCTGCCGCGGAACGCCGTCAGTAACACGAGGGCCAGGGTGGCTGCGGCAAAAGCGCCATGCGTGATCACGACGGGCAGTGGGAAGTTGCGCTCGGGCGGCCCTTCCAGCACGGCGGCATCCAGGACGGCCGCCTCGCCGTACTGGCCCGCCAGCACGAGGCTCCGCCGCTCCTGGCCCACGGCGCGCTTGGCCCGGTACACCGTCAGCCACCGGGCCGCCATGATCAGCCCCAAACTCGACGCCAGGCAGGCGCCGAGGAAGGCGATCCACAGCAGCTCATCGTCGTCCAGGATCAGGTAAGTGCCCCAGACAACAAGGCTGCCCAGTGCGAGCACTATGTGCGCCACGAGCACCGGCGGCGGCAACCGGGTCGCCGTCACCTTCTGGTACTCCCGGTCGTATTCGATCAGCCAGATGGACAGCAGGTACATGCCGAAACCTGCTGTCGCGATCCAGACTCCGAGCGCAACTAAGCCCATCGGTCCCCCTGGACGACAAACGGGATGCAAGGTAGCGGGCGCCCCCCATGGCGCGAACCGCTTCCTAGCTACACGGATGGGGCAGGCAGGAAGTTCACGGGACAGTGGGACTGCTGCGCCGGGCAGCTGGTGTCCTCGGGAGATTGCCAGGGAGCGCGCGCTACCGCGGGCTTGCGGCCGCTACCGCGGCTCCCTGCCGAGCACGAGCACCCCAGCGGTGGCGAACATGCCGCCATTGCCGAGCACCACGCTGATATCGACGCCGGGCACCTGAGCCGGTGCCTCGCCGCGGACCTGGCGGACGCCCTCCTGGATGGCAAACATCCCGTACATGCCCGTGTGCGTGTAGGACAGGCCGCCACCGTTGGTGTTGAGCGGCAGCGAGCCGCCGGGCTCGGTATTGCCGTCGGCGATGAACGGGCCGCCCTCGCCCTTGGCCGTGAAGCCGAGGGCCTCCAGGCCATAGATCGGCACGTGCGCAAAGGCGTCGTAGATCATCAGGTGGTTCACGTCCGCCGTGGTGATCCCGGCCTCGGCAAAGGCCGCCGCACCGGCGAGGCGGAAGGCCTGCGACTCGGTGAAATCGGCAAGCTGCGAGATCAGGGGGGTCTCCGACGCCTCGCCAGTGCCGAGCACGTGCACAGCGGGCTTGCGGAACTCGCCGGCCCGGTCAGCCGAGGTGACCACCAGCGCGCCGCCACCGTCGGTGACCAGGCAGCATTCCAGCAGATGGAACGGCCACGCGACGAGCCGGGACGCGAGCACATCGTCCACCGTGATGAGGTCACGGAACATGGCGCGCGGGTTGCGCGCTGCCCACTTGCGCTGCGCCACGGCGACGTAGGCGAGCTGCTCGTGCGTGAGCCCGTACTCCTTTATGTAGCGGAGCACAGGGATGGTGAAGGCGGTGGTCGGCCCGAACGTCCCGTAAGGCGCCTCGAACTGGCCAAGCACCGACGAACCACCACGGGGGTAGGGGGAAGCGCCAACCCTGGAGCGGCCAGATTCGCCGTGCGTGATCAGCACGGTTCGCGCATAGCCCGCCCGGATAGCCGCCACCGCATGGCGGACATGGAGCAGGAACGACGTCCCTCCGACGCCAGTGCCGTCCAGGTAGGTGGGTGTGATGCCGAGCGCGTGGGCAACCTGTACCGGGCCAGGCGAGCTCACCGTCGCAATGCCGTCGATGTCGCGCATGGTCAAGCCCGCGTCGGCGACCGCGTTGACGGCAGCCTCGATGTGGAGCTGGAGCGTGGACTTGTCCGGAAGCTTGCCGACCGCGTCGGTCTCGGCGGCACCGGCGATGATGACGCCCCGTTCCCTGCTCATGAAGTTTGTGCCTTTCCGGCTGGCGCGAAGACCGGGATGCTCACGGCGCCGCGCGGCTCAAACGCGACCTCAAGCTCCATGTCCAGGATCAGGTCCTCGGGGGTGTTGGGTACCCCGGTGATGTTGGTCATCATCCGGGGTCCCTCGGCTAGTTCGACGACGGCGATGGCGTACGGGCCGTCGGCATCGAAGCCCGGGGCGGGCCGGTGGTTGATCACGTACGAGTAGAGGGTGGCGCGCCCGCTGGCGGTGAACCATTCCACCGTGGTCGAGCCGCACGACGGGCAGATCGGGCGGGGGTAGAAGTAGGGCTTGCCGCAGTCGAGGCAGCGCTGGATGCGCAGTTCGCCTGCCGCGCAGCCATCCCAGAACGGCTGGGTGTCGGGCGTGGGCTCGGGGATGGCCTTACCTGGCATGCTCAGACCACCCGGCCAGGGGCGGGCCGGAAGGAGCGCTCGACCTCGGCGGCCAGATCCTCGAGGGCCCAGGGCTCCTGCCGGAGCAAACGCACGACCGGTGTCATGTTGTTGTAGAGCGAGACCTCGTAGCCGGCGGAGTGCACGATGCGGCCGTTCAGCCAGCCGGATCGTTCGCTGGCGAGGTAGGCGACCACCTTGGCGACGTTGTCCGGCGACCGCCGCTGGTCCTCGTCTGTGGGCCGGTCGGTACGCCGGCGGTCGGTGGGGATCGAGTCGGTCATTCTCGTGGCGGCGGCTGGGGAGACCGCGTTGCAGGTCACGCCGTACTTGGCCAGCGAGTTCGCGCACGACCAGGTCAGGCCGACGATGCCCATCTTGGCGGCCGCGTAGTTCGGCTGGCCGGGCGCGCCGTGCAGGCCGGACACTGAGGTGAAGTTGATGATCCGGTTCTGTGCCGTCTCCTCGCGCAGGGAGCGCCAGTGCGCGGCGGCGAACTTCGAGGTGTTGAAGGTGCCCTTCAGGTGCACCCGGATGACGTCGTCCCACTCCTGCTCGGACATGTTGAAGATCATCCGGTCGCGGAGAATGCCGGCCACGTTGACCAGCGCGTCGAGCCGGCCGAACTCGCTGATCGCCGTCTTGATCAGGTCTTCGGCGGCGGCGTGGTCGGAGATGTCCGCGCCGCTGGCGACCGCCTTGCCGCCTGCATCGGAGATCTCGTTGACGACCTGCTGCGCGGGGCCGACATCGCTGCCGGAACCGTCCATCGCTCCGCCGAGATCGTTGACCACAACGCTCGCGCCTTCGCTGGCCAGCAGCATGGCTGTGGACCTGCCGATGCCGCGTCCTGCTCCGGTCACGATCGCAACCCGCCCGTCGAGGCTGCCCATCCGGCTCACCTGACCCTTCATGATCACCAGATGCGGACGGTCCGCCGCTGGCCTGGGCCCGGCACGCTGGCCCGGACTCCGGAGCAATACTAGAACGCTCTTCTGAAATTGGCACTGGGAGTAGAGCCGCAAATTGCCGGCGGCGATAACGGAGATGTCGGACGGTAATCGTTACTTCCACTGAAAGCGTCACTATGTTGTGGTGAACTTGGCCCGTGGAGGCCGCGCTTGCGCGATTTGTGCGGCCTGGGGGGTGGTCGCTGTGCCCGGCAGCGCACATATTCAGCCGGACAGCAGTAGGCCGGCGGGCAACGGCGCGCCAGGCCGGCCTCCGTCATGGCCGACAGTCATTGCTACGACGCTCTGGCTCTGGCTCCGGCGCCGCGTGCTGCGGGTCGCCGATCAACCCGAGGCTGCCCGGCTAGCTCGCCGCCGGGCGGTCGCCGGTGGGTCGCTACTGGTCGTCGCGGCCGCGGCCGCGGCAGCAGCAACAGGCGTCGGGCTCGCACGTCCGCATGCCCCCGCCGCACCGCGTCAGGCGGGCACGACACGAACCGACGGTGCCGCCCTGGCTGCCGCGGCGACTAACCGCAACCTTGCGGCGGCGTGGATCACGGCCCAGGTCAGCCACGGTGTCATCGTGGCGTGTGATCCGCTGATGTGCGCGACACTGCAACGCGCCGGCTTCCCGGCAAGCGATCTCGACCCGCTCGGCACCGGGGCCGGCGACCCGCTTGGCTCGGGGCTCGTTGTCTCCACCACCGCGCTGCGCACCGAGCTAGGGGCGCGTCTCGCCACTATCTACGCGCCGATGGTGGTGGCCAGCTTCGGCAGCGGGCAAAGCACGGTTGCGGTCCGGGTTACGGCGCCGGACGGCGGCGCCGCTTACCTCTCGGCGCTGCACTCCGACCTGCTCGCGCGCCGGCAGGCAGGGCAGCAGCTGGTGAAGAACAGGAATGTCCGGGTGCCATCGGCGGGGCAGGTAGCGCTGGCGGGCGGCCAGGTCGACTCCCGGCTGCTGATCACCATCGCGACACTCGCCCATAGCGTGCCGGTCGCCATCCTCGGCTTCAGCGACGCCGGTCCTGATGCCAGCGCGGGGATGCCGCTGCGCACGGTGAGCATCGACGGCGCCATCGGGCTGCCGCACCACGCGAACTACGCACAGACGGTGCTGGCGTTCCTGCGCGCGCAGCGCGCCCCGTACCGGGCAACCGTCGCCGTCACTGGCGCCGGTCCGGCGACGCGGATAGTGATCGAGTTCGCCGCGCCCAGCCCGCTCGGGCTGCTGACGGGGCACCCACCAAGCTGATCGACACGAAGGGGCCGGCGCACCAGGCGTCCGGCGGCAAGGGGAGGCATATGTATTCACTAACGAAGGTGCGACGCCTGGCACTTGGCGTCGCGGCAGCCGGGTTCGCTGGAACCCTCGGGCTGCTTGCCCTCACGGCACCGGCCGCGTCGGCGCAGACCACGAGCAGCGTCGGCTGGGTCCGGCTCGCTCACCTATCGCCGAACACGCCGGCTGTCGACGTCTACTTGTACTCGTTCGGCGATGCCAAGGCCCAGCTGGTACTGGACCACGTCACCTACGGAACTGTGTCGCCCTACGAGCAGCTGGCGGCCGGGAACTATACGGTGGCGATGCGGCTGGCCGGCGCCGCGGCCGGCACCAAGCCAGTGCTGTCCACAACGGTCGATGTGGCGGCCGGGGATGCGTACACGGTGGCCGGCATGGGCCCGGCGTCGGGGCTGCGGCTTACGGTGTTCGATGACCCGCTGACGACGCCGAGCGGCAAGGCGCTGGTCCAGGTGATCCAGGCTTCGCTGCTGCAAGGCTCGGTCTCGGTCCGGGCCGGCGGCCACTCGCTGGCGTCCGGCTTGAAGTTCGGCAAGGCCACTGGCTTTGTGGCGGTGCCAGCCGGGACCTGGACAGTGCGGGCGGCCGGGTCCTCGCAGGCCGCTTCCGAGCAGATCAGCCTAGCGGCCGGCACCGTTCACACCCTGGTGGTGCTCGACGACCCGGGCAAGCTTGGCATCGATGACCTGCTGGACGCGGCCGGCAGTATCGTCGCGCCTTCCTCGGGAGTGAATACCGGACTTGGCGGCACCGCGGCCCGGCCTGGCGCTCCGATGCTGCCCTGGGCAGCTGCCGGGCTCGTCGGTCTGCTCGCGGCCGCCGGTGGTGTCATCATGGTCAGCCGGCGGCGTCGGCCGGCCTTGCATGCGCGGTAGCCGCACCGAGTCTGAAGCCCCGCGGCTCGCCGGTGGGGAGTTCCTGACGGCTGGCCAGCCTGCGCTGCCCGGTATGTCCGACTCAGGACTGGCCAGCTGTCAGGACCCCGGGCGCCCGCCCGCCAGGCGGCGCCCTGGGTCGCACGTTGCTGCCAGCTCGCTGGGCTTCCCCCGGAACGTACGTGGTGCGCGGCACGCCTCGCCGGTGCGGGTGGTGCGGCGGCCGGGCGCCGTTGTGGCCAGCCTGGCCGGACTGGTCGTGGTGTGCGGCGCAGTCGGTGGTCTCGCCTGGGCCAGCCAGACTGGCCGGCCAGCGGCGGCGCCGGGGCGGACGCCTTTCGTGGCCGTGCCGCACGGACAGTGGGCGGCGGTTCCACCTGCCGTCGCGGCACCGGTGGCGCGCCCGGTCAGTCTCCAGATCCCCGCTGTCGGCGTGCGGACCCGGCTGATCCGGCTCGGGCTGACCGCGGCCGGCGAGCTACAGGTGCCGCAGAGCACTACGGTCGCGGGCTGGTACACCGGCAGCCCGCGGCCTGGCCAGACCGGCGCAGCCGTCATCGCCGGGCACGTGGACTCGCAGGCCGGCCCGGCTGTGTTCTTCCGCTTGCGGCTGCTGCGGCCCGGTGATCGCATCTATGTGCGGCGGGCGGATGGAAGCCTGGCGGTTTTCGGCGTCAGCACCGTCCGGATGTACCGGAAGACCAGGTTCCCGACGGCCGCCGTCTACGGGCCGGTACCGGATGCGCAGCTGCGGCTCATCACCTGCGGCGGCACCTTCGATCCGGCCACTGGCCACTACCTGAGCAATGTGATCGTCTCCGCCACACTGATATCCGCGCGATCCGCCAAGCCGGCGCAACAGCAGGCCGCCGAGCCAGGCTAGCTCCAGGGTCGCTGGCGCGCCGCACGGGCTGCGGCCCGGCCGGGTGCCGCGGACCGAGGCCGGCGCGTTCCCCTCCTTGAGCAGTCCGTCGCAGCCGGTCAGGCGTGCGCCGGAGGAACTGTCCCCGACGTGGGACGATGGAGACAGCAGCGGATGAACTGATGGTGAGCGAGGCTATGGCGGACACGCATACGCGCAGGCCGGGTGTCAGTTCCTGGCAGTGGGGGCGCACAGCTCAGACGCAGCGAGCGCTGCTGGATGCCGCCCGCGCAGTGTTCACGCGGCAAGGGTTCGCCGAGGCCAGCATCGCCGAGGTAGTGGAGCGGGCCGGTTCTAGCGTCGGCAGCCTCTATCACCACTTCGGCGGCAAGAGCGAGCTGTTCCTGGCGCTGTGGCAGGAGCACCAGGCCGCCTACGAGGCGGCGGCGAGTACCGCGGTCGCGGCCGCGAAGAAGGCTGGCGTCAGCGATCCGGCTGAGCTGTTCGCCTCGGGCGCGCGGGCCTATCTCGACGGCAGCTGGCAACGGCGAGACCTGGCCATGCTTTTCTCCGCTGGGGACGGCCCGCCCGGGTTCGAGCTGATGAAGCTGCAGCGCGGGCACGAGTGGATCCGCCAGAATGACGTCCTGCTCCGGCTGGCGGACACGCCGCTGGACCGGCTGTACGCGGCGGTGCTCACGTCGGTGATTGGCGAAGGCGCCCGCGAGGTGGCCGCATCCCGCACGCGGGCGCACGCCGAACAGGTCATCGGCGCGGTCATCAAGTATGTGCAGCGGCTGATGGCTGGCGGCCCAGCGCGGTCATGAAACGAGGAAGGGACCACCGACGACGTCCGGCACGCCACTGACCGAACCCGGCGAACGCTCACGCCGGAACTCGTTGCGCAGATCGAGCAGGACCTTGAGGATTACGCCAGGGTGTAAGGACGTCGAGACTCCAGGTGTCCTGGGGCGAAAGGCAGCCGCATGAGTGATCCGCAGGTCCTGGCGTTCCGGCCAGCTGAAGGGCAGTACGTCTGGACGTTCGGGGGCGCGGCGCCCGCGGCACGGATCGTGCCGGGCACCATCTTGGAGCTGTGGACCGAGGACTGCTTCGCTGGCCGTGTGCACGGGCCGGATGACCTGGTCTCGCGTGTGTGCGAGTTCCCCTACCTGAACCCGCAGACCGGGCCCTTCTACGTCGAGGGCGCGGAGCCAGGGGACACGCTGGCCGTACACTTCGTCTCCATGTCGCCCGCCAGGGACTGGGCGGCTTCCACCACGGTCCCGCTCTTCGGCGCGCTGACATCCACCCACCTGACCGCGACCTTGCAGGATCCCCTGCCGGAAGTCGTGTGGATCTGGGAACTGGACCGGGCCAAGGGACTCTGCCGGTTCGTCGCGCGGGACAGCGACTTCACCGCCGACCTGCCGCTGAATCCGATGCACGGCACCGTCGGTGTCGCGCCAGCGAACCTGGAAGTCCGCTCGGCGCTGGTGCCGGACGCCTTCGGCGGCAACATGGACACGCCCGAGATGACCGCGGGTGTCACGTGTTACCTCGGCGTCAACGTGCCCGGTGGACTGCTGTCGATCGGCGACGGCCACGCGCGGCAGGGGGAGGGCGAGACCTGCGGAGTTGCCGTCGAGTGCGCCATGGACACCGTCCTTGCTGTCGAGTTGCTCAAGGGCGTGACGACGCCGTGGCCGCGCCTTGAGTCCGACACGCACATCATGTCGCTGGGCTCAGCCAGGCCACTGGAGGATGCGTTCCGGATCGCGCAGGCCGATCTCGTCCAGTGGGTCAGCCAGCTCACTGGCCTCGGCACCTTGGACGCCTACCAGTTCATCAGCCAGACCGTAGAAGCCCCGCTGGCCAACGTGGTGGACACCAACTACACATCGGTCGCCAAGCTGCGCAAGTCCTGGCTGCCAGGCGGGATAAGTGTCATGCATGGCGTCCATGACGCGCTCCGTGATATCGCCGCGACGTACCGGGGCTGAGGGCTCGCCGAGCGGGCAGAACAACGCAACGACGAGTCTTCCCAGGAGAGTGCAATGACCGACCGGCCACCATTGCCCCCGTTCGATCACGACGCGGCGATGAAGAAGGTCCAGGCGGCCGAGGACGCGTGGAACACGTGCGATCCGGAGCGAGTCGCCGGTGCCTACACTGTCGATTCGGTGTGGCGCAACCGCGACAGCTTCATCACCGGCCGCGAGGCGATTGTCAGCTTCCTCGCCGCCAAGTGGCAGCGAGAACTCGACTACGCACTGCGCAAGAATCTGTGGGCGTTCACTGCTGACCGGATTGCGGTCCGATTTCAGTACGAGTCACACGATGTCGCCGGGCAATGGTGGCGGAGCTATGGGAACGAGCTCTGGGAGTTCGACGAGCACGGCTTGATGCGGCGTCGCGAGGCCAGCATCAACGATGTCGCGATCTCGGCGTCGGAGCGGCGCATCTTCGGGCCGCGGCCTGAGGCCGAGCGCGGCCTGGAGTTCCCGCTCCGCTGACGCTGAGCGGGCCGGCCCTGCGCATCCAGAAATCGCTAAACATCCCGCTCGATAGCTTGGTGACCGGGTGGGTGATAGACGCCGTCGCAGCTGCGCGCCAGCGCAACCACCTCTTGGAGTTGCTCAAAGGTGAGCACCTCGTGCACCTCGACATCCTTGAAGGCGCCGGTCTTGATGGCGGCGGTAACAGCTGCGGCGGCGCACACGGAGTCGGGGAGGTTGGCGACGGCATGTGTCGAGGCGGTCTCGACCTCCCAGTACAAATACTCCAGCGATCCATGCAGGTGCCGGAACAACGCGTCTACTACGACGGAGCGGTCCTCGGGCACCTTGAGCATGCGCGCCCAGGACGCGCTGGAATACGTCATTCTCATGATGTACTTGTTCATTTCTTTCCCCCTGACCTGCCCTGTTTAGGTCCGGCGGCCCGGTTGTGCGCCTAGCGGGGGGCGGTCGGCCTTGACAGGGGTCTTCCCATTGGCTGGCGGCACGACCGCGACGACGCACTGCTGAGTCCTGACAGCCGACTGCAGGTCGAGGTTCATGGCCGCCCGGATGGCCAGCACCTATGCGAATGTAGATACCCGCCGAGGGGGCCTTTGCTCGGCCGCGCCGTCGCGGTCGCCGGACTGAGCCGCCGGGTGATACTGTTCTAGAACTCTAGAAGGGTGGACACGGCGATGACCGCGATTCCTGCAGGTCCTGGTCAGGTGAAGGCTGGGGCCGGGCCAGCAATCATGGGCGACCCGGGCCTGCTGGGCCGGTTCGGTCCATACGGCGGCCGGTTCGTCCCCGAGGCTCTCGTGCCGGCCTGCGAGCAGCTGGAGGAGGCCTTCCGGCTGGCCTGGGCCGACCCTGGCTTCCGCGCCGAGCTGGCCACTGAACTGCGGCGCTACGCCGGCCGGCCAACTCCGGTCACCGAGACGGCTGAGCTGTCCGCCGCGCTCGGCGTGCGCGTCCTGCTCAAGCGGGAAGACCTCACGCACACCGGCAGCCACAAGATCAACAATGCGCTGGCGCAGGCCATGCTCGCTCTCCGGATCGGCAAGACCGCCCTGGTCGCCGAGACCGGAGCAGGCCAGCACGGCGTCGCCGCCGCATCGGCGGCGGCGCACCTCGGCCTCGGTTGCACGGTCTTCATGGGCGAACGGGACATGGCCCGGCAGGAGCTCAACGTGTTCCGGATGGAGTTGCTGGGCGCATCGGTGGTGCCTGTCAGCTCCGGTGCCCGGACGCTCAAGGACGCCACGAGCGAGGCATTGCGGTACTGGGTGACCACCGTGGACTCGACGCACTATTGCATCGGCTCGGTTGTGGGCCCGCATCCCTGCCCATGGATGGTGCGGGAGTTCCAGCGCGTCATCGGCGACGAAGCCCGGGCCCAGTGCGCCGAGTTGCTGCCTGATGCTGTTCCCGATGTGGTCGTCGCCTGTGTCGGTGGCGGCTCGAATGCAGCAGGGACGTTCGCGGGATTCGCTGCTACCACGGCCCGGCTCGTCGGCGTCGAGGCAGCGGGCGGTGCGGCCGTGACCAACGGGCGGCTCGGCGTGCTGCACGGCTACCTGTCGTCAGTCCTCCAGGACGACGACGGACAGGTGGCCGAGGCGCAATCAGTTTCCGCGGGCCTGGACTATCCGGGCGTCGGCCCGGAGCACGTCTACCTCGCTGAGACCGGTCGCGCCGAATACCACACCGCGACCGACGCCGAGGCCATCGCCGCCGTCGAACTATGCGCCCGTACCGAGGGCATCTTGCCCGCCCTGGAGTCCGCGCACGCCCTGGCCTGGGTGCAGCACGCGGCGCGTATGGGTGACCTCCTGCCTGGGGCGTCCGTGCTGGTCACCTTGTCCGGCCGCGGTGACAAGGACGCCGCGAGCCTGAGGGAGCTCCTCCGTGGCCGCGGTTGAGGCAGCCCTTGCTGCGGCACGCGCCGCTGGCAGGCCGATCCTCGTCAGCTACGTGATGGGCGGGATCAGGGACGATTGGGCCGACCTGCTGGCCGCGATGATCGATGCGGGTGCTGACGCGGTCGAGATCGGGCTGCCGTTCTCCGATCCGATGCTCGATGGGCCGATCATTCAGCAGGCTTCGGCTGCCGCCATCGACCACGGCGCGACCCTCTCCGGCATCCTCGCTCAGCTGGCCGCAAGGACAGTCAGCGACGTTCCGCTGGTGGCCATGACTTATGCGAACCACGTGTATCGCCGCGGCGTCGACAACTACTGTCGCGAGCTGGCCGACGCCGGGATCAGCGGCGCGATCGTCCCTGACCTCCCGGTCGGCGAGGCCGACGAATACCTCGAAGCGGCAGCGAAGGCCGGGCTCGACGCCACGCTGATGGTGACCCCGGCTACCCCGGATGAGCAGATCGGGCGCATCGCGGACCGATCCCGCGGTTTCCTTTACGTCATGAGCGTCATGGCTACGACAGGACCAGCGCGCGGGCGCGACCAGGCGAGCGCCTGGGCCGTGGCGGACGCGGCGCGCCGTTACAGCCCCAGACCGGTGCTGATCGGCTTCGGCATCGACACACCAGACCGCGCCGTCGCCGCGGCGGGGCACGCTGACGGCGTCGTCGTCGCCTCCACGCTGATGCGCCAGGTGCTGGATGGCGCCACCGTCGGCGATATCTCCCGGGCCGTCGCCGACCTGCGCGCCGGCCTGGACCAGGCCTGGCGGTGAACGGCCAGGAGAGCAGTACGCCGCGCCAGACCAGCGGCCCGGTCCGGCCCGGTGCGGCCGAGCGGCAGCCCAAGTACCTGCAGATCCACGCGCGCCTGCGCCAGCGCATTACCAGCGGCCAGTGGCCAGCGGGGCGGGCGCTGGCATCTCAGCGGGAACTTGCCGACGAGTTCGGCGTCAGCCTCATGACCTTGCGGCAGGCCGTCCAGCTGCTCATCGACGAGGGTCTGGTGGACACCCGGCACGGCAGCGGCACCTACGTGACCGCCCGCTACGCCTACGACCTCGGCTATCTGCGCAGCTTCGCCACCGACCTAGCCGCCCAGGGCGCCGAGATCAGCACCAGGCTGCTCACTGCCGAGACCATCGCGCCGCCGGAACCGGTGGGCGACCGGCTTGGCGGCCCTGCTGTTGTGCTGCTGCTGCGCCGCCTCCGGCTAGTCGCGGGCCTGCCCCTGATCTTGCAGACGTCCTACCTGCCAGTCCCGCTTCTGCCCGATGCTCTGATCGACGCCATCGGGCGCGAGGGTCCCGGCCAGCGCGGGCTGTACCTGCTCCTAGCCGACCACGGCCTGGCAGTGAGCCGGGCCAGCGAGACCATCACGCCGACGGCCCTCGGCCCGCAAGATGCCACCGACCTCGCCCGCGCAGAAGGCAGCCTCGCGCTGCTCAGCCACCGGGTCAGCTTCACCGCAGCCGGGCTGCCCGTCGTTGACGACCACGCGCTGCTGCCCGGCGACAGCGTCGCGATCACCGCTAATCGCTCGGCCGGCCAGCTGGAGGTCTCCTACACGCTCACCGCGGGTCAGCCAGACCGGGCCGCGAATTGGCGGTAAAGCGCCTGGCCTTCTCGGCCGCCAGGACGTGCGAGGTGACCGGGCCGGCAGGTGGCGACGTGCAGGCACCGGCCCGCCGGAAAGACGCGCGCCACAGATAGCCGTGGCCCGCGCACGTGATTATCGTGTCCTTACAGCAGTACGGAGGAAATATCACGCCTAGTTGTCGCGGTGACGGGGGAGTCATGTCTGGTGCGCTGCGAGGGTCACGCGAGCGGGCGGCGGAGTCGGTAAGCAGTCCGGGCCCACGAGCCCGTGGCAGGTTAGCCAGGACTGGAACGGCGGCAGCGGCCGCGGCCGGGCTGGTGCTCGGTTCCTCGTTTTTCACCGTGGCGTCGAGCGCGCAGATGGCCGTGGCGGGTACCTCGCACGCAGCGGGCAGTTCAACAGCGGGGATCGAGTGGGCGGGGTTCGCCAGGAACGCGCAGCACACAGCCGCCCTCGCCGTGCGACCGCAGCCTCTCCAGCGGATCCGCTGGCGGGTGAAGGTCGACCAGCACCCGGCTCTGACCGTGGGGGACCTGCTTATTCATTACGGCTCGCCCATGATCACTGCCGCGAACACAGTGCTGGTCCCGACTCGGATCAGCGCCAGGGCCGGGTTCCGCGTTATCGCGTACGCCGGCACCAACGGCGCCCGGCGCTGGTCGCTCGACACTGATTACCAGCCGCCTGCGTTCAGCCCCTTTTCTGGTACCTGGGAGCCTCCGCTACCCGCCGTCCTGACTCCTGGCAAGGCCCTGGCTGTCGCTGGTGCTGGCGGGACAGTTCTGCTGCGCGGGCACGTCAACAGCGCGATCGCGGCCGTGCACCGACTGGTCTTCTACGGGGCGGCTCAGTGGCAGGCGCACCGGTCTGTGTACGACAAGGCCGTGCACATCACCACGCCGCTGACCGCAGCACCTGACGGGTCGCTGTACTTCGGATTTACCGTCACCGGTGCGACACCGGCGCACCTGTCTAGCGGGATTGCCCGGATCGATGCGCGCGGTCACGCGACCTGGATCTCCGCCGCAGCGGCCGCTCCGAAGCTGGGCGTGACTGGTGTCGCGATCAGTTGCGCCCCGGCCTTGTCGCCGAACGGCGCCACCGTCTACATCACCGTCACCAGCCCGACGCGCGGCATCCTTGTCGGGCTCAACGCCAGAACGCTGAAGCCACGGTTCCACGTCGTCTTGCGGGACCCCGTCAGCCACCAGCCGGCCATGATCTCGCCCAGTTCGTCCGCGTCGCCAGTTGTCGGTCCTGACGGGGATGTGTATTACGGCGTTCTGGAGAATCCGTTCCCCTCTCACGATGACCGCGGCTGGCTGCTGCACTACAACGCCACCTTGACCCGGACCAAGATTCCGGGATCCTTCGGCTGGGACGACACCCCGTCCGTGCTGCCCGCTCGGGCGGACCCCGCCTACCACGGGAGCTCGCCCTATTTGCTGGTGTCCAAATACAACAACTACCTCATTGGCCCGCATGGCGACGGCCACGACGAGGTGGCCGTGCTCGACCCGAGGTCAAGCCAGCGGGACCCGTACTCCACCGCCCACGTCATGACGGCCGTCCAGACCATTCTGTCGCCCGTCCATGAGCCCGGCACACCCGTTGGAGCGCGGTACGAGTGGTGCATTAATTCGGCCGTGGTCGACGTTGCCGACGGCTCAGTGTTCGTGAACAACGAGGACGGGATCCTTTACCGCTGGGACCTGGCGCACAACACGCTGGCCGAGAAGATCCGCCTGAATCGCCCGCGAGGTGAGGCCTACACTCCCACCCTCATCGGCCCTGACGGCACCGTCTACGCCATGAACAACGCGACGCTGTACGCGATCGGGCGCTAGCGGGATTGCAACCTGATCAGGCTCCATAAAAGGACGTGGTGCTCACAACGGCTGTGGCAGTTTCGGCGCCGTTAGTGGCGAAAGGACGGCTTGCTCGGGTCGGCTTACTAGGGCGATCCGGACCGCGACCAACACCGCCATGCCGCCGATCAAAGTCGGCCTTGACCCAGGAGCCATGGTGGTCACGCCCAACGGCGTGTCCTTGTACGTGACGAACAGCCAGAGCGACGTCTACCCAATCAGCACCGTCAGCAACAAGGCTGGCCCGCCGATCTTCTTCGGCTTCAACGGGAACGAGCCTCTTGACAGCGCCGGAGCGCTGTCGGTCACGCCCAGCGGCGGCACCATCTACGTGGCCACCAGTAATGCGATCGGCGACCCCGGCGCCATCCTGCCGATTGCTACCGCGACCAACACGGTCGGCGCCCCGATTACTGTCAGCTCGGACCCGATAAGCGTCGTCGTCGGCCCCCATGGCAAGACCGCCTACGCGCTCGATCAAATCAGCACGTCGTAGCGACGTCTGCCGCGCTCGCTCTGCCGATGGGACGCCGGGCAGGCGCAGACGCTCCGAGCCTGGGCAGACGGGCATCGAGCGGCTGCAGTTGTCTCAGCCGGCGCCGCGGCCTAGCATCTGGGTCTGGCATGTTGCCGACCGAGGCTTTCTATGGGGTTCTTGTCCAGTGGTTGGCGTCCACGCCGGCGCCGCCGTCCTCGTCCTGCTGCTTCTAACCGGGCGGCGACGCGAGGTCGCGCTACCAAGAGCACCAAGAGCGTCCGCCGTGGCCCGAGTCACTTGCGCGCGGCGCTCGATCGCGTGGCTCGTTCGCTGACCAGAAACAGCCGCAGTGTCGATGGGAAGAAGCTTGTGGCCGTGTATCACCACGGAACGTGCACCGTGAACCATCGATCCAGGAAAGCGGCGTCCAGGTGCAGGAGGACCTACTAGTTCGGTCCCGGCGGGACGCGGCCGGGTGCGCAGTCGCGCGCGATTAACCCTTGGCGACGCCGCTGGTCAGCTGGCGATAATGGCCGGCGTGGATGAGGTCGAGGTCGTCGTCGCCATAACGAACGCGCGACCTTGCGCGTTGGTGACGTGTTCCTGAAGATCGATGCCGATCAGCGGCGCGCCGACGTCGAGGTCCAGGCGATGGCCATCGCGCCGATCCCGACTCCGCAGGTCCGGTGGCGGAAGCCGCCCGTGCTCGCGCTCGCCGCGCTGCCGGGGACTGCACTCGGGCGGCTCAAAGAACCGTCGGCCACGTCTTCGTCGACGGTGACGAGGTCACCGGCGTCCTCGACTGATCCGAGGCCGGCCCGGGCGACGCTCTGTACGACCTCGCCGTCCTGACGCTCGGACACCAGGAGCACCTTGGCGACGTCGTCGCCGGCTATGGCACCGACGTCGACCGCGACCTCATCCGCGCATGGTGGTCATTGCGATGCCTGCCAAACGTCCGCTGGCTGGCCGAGCTCGGCTACGGCTCGCCCGAGGAGTTCCCGGAGGTCGCCGTGCTGCGATCTCAGCTGTGAGGCTGCACGAGACGGGCGACGACGAGTGCTGAAGGTGTGGAGCCGGGCACCTGGTGATCTGACTTGCGGAAGGGCGCCCGGATCGCCGTCAATTCCATGACCTGCCCATGGAGCCAAGAGGGCGCGCGCCGCCGGGGGTGCGCTTAGCTCCTAGCCGGTCCTTGTCGGGCCAGCGCACGTCGTCGGCCCAGCCGAGCCATTCGAACCACCTGATGACGCGGGCACTGGCGTCGATCTGCCCTCTCAGCGCGCCGTGCCGGGCGCAGGTCGGGTCGGCGTGGTGCAGGTTGTGCCATGACTCGCCGAACGACGGGATCGCAAGCCAGTTAACGTTCCGCGACTTGTCCCGCACGCTGAACTCCTCGACGCCGAATGTGTGGCAGATCGAGTTGATCGACCAGGTGACGTGATTCAGCAGGCCGATCCTGACCAGGCCCGCCCAGACGAACGCGGTCAGCGCGCCATGCCAGGACATCCCCCAGAGCCCGCCGAGCACTGCGGGCAGCAGCAGGCTAGCCGCGACCAGCAGTGGGAAGGCCTTGTCGATGCGCCGCAGGTTCTTGTCGGCCAGCAGATCCGGGCAGAACTTCTCCCTCGACGTGCTGTCAGAGTCGAACAACCACAACACGTGCGCGTAGGCGAGACCCTTCGCCAGGGCTGCCCAGTTATTCCCATACCGCCACGGCGAATGCGGGTCTCCCTCACGGTCGCTGTATTTGTGGTGGCGGCGGTGAGTAGCGACCCAGTCAAGCACCGAGCCTTCCAGCGACATGCTGCCCGCGATCGCCAGCGCCGCACGCAGGCCCTTCTTCGCCTTGAACGAGGAGTGAGTGAAGTACCGGTGGTAGCCGACGGTTACGCCGAGCCCGGTGACGACATAGAACACCAAGCCGATCAGCAGATCATGCCAGCCAAGCGCCCAGCCCCAAGCCAACGGGATCGCTGCCGCCAGTGCGAGGGTCGGCACGCTGACGAAGATGCCGACCAGGAGACGCCGGCTGAGAGTCTTCTGGTCACCTTCGGTGTCGGGCCTTGGCCCACTGCGCCGCTGCGAAGCTGCACTCGCTGACAGCGGCAGGTCGATGCTGACCCGATCGGGTACAGCGGTCATCGGACTCCTCGTGCAGTAGGACGATCAGAAACTTACGGTTACGTAACCGTAGGTATTGCGGCGAGCCTACCCTGGGAGCGGAGCTGGGGCCAGTGCCCCCGGAAGACAACGTCACTGTCGGCCGATCGTCGGCACGGCCACCCGGCGGGATCGAGCGGCCGAGCCTATGGTTTTGAAGCTTCATGGCCTGACTCGCTGCAAAAAGCGCTACGAACGGCAGGTCGCCACGGAAGTCCGCGAACGCCTCCGGATGGCCTCGGATGCCAAGCCACGCGGCTGAACCATACTGGGCTTGTGGCCAGGGTTAATTGGCAGCGCGTCGAGGAGGGCTCTCGCGCCCTGCTGGCAAGGGAAACGGCGGAGTGCGAGCAGGACCTAACCGAACGCGAGCGCGACCTCGGCCCGAATGAGCCGGCGACATTGGCGTGCCGCGACCAACTCGGCGCACTGTACCTGCATGCCCGTCGCCCCGACGCTGTGACCGTGCTCGAGCAGAACCTGCGGGAGGCCGAGCGTGTCCTCGGTGCCGACCACCCGGACACCATCATTTACCGGGGCCGCCTCTGTGAGGCTTACGGGACGGCTGGCCGGACTGACGAGAAAGTCGCGCTGGTGGAGCACAACATCCTGGCCTCTGAGCGGGTGCTCGGTCCGGACCATCGCGGCACCCTGGATCGACGTTTGTCGCTGGGGATTAGCTACGACGACGCGGGACGCGTTGCGGACGGTATCGCCATGCTGCAGCGAGCGGTGGCCGACTGCCAGCGGGTTCTTGGCCGGAGCGATCGGCTGACGCTCACTACTCAAGCCGCCTTGGGGCGCGCCTACCTCCGGTCGGGCCAGATTAGCGAGGCCACCAGCCTGTTACAGCAGGTCCGTGCCGACTGCGAACGCGAGTTCGGCCGCGCTCACCAACTGACCCTAGCCGTCGGGATTGACCTTTACGTGGCCTACAACCGAACAGGTCGGCGACGCGAAGCACGTGCCCTGGCAAGGGTGCAGCGCGTCGGGCTCCGCGAGTCCGAGGTAGCCGCGGTAGCCAGGTATGAGGCAGCCGAGCCCTCCGGCCACCGACCGAGTCAACCGGTCCGCGATAAAGACGCCCGCTCGAGGAGCTCAAAGATTCCGAAGGACGAGCTTTAGATCGTGAAGGTATTGCCTCCTTGGCGCAGTGCGCCCGGCCAGACCACCAACTGCAGCCCGTCGAGTGGCTTTCGTGCTTCCAGGGCCGGACTCGCTGCAACGGGGGCCAGCCATCCGTCAAACTCACGGGTCCCTTGACACGGGCCCCTGGACCGGATTACATCCTCCTAGAACCGGATTCTAAGATTGCAGTCTGTTCCCTGCGCTGCCGCGTGCCCGCGCCGACCGACCTGGAGGCGACATGGAAGTCGACCTTGGCCCGGAAATCAACGAGTTCCGGGCGGAGATCCGCGGCTGGATCGGCGAGCATGCGCCACCCGGCCTGGCCGACCTGACCGACTGGAACAATGTCGTCACCACAGGCGGTTACGGGAGCGCCCGGCGGGCCAGAGCGATGGGCGGGTCGGCGTACCAGCAGTGGGAGGCCGAGCTGCTCGATGCGCGGCTGATCTGCCCGCAGTGGCCACAGCAGTTCGGTGGCCAGGGCATGGATCCCGTGCGGATGTCGGTCTTCAACGAGGAGTTGTACCGGGCGGGGGTGCCCCGGGTGCACCGGGGCATGGGCGAGAGCCTGTCCGGCCCGTCGATCATCGTGCACGGCACCCCGGAGCAGCAGGCGCACTTCCTGCCCCGGATCATTTCCGGCGAGGACGTTTACTGCCAGGGGTTCTCCGAGCCCGGCACCGGGTCTGACCTGGCCGGGCTGCAGGCCAAGGGTGAGATCGACGGGGACGAGATCGTCATCACCGGGCAGAAGCTGTGGACCTCCGGTGCCGCGCGGGCGAACATGATGTTCATCCTGTGCCGTACCGACCCGAACGCCGAGAAGCACGCCGGCATCTCCTACGTGCTGATCAACTTCAAGGACCCGGCGGTTCGGTACCAGCCGGTGCGGCAGATGTCGGGCGCTGCGGAATTCTGCGAGGACTTCCTCGACGGCGTCCGGGCCCCGCTCTTCAACGTCATCGGCGGCCTGAACAACGGCTGGCGGGTGGCGATGACAACGCTCGGCTACGAGCGCGGCGGCGCTGCCACGATTCAGCACCTTGGCTACGAGCGGGAGTTCTGGGAGCTGACCGAGACCGCGCGCAAGCGCGGCCGCACAACCGACCCGCTGGTGCGGCAGCAGCTGGCCTGGGCTTACAGCCAGGTCCAGATCATGCGTTTCGCGGGCCTGCGCACCCTGGCTCAGCTCGCCGAAGGCCGCCAGCCTGGCCCGGAGGCTTCGGTGAGCAAGCTGTTCTGGAGCGAGTACCACAAGAAGCTCGGCGAGATCGCGATCGGCATCGAAGGTACCGACGGCCTGGTCCGCCCGGAGGGCGAGAACTACCCGACGACCCCGTGGCAGAACGTGTTCCTGGCGAGC
This sequence comes from Streptosporangiaceae bacterium, assembly GCA_036495585.1. GTDB lineage: Bacteria > Actinomycetota > Actinomycetes > Streptosporangiales > Streptosporangiaceae > JAJYUU01. The sequence continues at coordinate 82,874 of DASXMP010000097.1, forward strand.
CGTGCGGGCACCATCTACTCAGGTACCAGCGAGATCCAGCGCAACATCGTGGCCGAACGGGCGCTGGGGCTGCCCAAGGAGCCGCGGGTGCGGGCGTGACTGCTACCAGCGCCCCCGCTGTGCCTGCGCCGCGCGGAGGCCAGCCGTCGCCTGCCGGGGCCCGCACCGAAGCCCGTCAGCTGGTCACGCCGGACCGCATGCGCGAGTTCTTCGCGCCGCGCAGCATCGCCCTCGTTGGCGCCTCCGAGACGTCGGGCTGGTCGAGGTTCATCGTCGCCGCCAGCCGCGCGGTGGGCTTCAACGGCCCACTCCTGCCGGTGCATCCGAGGCACCAGACCGTCTTTGGCCGGCCGGCCGTACGCAGCCTGCGCGAGCTTGCCGATGGGCCGCCCGACCTGGCCTTCATTCTCGTCCCGACACAGGCGGTAGCCGGGGTGGTCAAGGACGCCGCCGCCGCCGGGGTGCGCAATGCCATCGTCCTTGCCTCCGGGTACCGCGAGGCCGGTCCCGGCGGCCGGGATCTGGAAGACGAGCTGATCTCGACCGCGGCCGAGCACAACATCGTCCTGCTGGGACCCAACACGCTGGGCTTCCTTAACACTGGTGCGAGGGCGGCGCCATTCGGGCTGACCGTGCCATTGCCTCTCACGCCAGGACCGGTCGGCATCGCGCTGCAAAGCGGCGCGCTGTCCAGCGCCTTCCTGGCGTTCGCCCGGGCGCAGGCAATAGGCGTGAGCGTGCTGGCGTCGCTCGGCAACGAGGCGATGATCACCACTGCGGACGTGCTCGACTATCTAGTCGCCGACGAACAGACGAAGGTCATCTGCCTGTTCCTGGAGCAGATCGGCGACCCGGCCGCCTTCAGCGCAGCCGCGCTGCGAGCCGACGCGGCCGGCAAACCGGTCGTGGCGATGAAGGTCGGCACCAGCCAGGCTGGCCAGCAAGCCGCGCTCGCGCACACCGGCGCTGTGGCCGGCGACGACGCTGTGGTCGATGCGGTGCTACGGCAGCTCAACATCATCCGGGCCGGCAGCATCGAGGAACTGCTGAGCACGGCCGCGCTGCTCGGCTCGCAGCGCTGGCCGGGCGGGCGCCGGATGGGGGTCGTGACGGCCTCGGGCGGCGCGTGCGACATCATCGCCGACCGTGCCAGCGCGGAGGGGATCGAGATCCCGCCATTCGCTCCGCAGACCAGCGCGGCGATCGCGGAGCACCTGCCATCCTTTGCCGCCGCCCGCAACCCGCTGGACGTCACCGGCTACGTACTGGCCAACGCCCGCACCACTGCGCTCACCGCCGCCGACCACACGCTCGACATCGCCATCGAGGACCCGGGCCTGGACTTCATCCTGTTCGGCGGCCTCACCATCCCGGAAGCCAGGCCGCCAGACGAGGCGGCGGCCGCGCTGCTGGAGGAACGTGTCAGCTGGGTGGCGCAGCGGTCTGCCTCAGCCCGCATCCCCATCATTCCTTGTGGCCTGACCTGCACGGATGTCGGTAGCTACGCACGAGAGCTGCTGGGCAGGCACGGACTGCATGTGCTCGGCGGGATCGAGCTCGGGGTCGCGGCGCTCGGCAACGCCCTGCGCTGGCTGGATGGGCGCGGCACCGCGCGACCGATCGGCGGCCAGCCACCTCCGGCCGGGGACGGCCCGGTCAGCGCATGGACCGAGACGGCCGCCCGTGACCTGCTCGCCGCGGCGGGCGTGCCCATGGTGCCCGGCCACCTGGCCCGCTCCGCAGGCGAGGCAGTAGCGGCCGCGAGCCAGCTCGGCACGCCGGTCGCACTCAAGATCAGCTCTGCGCAGGTCACCCACAAGTCGGACATCGGCGGGGTTGCTTTGAACCTGTCTGGCGACGCGGCAGTCCGCGCCGCTTACGAGCAGGTCGTCGCCGCCGCGCACACCCATAACGCCGGGAACGACGTCCTTGTCACGTCGATGCGTGCCGGCGGGGTCGAGGTCCTGGCGGGCGTGACCATGGACCCAGCTTTCGGGCCGGTCCTGGCGGTCGGACTCGGCGGCATCTGGGTGGAAATGCTGCGTGACATCAGCCTGCGCGTGCTCCCGGTGAACGCCGCCGAGGTGCGCCGGATGCTCGATGAGCTGCGCGCTTTGCCGTTGCTGCAGGGCGCGCGCGGTGGCGTGACGGCCGACCTGGATGCGCTGGCCACGGTGATCGCGGACATCGGCGAACTGGCGTGCTCGCTACCTGGCTTGCGGGCGCTGGAGGTTAACCCGCTCTGGGTGCACGGTGATCAGATCGAAGCGCTCGACGTGCTGGTCGTGACGGCGGAGGACGGCATACCCGAGCAGCGAAGCAAGACAAGTGCAGACGACAGCAAGACCAGGCTCGCCGACAGCGAGCCGACACAGACAGAAGCGGAGCCGGGCCGATGATCCTAGGTGTCACTGCCGAACAGGAAGAACTGCGTGCCTCCGTCCGGCGGTTCCTGGCCGACCGGGCGCCGATATCGGCGGTGCGCGAGCTAATGGAGAGCACCGACGGGCTTGACGCCGCCGTCTGGCGACAGGCGGGCGACCAGCTTGGGCTTCAGGGCATCGCGATCCCGGAGGAGTATGGCGGGTCCGGATTCTCCTTCGCCGAGCAGGCGATCGTGCTCGAGGAGATGGGCGCCGCCTTGTACGGGGGGCCTTACCTTTCCAGCGCGGTGCTGGCGGCGACCGCGCTGCTGGCGAGCCAGGATTCCGGTGCCAACAAGGAGTACCTGCCCGGCATCGCTTCGGGCGAGGTCATCGCCACGCTCGCGTTCACCGAGGAAGACGGGTCCTGGGACCCGGCCGCGATCCGGCTGGCTGCCGTGCAAGAAGGTGCGAGCTGGCACTTGGACGGCCGCAAGGCTTTCGTGCTGGACGGACATGCGGCTGGGCTGATCCTGGTAATAGCGCGCAGCGGCGACGGCCTCAGCTTGTTTGCGGTACCCGGTGACGCGGCGGGGCTCAGCCGGACCCCGCTCCCGACCCTGGACCAGACCAGGAAACTAGCCAGGCTGGACTTCGCGTCCGTCCCGGCGAGGCTGGTCGGCTCCGCTGGTGACGGCGAGGCTGTGCTGAGCCGCGTGCTGGACGTAGCGGCGATCGCGCAGGCGGCCGAGCAACTCGGCGGCGCGCAGCGCGTGCTGGACATGGCTGTGGCGTATGCCAAGGTGCGCCACCAGTTCGGCAGGCCGATTGGCAGCTTCCAGGCCATCAAGCACCGCTGCGCCGATCTGCTGCTGGAGGTTGAGTCGCTGCGCTCGGCCGTGCAGTATGCGGCGGCGGCAGTTGCCGAGGACTCAAGCGAGGTGCCGATGGTTGCTTCGCTGGTGAAGGCGTACGCGTCGGACGTGTACTTCCACGTCGCGGCGGAGAACATCCAGATCCACGGCGGCATCGGCTTCACCTGGGAGCATGACGCGCACCTGTACTTCAAGCGGGCCAAGGCAAGCGAACTGTTCCTCGGCGACGCCAGCTACCACCGCGAGCACCTGGCCACGCACATCGGTCTCTAGCAGTTACGGGCGCAACGGCGGGCAGGCCGGGTCGAGCAAGCCGCGCTCCTGCAGCCACCAGTACAGCGGAGTAGTTGCTGGGTAGTGGCCCCAGCTATGGTCGCCGTCAAGTTCTCCTGCGATGCCCTCGCCGATTCCGCCGAGCAACTGCCTGCGGACTGGGCTCAGGCTGCGAAACGCGGTGCTCGCGTGTAGTGCGGTCAGGTCATCGCGGATGGTGATCCAGCGCAGCGTATAGCCGAAGAACATGGCCTTGCGGGTCAGGTCTGAGTAGTTATCCGAGCGGGCGTGCCAGAGCCGCCGGTCGAAGAACACAGCGTCGCCAGGCTGCACGCACACCTCGATCGCGTCGGCTGGGTCAGGCCACTGGATGTCACGACGCGGCGGACCGTCGATCCGGTTCTGCGTATGGCTGCCAGGAACGAGCTTGAAGTTGCCGCGACCTGGCGCGGATACGTCCGAGAGCCAGAATGCGACCTTGACCGAGAGCCTGGGCCGCGGGTCCGTCTCCAGTTCGCGATTCTGCCGGCCGCCGTCCTGGTGCCACTCGAAGCGGTACGGCCGGGGCACCTGGACCGGCGGGTGCACGTCCAGGTGGGAGTGGTAGATGTGCACATTCCAGCCGAGGACCGACCACACGAGCGGGAACGTCTGCGGGTGGTCGATGAGCGCCACGGCCTCAGGGCAATGGGCGACCGCGCTGAGCAGATGCATCGTGTCGCTCGCCCCGACCCGGCCGGTGCCCTGTTCGCGCGCGTAGACCCGGTCGATGGCGTCGGCGTAGCAAGCGACCTCGGAGTCGGTCAGCGCGCCCGGCACGAGCAAATAACCCTCCCGCTCGAAGTCGGCGCGTTGCTCCGGGCTCATCGGCCGGACTACGTCAGGGTCGGCCAGCGTGCTCATGAGGCTCTGGTCCTTTCCGGAGTCGGGGGCGACGGAGGCACCGCTGCGGACCGTCGCTAGTCCAGACGGACGCAGGCGTACGCGTGGTTGTCGTCGGCGCGGAAGTTGCTAGTGCGGACCGCCCGCTTCGGGCTGAGGCTCGCGGCAGCGAGCCGGCACTGGATAAGTAGCGATCGTCGTGCTGCTGCCGGCCGACGTCGCCGCGCCCACGTAGACGGTGCTGGCGGTCGCCGCCAGCGCGGTGACCTGGCCGCTGACCGGCAAGGAAACAACCGGACCGGTCTGCTTGCCGACGGCGAAGCAAGCGAGCGAGTGCCCGCTCGCCCATGCGCCAGGACCGAGGGCGAGCCAGACTGTATTGCCCGCAGACCAGACCGCTGATACCTGGGACAGCAGCTTGCTGGCCGACGGAACCGGGCCCGCTGGCCGCAGCCGCCCGTCCAGCCGCACAAGTGTGCCGACCGTGGCATTGCCCGCAGTTCCCGCCACGACCCACAGCGAGCCGCCGGTACCCGCGAAGTCGTGCACAACCGCTTGCGGAGCGCCGCCGTAACGGACGTTTGGCTGGCCGGCGATCACCAGCTGGCCGTCGTTGCCGTTGCCGTCCGTGGTCCGGACCACCACCTGGCCGCCGACGACTTGCGCGCCGGCCGGCACGGTACTGGGCGGCTGCCCGAGTTCAGTACCTGGTTGCAGGCGCCAGCTCGCACTGCCGAACGATCCGGGCGCCGGCATGATGAGCCGGTAGAGCCCGTGCTTAGCGGCGACCAATGCCGCCGTGCGGCTGACCGGCACGATCGTCTCACCCGCCAGACCGGGGGCGGACGAGTGCAGCTTCAGGCCCGGGCTCAGCAGCCAGGTGCCGATCAAGCCCGGTGCGGCCGCAAAGCTGAGCCACACCTCGCTGGCTGGTCCGACCGCGAAGGCGGTAGCGCCGCCCGGCGGAGTGACCTGACGGATGAGCGTGCTGGTCCTCCGGTCGTAGGCGCTGAGCGTCCCGGTAGCGGACGACAAAACGTAGAGATAGCTGCCGCTAACGGCCAGTTGCCTGACCGGGTAGCTGAGCCTGAGCGGTGCCGAGCTCCGCCGGGCCGACGCGATAGGTGCAGGGGTGAGATGGTGCTGGCGGCTCGCGATGGATGGATGCCTCGCGGCCGCTGCATAGCTGACGCCGACCGCCAGCAAGATAACTGCGCAGGCTGCGGCCGCAGCGACGATCAGCGGTTGCCGGCGGCTGCGGACCGACATTCGGACGGCATCAGCGAGATCCGGCCGGGGCTGCAGTGCCTCGGTTGCATCGCGGAAGGCTGCGGCGAGTTCGCGTTCGAGTCTTGTCGTCACCGCAGGCTCCAGTCGGCCTCGTCCGGTACGAGTTCGCGCAGCCGGGCCATCGCACGGGCGTGCTGCGACTTCACGGTCCCGACGGAGCAGCCGAGTGCCCGAGCCGTCTCGACCTCGGTTAGATCGTCGAAGTACCGGAGCACGAGTACGGCCCGTTGCCCGGCCGGGAGTTCCCGCACCAGCTGCAGTAAAGCCGCCCGCCCGGGAATGCGCTCCAGCGCGACATCCGGCTGGCCCGGGAGCAGCTCCTCGTCCAGCGGCGTGCTGGGCGCACGATGCCGCCGTGCGGCGTCCACCGCGGCCGTGACGATGATCTTCCGGACATAGGCCTCCCTGGCGGCACGCCAGCGGATTGAGGACCAGCGCCGGTAGGCGCGTTCCAGCGCCGTCTGCAGCAGGTCCTCGGCTTCGGCGAGGTCGCCTGTGATCAGGTATGCCCCGCGCAGCAAGCGACGCGCCGACGCCGCCACAAACGCGCTGAACTCGGCGTCGTCGCCAGCGCGCATGCCGCCTCCCGGTTGTGTGCCGGCTGCCCGCGCCAGATCCGCCAGGTCGGGTCACCGATGCCGCAGCTCCGGGCGAGCACGCGCAGAGTCCGGCTACTACTCCAAGACGTACTGCAGGGCCGCCATGGTTGTCACCGGCTTGGAGGCTGCGCGATCAATGTTTCGGCGGCTTCGGCAGACCGGGGGAGACGGAGTCGGTCTGGTGGCCGGTGTGCTCGGTGAGGTAGTCGCGCAGCACTTGCGGCAGCCGGGTCATCTCTGGGCCGAGGCGCGACAGTTCCCGGAGCGCTTCGTCCGACGGCAGGTATGTGCCCGGCCCGGCGGCTCTTCGTGCGGGCGGGGCTGGATCCTGGCCGGCGCTATCGCGGGACGGGTCGGTCACGGCGCCCCACCGTAGCGAGCCAGCGAGGCTGACGTCGGCGCGACACACCGGCAAATTGCCGTGACTTGGCACGTGACCTGTGGTTATCGCCGAAGTCACGCCGGCGGGCGACGGGCGTACCGGACGGCGTGCGGGCGGTACTCGCCGCTGACCTCGGCGCCAGCGAGTTGCTTCAAGAACTCGGCCGGTCCGTCGAAGTCATCCATCTCCGCGTACGCGGCGCCGATGCCGTCCGGGTCGTGTGCGTCCGAGCCCGCCCCGCCTGGCAGTCCGTGACGTGCCGCGAGCTGCGCCGCCTGCCGGTTGCGCGCCTGGTCCTCGATCTTGGCGTTGAACACCTCGATCGCGTCGGCGAGCCCGGCGGCGCACAGCTGCTCAGCGGCTTGGCCGAGGCTGGACCGGCCAGGGTCGAACGGGTGCGGCAGGTACACCAGCCCGCCCTGGTCACGGATCCGTGCCACCGCCTCGAACAGCGGCAGGACGTAGGGGATCCGCTCGGTGAGGAACAGCCCGATCAGGTCTCCCTCGCGGGTCCGGATCTCCTCGCCGATGATGACGCGGGCGCCGATGTCACGCTCCGCAGCGGCGATTGCGGCGGCCGTCGCGTTGTGGTCGGTGATGCAGACGACGTCGAGGCCTTCACGCTCGACCCGCTCAGCCAGGTCGTCGATCGTCGTCACGGCGTCCCCAGACAGGACGGTGTGCAGGTGGCAGTCGACCCGGACCCGCTTGCGCTGGCTGACGCTGCCGCTCGCCACCATCAGGCCTGCGGCAGCGGCACGCCGAGCTCGGCCAGCAGCTCCTGCGAGTAGGTGACCCGGCCCGTCAGGCTCTGCGGGTCGCGATGGCACAGCGTGAGCGCGGCCTCGGCCATCACCGATGTCGGCTCGGAGTTAGGGTCGCCCTCGCTCGTCAGGTGATGGAAGACCGTGCCTGGCGTCGGCACCACCTTTGTTGGCGACAGGGCATTGACCGCGATGTTGTCCGGATACAGCTCGGCCGCGAGGCCAGTCGAGAACCGCTCGATCGCCGCCTTGCACATCCCGTAAACCGTGCCGCCGCGCCCGGCGAACGGGCCCGGTGGCATGGCGGGATGCCGGGCCGCCACCGAGGAAATGTTCAGGATCCAGCCGGCGCCTCGTTCCCGCATGCCCGGCAGCACGAGCTGGGCCAGGTGGAACGGCGCCTCGACCTGGACTGCGAACATCAGCGCGTAGCGCTTCGGCGTGAAGTCCTCGACTCTGGTGAAGTAGGTCACGGCTGCGTTGCTCACCAGAATGTCGGGCTGTCCGAGCAGCCGTACTGTCTCAGCGACAAGTTGCTCGCGGTCCTGCGCCCGGGACAGGTCGGTGGGGATCGCCGCTGCCGTGCCGCCAGCCGCGCGGATGTCAGCTGCCGTCTCCTCGATCGTGCCCTCGAACTGGGACACGCCGGGCTGAGCTGTCCGCGCCGCCACCGCGACTGCCGCTCCTTCCGCGCCGAAGCGCCTGGCGATCTCCGCGCCGATACCGCGGCTCGCTCCCGTGACGATGGCTATCCGGCCGTCCAGCAGCCCCATGCAGCACCTCCGCGTGATCAGCTCGCGCCGGCCAGCTGGGCCGGAGGCCGCTGGCTCTGGAGCGAAATACTAGAAGCGTGTTCTACTAGGCCATTGGACCCAGTCCGCCCAACCATGTCAACGCAGCCAAGTCAACGCGGCCGTGTCAACGCGGCCCGCGTGCCCGCGCCCTCGGAGGTAATGATGCCGCTGAACCTCGACCTCATCGGCCAGCAGTCGGAGCCGCAGGACCGCTCCTGGACCTCGAAAGACGCGCTGCTGTACGCGATCGGCGTCGGGGCCGGCCTCGGCGATCCGCTCCAGGAACTGCAGTTCACTACCGAGAACACCGCTGGCGTTCAGCAGCAGGTGCTGCCGACCTACGGGGTGCTGCTGGCGCAGGCGCGACTGGCTGGCGACATGGGCGAATTCGACCGGGCGATGCTCGTGCACGCCGAGCAGTCCATCGAACTGCACCGGCCGCTTCCCGTCGAAGGGACCGTGCGCACGTCGGCGGTCGTTACCGGTATCTATGACAAAGGATCAGGAGCGCTGGTCGAGTCGGAGAACCGCGCCGTCGACGCGGCCACCGGCGAGCCGGTCGTCACGACGCGGTCGAGCACGTTCATCCGCGGCGAAGGCGGCTTCGGCGGCGACCGCGGCACGAGCGCTCCGTGGGAGCTGCCGGAACGTGCGCCCGACCACAAGGTGACCCAGCAGACCCGGCCCGAGCAGGCGCTGGTCTACCGGCTGTCGGGTGACCGCAATCCGCTGCACGCCGACCCTGCGTTCGCGGCTCGCGGCGGCTTCAGCCGGCCGATTCTGCACGGACTGTGCACCTACGGGTTCACTGGCCGGGTGCTGCTGCAGGAGTTGTGCGGGTCCGACCCAGCCAGGTTCGTGTCAATGTCCGGCCGGTTCAGCCGCCCGGTGCTGCCGGGCGAGTCGCTGGTGGTGTCGATCTGGGTGGGCGAGGATCAGAACGCCCAGTTCCAGACCGCCAAGGAGGACGGCACCGTGGTGATCGACCGGGGGACTGCCAAGTTCCGCGCCTGACATTTCCGGCCCGCCTGGGCGGACCGTCATACTTCCCAGTAAGTTGGCGCGGTGTTCACCAGACCGCGCGACCTGCCTGACGAGGAGATCCGGGCCGAGCTGGCCATTGGCTGGGACTTCCGCGCCGACGTCCTTGCCTATCAGCCCGTGGGCTTCGGCAGCCACCACTGGCTAGCGGCCGACGCCGCCGGGCGGCGCTTGTTCGTCACCATTGACGACCTCCCGGCGACCCTGCGCGCCCCGAGCGACACGACCGATGCGGCGTTCGCGCGGCTGGACCAGGCGTTCACGTCCGCGCTGTCGCTGCGGCAGGAGGCCGGCCTGGAGTTCGTCCTGGCACCGATCCCGGACCGCGACGGCGGAGTGCTGCGGCGGCTCAGCCCGGACTATTCGATCCTCGTTCACCCCTACCTGGCCGACGCCGCGGCAGCTCCCGATGGCCGGTTCGGTTCTGTCAGTGACATTCACACCGTCGCTGGCCTGCTGGTCCGGCTGCACGCCGCCCGGGCGGTGGCACCGCGCGCGGACGACTTCACGGTCCCGCGCGTCGACGAGCTCACCGCCGCGATGGCGGCAACGAGCCAGATCTGGGCGGCCGGACCGTACGCCGGCCAGGCCCGTGAGCTGCTGACCGCGCAGGCGGGCGGCCTGGAGCAGCTGCTGGCCCGGTACCAGAAGCTGGCCGCTCAGGTGGCGGCGCGGCCGGAGCGGATGGTCATCACGCACGGCGAGCCCAATGCCAGCAATGTGCTGCGCACCTCAGCCGGCCACGTGTTCGTGGACTGGGAGTCCGTCCTGCTGGCACCGCCGGAACGCGATCTCTGGGACCTCGCCGAGCAGGATCCGGGTGCGGTGGATGCTTACTGCGCCGCGGGTGGAGCGCCGGTCGACGCGGACGCGCTCACGCTGTACCGGATGTGGTACGACCTGTTCGAGATCGCCGGGTACATCAGCTTCTTCCGGGCGCCGCACGAGGCCACCGAGGACGCGGCCGAGTCGTGGCGCAACCTGCGGTACTTTCTGCGCCCCGCCGACCGCTGGCCGGACCTGATCGACGCCTGAACGGAGGCCCGCGCGTGCGCCGGCTGTGCTTGCTGGAGGCGGCTCGGGCGGACCGGCCGAGCGGTCGTAGCGTGTAGCCATGAGCGCTAGCGACGGTGCGGAAGCGCCTGTGCCGGAGGCAGCTGCGACGGTCCCGCCTGGAGTCCCGGCCTCGGCGGGCGCGCTGATCTTCGACCGCAACGGGCGGCTGCTCATCCTGAAGCCCACCTACAAGTCCGGCTGGACGATCCCCGGCGGTGTGATGGAGGCCGACGGGGAGAGTCCCTGGCAGGCATGCCAGCGAGAGGTTCGCGAAGAATGCGGCCTCGAAGTCATACATGCGCGACTTGCCTGTATCGACTTCCGGCCGCCGGCCGACGGCGCGCCGGGCGGGATCCGGTTCCTGTTCGACTGCGGCGGCCTCACCGACGACCAGTTGCGCGGCATCGAGCTGGAGCGCGGGGAGGTGTCGGCCCACATGATCGTGCCGCTCCCGCACGCCCTGAAGATGCTGCGCAAGCCGATCCGGCGCCGGGTCCGCGCGGGCACCCGTCACAAGCGCACCGTCTATCTCGAGAACGGCCGGCCGGTCGTGGCAGTGGGCAAGGTCGAGAGTTAACCGCGGGAACCGCCCGGGCCGCGGCCGGGAAGCCTGGTATCAATGGTGATACCATTATCGACATGGCTATGACGCTGCGACTGACCGACGCGGAGGCGAGGGCGCTTCGGCGCCGGGCTGAGCACGAAGGCAGACCAATGCAGGAGGTAGCCCGGCAGGCCATCCGGGAGTACGTCGAGGGCCACAGCAGGTCCGAGCTGCTTGACCGGGTTCTCGACGAAGAACTGCCACGCTACGCCGAGGCTCTTGAGCGGCTCGCGCAGTGATCTACCTGACCCTGGCCGAGCTGCTGTACGTCGCGGAGCGGGCTTTAGGCCAGAAGCCGCTGCTCCGGGACGCCGGCTTGCTGGAGGCTGCGCTTGCCCGGCCGCAAGCGACCGCGTTCGGCCAGGATGCCTACACCGACCTTGACACTAAGGCCGCGGCCCTGCTGCATTCCATCGCGCGTAATCACGCGCTGGTCGATGGAAACAAGAGGCTGTCCCTAGCAGCGGTCATTGCGTTCTACGGGCTCAACGGACGTCGGCTGACGCTCACCAACGATGCTGCTTACGAGCTGATAATGGCAGTGGCCAGCGGCGAACTCGACTCGGTCGAGGCGATCGCCAAAGTGCTGGTCACGGCAACTGCGCCTCGGTGAGGTGGGCTCGAGATGGACGATACAACTGCTCCTGGTGGCGCGATGCTGCCGCCAGAACCGCTCGAGGAACTGACGCCGGAGCAGCGTGGACGGCCCACTGAACGGCAGCCGCTGTCCCGGTTCCGCGCGGCTTCGATCGCCCTGCCGATTGGCATCGCGGCCTTCAGCTTCGCCGGACTCAAACGCGTCGACAGCTCGTCGCTCGTGCTGGCTGCATTCGCCACCGTGGCAAGCGCCGCCATGCTGGGACTCGCTTACTGGTTAGGCCGAACGAGGCCGGCCCCCGGGACGGCTCAGCGCCTCAACCTGCTCGGCAAGATCATTTCGGTGATCCCGATCCTCGGCCTCACCAGGATCGCTTCGATGACCGGCGTCTACCAAGCAACCAAGCAGCGGCTCGTCTGCCGCAACATCGCCATCCTCGCGGCCATCTGGCTGGTGGGAGCCGCATTTGACGGAGCGGACACGGTGGCGGCCGACGTCGCTGCGCTGCTAGCCATCGTCGCGGTCGTGCTCGCGGTCGTGCTAGTGCGGCGGTTGCCTGCGGCGTACGTTTCGTCAGCCGCGCCGGCTGCCCCGGCCGCGCCGCCACGCCCGACCGCGCCGGAGAACCACAGGGACCGGCCGGCCGACGACGGGCCGCACGATCACGTCGATGCGGAGACCGTCGTCCATTCCGCGCCGCCGGCCGAGCTGCCCGAGCCGACGCGAGTGGCCGACCTCACGCCGCTGGCGGCGGCCGGCCGGCGCCTTTACTGGCTCGTCGGCTCCGTCAAGTTCGGCGCCCTTTTTCTCGCGCTCGGCATCCTGGCGCCGAATAACAAGGTGGATGCCACGTGGGCGAGAGGGATCGTGGCCTGGATCGGCGTCCTGGCCGTGCTCGCAGTCGCGGTGGCTATCCAGGAGGGCCGTGTCCGACCCCGGCGCGGTCTGCTGCTTGGCGGGCTCCTTGTCGTCCTTGTGTGCCTGGGAGGCGTCGCTTTCGGCGCCATGACCGGCTCGGACGCGCAGGCCGGCATCATCGGCTGGGCCTTGTGGCCGGCCATCTGCTATCAGCCGTATCGGCAGCAGCGAAAGCGATCCGGCCTGACAGATGACGCCATCCAGGCGGCCAGCCGCGTCGGCCACCTGCCGGCGCGGGCCAGCAGGCCCGCTCGGCGGCGACGGACGGCGCGGCCTGCGGCGTGGATCAGCGGCGTCGCCGGGGCGATCTGTGCGGTGCCGATCGTGCTGCTCGGCTTGTTCAATAGCCTTGTCGGCGCGCCGCTGCTGTCCGACGTGATCGGATCGGTGCTGGACAAGCTCTTCGGGCTGGCCCGCGGATCGGCCGACGCGCTGCTCGCCAGCCTCGATCCAGACCAATTGCCAGTGATCGCGCTGGCCTCCTCGGCCGAGCCAGCGGCATGGCGATTGCTCGTGCGCGGCGACCTGTTCCACTTCGGCAAGCTAGGCCCGCAGCGGGTGGCGTTCGAGGAGTTCCTGCACACCCGGCTCTTGATCTACGGCGAGATACACGGGGTGAGAGAACTCCCAGCCCAGAAAGCACGACTTATCGCCATGCCGGTGTGCGTGCCCTACGACGACGACGTTCGCAGTGCGGCGTGGGCGCTGGCCCGCCAGCTGCCATTGCTGCTCCTGGTGTCGCCTATTGGCAGCCGCCCGCTCCAGCGCTGGCCGGTGCTTGCGCGGCAATTCCATGGCGGCGGGATCGACCTGCCCGTCCTGCCAGATCCGGACGCGACGATCGCGGTCCTGCATCTGCACGCTGGCTACAACGTCGTGTACCAGGCGCGCACGCGCGATCAGTGGTCATATGTCGCGGCGATCTACCAGGCCCTTGCTGCCATCGCGAGTGCCGAGCAGGCGGACGGCGGCAGGTACAAAGGCGCTGATGCGGCGGAACCGTCGCAGTGACTCGGGGCGCGGTCGCGGGCGTCAGATAGCGTGCTCAGATGTCCGATCAGCAGATAACGGTCCACGCCTACGACGCCACGTGGCCGGATAGGTTTGCCGACCAGCAGGCGATCGTCACTCCGCTGCTGGAGCCTTGGCTGGCTGGCCCGATCGAGCACATCGGTTCGACTTCGGTGCCAGGCCTGCGCGCCAAGCCCGTGATCGACATGCTCGCGCCGGTGCGATCGCTTGCCGCTGCCCAGGCGGTCATCCCGGTCCTGCGCCGCGCGGGCTGGTGGGACTGGCCGGACGACCCGAACAGCTCCTACCGGCTCTGGTTCCTGCGGCCGTCGCCGCAGGCGCGCACCCACCACCTGCACATGATCGAGCGTGACGATGTGCATGCGCGGGCGCTGCTGATGTTCCGGGACGCGCTGCGTGCGGACGCCGCGCTCCGCCAGAACTATGCGGACCTGAAGGACCGGCTGGCTGTCGAGCATCCCGACAACCGGAATGCTTACACCAACGCCAAGGGCGACTTCGTCGCGCAGGTACTCCGCGGTGCCGGTGCCGACGTACCGTCCCGGGGCCTGCTGCCTGAGTAGCACTGCTCCCACAACCGTGATCCGCGCGAGCCAGCCTGGACGGCCTGGCCGACGATAAGTTGTCCCAATGGCTACGTTCATTACCAGGCTGCCGGCCGACGTCAGCGGCACTGGAGTCAGGCTCGCCGTCAAGGATCTCATCGACGTGGCCGGCACGCCGACCACCGCCGGGAGTCGCGCGCTCGCCGAGTCTGCCGAGCCGGCCGCCAGCGACGCGCCCTGCATGGCCGGCGCGCGCGCCGCGGGCGCCGTCATTGTTGGCAAGGCGAACCTCTTCGAGCTTGCCTACGGTGCCTCTGGCGTGAACGACTACTTCGGCACCCCCGTCAATCCCCTCGACCCGGGCCTGGTCCCCGGCGGCTCGTCGAGCGGCTCGGCAGTCGCCGTCGCTACCGGTGAGGCAGACGTTGCGTACGGCTCGGACACCGGCGGCTCGATCCGGATCCCGTCTGCCTTCTGCGGTACCACCGGCCTGAAAACGACACACGCCCGGATCTCGATCGAGGGCGTCTGGCCGCTCGCGCCGAGCCTGGACACTGTCGGGCCGATGGCGCGCGACGTGGCGGGGGTGGCGGCGGGCATGGCGCTGCTGGAGCCGGGCTTCACCGTGGACCGGGAGCCTGCACGCCGGATCGGCCGGCTCCGGCCTTCGGCGGGGATGGATATCGACCCGGCGATCGACGCCGCCGTGGACGCGGCGCTGGCCGCCAGCGGCATCGAGGTCGTCGAGGTCGAGCTGCCTGGCTGGCTGGAGGCGCGCTCCATCTGCGGCACGATCTTGGACTACGAGGCGGTCCAGTCCAACCGGAAGCTCCTGGATGACCCGGCGCGGCGGGAACTGCTCGGCGCCGAGGTGCTGGCCAGGCTCCGCGCGGACGAGGGCGTCACCGACGAGGAGCTTGCGGCGGCGCGCGCCGCGCAGCCCGGCTGGCGGGCCGCCATGTTTGTCACGATGCGGGACGTCGACGTGCTGGCCCTGCCGACCGTGGGCTTCTTCCCCCCGCCGCTCACGCAGGCGCCGCGGCAGCCGTACACCGCGCTGACCAACCCGGTGAACTTGTCGGGCTACCCGGCCCTGGCGCTGCCGGTGCCGACGAGCCGCCCGCTGCCGGCCAGCCTGCAGCTCATCGGGCCGCCGGAGGCAGAGGCTCTGCTGCTCGCCACGGGCGCCGTGGTGGAGAAGGCGGTCCAGAGCCAGCCGGGCCGCGCCGGCTAGTCGTGCCTGCGGACCGCGACGACGCGGGCGTGCCAGCGCCGGCGATCCCCGATCCCGCGCTGGTCGTGCTGATCGGTGCGTCCTGCTCGGGCAAGTCCACCTGGGCGGCCGCGCATTACCTGGCTCGTGAGATCGTGTCGTCGGACCAGCTGCGGGCCGTGGTTGGCAGCGGCGAGCGTGACCTCGACGCTTCGCAGGACGCGTTCTCACTGCTCGACCAGATCGTCGCCGCGCGAGCCCGGCGCCGGCTCACTACCGTGATCGACACGCTGGGCCTCGACACCGAACGCCGTCTCGGCTACCTCCAGGTAGCCCGGCGCGCCGGACTGCCCGCGGTCGCGGTGCTGCTGGATACCGACCCGGCGCGGTGCCGCGAGCGCAACCGGGCCCAGGGCTATGCGGTTCCGGCGCCGGTGCTCGACGCTCAGCTCAGCCGGGTGGCGCAGGCCGCGGCGCAGCTCCCCGCTGAGGGCTTCGACCTCGTCGTGCGGCCGCGCGCAGAGGACAGCGAGCCGGGCGGGCCGACCACGGTCGAGCCCGCCCACACCCCCGGGAGCAGCCGGGCAGCCAGCCAGCAGCAAGGCCGGCCGGCTGGCCTGGAGTTCATCCTGCAAATCTCCAGGTTCGGCTGGGACACCGACCCGGCCGGGTGGCTGCGGGCGGTGGCGCAGGCAGCCGCCGACGCGGGATTCGCGGGCCTCGCGCTGATGGATCATCTCATTCAGATCCCGCAGGTCGGCCGTAGCTGGGAGCCCATCCCCGAGCCCTGGGTGACGCTCGGCCTGCTGGCTGGCCTGGAGCATGGTCTGCGTCTGGGCACACTGGTCAGCCCCGTGACGTTCCGTCCGCCAGGAGTGCTGGCCAAGGCAGCGGCCACGCTCGATGCTCTCACCGGCGGGCGTGCGTTCTGCGGGATCGGCGTCGGCTGGTGGGAGCGTGAGCACGCCGCCTTCGGCCTGCCGTTCCCGCGCGCATCAGCCCGGCTGGCCATGGTGGAGACCGAGATCGAAACGCTGCGCGCCTTGTGGCAGCCCGGCACCAAGGCCTATCACGGCACTCGCGTCGACCTGCCGGAGACGACCTGCTATCCCCGGCCGACCGGGCCGCTCCCCGTCATCGTCGGCGGCAGCGGCAAGCGCACGCTCGACATCGCTGCCCGGCTCGCCGACGGCTGCAACCTGCCGGCTGACCTTGACACGCTCGACGCCAGGCTGGCCGTGCTGCGGTCGCGGTGCGCGGCGGCCGGACGTGACGCCACGGAGGTCGCGGTGACCGTGCTGGACGTCCCGGTGATCGGCCGCGACCGGGAGCACGTCGCGGCGCTCGTGGAGACGCTGCGCGGCCGCGTCAGTGCGGCGGCCTTCGCCCGGCAGCACCATGCCGGCGTCGCTGCCGATCACATCGGCCGGTACCGGTTGCTTGCCGAGCGCGGCGTGAGCACCGTGTTCCTGGCGCTGCCGGACCTGGCCGGACCGGACGAGCTCGCCAGGCTGGCCCCAGTCGTCGGCGCGTTCGCCGCCGGGTCCTAGGGGAGCTTCCAGTCGACGGGCTGGGCGCCCTGCTGCCCTAGCAGCGTGTCCGCGCGGCTGAACGGCCGCGAGCCGAAGAAACCACGGTCGGCGGACATGGGACTCGGGTGCGCCGACTGGATACTCGGCGTCGTGCCGAGCAGCGGCGCGAGGTTCCGGGCGTCGTTACCCCACAAGATCGCGACTAGCGGGCCGCCGCGTGCTGCCAGCGACCGGATGGCCTGCTCGGTCACTTGCTCCCAGCCCTTGCCCCGGTGTGATCCCGGCTTGCCGGGCTGTACGGTGAGCACCCTGTTGAGCAGCATCACGCCGCGTTCGCTCCACGGCGACAGGTCGCCGCTCGACGGCCGTGGGTGGCCGAGGTCGGTCATGTACTCCTTGAAGATGTTGACTAGGCTGCCGGGCAGCCGCCGCACGTCAGGCGCGACCGAGAAGCTCAGCCCGACCGGGTTACCCGGCGTCGGGTAGGGGTCCTGTCCGACGATCAGCACGCGCACGTCGGCGAGCGGCTGGCGGAAGGCGCGCAGGATGTTCTGCCCGGCGGGCAGGTAGCTGCGCCCGGCGGCAATCTCGGCCCGCAGGAACTCGCCGAGTTGCGTGATGGTGCCCTCTACCGGCTGCAAGGCTGCTGCCCAGTCCGGTGCGATCAGGTCGGTCAGCGGACGTGGCGCCATGTCGGGTCACTGTAATCGAGCGCGGCCGGCCAGGATGCTCACTTTCATACCGGGAACGAGCCAGCTTTGCCGCCCGGCCGTGCGCCCGGCCGCAGTCTTAGCAGCGGTGCAGCGCTAACCGGGAGGCTGCAGCTGGTAGACCGCACCCGCGGTGTCGTCGGTGACATAGAGCGCTCCGCCAGGCCCGGGCACCGCGTCGACCGGCCGGCCCCAGCGGTTCCCTGCTGCGTCCTGGAAGCCGGACAGCAGTGTGACCGGCGGTTCGAGGCTGCGACGGGCGGCGTTCCAGGCCAGCCAGAGCACCGCCGGGGCACGCGGTGGCTGCCGGTTCCACGATCCGTGCACCGCGACGACGGCGCCCTCCGACCAGGGCGCCGGGGCCTTGCTGCCTTCCAGGAAGGACATGCCGAGCGGCGCGCTATGCGCGGGCAGGCCGACGTCGATGGGCGGGAGGGCGGCACAGTCGAGACGCGCATCGCCAGGATTGGTCACCGAGTCCGGGATTAGCGGGATATCAGCGAGAGAACCGGCCGGCTGGTTCCGGTCCTGGTCCGGATTGCAGTACGGCCAGCCGAGATCTCGCCCGGCCGTGACAGGCACGACCTCATCTGGCGGGTGGTTGTTGACGAACGCCTGGATGACCTGACCGAACGCATCCGGCTGCCCGGCGTATGCGGAGTGGAACGGATACGGGATGTTGTCGCGGTTGTTGATCGCCGTCCACACCGCGCCGTCCGGCGCGACCGCAAGGCCCTCGCCATTCCGGACGCCCTTCTCGACGACGCGCGCGTGCGTGCCGCCGGGGCTGACCGCCATGATCACCCCTCGCGGCGGCGACATGGTGCGATCGTCTGGGGTCGCGTTCGAGGAGCTGGCCACGTCGAAATACACGGTGCCATCCGGCGCGACCGCGACGTCTTTCTCCCGGTGCACATCGTCGCCGGATGGATCCAGGTCAGGAAGCCTGGCTGCGATCACCGTGCGCCGGCCGGCGATACCGCCAGGGCCCCAGGGGTAGCGATCAATCTGGTCTGATTCCCCCACGTAGAGCACCTCCTGGCCGCTCACCCGAGCGAACGCGAGGCCCTGCGGCGAGGTCAGCCCGGACAGCAGCGGGCGCACCGTGGCCGTGCCGTGTCCGGTCGGCCTGAGCTCAACGATCGCGCCGCGGCCCGGCACGCTGACAAGCAGGTCACCCTGCGGCGTCCATGCCTCCATCCGGGCGCCAGGCACCCGGGCCCAGACGCGGGCGGTCCAGCCTGCGGGCAACCGGACGGTCCTGGCGGTACCGAATGGCCCGCCGCCCTCGCCGGGCGGGACGACGAGCCGGACTGTCCGGGAGGCCGCTGCGCTGCTGGCCGGCGAAGCTGCGGTGCTGGACGCCGACGGCGGTCGAGCGGCCGGGCTCGTCGCACCGGGGTTTGGTGAGTGCTGGGCCGGCGAGGGCTCGGCGCCCGGTGCGCCGGAGCATCCCGCGAGCGCCAGGCCTGCGGACAGCAAGATCGTCAGCGCCAGGTTTCGGCGTCCGGTCGAGCGCATCGGCTCATTCCACCACGCTGCGCCGATCGTCGCTCGCAACCGACACCGCTTGCCGATGCCAGGGGAGCCTGGCGGGCCCGGGTTCCACTCCATCGAGACCGATGCCGAAGCGAGCAGTTACCTTAGGCGCCAGGCGAGCCTCCTGGGGCCGCATCTGCCGCCCGGGCCGCCTGCCACACCTGCGTGCGCGCCGCGATGTAGTGCTCGTACTCGGCCGGAGTGTGCAGGTGCTCGAGCTTGGGTGCGTCGGTCAGCCGGTCCGCGCTGACGGGCAGGTGGGATACCTGCTGGGCCTGGACGGCGAGCAGATGCGAGACATGGCCAGCGGCTGGATTCGGGCCAGTGGCCACGGGCGCGATGACACCGGCGATCGGGTCGTCGGTGCGCGGCGTGGTGAGCGTGAGCGCCCCGCCGAGGTCTGGTGCAGCGGCGTCCCGGGCGGTGAGGGCGGGCAGGCCGAAGCGGGTCTCGATCGTCTTCAGCACCGACGTGTGGTCGATCGGGGCGCTGCCCTCGGGCACTCGGTAGATGGTGCTGGCCGGGATCAGCGGCGAGACCAGGACGGCCGGAACGCGCAGGCCGAACCTGGTGAAGTCGAAGCCGTATTCGCCCGGCGTGGCATCCGGCGGTGTCGCGCCGGTCGGCGGCGGCACATGGTCGTAGCAGCCGCCGTGCTCGTCGTAGGTGATGATGAGCAGTGTCTGGTTCCACGCCGGGCCGCTGCGCAGCGCCTGATAGACCTGCTGGATCAGCGCCTCGCCCAGTGCGACGTCGTAGTTCGGGTGCTGGCTGTTGCCGTCCGAGCCCCAGCTCGGCTCAAGGAAGCTGTACTGGGCAAGGGTGCCGGCGGCGGCGTCGGCCTGGAAGCCCGTGAACAGGCCGAAGTTGGCGTCGGGTGCGTCCGCCGTGTCGGGGAAGTCGCCGCGGGTCAGCGGCTGCGCGTTGTAGCCGTAGATCTTCCAGCTCAGACCGTGCGCGGTCATCAGCCCGAAGATGCTCTGTGCGGTGTAGGAGGTCGTGCTGTCGTTCATGTGCCCCTGGCTGGTAGCGGCGCAGGCGAAGGCGCGGTTCGGCAGCGTCTCGGTAGGTACCGAGCTGTACCAGTGGTCGCACACCGCGAACCCGCGCGCGAGGCCCGAGAGCACTGGCAGCGCTTGTGGCGCGAACATCCCCATGATGTCGCTGGCCGTGGTGCCGGACACGATGCCGTCGCCGCGGCTGGTGTCGTAGGGGATAGCCGCGGCGAAGCTGGTAACGAACCCGGTATTGGTGGCGGTCGTGCCGGCCGCCGGGCTGGCCGTGCCGAACAGCTGGGCGTTGGTGTTGGCGTAGCCCTCGCCCGGGTCGGCGCCCGGCAGGTAGTAGGCCTCCGACTGGCTGCCGTCAATCGGGAACACGGTGACTGGATTGCCGCTGGCATCGTTGTTGGCTTCGGTGCCGAGAAGGCCCTCGAACGGCTGGCCGTTCGGCCCGGTCTTGTTGGCGTACAGGAAGCCGAGCATGTGGTCGAACGACCGGTTCTCCAGCATGAGCTGAACGATGTGCTGGACCGAGGAGAGCTGGTTCCCGGCCGGGGGGTGATTGCCAGCAGAAGACTGATTAACGGTCATACGGCAGCATGCTGGCCGGCCGCGGCGTAATTGTCAGCCACGGCCCGCCAGTGGGCGCGAGTTGTTCGGTCGCAGGATGCGGAGGCGTCAGCTGACGTTCGGCTGGCTGGCCGGCCGCGGGGCAGGCCCTCCCATCGGCGCCCCGCGGCCGGCCGTTCACAAGGCGGCGGCGAACAGCTGCGACGGGCGCTCCTCCGGGACTGCCAGCAGCCCCCGCCTGCGCAACTCGGGCAGCACGCCCTCGCCGAACCAGTACGCCTCCTCCAGGTGCGGGTAACCCGACATGATGAACTCGGAGATGCCGAGCGCGGCATACTCCTCGATCAGGTTCGCCACCTCCTCGTGACTTCCCACCAGTGCCGTGCCGGCGCCGCCGCGGACGAGGCCTACCCCGGCCCACAGGCCCGGGTAGATCTGCAGATCCGACGCGGCGCCGCCGTCGCGGAAGCCGGCGTGCAACTCGCGCATCCGGGCCTGGCCGACCGACACCGACCGGGCCAGCGCCTGCTGTGACGTCTTGATGTCCTCCGGGCTCAGGTCGGCGAGCATCCGGTCGGCCTCGGCCCACGCCTCGATCGAGGTGTCCCGGCTGATGGTGTGCAGCCGGATGCCGAACCGCAGCGTCCGCCCGGCCTGGTCGGCTAGCTCGCGCATCCAGGCCAGCTTGCGCGCTACCGAGTCCGGGGGCTCGCCCCAGGTCAGGTAGACGTCGACGTACCTGGCCGCGACCGGTCCGGCGGCGGGGGAGGACCCGCCGAAGTACACGGTCGGCACCGGTTCCGGCAGGCTCATCACGGTTGCGCCCTCGACCTTGTAGTGGTCACCGGTGAAGTCATAGGGAGTCCCACTCCATGCGCCGCGGACGATGTCCAGGAACTCGCCGGTCCGGACATACCGCTCGTCGTGCGACAGGTAGTCGCCGAAGCGGCGCTGCTCGGTGTCCTCGCCGCCGGTAACCACGTTGAGCAAGAGCCGGCCGCGCGAGATCCGCTGGTACGTCGCAGCCATCTGTGCCGCCAGCGTCGGTGCGATGAAGCCGGGCCGGAAGGCGACGAGGAATTTCAGCCGCTGGGTCTGGCTGACGAGGGCGGCGGTGGTGAGCCAGGCGTCCTCACACCATGTACCGGTCGGCGTCAGCACGCCAGTGAAGCCGAGCTGCTCTGCCGACCTGGCGACCTGGCCGAGATAGTCGATACTGGGCGCCCGGCCCGCCGCCCTGGCGCCAGCGGCCAGGGCAGGCGGGCGGGCCGGCGAACCGACCAGGGGGACGCTGTGGCCGCGGCCGACGATGCTGCGGCCGTCACCCGAGGTGGGCAGGAACCAGTGGAAGGCGAGTGTCATCCGGCGCTCCCGACGAGGCTGTTATAGGTCTGCACCACGTAGTCGTTGAAGTCCACATGGGAGGGGATCAGCCCGGCGCTGGTGAACGCGTTCGCCACGTTCTGCTCGGAGCTGATCACCGACGAGTCGATCGCCACCGGTGTCGCCACGTCGTCCTTGACCGCCTGGCTGGTGACGGCGCCCGGCAGCCCGAACGCCTTCGCCCAGGTGGCCGACCACTTCGACGGGTTGGCCTTCGCCCAGGCGTCCGCCTGCTCGAGCACCTTCAGGTAGTCGCGAATCGCGGCCGCCTTGGCCGCGTCGCCCAGCG
Source organism: Streptosporangiaceae bacterium (assembly GCA_036495585.1). Classification (GTDB taxonomy): domain Bacteria; phylum Actinomycetota; class Actinomycetes; order Streptosporangiales; family Streptosporangiaceae; genus JAJYUU01. The sequence goes on from DASXMP010000097.1 coordinate 105,127, forward strand.
CGGCGCGGGAGGCGATCACGAAGGAGTACACCGTGCCGCTGGTCTGCCCGTTGACCAGCACTCTCGCGTTGTACTGGTGCTCCGCCGCCTCGATGTAAGGCGACCAGACGTCCCAGGCGGCCACGTGGCCGGCGGCGAATGCCGCCTCGGCGTCGGCAGGCTGCAGGTAGTCCGGCTTGACATCCTTGATGGTCAGGCCGGCCTGCTTCAAGGTCGCGAGCAGGTGGTAATGAGCGGCGCTGCCCTGGGAGACGGCGATCGTCTGCCCCTTGAGCTCCGCCACGGTCTTGATCGGCGAGTTCTTCGCCACCAGGATCGCCTCAGCGTCCGGATCGGACTCCGTCGCGCCGACAGCTGCGATCTTGGCGCCGCCGGCCGCGGCGAAGATCGGCGGTGCGTCACCGACCGAGCCGATGTCGACCGAACCAGCGCTCATGGCCTGCAGCATGGGCGGCCCGGAAGTGAAGTCGGACCACTTCACCTTGAAGGGCAGCTTGCTGAGCAGGCCGGCGGCAGTCAGCAGCGCCTGCGATCCGGCGCCCGCCTGGTCGCCGACGTTGAGCGTGACGTCCGAGACGTTAGTGACGTTGCCCGAGGCAACCGATCCCGGACTCGCGCCGGCCGAGGTACTGCCGCCCGAGGACGAGCAGGCGGTCGCGCCGCCAGCCAGGAGCAGCCCGGCGGCGACCGCAGCCGCGCCGAGCCGGCGGCTTGCCACGCCGCGGCCGAGCGGACGGCCGCGGCGGGCTATGTGGACGTTTCCCATATGTTTAGGCCTTTCCTTCCATCTCGACGCCGAGCTCGCTGAGCAAGCGCAGCCTTAGCTCGGTGAGTTCTTCGTGATTCCGGTCGCGCGGCCGGGTCGCGGTGACCCGGCAGCTGTAGCCGATCTGGCCGGAAGCAAGGACGAGCACGCGATCGGCCAGCGCCAGCGCCTCATCGACGTCGTGGGTGACCAGCAGCACCGCTGGGCGGTGGCGTTCCCACAGCTGCTGCACCAGGCGGTGCATGGCGATCCTGGTCAGCGCGTCCAGCGCGCTGAAGGGCTCATCCAGGAGCAGCAGGCTGGGTTCGCGAACCAGTGCCCGGGCGAGCGAGACCCGCTGGGCCTCGCCGCCGGACAGGGTGAGCGGCCAGGCGCGGGTCCGTCCGGCCAGGCCGACCTCGGCGAGTGCGGCATCTGCCTGGCCCAGCGGATCGGGTGTACGGAGACCGAGACCGACATTCGCGCTGACGCGCTGCCACGGCACCAGGCGCGGCTCCTGGAAGGCGATCGAGACCGTGCCTGTGGTGTGCAGGTCGCCGGTGACACCGGTATCCAGGCCGGCGAGCGCGCGCAGCAGCGTCGACTTGCCAGATCCACTCCGGCCGATCAGCGCCACGAACTCGCCAGCCTCGATGTCAAGGTCGAGGTCGTCCAGGATCGGCTCGAGGCCGAACGACCTGGACAGATTCCGGACCTGGACGGCCTGGCGCGCGGCGTGCCCGCCGAGCCCGGCGGGTCCCGTGCGCGTACCGCCCGCGGTGCGGCCGGGCAGCACGGTTACGCCGGCAGGAAGGTGTTCCGCCACCGCAGTGCTCTCCTTTCGACGACGCGGACCAGCCAGTCCGTGAGCAGGCCGAGAATGCAGTAGACGAGCAGCGCAACGATGATCACGTCGTTGCGCAGGAACTGAGTGGCCTGGCTGATCATGAAGCCGAGGCCGGCGTTGGTGTTGATCTGCTCGGCGACGACCAGCGCCAGCCAGGCCACGCCCAGGCTCTGCCGCAGGCCGACCAGGATCTGCGGCAATGCTCCGGGGACCACGATCTGCGTGATCAGCTCCCGCCGGTTGAGGTGCAGCACCCGGGCGAGCTCGCCAAGCTTCGAATCGACGTTCCGGATGCCGGCGAAGGCGTTCAGGTAGAGCGGGATCGCCGCGCCCAGTGCGATCAGGATGATCTTGGGACCCTCACCGATGCCGAACCAGACGATGAATACCGGGATCAGCCCGAACAGCGGCAGCGTCCGGAGCATCTGCATCAGCGGGTCGACCGAGTTCTCGCCGAGCCTGCTCAGCCCGGCGACCACGCCGAGGACCAGGCCGGCCGCCCCGCCGACCGCGAAGCCGATCGCCACCCGCTCCAGCGACACGAGCATGGCGCCCTGCAGCGTGCCGTACGCGGCGTTGCTCGTGGTGATCAGGGTGATCGCGGTGTGGAACACCGTGCTGGGCGGGGGGAGCTTCTGCTGGGAGATCAGTCCCGACATGCTCACCAGCTGCCAGCCGGCCAGGACCACCAGCGGGCTGATGATCCGGAACCAGGTCCGGTTCCGGCGCCGGGCGGCGGGCTTACCGGGCGGCGCACCGGGTGCGGTGCCCCGGGCGCCCGGG